>NZ_JAQTZU010000047.1 GCF_028687615.1 Methylovulum sp.
ATACCCGCCAAGGGGATGCGCTCAAGCAACAGGCGGCCAATCAAGCTTTTCTGTCCTAGGCTGACACGCTGTTTCTTGGGGTTCTGGACAAACTGGCGGCCACAGGTTTGGCAACGGTATTTTTGCCGCCCTGTCCGGGGATGGCGGCCGTTTTTGACAAGGGAGCTGGCGTGGCAGTGGGGGCAGTAGGTCATCGGGGCAAAAAGTAGTAATCTTAGACCTTTTGGCTCTCCTTTTGTAGGCTCTGCTTTAACCGCTTGCTTTTTTGCAAATCATTCCGATTGCGGGACTACCAATTTATCATGTCCTCAAAACCCACTATGAGCCAATTAAAATACCTAGATGTTATATAAAATGGGATGCTTCTTAATTAAAGGCGGATTCAACTCCGAAGTGCAATCCTAGTTATCATGCGGCTTTTAGCAACGTATCAGCAAAAAAGACTTCATGGGGTGTTTTATAATTGAGCGTTTTTCGGGGGCGATGATTGAGTTTTTCCATGACCGCTACAATGTCCTCATCCGTTATGTTTGCGAAACTGCTATCTTTGGTAAAGTACTGCCTGATCAGGCCGTTGGTGTTTTCGTCCAGGCCGCGTCCCCATGAGCGGCAAGGGTGTGCAAAGTAGACATCCGCATCCAGTGCCGCCTTGATTTTTTCATGCCCGGCACTTGTGACCTTTAGGTTAAACTCCTTGCCGTTATCGGCGGTGATGGTTATCGTCTTGTCCAAATAAGGCCGTAACAGGGTTAGGGTGGCTTCCGTCACCATATCGGCCTGTTTGCCCGCCACCTTTTTGATTAAGGTGAATTTGGACACCCTATCCACTATCGTCACTAAGGCGCCCTGATGGTTTTTGCCGATAACGGTATCTATCCCCCAATCACCCGGCCGCGTTTTTTCACTGGCCATGCAAGGCCGGCCATCAATACTGACACGGCCCCTGATCTGGCCCCGCTTGTCCTTAGACCCGTATTGCTTGCGTTTCTTGCCACTGTGCCGAAGATGCTTGTACAGCGAGCCACCCTCCAGCCTGTCCGTCCAGATATGCTGATAAATCCGCTCATGGCTGGCCGCTGTGCATTGCCCCCGTTTTAACCAGCCCGACACCTGCCCGGGGCTCCAGTCGCCCTTGATCTTGGCCTCAATCAAACCAATGGCCGCCATTGTCATTTTCAACGGCTTCGCCGCCAGCCGCCTTCGGGTTTCAGCTTTGGACTGTGCCTGTCGGGGGCGGTATCCCCGCTTGCCTGTATTCCGTTGCAGTTCACGGCATATCGTGCTGGGTGACACATTGACCCGTTCCGCAATGGCTTTTTGACTCTTTCCTGCTTTCAATAATATTTCAATCTGGTATCTTGTCGCTTGCGTTAGCTGATTGTTGTCTTTCAAGTGCTTTCTCGTCTTTGGTCGGATTGAAAAAGCTTGAAACTATATCAGCTAACCTTCTTCATTTCCTAGTAAGGGCGATTGCACTTCGGAGTTGAATCCGCCTTATTGGTCAGTGTTGATGAAAGCAATCGGTTTGTCTTCTGGATTATTTTCAACGTCATCAAGACAGACCTCTTTAGCGTATTTTATGATGGTGTCCGCTAAATCTTCCCCGTATTTAACCTCATGAATGATTTTGTCGATTGATGTCTTAAAACTCCCATATTTAACATCCCAGTCATCATCCTTATCAATAATGTTTTCGTCAATGATAATAAAATCAGGCTGCCATCGTCGTTTGCCTGGATTGCCTTCAGCGTCTATGCCATTAAACCAACGCGAAGGCTGGTTAAAATATTCATTGAACATCATCACGCGAATACCCTCGAAGGGGGAGTTGAATTGCTGTGTGTAAACGCAACTAGTGTAAAGATGGCAATCTCTCTGGCATTGATCGGAAGGAATGGGGATTGCTAACGACTTGTCAGTTACATTGTATTTTTCTTTTACGGTTGGATTCTCACAAAGTTAACTTCGTCCCATAACATGAATTATCTGACTTTTACGACTGATAAGCTCTTTAAATTCGGCCTGTTTTAACCGTTCTTCCCGCACTTTTTTAAAGGTTTCAGTGATTTCATCAGCCAATTGGTGGGTTTTTACCAAATACAAAATTTTGGCATTTGGATTTAGTTCATCTAAATATTTGATTAGCGTATAAGTTTTTCCTGCGCCTGCTGAAAAATTGATAAATCGGGTCAATTTGTCAGTAAAAAATTCTTGGACAATATCTTTAAGCTTTGTTTCCGCTTCTGCTGCTGAAAGTAAAGGCTCAAGTATGTAATCAGTAACTTGAGGCTTAAGTGAATTGCGTTGTTTGCCTTTTACAGCTTTGATATTTTTAACTGCATTGATTAGCGTACCGATATTGTTAGTGGACCTACCTTGCTCGACTTGTTTCAGTATCCACTTTAAGTCATTGTTTAGCTTAGTCCTACTTTTGGTTATCCAGTGCCTTTCTAACAAGGGAATGCCCAAATGCTCCAATTCAGCCAGCACAGCAGCATTTATAGGCAAACGTTCGTCATAGTCATAATTTGCGGGTATGGATGACAATAATTCAACGATACGGGCTTGATCGACTGTTTGAGGTGTATAAGAGCTTTGCTTAACGGGTAAAGGCGAACAACGGGCATCAACAGCTAATTTCTTGCAGTCAGGGTTGAAATAAGCGGTCGGATCACTTGATAAAAAACAACTCCACTTTAGGTTTCCCACGCTGTCATCGATTATAAAAGGCATGGCAACCGAATCGACAACATAATCAGAGGCCAATCGGTAAGCTTGTTTGAAACGGTCTTGTAGCGTTTGGGTTTCCTCGTCTAACGCCCGCTGAAAATCGGTTAATAGCCCAAACTTCAAGCCTTCAGAGGGTGACGTGAAAGCATAAATCGTTTCGGGGAGTTTTTTTATTTGTTGGGGAAGCAGGTCACAAAGTCCAGTTCAGGGTTGTCTTTTTTGTCTACATCGAATTGAATGATGCCCGTTGGCTGGCTGTCCTCACCCAGTGTATTTTTAGTACCCAGTAAAACTGTTGGGAAAAATGCTGGGAATTCACTTTTATATTGCTTGCATTTGTTTTCGTCCTTAATTGCCCGAAGCTTTTTGATTTTGTCAGCTAATGCTCTTAAGCGTATAACAGCAATTATTTCATCAAGAGTTTGTTTTTCAACGTTTTTGCTGTAGACGGTTTCTAAAAAGCTTATATTAATGGGCGTTGGATTCATGCGTTGCCAAGGGGTTCGGATAGCAAAAGGCTAGTGGTTAAAGTAAGGATATTGATGGTAGGCAAATAAACAAGAGCTTGGCATCATTTAGCAAAACGATGATGTTGCCATTTTTTGATTTTTAAAAAATCAATTGATTTGTCAAAATTAACTTCTTTCAGGATATTGTTTCTTTGCTCCAGATCAATTGGTTTGATATACCTTTGGACTGTAACGCCACCATCAGGTTTTTGACCTACCATGGTTGAAATTTGATGAGGTTGAATATTCATCTCATTTGCCAAATGAGTAATGAA
Source organism: Methylovulum sp. (assembly GCF_028687615.1). GTDB lineage: Bacteria > Pseudomonadota > Gammaproteobacteria > Methylococcales > Methylomonadaceae > Methylovulum. Next base: position 3,515 of record NZ_JAQTZU010000047.1, read on the forward strand.
TGTGTGCCTCAATGAATGGAAGGATGTGTTTGGTGTAGTAATATTGCAGTTTTTTGCGTTAGTGTAGGTAGTGTTAAACCAACGTTGAAACTTGTCCGCATATTTATTTTTACCTTTGTATTGCAATTCTGGGAACAAGCGAACTTTGTTTTTTTGTTTCAACGTTTCAATAAAGTCCAATAACCCTAAATCAATGAGTGTCTTATGTATTGGCACTAATCGTGCGTGATTTCCTTTTTTTATGGATTTTTTGGTGATCGTGCTGTCATCTTCATTGAAGTCAAATACCCAGATGCTTGTCTCTTTGTGCATATAAATGTCTGATAGATGGAGTTGGCAAATTTCATTTTCCCTAGCACCAGTAAGCAATCCAATCAGAGGAACCCAAAACTCAAAAGGTTCTTTATGCAACCCATCACAATATTGGCGACTGTTAAACAATTTCCGCAAGTCTTCATCTGGATATATGTTCCTCTCTGTATGTTCAGCAGTTGATTTTTTTATGATGTTTTGTAATGGGACATGCAGATTATCAATGGCCAGATCATTTTTTTGCAACCATTGCAAAAATCCAGACAAATTCTCTAGGTATTTTTCTTTATTTCTGTCACTGAATTGATCTTCTTCTGGAATATCCAATTCCATCAATTCCTTGGCTGTGAAGGCTTTGTATGCTTTCTTCTTCTTACGGTTTGATGGTATTTTTAGAACAGCATCTTTGTAAAGTATGGAGTGAGATTTTTCTAAGTCACCTGTTTTTACATCACCAATCAATTCGTAAAATAATGCAAAAATAGAACTACGATAGTGTTGTTCGAAATTGTCGTCCTTCCAATTAGTCTTTTTCTCAATGATAAACTTATCAAATGCTTCTTGTAGTGGAATGGATTTGATATGTTGTTTATGCTGGTTTTGAAAGGAAAATGTCAATTCTTGTAATTGGGTGTTTATTGTCTCGAAATCAGGATGATTTTGAATGGAAAGCTGGGCAGGGCGCAAGGAATCTAAATTTTTCCTGAATATCGCTGGAGTTTCTTTATAAAAATCAGTGGCTTTTTGATGTTCCATATTTGACAAAAGCTTACTAAATATATCCACCCTGTTATTATTTTCATCAATCACATAATTAAGAGCTTTTTCTTCTAGTTGCCCAAGGTTAATTAAAAAATTTTCCATTTCAAGATTAAGGCCTTCATCTTTAAGGCGTTCCAACTCCTCAAACAATGGTTTCCCTATATGAAAAAGCTGATTATTCTTGTCAGCTTCCATATCAATAGAAGAAACGACTTGAAGATAATTGTTATTTTCCATCAAAACCACCATTTGGCGAGCTAGGCGTAAGGCTTCCCGCCTATTTCGTGTGCCTAGTGATTTTCTGATAAGGGGGGGTAAATGGGGGTTATTTTGACAGAATTGCTTTGGGACGCGAAGCTGAAAATAATAGATCCCAAGACGATTTTTGGTGATATATGAAGGGGGGTTGAAATCCATGGGTACGCACTTTTGTAACGCACCCAAGGATTTCAAGTTTTTTCTAAAATTAATCTATTAAAAATCAATAGGTTAATTAAAAATGGTGGAGGCGGCGGGAATTGAACCCGCGTCCGCAAGTACTCCGCCACAAGGTCTACATGCTTATCCCGTACTTTTGATTTAACCGATGACTACCCGCCGGGCCAAGAAAATCATCAGCGATTCCGTAAGGTTTTAGCGCATCCACACCGGACACGCTTCAGCGCGATCTTATGTAAATGACCTCTGAACGTCTAGCAAGCTAGGCTCTACCCGCATAAGCACAAATAGTCAGAGGAATGGAAGCTGTGTTTAAGCAGCGAGAGCCATTGAGTAGTTTTCGTCGTTTGCGAATACTTTTTTTCTGTAGATTTTACGAGGTGTACAGTCCTCGGCATGCACTCTAGGTTTCGCTACCCACGTCGAAGCCATGTCGCCCCCGTGGACTTTGTAGTTTACTGGATGCGCTATGATATTGCTATGGCCTTTAAATAATTATTTTCCCCCCAGCTTTCTGCGAAACATATCAATAACCTTATTTGACGTAGGTGAAAATATATTCCATAATTTTCGTGCGGTAATAAATAATTAAAACACGAGGAGAACTATTATGTCATTAATAACTTGGACTGCTGATCAATACGGCACTAATGTAGGTTTTGCCGATGAAGAGCACAAGGTTTTGTTCGACAAGCTAAATAAATTGTATGATCTGGCGACAGGCGGTGCAGAGCGTTCTGCAATTGGTTCCCAGTTGGATGATTTGATCGCTTATGTGGTCGATCATTTTGCCCATGAAGAGCGGGAAATGCAGGCTAAAGGTTTTCATGATTACAATGTCCATAAAGCAGAGCATGTTGCCTTGATAGGTATTTGTGCTGATTTACAAAAGAAATTTCATGCGGGCGAAGCTGAAGTCACCGAAGAAGTCGGTCAATTGGTAAAAGGTTGGTTAGACAATCATATTCCTAAATTTGATAAAGCTTATTCAAATGCGTTAAACCGTTAATTTCGGCGTTAATTAGAAACAACTTGGCGTTACATAAAAAAGACAGGTTTTAGCCTGTCTTTTTTTTGCCTAAACTTTATCTTTTTATCAAGTCCATTGGCAAATCATTATCAGGTCGCAACATGACTTTGCATATTGGATTGGCTGTTTGTCCTGGACGGGTTTGCAAACGGTTATGCTGGGCCAATACAGCCAGGCATAAGGTGGTTTGTACGGTTCCCAAATGCTTGGCGACACATTCCCGCGCACCGAAACTGAACGGCAAATAGGTGTAAGGGGTGGGTTTGACAGGGGAACTTTCCAAGAAGCGTTCAGGGATGAAGTGGTCTGGGTTTTCCCAATAATGCTTATGGCGGTGCAATAACCACGGGACGATCAGCATAAGCGAGCCAGCCGGAATCGTATGGTTTTGAAACTTGTCATTAGCTTTGGCTTCCCGCGATAGCATCGGAAATGGCGGATATAGGCGCAGGGTTTCTTCGATGATGGCGCGGGTGTAGGCCAATTTGGGCACGTCTTCGATAGTTGCCGTGCCGTTTACCAGTACGCTGTCGAGTTCCTGATGCAGGCGTTGTTCGACTTCGGGGCATTGGGCGATCAGGTACCACGCCCACGCTAAGGTGTTGGCGGTGGTTTCGTAGCCTGCCAGAAAGAACGTGAGCAGTTCATGGCGGATTTGTTCACGGCTGAAGGCGTTGCCGGGAAGGCCCAGGAACAGTCCCAATAATGAGGTGCCGTCCGCTTGGCTATTGGCAATGATTTTGTCGATACAACCGTGGACGGTTTTTGCGGCTTTGGTGGTTTTATTGCCACCGAAACTGGGGATCCAATTGGGCAAACCGAAAAACGTGTTGATGTCCAAGTCTTCAATGGTTGCCAGATAGTGGCTGACGCTTGCCACGAATTGCTGGGTTTGCTGGTCATTTAACCGTCCGCCAAACAGGACGCGGCACAAAATTGCCGCACTTAACGCCTTCATTTCCGGCAATACGGGCAAAGTGCTGCCTGAGGGCAAGTTGCCCCAGCGTTCCCGTTGTTGTGCGGCGGCTTTAACCATCACTTCGCTGAATTTGCCCAGTTGTCCGGCGGCGAAAAAAGGCCGGATAAGTTGGCTATGTTTTTGCCACATTTCCCCGTCGCTGACCAATAAGCTTTCAGCCAATAACGGTGTCAGGGCCTTGCGCATCAAACCGCTCTTTTTTTCGTAATTGCCGGGGTTGTTGACCAGGACGTGTGCCACGGCGTCCGGGCAATTGGCGATGATGATCGAGCGGCTGACAATTTTGATGGTGATGAAATTGCGGCTAAAGGCTTTTTCAGGCCAGAAAGACAGAAGGTCCTTACGCAGGTATTTGATGGTGTCCATTGGCCCAAGACTTTTGGGGTGACGGTGCGGGTAGGGGGGGATAAAGTCGGACATGTGTTGCTCTTGGGCTAAAGGTTAAGTCTTAAGGATTTGGTCATTAATAATTTTCAGGCATTTAGACTTGGCAGGTTTTAAAAACCTGCCAAGTCTCTACGATTTCAGTAGTGATTTAGGGAAGTTATTTTTAACCAAATCCTAAGTCGATAAATCATTGCATGGGCCAACTTCACTGAGGACATGTCCGCGTAAATTGGCGACAGCTCTGTTCGCGACGCCGCAGACATTGATTTGTTGCTTGATGGTGCGGGTATAATTTTCGTGCAGATGACCGTGAAAAATATGTTTTGCACCCATCACCGCAGCCAGTTCACCAATCACCGAAAAGCCATGCCGATGTGATCCAGGGGCTTCGTGGGTGACAAGAATGTCGGCTTTTAGGTTTTTTAGTGCCTCAAATTCATCGTGCCAGATAGCGGAGCGGTATTTGAGCGATATTTCCGCGTTTTTGATATGGGCGTACTGGTGGTCAAGATAATGCTGCTTGTTTTGCCATTTTGGCGGTTGCGGAGGATACCAGACGCGGCCCAGAAAAATGCCGCCTAATCCGGCGATCCGAAGACCGGCGACTTCTATGACTTTTAAATGCAGGCATTGGTGTGCGAGGGCAGAGTGGAACAGGTTGTGGTATTTGCTAGGGGTTTCAAAATCATGGTTGCCCGCAATCCACAAGATTTCAGTCAAGTCGAGGATGTCCGCCAAATAGAGTTCCAGCGGTTTGTCCAAATCATAATCGCCGAGCATCACTACGGCTTCGGGCCTATGTTTGCGGACAGCCGTAATCACCGCATCAAAATTCCCATGAGGATCACCGGCAAATAATATTTTGTCATATTGGCTCATGTTGTTACACCGTCTTTGGTATTAACCCTCATGCCAAAAATAACAGTTTAAACGCCGTTATCGCCCGTGGGTTTTTTGTCCTCATATTACAATCCCATAAGTTCTTGCACTGCCTCCTAATAATACTCAAGCAAGAGCTTATGGGATTGTAATATCCATTTAATAAGTTATTACTCCCATCTTACTTTGAAATAACTGGACACCTTGTAAGTCAAAGGTTGCAGTCACACAAAAGCATACGATTTTTCACTCAGATGGGAGTAATTGTCGGATGGAATTGTTATTGCCATCTCCATCTTTGAAAAAAGCTTAAACCAGCTCCCTTGCTTTGTTAAATGCCGCCCTGAAATCAAGATACTGGGGCTGCTCGGTGGTCAGCATCAATTTCAGCATTTCGTTTTGCAGTTGGTATTTGACATTGCCCACCGCCAACGCACCCACCCCGACCGCACCAATACCTTCGGCGGCATGAAGCAAGGGTTTCCCAAAATCGTTGCGTTTGATGCCTTCTATGCCCGCAGGAGGCACGGCGTTGACATCGCCAGCGACTTTCAATTGCAAAGCGGCTTTTAAGGTCGCGGCGTTCAGCACCTGGATGCCTGCTTTTGCCGTGCAGAAAATAATATCGGCATCCCGCAACAATTCGGCTTTTTCTGCATCATTGCGCCCAACCGCTCCCGTCAGATGGCAAGCAAAACGGCGGTTATAGGCTTTGGCGACTTCTTCGGCGGTTTCAACCGAAAGATGATCGACCAATGCGGTTTGTGCGCCGGCCAGCGAAGCGATGACACCCGTGGCAATGCCGACCGGGCCAGTGCCGCCGAACACCAAGGCTTTGCAGTCTGCCAAGGCTTTGCCGTGTTGGGCTTGCAGTTCTTTTTCCACACAGGCGACCAAGGCCGCCGCCGTGGTGAACGCGCCGCTGGGGTCGGCAAACACCGACACTTCAAACGGCGGCACCATCGCTTGCTGACAGGCGTTGAGCATGTCCATCGCCAAAGCCAAATCACGCCCGCCGATAAAAATACCTGTGCGTTTGACACCCGCAGGGCCGCGCGAAAAAATAGCGTCTTGGGTCAAGCCATTGACGCTGTCGAGTTTGACATTGCTATACGGCATCAGCACATCAAAACCGGCATCCATCGCCATATTGATGTCGAACGGACTATTGTGCGGCATGGGGTCCAGCATGTGTAAAATGCTACGTTTTTCCATTAGACATCCTCAAGGTGGCAGGTTGATTGAAAGCTCAAGCGCGTGATTTTATATAATCCCTGGCAACGGCAAAGGCATGTTCAAAATGCAGATAAATCGGTTTCTCGCAGTTGAGCATACTTTTTAACAGCAGGTTTTGCGCCTGGTATTTGATATTGCCGATAGCCAACGCGCCGATACCGACGGCACCGCTGTTAGAACCGGCTATTGGCGTGCCGTTATGGAAGGCATCGACGCCGGCAATGCCTGCTGGCGGCACGGCATTGACATCCGCCGCGACTTTCAGTTGCGGTGCGGAAGCAATCAATTCCGCGCTTAGCAGCTCAATCCCCGCCGCGCCGGTGGCAAACACCACGTCAGCGGTTTTCATGTAGTCGGCTTTATCGGCGTCCGCACCTGCCGTGATGGTGATTTTGCCATCACCGAATTCATTGCTGCACAAATCGGCGATCAGTTCGGCTTTTTCCAATTGCCTGCCGATGATGCGTACATTCGCGCCCGCTTGCGCCGAAATCACCGCTGCTGCTTGGCCGACCGGGCCCGTGCCGCCCAAAGCTAAAATCGTTTTGCCTTCCAGCGTGGTGTTGAATTTAGTGATCAGCTCATGTTCGACGGCGGCAACCATGCCGGCTGCTGTTGTAAATGCACCGCTAGGATCAGCAAATACCGACACTTCAAAGGGAGGCACCATCGAACGTTTCGCCGTGTTCAGCATATCCATTGCTTGTTTGGTGTCACGGCCGCCGATGAAAATCCCCGTGCGTTTCAAGTTTTTGGTGCTGCGCGAGAAAATCGCATCCTGAACCAAGCCCTGCACTTCGCTAGGTTCAACGTTTATATAAGGTAACGCGGAAACCCAGCCAGCATCCAATGCCATGTTGACGTCAAAAGGGCTAAGGTTTTTTGCTGTGGTCAGCATGTGTAAGATAAATGGTTTTTCCATGAGGGGATACCTGATAGTTGGCTTGTAGTTAGCTGGCAAGTATAAAAGAAAAAAACTGAGATTAACAATGCCGTAATGTATTTCTGTAGATTTAGGGAAGCAATCTTGTCCCATACGTTTGGTGAAACCTAAACGGTATGGCAACGCTTTATCAACATGAAACTTTGCGGATGGGGCAACATGCCCGCGTCCGGCATCCAGAACCCTTATGCCATTCCTGTCACAAGCAGGCAACATCCCGAAATTCCAGCCATGCTAAAATCCACCTAGCAGCCTGCCGGACTTGGCCCCCAGTTAACTAGACAATGTGCTTTCAAAAACAAAAAATACGGATTTCAAGGTTACTGACGCGGTTTTATAGCTAAATCCCCCCGTTTTTCATCGTAGCCCGCTTGCCCAAGGCGGCGGCTGAAAAACACGCCGGTGGCATAGCCGTAGACCAGCAAGGACAACAGCAGGGCCGGATGGTACGCCTTGCCGCCACGACCGGCATACGCTTGGGTGATGACGGCCAAGTCCAATTGGCCTATGACTTCCACAATAAAACGAGCCGGATGATTTTCGGGTAACCATTCATCCAATGAGGGGGGCAGATAGTCGGTGTAGCGGTCGATGGTGCGAAAGAGGCTCAAGTTTATAACCTGTGTGGCAATGGGGCTGTTATCGCATTACATACAGCAGTAAGTCCGACAGGCTGCTAGGCCAACAAGTCAGTCAAAGGGACGTGCCGCCCGATGGCGGTTTTGGCGTTTGGTTTTTATCAAGGTTCGGCGGCTTCGTTTAAGCTCTGTGAGCGGCACGCCCCTTACCGTAACGTTGGGCTATTTCTATCAAGTAACAACGTGAACGAATAATAGACGAACTTGATCTTGAACCGGTCATGGTTAAGGCAATGGATTCTGAAGGAGGTATGGGCTGGTCATTAGATTTCACCAAGCGTGTAACCACAGAGTACAGGAGATTTTTAGTATTGTGTAAGGAAACCCCAGGCCTCGCTATAGCGCCATCCTCTTTTGTCGATGATTTTTGGCACTTCCACATCCTTGATACGCAAAAATATCAAGAGGACTGCGAATCATTATTTGGGTACTTCTTACACCATTTTCCCTACTTTGGTATGAGAGGTAAGGATGACGAGGAAAATCTCAAGAAAGCGTGGGAGGAAACTTGCCAGCTATACCAATCTCGTTTTGGAGAACTTCCAATTGATCTGTCGTTAGCCAGCAAACGCTGTCCTAATTGTGGTCGGCGTTGTAAAGATGAAGTGAAAGGTTATTCAATGAACGAAAGGCATCGGCTTAGTCTTGTTGCCTAACAGTGCGATCAAAACTCGGTAAGGCGTAAAATAATAAGCTGAAATTAAATTTACAAAACGGGGTGACGGTAGTATGCCAAGTATCAAAAATATTCCTGGAGCTTACCGATTATTTTTTACAGCTTCGATTGCGGAGAACCGAAACATATTCACATACAACGCGATAAAATAACCTGTAAGTTTTGGCTTGAACCCCTTTGTCTTGCAAAAAACTGTGGCTTTTCACCAAAGGAACTAAGCGTCATCCAAAAACTTATTAAAAATAATTTACCAAAAATTGTGGAGGCTTGGCATGAGCACTGTGGTTAATATTATAGAACCTCGATTACTGACAATTAAAGTTACTGAAGACGAAATTATTGCCTACCTGGTGGATGGACGCACAGTAAGCGTTCCCTTAATCTGGTCATGGCGTTTATCGGAAGCCACCGAGAAACAACGGCAAAACTTTGAAATTATCGGTGATGGTCAAGGCGTCCACTGGTCTGATATAGATGAAGATATAAGCATTGACGGTATGTTGTATGGATCGCCTGCCCGCCGTCCACATAATCATGCGAAACAGGCGGCCTAATATTTTTTTCATCCCAATAGCCCGCACGGCATCCTCCTTTTTTAAAAATCAAAAAAGCTGGGCTTCGGTGCGGCAGGTTTATTCCATTGACATTTTGGGTACGGTAGTTATGCTTTTTCATCGCGGGCACACCTCCAACGGTTAGGGCTTTTTGATCAGTTTAAAAGTCCTATTTTGAGAGGCCCCGCTCTATTTTGATAGTCGCTACTATAGCTGACTTAACGTAACGTTAGACAGAAGGAGCCATCTATGGCCAGTAATCCGCCAAAACTCATCACGATTGATCACGACGACTACCATGCGGAGCACATCGGTCGCACCGGCGATGGACGTCAGTTCTTTCTCACACTACCCTTCGAGCCAGCCATTGGTGGGCGCGTTGGTTGTGAATTTGTTGCGTTGTATCTCTTCGACGAGCACGGATTGCTGATTGAAGCAAAAATTGACAGCTTTGGTCCGCGAGACTCAATGAGCGACGAAGCTCGACAGAATTTGCATGCGCAGCGTTTGAAAGAGCTGGGTGGGGTTTCCTTTGAAAGAATTGAAATTGCGCCGTTCTCGGTTGAGCGCTTTGGCACCACTTTCGGTCTGGTGCTTCGCGAACCTGAAGATGAAGAAGATCCTTTGGCAGTCGAAGTTCAGCCTGGAAACTACATGGCCTTCTTCGAGCCGTGGGACAGTGGCGAATATGACACTTAAACCAAGGGGCCGTCTAACCTTACGCCCAAGCGGAGCCACGCAAACAGCCGCGCAGCCCGCTCAACTCTACGTTAGGCTTCTCGGGTAGCTATTTTTGTGGCTCATAGTGGGTTTTGAGGACATGATAAATTAAACGATTTAGTCTTATTATGTGTCGCCTCAACAAATTGATAGACGAAAGCAAATGTTACGATGAACTTAGAGAGAAACGTTGGCCTTACGGAGTGCATTGCCCGGAATGTCTGTCCAA
>NZ_JAQTZU010000048.1 GCF_028687615.1 Methylovulum sp.
TTTGATACAAACATTTCGCCCCGCCGGGGCCGCCTCTGGCCGCATGTATTTTGCTACGAACATTTCGCCCCGCCGGGGCTGCCCTGGCCGCATGTATTTTGCTGCAAACATTTCGCCCCGCCGGGGCTGCCTCTGGCCGCATGTGTTTTGCTGCAAACATTTCGCCCCGCCGGGGCCGCCTCTGGCCGCATGTGTTTTGCTGCAAACATTTCGCCCCGCCGGGGCCGCCTCTGGCCGCATGTGTTTTGATACAAACATTTCGCCCCGCCGGGGCCGCCTCTGGCCGCATGTGTTTTGCTGCAAACATTTCGCCCCGCCGGGGCCGCCTCTGGCCGCATGTGTTTTGATACAAACATTTCGCCCCGCCGGGGCCGCCTCTGGCCGCATGTATTTTGCTACGAACATTTCGCCCCGCCGGGGCTGCCCTGGCCGCATGTATTTTGCTGCAAACATTTCGCCCCGCCGGGGCCGCCTCTGGCCGCATGTATTTTGCTGCAAACATTTCGCCCCGCCGGGGCTGCCCTGGCCGCATGTATTTTGCTGCAAACATTTCGCCCCGCCGGGGCTGCCTCTGGCCGCATGTATTTTGCTGCAAACATTTCGCCCCGCCGGGGCCGCCTCTGGCCGCATGTATTTTGCTGCAAACATTTCGCCCCGCCGGGGCCGCCTCTGACCGCATGTATTTTGCTGCAAACATTTCGCCCCGCCGGGGCCGCCTCTGGCCGCATGTATTTTGCTGCAAACATTTCGCCCCGCCGGGGCCGCCTCTGGCCGCATGTATTTTGCTGCAAACATTTCGCCGTCTACGCGGTTGAAAAACCGTTCATTATGAATGCCTTGCCCCAGAGGGGCAAAATGTTTGTAGAAACAATGTCCGGCCATAAACAACCCCGTAGGGGTGAAATGTTTGTGGATGTTTGCAATTAATCCGCCCATTCAAATAAATATTCGGTTTTGTATTCAATTTGAAATTTTTCCAAAAATTCAATGTATTCATCTTTAAATGTTTTCTTTTGATGGTGTATGGGCTGGTTGAGGATGTATTTTGTCACCGCATCCAGCAGCGTCCGATTGTACGAAAATGCACCATAGCCTTCTTGCCATTGAAATTTAAAATCAATAAATCGCTGTTCATTGATCCATTTTGACGAATGGGCTTTTATGTCCCTTGTTAAATCTGCAATGGATTGTTTCGGATTTAAACCCAGCAAAATATGGGTATGGTCAGGCATGCAATAAATGGCAAGCATTTTATGCCCATTATTCTGCACAATACCCGTAATGTATTTTTGCAGGTTTTCCCGAAAACGCTCTTGTATAAAGCCATTCCTGCCTTTTACCGCAAAAACCAATTGCACATATAATTGGGTGTATGTATTTGCCATAACAAACCTATAAACATTTCACCGCTACGCGGTTAATAAAATAAAATTTCTTTGGGCTACAAACATATTGCCCCTATGGGGCAAAGCCGTAGAGCGGCGATACGCCTGTAACCGCACCCGCCAGACCACAGCCCCGACGGGGCGATATGTTTGTAAACGCACCATCCTCACAAGCACAGCCCCGACGGGGCGATATGTTTGTAACCGCACCATCCTCACAAGCACAGCCCCGGCGGGGCGATATGTTTGTAGCCACATCACGCAAACGTATAACCCCAGCGGGGTGAAATGTTTGTGACATGTTGTACGTCACAAGCTTATCACCCGCAAACTCTCAATGCCGCGATCATCAATAATCTTCACGGCAATTTTATCGGCCTTGGCGAACGGCAACGATACCGTGCCGCCAAAGGCTTCGATTTTTTCCTCGTCAATTTCCGCTTTCAGGTTACGCGCCAATCTGTCCCAGCCTTCGCCGTTGCCCGCCATAGGGAAAAACACTTGCTTGGGGAACAGGCTGCGCCCATCGTAATCGGTATCGAGCATCCAGAGCGCGATATTCTTTTTGCCGCCGCTTTCGACATTGCCGGTTTTGGGGTTGTAATAATCAAAGCCCAGCACTTCCACTTGCAGCTTGCCGTCCGGCAGTTGGGTCACTTGCACATCGGGCTGGCCGATCAGCCAAAAACTTTCATTGCTGGCGCGTTTCTTCCGCAAATCGTCGGTGAGCAAGTCGGCGTTCATTTGCGCTTTTAGCAGTTTAAAGCCGAGCAAGGCTTCGGGGGTTTCGTCGATGTCCTTGGCGGCTTCTTCTTCAAAGACGAAAGCGCAGAACAGCAACAGATCCGGTTTTAAAAAGCGGGCTTCATCAATCGCCGACTCCACCATGCGTTTGGCCAGCGGCGCGTGTTCCGGGCCGAACACCAGCAAGACTTTTTTGGGCGTGTCTTCTTGGGTTTCGGCTTGAGCTTGCAAGTGTTTGGCGCCTGACAAGGTTTCCACGCGGGAAAAGCGGAGATGAACGCCGTTTTTGGCGCGCACGCCGGTTTTCAGCAATTCATCGCGCCATTCGCCTTGGCGGTGGGTTTCGCCGGAACGGGCGATAGAACTGTCCGCGCCACTGGGTTCATGGTCGAACGCATCCAGGCTTTTGGCGTAAGGCGCAGGCACGGCTTCGACGGTAAACGGGCCGGTCACGCGGGTCTTGTTGGTTTCTTTTAACGGCTGGTCAACCAGTGTTTCGGTGGCGGGCGGTTCGTTGTTGGCGATGCTTTTTAAGGTGATGTGCGGTACGGTTTTGTAGACAAAGCCGCTGCTGATGCCTTCGCGGGGACGCGCCAGTTGGTAGTAATCAAAGTTGGCGGTCATCAGGCGTTGTTTCGCCAAGGCCAAGGCAATGCGCGAGGTGTCGCAGGTGATCCAACGCCGTCCCCATTGTTCGGCGACATAAGCCGTCGTGCCGCTGCCGCAGGTGATGTCCAGGACTAGGTCGCTGGGGTCGGTGGTCATTAGGAGACAGCGCTTAACTACTTCGTCGGATGTTTGAACCACATACCTTTTTTCACGCGCACCAACTGTATTTCCCCAGTAAGCATTAATCTTCGAAAGATTGTCTTCTGCATACATTACATATCTTAGATATTTTCCTTCAACTTCAATACGATTTGATTTTACCAACCTCTTCATTCCGTCTGAATTTGAAGGATAGCAAGCACCAATTGGGGGCAAATACTTTTCGCCATTATATTCAACTTCAAAATGGCTATTTGGGCTGTATGTTGGAGGCCACATAGAAACAAGTCTAAATGTCTTTGCTTCATTCGGTAATAAAGCGTGGTTATTTAATTGTTCATCTGTCATTTGAAACCGACTTCCATTCGGTAATTCATACCATTTCCAATGAAAATCTCCAGTAACATCAGGTACGAAATATAGTTGGCGATATTTGCTTTTTAATGCTTCTTTATTTTTTCCATAGAAAAGCAAAAAATCATTCATTTGTTCAACAAAAGTCGCCCCCAGTGGCATCGTCTTTTTTCTGAAAGGAATCAAAGCAACAAAATTCCCCACCCCAAAAACCTCATCCATAATCTCCCGAACATGATGCACATTCTCGTCGCTGATTTGCACAAAAATGCTGCCGCTTTCCGCCAATAATTCCCGCGCCAACAGCAATCGATCCCTTAAGTAAGTCAAATACGAATGGATGCCCAATTCCCAGGTATCCCGAAACGCCTTGAGCATTTCAGGTTCCGCGCATAAATCCTCGTCCTTGCCGTCCTTGACATCGCGCTTGTTGACAAAGGGCTGAAAATTGCTGCCGTATTTGATGCCATAAGGCGGGTCGAAGTAGACGCACTGCACTTTGCCCGCCATGCCTTCTTTTTCCAGCAAGGAATTCATCACCAACAAGCTGTCACCGGCAACCAGCCGATTGCTCCAGTTTTCTTTGTGCTGGTAAAACGCCAGGGCTTCGCGCAAGGGTTTGGGTTCGTCGAACAAGCTCATCTGGCCGCCGTCGTCCCGGGCTTTTTTCACCGTGTCGATGATGGTTTTGGCGTCGATGCGCTCATGCACATGCAGGCTGACGGTCGGCACGTCAAAACTTAAGTGTTCGGCCTTGCCCGCCCATTGCAGTTGCGGGTCAAGATGCGGGTCATACTGGTAGCTTTGCTTGTCGCCTTTTTCCGGGTCGGTTTTGGGCGTGACCAAGCCGACAGGGGGATTATTGACCCGCTCTTTATCCGTGTGGGTGTAATGTTCAATGGGTTTTTGCGTGTCTTTTTTTGCCATCGTGGACTCGGGAGGAAGTTGGGTTTTGTTGGTTAGTTTGCCGCATAATTGATGCAAGAAACCATCTATTTTGAGCTATATTATAGACTCGCTTAAACGTATCATACTGGTTAGTATAGAATCGGTTCAGATTGTATTGGATTAAACCGTTTAATGAGTAATAGCAGGCTACAAAATGGAAGATTTTGATTATGTAGGAAAACCCGATGGATACAAAATGGGTGAACGCGAAAAACTTTTGGTTGCCGGACATAGTTTCAACACATCGTGGTCAAGACGGGGTGAAAACATGGGCAATGTGGGCGTAAACATCGAAACCGGACAAGTACGGTTGATTTATAACCTGATGTTACGCAGACATTTTCTACGAATTGAAAATAACTAATAATGTCTATCTGTTAAATAGACGGTGATGAAAGACATAAGTCGTGGTGCAAAAATCTTTTAACATGGGTGCCGGGTGGAACGGGGCTTCAAAACCCCGTCCTTAAGGTTTCAAAATCGCCATAGGTGCTGAAAACGTTACGGAACGGGTGATAAATCCGTTCCGGCTCGAAACCAAGGCGTGATGTAATAAGCAGGGGATGTGAAAAATGTGTGGCAAGGTGACGAATACGTTGTTGATGGTTTGGCTGTGTGTTTTGTCGGTGCCTGTTTCGGCAGAGGGGGACGGGGCGACAAAAAACTATTGCGCTGATCCAGCCGATAAAAAGGAGTTTGAGGATTTATTGGGGAAAAATCCGACAGACAAGGGGATTATCCGGCTGTTTGCCATACGCCAAGGTTTATGCGACATGATCGGCAAGCAACAAATTCCGTTGGAAACGGGCATGGATTTATGGGCGATAGAACGCCAGAAAACTATGCTTGAGCGGACGCAACAACGGTTGAACCGCTTGACTAAAAAGATGTTGTGAGCGCGTCCAATAGTTTCCACTTTCCACAGCCTGCTTCGAGCTGTCCACATTTTCAAGCCTCAAGTTGTTCAATATTTTTTGATTTAACAAGCAACTCGGCGGATAGGGAGTCCACAGCGTAACCTAGCGCAACAACCTTTCAACAAACTAATGCAAGACCTTGCCTTTATTCGAGGTTTTCCACGCCCCTGTTCAAGCAACACTTTGCCCGCTTGGGTCAACACCGATTTGCGGCCTTCTTTGCGGAACAGCACGACGTCCAAATCCTGTTCCAGTTTCTGCACCGTGTACGAGATTGCCGACGGGACACGGAACAAGTCCTGCGCGGCGGCGGCAAAGCTGCCTTTGCGGTCTATCGCCGCCAATACTTCCAGCGCGTCTAAGGTGATGGGGTATTTCATGGGGGGCCATTGATCAAATTATTTGAACCTATCAGACAAAAATCTTCGCTTTTTATTCTATCTGCCCGCTCTATAATGTCAGTGGACATTAAATTTGCTTTCTATTTTAAGAGGTTGTTATGAAAAACTGGCTGACTAAAAGTTTGATTTCCCATGCGGGGTTGGAAGCAACCGTATTGCGTTTGCCCATCGGTTTGATTTTGGCGGCGCATGGCGGACAAAAGCTGTTCGCCTGGTTTGGGGGTTATGGTCTCGAAGGTACGGGACAATGGATGGCATCGGTGGGTTTGCAACCAGGATTTTTGATGGCGTTGTTGGCGGGCAGTGCGGAGTTTTTCGGTGGTGCCGCGCTGATGCTAGGATTAATGACCCGCATCGCCGCCGCTGCCAACGTTTTGACAATGGCGGTGGCCCTGCTCTGGGTCCATGCCAGCCAAGGTTTTTTTATGAGCGCACATGGCATTGAATACGCGCTGGCCTTATTGGCGGCGACAGTTTCCTTGATGATTATGGGCGGTGGTCAATATAGTTTGGAGCGTTATCTTCTTGATAATGGATTTTTAGGTGAAAACCACGATAATTGATATGTTAATTTTAACAACCGACACTTAGGACGCGACCATGCAACAGAAACCTGCCACAACTTGCGTAAAAATCCATGACATTATTGCGAACCGTTGGAGCCCACGGGCGATAAATCCTGACAAACCCGTTAGCCACGGCGATTTGCTGGCCTTGCTGGAAGCGGCGCGTTGGGCGCCTTCTTGCTTCAACGATCAACCGTGGCGGTTTATCGTCTGTGACAAAAGCACGGATGTGGCAAGCTGGGAAACCGCGCTGGACACCTTGGTGGAAAAAAACCGCCTGTGGGCTAAAAATGCGCCCGTGTTAATGCTCGCGGCGGCGATGGCGAATTTTACCCATAACGGCAAACCCAACCGTTCGGCGCAATATGACACGGGCGCAGCCAGCACCAGCCTGTGTTTGCAAGCGACAGCGCTAGGTTTGGTGGTGCACCAGATGGGCGGGTTTGATGCCGAAAAGGCACATAGCGTGTTCGGGTTGCCTGACGACTGTACGCCGATGGCGATGATGGCGGTGGGCTATCAGGCTGAGGTGGATATTCTGGATGAGGATTTTAAAGCCGCAGAATTGGGGGAGCGTGTACGCGCCAGTTTAGACCAGCGATTTTATGCGGGGAAATGGGGTGTGGGGATTGAATAAGCGATCCGTGAAAGTCAGGAATCGACTTGGATTGCTATAAATCCGTTCAGCGCATCGAGACTTCATAGTTCCCACGAAGAGCGTCACTGCCATTAATTTAATGAATTTATATTTCATTTTCAAAAAGATAGATCGCTGCTTGCCAAGCTCCGACTTGGCAACCCAAGTCTCAAAAGCCCTTGCTTCGAAAATGATACGATTGTATTTTTGCGATGCATATCAATCGTAGGTCGGGTTAGCGTCAGCGTAACCCGACATTTGGGTGCTGATGCGTCGGGTTACGCTATCGCTAACCCGACCTACAAATTTATTCGTAACTGATTGTTTTAGTTTGATTAAAACCTTAAGTTAATGGCAGTGAAGCCACAGCTTGGGAACGAGCGTCAAAATCTGCTCGCCGCACCGTATGTTTGCTGGTTCATTATTTTTCGTGTTTTTCGTGTTTCATTCGTGGACGATGCCTGTCACTGGTCAACCCCTGCCTCGGCAAACGTCGCCATTTCATTGAGGAACAACACCGCCGATTGCAATAAAGGATACGCGATGGCACAGCCGGAACCTTCGCCCAGACGCATGTCCAGAGTCAGCAAGACGTTGGCGTTGAAATGATTTAACAAAGCCTGATGGCCGCGCTCATTGGAAACATGGCTGAACACGCAGTAATCCAGCACCGCCGGATAACACAGGGAAGCTACCAATAGCGCCGCACTGGCGATGAAACCATCAACAATAATCACCATGCCCAATTCGGCGGCTTGAAGATATGCGCCAGTCATCATGGCAATTTCAAAACCGCCGAAGTGCGCCAATACTTCCCAAGGTGACAAGTCTGATTCGCCGTGATGGTCTAGCACTTGTTGCAACACGGCGGTTTTATGACTAAGCCCCGCATCATCCAAACCCGTGCCCCGCCCTACGCAATCAGCCAGTGGCATTCCGGTCAAACGCTGGACGATGAGGCTGGCCGAGGCCGTGTTGCCTATGCCCATTTCACCAAAACCTATGCAATTGCAACCCGTCGCATGGCAATTGTTCACCAGTTCCGCGCCTTGTTGCAATGCCGCCGAACATTCCTCCGCAGTCATCGCCGGATGTTCCAGACAGTTTTGGGTCCCGTAAGCAATTTTGGCGTGAATCAAACCGGTATGCGCCGACAAATCGGCATTGACTCCCGCATCGGCAATCAGCAATGTAATGCCGTGTTGTCTGGCAAAGACATTGATCGCCGCTCCACCTGCCAGAAAATTGGCGACCATTTGCGCCGTGACGCTTTGTGGAAACGCGCTGACCCCCGCAGCAACCAAGCCATGATCACCCGCAAAGACGATGATGTGTGGATGGTCAAGAGTCGGTGTTAAGCTGTTTTGGACCAGGCCGATTTGCAAGGCCAGGGTTTCCAGTTGGCCTAACGCACCTGGCGGCTTGGTTTTTTGGTCGATTTTTAGTTGTAGCGCGGTTGCCAATGTTGAAGGCGGCGGCGTGATAGTGAATTCTAGCTGCACGGTGGCGTATTCCAAGTATTTTCAAAAATGAGATCATCGAGATTCTGGCGGGAAGCCCAAGCTTCTTGTTCCAGGAGCGGCTGGTCATAAAACGTGGCGACATGGCCCAAACATAAAATCGCCACCGGATGGCTGTCGGTTGGCATGTCCAGCAGGGTTTTGACCGCTTCCGGTGCGAACATCGACACCCAACCCATGCCCAAACCCTCGGCGCGGGCCGCCAACCATAAGTTTTGGATGGCGCAGGACAAGGAGGCCAAATCCATCTCCGGCAAGGTGCGCCGCCCGAATACATGCGCCTCGCGTTGCCCACATAAAGCCGCGACCAAGACTTCCGCACACTCCAAAATGCCTTCCACTTTCAGCTTCATAAAACTGTCTTCACGCTCATGCAAAGCTTTAGCGGTGAGCAGGCGTTCCTGTTCGACCAATTGGTGCAGTTCTTTCCGAAGAGCCTGACAGCGGATGCGGACAAACCGCCACGGCTGCATAAAACCGACGCTGGGCGCGTGGTGGGCGGCTGCCAATAGCCGCCGCAATTGTTCGGGTTCGATAGGGTCAGATAAAAAATGCCGCATGTCGCGGCGTTCATAAATCACGCGATAGACAGCGGCAATGTCAGTATCGGAATAACGGTTGTTAGTAGGCAAATGGATTACCGTTTAGTTGTTTCAGCACTAATTCAATCATCGTCATCCTTGTTTTTCGTTGCTTTAGGAATCTCCAACAAGGGAATCCCATACTCCTCGATAATTTGCCGAATCTCTTTAGATTTTGATTGGATCAGCTTATCCAGCAGGGCTTTTCTGGCCTTATCGCCATTGCGCACACCCATCGCCATCGAAAATTCAAACGGTATGCCGGGCGATGATGGCATAGGGATCATCGTGTAACTGTTTTTGGGGCTTTGCGACATGATGTAACCAGCCAACGGCCCCCAGAGGATCACCATGTCAATTTTTTTGGCCTTCAGGTCTTTGTCCAACTGCATGGCGATATTGTTTTCATCATCGCCGGACATGGATTGGTACGGTATGCCTTGGTCGAGCAAGCCGTTTTTCTGCATCCAGGTTGTGCCCGGGCTGCGGTCAAACATGGCGATTTGCAATTTTTCCTGGCGTTGCAAAGGCATCAGCACCAGTTGTTTGGTGTCGGTAATATCGTCCCAGCCACGGCCTTTGGCGATCAGCAACACATAAGTCGAGCGGTAATAAGGCGCGGTGGTCAGCGTCATGTCGGAGCCGTCCGGCACGTTCATGACCACGTCGCATTTGAACTCTTTGCTATCGACTTCTTTGTCGTTGACGGGGGCGTTCAAGGTATTGCGGATAAAGCCGATACGTTGCGGGAACCAGGTGTATTCCAATTTTTGCCCCAATTCCTTGGCGAACAACCCGGCAATCTTGTTCTCAAAACCGTCTTGTTGTTTGCTGGAATACGGCGGGTTGAGCGGGTCGGCGCAGACCTTGAAGGTTTCTTCGGCACTGCTTGTAAAAGATAAGGCGGTCAAACAAAGACCCGCAAGTAGTTTAGTGATGCTCATCATGGCCTCTGGTTTAGTATCAACGATCAAGTTCTTCAATAAAGGTATTTTCAATCGGCACTTGCACATAATGTTTGTGCTCGTCCCAGAAATAGTAATAGCCTTTCTCGTTGGTCGTGACTTTGCCGTTTTTGATAATCCAGCTTTTTGAAGTCGAACCATTGGCATACGTCACTTGATAATCACTATCAAGCAATTCAACGACTTTTCGGGACAACTGGTTTTGCTGGTCTTGGGTGCAGCCAGCTAAAATTCCCAGGAAAACAGCTAATAGGGCTATTTTGATTATTTTCATTAATACCTCCGGTTTACATGATTTGTAAAAACAAATGCGTCGATAATGTAAAGGTATTTTACACACAAGCAATGCTAAATAGTAACAACCGCGGCTTGTGGACAAACTACAAGGGAAGAACTAGACTTTCCGCATTGAAGCCATCATGAGCAATGGTTTCAATCTATCGTCTGGCAAACTTCCAGCTATAGTAACTAGCACGATTAACATACCCAATAGTGAGAACAACAATGAAAAAAACAATTACATCGTTCATGTTTGTCAGTACTCTAGCACTATCATCAACTGTCGTCATGGCGGCTTGTAAAGAATTACCTAACCACGCTGCTTTAACCAGTGCTTTATCTGCCGCACAAAAAGAAGCTAACGGCGGTTTTGGATTGAACATGTGGGCAACCGTCGTTGACCGTGATGGTGTCGTCTGCGCGGTGGCGATGACTGCTCCTAACAGAGGCGGCCAATGGCCCGGCAGCCGAGTCATTTCTGCACAAAAAGCCAACACGGCCAATGCTTTCAGTTTACCTCGCCTGGCCCTCTCAACTGCCAATTTATACTCAGCCGTACAACCCGGTGGCAGTTTGTTTGGCCTGCAAGAAAGCAATCCAGTGAATGTGGAAGCCGCCTATCGTGGCCCATCTCAGAATTATGGTACTGCCAGCGACCCACTGGTAGGTCAAAAAATAGGCGGCGTCAATGTTTTCGGTGGCGGTTTGGCCCTGTATGACGCCGCCGGTAAATTACAAGGTGGCATCGGTGTGAGTGGCGACTCCTCATGCGCCGACCACAACATCGCCTGGAAAACCCGCCAAACCCTGAATTTTGACCATGTTTTCGCTGGTGTTAGTGCTAAAAACGGTGATGACAATATTGTTTATGACATTACTGGCATAAACAGTGCCAGCGGTTGGGGACATCCGGTTTGCAGCCAAGCGGCGAAAGATATTGCCGAAAGCTTTCCTAAGGCTGGAAGTTAATTTCCTTTTGTCTTGCTGACAAAAAAGCCGCTGTCCGCAGCGGCTTTTTTTTGCCTACAAGATACCTATCTGCCTATTAATCTTTCAACAGCTTATGGCATAAAGCCGGTAACGGTGGAGTCGGCGCTGGTTTTCCAGATGCAGGCTTTTTAGCTTCTGCAGAAAACCACCACGCCAACCCCGAATCACAGCCGTCACCGGATGGCAACGGCTCCTGCGCCACACAATGCGGATTGCCAAGGGGACATTTCAAGCGCACATGGAAATGATCGTCATGCTTCCACCACGGACGGATTTTTCTCAGCCATTGGGTTGGCATATTTTTGTTTCGGCATAATTCCCGCTTGACACTAGGATTGACAAATATGCGGTCAACTTCAGGCATACGCGCCGCCGCTTCCAATACTTTGGCATTAGCTGGCGACCACTGTGAAAAATTAAGCGCGTCGGAATGACCCGCCAGCACCGAAGCCGCATTCCACGTTTCCCGTTCATTGCTAGTCAAACTGCGCTTGGCCGCTTGTTGCGACAACAAAAACCAGATATCCACATCCAAACCGGTTTGATGGCTACGGTGTCCGGTCAATGTCGGCCCGCCGCGTGGCTGGCCTAAATCCCCCACCAACAACACACCCAAGCCTTGCAACGCCGTGGTTTGCCCTAAATGCTCGATAAATTGCTTCAAATCAGGATGACCGTAAAAACGGTTCCTGGACAAACGCATCACCTGAAAACCCAAGCCTTCTTTAGGCAAAGCCACCGCCCCACTCAAACAACCGTTATTATAAGTGCCAATACTTTGCGCCGTGTCGGCAATGCTGGCAGGATGCGATGCTTGCGACCATGTATTTGCCTGGATTTGAGTGGAAATCAATAAAGCGATAACACCCAAGAAAATAATTTTTAACACTGCCCCTCCTATATATAAAGTGTAAAAATACGATTTTATCTCTAGTTACACCCGAAAACACTACGCCCGTAGACGGGGCTAAGGTACTCCCCATTGTCTAGACCAAAATCCCATACCCTAGTCTGATTGAAAAACCGTATACCTTTATAGAGCAATAACCTTTGATTTAGAAGATGTTTTTTTATTTCAAAGTGGTTCGTTTTCAAAGTGAGATGGGAGTAAATAGTGCCTGACTGGGAAAGTTAAAAATTCTTAAGGCCATCTATCCAACCCCGCCAACTGGAAATACCGCCACTTATACCGCCAAAGATGCCAGTATAACAATGTATCCACGCACATCGCTGGACAATAAAAAACCCGCCAAGCCATACAGCTTGCGGGTTTTTGTACTTCTTTGCGAACGGGTCGGTCAGCCTGCCGATACTCCAGGGGCCGCTCACGGCGTCGGCACATGAGGGTATCGAAAAGCATTGCAGCCAGTACGCCTTATGCGTGCATACCCTCAAGGGCATAAATGACTGGTCGCGGCTAAGCTATAAGCACCTTAACAAAACCGACACTTACGCCACTAGCGCCCCGTGTGGGTGTCACGCACGAAACGGATGTGGGTTACGACCTGCAATCCAGCTTGATCGTCATGATTGCTTACGGAATACTTTACGCCAAAAAACGCAACGCTGACGGAATAGTTGGACGCTATTTTAAGATACGAAGAAGCGGGATTCTACTATCTTGGTGGTTATTAAGCTATTGATTATGTGGAGTCAAAAAACATGTTTTTTGACTCCAAGACGGACTCAAACAAAAATCTCTTGATACTGTTTTTAGCGTCCAACTATTCCGTAAGCAATCATCGTCAGCGACCGGACGGGGTTGCCGCTGGCACCGGTGGCGCAACGGCTGGTCAGTGCCGACGGCAGCTACGCCACCTACGGCGATAAGGCATCCCCGTCACCCGCCAAAAACCATCTGGAGGAGCTGAGCGATTGCATCCGGCATTTGGACGCGCAAGGCTTCCCCAAGCCTTTAGTGCATCTGATTGACCGCGAAGGTGATACCAATCCCAATAAGTTTCTATGACAACACCGCCCAGCTCCGAGAGCAAAGGGATCGAATGGCGTCCGGTTGCAAAGCAAATTTATTCCAAGCCTGACAGCAGACATCAAGAATGTCGTCATA
>NZ_JAQTZU010000022.1 GCF_028687615.1 Methylovulum sp.
TGACGACATTCTTGATGTCTGCTGTCAGGCTTGGAATAAATTTGCTTTGCAACCGGACGCCATTCGATCCCTTTGCTCTCGGAGCTGGGCGGTGTTGTCATAGAAACTTATTGGGATTGGTATAACACGGTGGCCTGTTGTAGTACCCCGTTTATCCGCACGGGGTAGGGGTGTAGACGTAGTGGCCAAGTGTTTATGCGGGACGATGTTTAAAGTGATGACGGATTTGTCATATCCTGGATGGCTGGAGATATGACTTGTTATTGGAAAACAGCATTATTGTAAGAGTCTGGTTGAAATCCCCCTTTATATATGGTTTTTTTGAACCAATAATTTTCCATTTAATTTTTATATATTTCTTATCATATTGATTTTATTTACTATTTATTGATGGCATAAAAAAAGCATAGTAGCATTGACACAAGCAATATTGACGCATTTAGTTTTTGCAAAGCCATTTAAATTACGGCATAAAAATTGATTATGAAAAAAACATTACCCAAAATTGCAGTATATACCGCCTCCATCATCATTTCATCATTACCTTTTACGTTAGATATGGCTGAAGCTGAAGCCGATGACAAGGTACAAAAATATCCGGCTTCAGTGTCCAGCAATCCCCATACACCCAAGATCGGCAAACTCAAAGTCCTGGCGGAAAAATCGCAGCAAATAGCGAACGAAGCCGCTGATGTTTTGGATGGGACTGAACAAGCCCTTAGCGCGTTGTTGAAAGACGATGCCAAAAAAGCCACGGGGATTTTGCAGGGGATTTCTGGGAAATTGGACATATTGTTGGCTAAAAATCCCAATCTGGCAATGATCCCGGCGAACGTTTCGGTCAGGGTTGAGGAGTTTGTCGGCGATGAGGCGAAAGTTAAAAAAATCCTGGACACGATTGACGATTTGTTTGAAGACGGCAAAATCCAAGCTGCGAGGGAATTGATCGGTGAATTGGTCAGTGAAATGGACATCACTACCACCAGCATTCCGCTGACATTGTACCCTTCCGGTATCCGTAATGCGGTGGCTTTAGCGAATGCGGGCAAGACCGGAGACGCGGCGGACGCACTTTATACGCTGTTAAGCAGTGTTGAAACGACAACAGAAATCATGCCGTTGCCCGTACTGCGGGCTGAAGAGTTTCTGTCTGTCGCATCGGAACAGGAGCATAAACAAGATTTGTCGAAACAAGCTATCCGGGATCAAATCATCAATCTTACCGATGCTGCAAAAAGTCAGTTGAAGCTAGCGATATTACTGGGTTATGGCAGCAAGGAAGATTACCGGGAGCTGTACCAAGCAATTGATGAAATGAAATCCGCAATCCACACGGCGGGTTCCAGGACGGCGTGGGAAAACATCGAGCGTTCCGTTATGGCGTTAAAAGACAAACTGACACGCTTGAAAAGCAACGGGAAATAAATTTATCGGGGCTGTGCCCCAATAAAACTTCGCAGATAAAGGCGGGGAATGGTTTTAACCCTATTTTGCGTCTGGGAAGGTTATTAACTGATGTTACGCACCGACTACGAACTATCAATAACTTACAGTTATTTTTTGCTTTGTAAGTTATTGATTCTTCGTTTGCCTGCGTAACATCAGTTATTAAAACCACGGCAAGACGTTAGTGGTGGCCAACATCCTAACGGGTTAAACATCGCTTGCCTATCTTCAGAAATAGTATTAACAATAACTTTTAGGTGCACACATGAATTTATCTAAATACACGCTATTTTCCATTATTGGTGCCGGGCTGTTGGTTTCTTCGGTGGTGAAGGCCGCTGAGGATCCTACTAAATTTCAAGCCAGGAAAGACCAAGAAACCGGCAATCTTCAAGAGCGGCTGCAATTGTTGCAAGAACATCTCAGTTGTGTACAGGCGGCAACTGACCATGCCGCACTAAAAACCTGCAATGAAGCCGCCAAAACAAAAGGACAGGCTTTTGAGGCGAAACTAAAAGCCGAACACGGGAAGTGATAACCACCCTGTAGAAGCGGACATGCCTGACTGGACGGCAAGCCGTAAGTGTTAAACAGTTTGAAAACAATCCTAGGGGCGTGAAAATTTTCCGGGCAATTATTTCAGGAAATAACTTTATTAAGAGTCCGTAATATGGAATCTGGTAAAAATAACAGCAATCAGTGGCATATATTGAGTGCCGTTTTTAAACTGTTGCCGTCCCTGCTTATCAGTGTGGATACGGAATAGCCCTCCAATCGCCAGGTGTTTACACGGGATGATTTTTAAATTGTGATGATATATAAGTCATATCCTGGACTGGGATATGACTTATGCGTATACGTTTTCGTCCATTAGGAGTTTAAGTCCCAATTATCCTTTATTTAGAGGATGCCAACCTTATGATTGGTAAGCTTGTAAGATGGTATCTATGAGCTTTTTTTAATGAAACTTTTTAACGAGTACAAATAAATGAAAACAATTGTTTCAGTAGCCGCCTTAACACTTATCAGTTTTGCAAGTTCTAGTATGGCGGCAGATGCAGAGAAAGGAAAAGACGTATTTACCCAAAATTGCACAACCTGTCATTCAGGTGGCAAAAATATCATGGGAGTTGGCAAGTCTTTAAGCAAAGAGGATTTAGAAACCAACAAAATGAACTCAGCCGCAACCATTATTGAGCTAGTCACCAATGGCAAACCGCCTATGCCAGCTTTTGGCAAAACAGGTATTATCAATGCGGGCGATATTGAAAATGTAGCAGCTTATGTATTGAAAAAAGCGGATGCAGGTTGGTGATACTGAATATAAGCGGTTACTTACGAAACCGAAAAATCGTATGTTAATGGGTGCAATTAATTAGATTGTTTCCTTACAATACCTTTGCCAAAAATCATGCTGTTTTCGCATGAATCCTACCGATTTCTGCGGCTTGGAAAATCCTATCGTCAATATAAAACTCCTCTGCATTCAGCTCTTTTTTATCCCTCAAGCAAAACCTGTTTGATATTTTGGCCAATGTCGGCAAGCCTTGCTTCATCGAATTTGTTTGAAGGGATGTCAAAAGACTTTTGGGTGGCTACTTATTCCGGCCTACGCAAATACCCGTCAAAATAAAAATGACTGGGCACTAGGT
The DNA here is from genome assembly GCF_028687615.1 of Methylovulum sp. Lineage (GTDB taxonomy): Bacteria > Pseudomonadota > Gammaproteobacteria > Methylococcales > Methylomonadaceae > Methylovulum. Next base: position 3,099 of record NZ_JAQTZU010000022.1, read on the forward strand.
TTGTACTCCGAAGTAAAGGCGCTTGCCATTTTAGCAACTATCTTTAACAAGACCCTGAAACCCATATTGAGCCATTCCTTTCTACCGGTATTCCAGTTAATCCGATAAACGGTGGGCCTATCCGAAAATCAAAACCAAAAACGTAGCCCCGCCACCCAACGCAAGGCATCGGAGCTACTGTCGGTTGTACTGTTGACATCATGCGAAGTTGACCATTCCAGGCCAATGTACGGCGCAAATTCGCGGCGGATTTCATAACGTAGCCGTAGTCCGCTTTCAAAATCCGACAGCCCGTCACTGACGCCACGGCTTAAATCACGTTGGCTATAAATATTCGCTTCGATGCGCGGCTGTAAAATCAAACGTTGCGTGATCAGAATGTCGTATTCGCTCTCAAAGCGGAAGGCGATACGGCCTTGTTCGCCAATGTAAGCGGTGGCTTCGATATACAGCCAATAGGGGGCCAGCCCTTGGAAACCAAAGGCAAACCAGCCCCGGTCGTCTCCTTGCCCCGTATCATAGCGGACACCGAGTTGGGTATCCCAATACGCGGTCAGGGCGTGTCCCCAAAGCAATTCATTACGCGCTTCGGTGAATTGCCCCGCGTCGATATTGCCTTCCGCCCTGAACACGGCGCGGTCGTAGGTTTTGCCATACCAGGCCTGCCAATCGTAGGTCAGTAAACTTTGCGTATCCGTTCCCAAGCCTTCCAAACGGTCAACCAACAAGGCGGCTAAGTTGTGCTCTTCTTTGTGGCTGTGGACAATGGCGGGATCGAAACCGTAGCCGTCAGAATAGTTGGCTTCCCGGGCAGTTTCAGGTGCTTGGCTGGCAGGGTTGTGTGCGGCAGGGTTGTGTGTAGCATGGTCGTGCTGGTGGACTGGTGTTTCTGGCGCAATCGGGGAGGGAGTTGGAGCGGCGGCATCCTGTGGCCCGCTAGCCATGCTGCCGTGTGACATTTTGCTGTGATCCATGCCTTCCATAGGGTCAGATTCTGCTTGGACCTGCGTGAACGGGGCGGCTAGGCAAACCAGCAGCAAGGGTTTGGCAATGATTTTGAAATCCTGATGCTGGCATATCCACCCACAGATATTGGTTTCCGCGTTCCGGCAATCCCTGCCGGAACGACGGTTTTCCTTGAAATTCCCCGTTATTTTCCTCACGCCACCACCACAACCCGGAACATGCCGCCGTGCATGTGGTAAAACAAATGGCAATGCCAAGGCCAGTAGCCTTTCGCATCGGCGGTGACGCGAAAACTGACGCGCTGTGCGGGCTGCACGACCACGACATGCTTACGCACTTGCACCTGGCCTTCGGCGTTTTCCAAATCGCTCCATAGCCCGTGCAGGTGCATGGGGTGGGTCATCATCGTGTCGTTGACGAAAACCACCCGTAGCCGCTCGCCGTAGCGGAAATGGATAGGCGTGGATTCGCTAAATTCCACGCCGTCTATCGACCAGCTATAGCGTTCCATATTGCCGGTCAAGTGCAGTTCAATGTCGCGTTCTGGCGTGCGGAGGTCGGTGATGATGCCGCCGACGCTGTGCAAATCGGCGTAAGCCAACACACGCCGACCATTGTCCCTAAGGCCTATGCCGGGATCATCGAGGTTGGTGCGCGGGGTGTCCACGCGCATATCGACGCTCGCGCCGTATTCGGTTTTGGCGTGGTGCACGGGGACGTTGCCGTCCATTGCCCCCATCATGTCCATCATCGTCAAGGGTTCGGGTTTGTCAGTAGCAGGAATGTCAGCTTTTAGGCCGGCGCGGGTTGCCAGTGTGCCGCAGGTATAGCCGCTTCTGTCCATAGCTTGGGCGAAAATGGTGTAGGCGTCGTGTCCGGGGGTGACGATGACATCGAAGGTTTCCGCCAAGCCGATACGGAATTCATCGACGGTGACGGGTTCAACCGCTTGTCCGTCGGCGTGGACAACGGTCATTTTTAAGCCGGGGATACGCACATCAAAAAACGTCTGGGCAGCGGAGTTGATAAACCGCAAACGCACCCGTTCACCCGCTTTGAACAAGCCAGTCCAATTGCCGGATGCCGGTGTTCCATTGAGCAGGTAAGTGTAGGTGTAGGCGGAAATATCGGCTAAATCCGTCCTCGACATACGCATTTCGTTCCACATTTTGCGCTGTTCAAAGGCGGCTTTCAGGCCCTGGTTGGCAACATCACGGATAAAATCCAGCGCGGTTGGCTGGTTGAAGTTGTAATAATCGCTTTGCTTTTTGAGTTTGGCGAACACGGCCAACGGATTTTCGTCAGTCCAGTCGGATAATTGGATGATGTAATCACGCTCCGCTTGGAGGGTTTCTTGGGCTGGTGCAATGACAATCGCGCCGTATAGGCCCGTTTGCTCCTGCATACCCGAATGTGAGTGATACCAGTAGGTGCCGGATTGTTGCACTTTGAAACGGTAAGTAAAGCTAGCACCCGGCGCGATACCGTTAAAACTGATGCCGGGTGCGCCGTCCATGTCATAAGGCAAAATCAGGCCATGCCAATGGATGGAGGTGGTTTCTTGGAGCTGGTTGATGACGGTGAGCGTGACGGTGTCGCCTTCGCGCCAATGCAAAGTCGGGGCGGGGATGGAACCGTTGACGGTGGTGGCTGTCCGCGTTACGCCGGTAAAATTGACAGGGGTTTCGGCGATGGTGAGAGTAAATTCGGTGCCGCTGAGGATTTCGACCGGTTTGGCGGATGCTGTTTTACACCACGCCGGTAGCAATGAGGCCACCCCAGTTGCAATGAGCCCTTCAAGAAAACGTCGGCGGGATAATGGGGGCATCAAAGTTCCGCAAAGATAGTTGTCATGTGTTTATTGCCGCGTTTGTAGCCAAACCGTTCATTGGCAAAGCGCCTTCCGGCCGCATGGAGTCCAGCAATTTGTGACAACTCAAACAGCCTCCAATCATAGCTGAGCGTGGGCTGGTCGAATACGCCGGGCTTGACATTAATGTGTTGCACTTGGGTTTGAAACCTCGCCCGTAACGTTTCAAGATACCTACAGGGACTAAAACGGAACGGCCCCCTAATGCGCCAACTGTTGGTACAAACCCGTTTCGGCTTTGGTATTGATTCCTTTCGTGGTGGACATGTTGACCAGTTTAAGCCTGCCGCAATGTCGGTTAATCAACGGCTTAAAAACATCGCATCGCCATAGCTAAAAAAACGGTAGCCTTGTTTTACGGCATGTTGATACGCCGCCATCACCGGCTGATAACCCGCAAACGCGCTGACCAGCATCAACAGCGTCGATTCGGGCAAGTGGAAATTGGTCAACAAGGCATCAACAGTCTTAAACGAGTAGCCAGGCGTGATGAACAATTGCGTATCGCCGCAGGTGGCGGCAAGTTGTCCGGTTTGCGCCGCCGATTCCAATGCCCGCACCGCTGTTGTGCCTATCGCAATCACTCGGCCTGAACGGGCGCGGGTCTGGGCGACCGCCGTGACGGTTTCGGGCGGGACGCTGAAAACTTCCTTGTGCATCACATGTTCATCGAGATTTTCCGCCCTGACGGGTTGGAACGTACCGCTGCCGACATGCAAAGTTACAAACGCCGAACGGATGCCTTTAGTTTGGATGCTGTCCAGCAAAGCTTGGTCAAAATGCAGCCCCGCCGTTGGAGCGGCGATTGCGCCCGCCGTTTTCGCAAACACGGTTTGATAGCGGCTAAAATCCGCTTCGTCATCGGCGCGGTCAATATACGGAGGCAAGGGGATATGCCCGATTTGCATCAGCACTTCCAACACGGTTTGCCCGCCGTCAAACCGCAATTGGAACAAATCCTGTTCGCGGCCTTCGACCGTGCAGGAAAACCCTTCCGGCAAATGGATGGTGCCACCAGCTTTCGGTGCTTTGCTGGCGCGGACATGGGCTATCGCGTGTTGCTCATCAACGATGCGCTCGATCAATATCTCGACCTTGCCGCCACTGGCTTTCTGCCCCAAAAGCCGCGCCGGAATCACACGCGTGTCATTAAACACCAATAAATCATCGGGTTCAAGCAAATCAATAAAATCGCAAAATTGCCGATCAAGCAACGCGCCGGTATCGTGGTCCAGACACAATAAACGGCTGGCGGTGCGCTCGGTTAAAGGATGTTGCGCGATCAACGCGTCCGGCAGGTTGTAATTAAAGTCACTTTTTTTCATAGGCGGGCATGTTATCAGCTTGGGCCGATTCAGCCAAAAAATCCTTGAAGCAGGCGTTTATTGGGATCTGGTTTCCAAACATGGGCTTAAGTGCTCGCTAAAACGATGGATTTCAAAACAAACGCAGTTTAATTACAAAAATATTAAAAAAATGGTTGGCATTTCAAATAGGGTTGCCTATAATGCGCATTCTTTGCCGGGGTGGCGGAACTGGTAGACGCGCCGGATTCAAAATCCGGTGATGGTGACATCGTGCCGGTTCGATTCCGGCCCTCGGTACCAAAGGATAAGTAAAGGCTTTACAAGAAATTGTAAGGCCTTTTTTATTGCCTGTTATATTTAAGGCTGTGATATTTCGGTTTTTTATAAGCTCCCATAGTTCCCACGCTCCGGCGCCACTGCCCACAGTTAAGAGTTTAATTTAATTAAAACAATGTATTACGAATTTGTAGGTCGGGTTAGCGATAGCGTAACCCGACCGAAAAATGTTCCACATAAGCCAATCGTAACCAATTGATTATTAAATACATTCATTTAACTTAATGGCAGTGGCGCCGGAGCGTGGGAACGATATAACGCCAAACGGGTTTATGTTATCGGGGCGGCTAAAGCTGTTTGAATATCCGGTAAAAGTCTTTCTTTTTGGCTATGTCACCGTTAATTGTTGAAAATTTTTTACTTTCGGAGCAAAGCCTTATTTAATGCAGATTGTGGCTTTCGCTCAAAGCCACGTCATTTAGGGCTTCCACAATTAACGGTGACATAGCCTTCTTTTTTAACCCGGCTTGTTCAGCCATACTTTTGATAAGCGTTTGCGAGAAGGGCGATTTTGGGCAATCAACGGTTACTTTATACAGCTTGCCGTTTGCTTCTTTTACCCATTGTTCATGGGACGTACCTTTTTGGGGGCGGGCAACAAAGCCAAGATAGGCGAGAATTTTTTTAATGTCCTTGCAGGTCAGCGGTGGATATTCACCGCTCATGCAGGGATAAGCGGCAGGGTTTCATCGAATACACGTCCCGTTCCATGCAGCAACGTGATTTTCAGCTTGATAAAATAGTATTTAAGCCATGAAGACAACGGGGCGCGTCTTGACAATAATTGCGCGGCGTAAGGCTTGTCTTCACCTGCCAGGGCGTCAAAAACATATTCGGCAATCATGGCTTCGAGCTTGGTTTTCACTTCCTCGAAAGAATCGCCCTGTGCAGCAAGGTTAAAGTCCAAGCATACCGCAACCCAGCAATCAGCCTCTTGTTCGGCGTAACATTTTATTATCAGTTGGTTGGGGGTCATGGGGCTCTTGAATTATCTGGTTTGTTACATTGTATTAGAAACAACTGCAAATAAGTATATTCCAGCGAAATATTGCCATTTAGGATTCGGCCAATATTAACTTCCTGATTTAAGACCTGGCAGGTCTCTACGGTTTCGGCAATGACAGTTCGGGAAGTTATTTTTAGCCAAACCCTAGTATCGCCATTTCCTAGGGCAAACCACCACTCTCTGTTATCATCCCGATATGCCAAATCCAGTCAATCCTATCATCGAAAACTATCTGCTCAATCTGACCCACAACACCGACCACCCCGTGTTGGCAGAAATGGAAGCTCTCGCAGAAAAAAACAATTTCCCTATCGTAGGCCGCTTAGTTGGCGTGTTTTTGGAAAGCATGGCAAAAATGGTCAACGCCCGGCGGGTGTTTGAATTTGGCAGCGGCTATGGTTATTCCGCCTACTGGTTTGCCAAAGCCGTGGGCGCACAAGGCCAGATTATTTGCACCGAAGCCGATTTTCTGAACCAAGAAAAAGCCAAAAACTACCTGGTTGCCGCCGGATTATGGGACAGGGTCGATTTTCAAGTCGGCATGGCGCAGGATGTTTTTGCCCGGACTGACGGCCTGTTTGACATTTGCTACAACGATGCCGACAAAGGCGATTACCCGGAAATTTGGCTTATGGTAAAAACCCGCATCCGCCCTGGCGGGCTTTACATTGCCGACAATGTCTTGTGGCGCGGGCGGGTGGCGATGGAAAAATACACCGATGTTTTTAATGGCTGGACCGAGGCTATAAAAACGCATAACCAACTGATTTTTAACGACCCTGAATTTGATGCCTTTATCAATCCAACGCGTGACGGGGTGATGGTGGCGCGGCGAAAAACGGCGTGGACGCTTTAGGATATGGTGAAAAACAACCACAAAGGGACGGGGGGCAAAACCCGCCCCGTTACTCATGTTAAAAGACTTTTTGCGGCCCTACTTAAGTCTCCATCCGGTTGCCCGAATGGAAGTTTTTTGTTTTTCTTGCCCGGCCTAAAAAAACGAAAATATGACTAATTAAGATTTATGTGCTTTTTTAAGTGATTATTTTTTATCGGGAATGGCAATAAACTTAGCTAAAGGGGCCATCCTTGCCCTGATAAGCTGCAATTCGTTGTGGTTTACATAATAGCTATCAGTCGCTTCGAGAACTTTAAATAACCTGCTTTCCAGGCTCATATCCGGGCAAGCCATTTGTGTGCCTATCAACTGCGAAAAAGTGAGGCGGAAACCATCGCCACTGGTTTTGAATGTGCCGCCAAAACCATTGCAACCGCCGTTGCCGCTTACCCTGCCATCCTCATCCAGTAACATAAAAATTTCCCTTCTTCCGCTTCCCTTGGCATCGGCCACGGATTCGCCATTCAGTTCCGTGAGTTTCCAGTAGATTCCTGTTAGGGCGGCTGATAGTTTAGGGGCGGCAGGGTTTAGGTCGGTGGTTTTGCTTGAGCTACAGCCCACCGAAGTAAAGACAGACGCTAAAAATATAAATTGGAAGATTTTCATGGATGTTGGTTTTATAGGTTGTAGTGTGATTGACAAATGTTACGCAGGCAGACTAAGAATCAATCGGTTATAAAGAGAAATGATTGTAAGTTATTGATTATTTGATTCCACTCCCAAATTCGTCATGGACTATATCCCATCATTTTTTTGTTAGCAAACCTTAATTTACAATTTGATAGCTATAGTGCCAGCAAGTTTTGTGGCCCGCCTATTTGTGCCAATTAAGTCGTTCCATGATCACATTCGGGACTTCCGGGCCATTTTGTGCGATATTCAGAAGCGATTTTAAACTTACTTTTACTCATGATAGAACCCATACAACTTTCTGCCATCGTGCTGTTATCCGGCATCTTCATTTTATTGTTGCTGGTGTTGAGCCGGGTCAATAAACTGCTAAAAATCCAAGCCGACGGTAGTTTCCAAGAATTAAGCCGTTTGCTGCAAAACAACGACGCCAGCCTGACTCTAGGCTTTTCGCAATCCCGGAAAGAACTGCGTGAAGTCAGCGCCGAAAACCGCCGTGAACTCCAGGATGTTTTTAAAAACCTGCAAGACACGCTGCTTAACCGTATTGCCGAAAACAGCACCGTACAAATCCAGCAACTCAATGCCTTCAAAGCGGCGTTAAACGAATTGTCGGAGAAACTCATCAACCATTCCAATGATTTTAAACACAGCGTGGGCTTATCGTTCCAGGCTTCCAGCGATATGCTCAACCACAAGCAGGACGAATTCCGCGAAAAAACCGTGCAGCAACTCGACGCCTTTGCCGCGACCATAAAAACCGATGCACAAACCAACCGCTTGGAATTGAATGCTGGCCTGAAGTCATTCGAGGATAAATTTTCCGAGGGCATCAAAGATTTTAACGGGCAATTGCGGCTGCAATTTGCTGAATTGAACAGGCAACAGACCGAAGCCAATCTGCAAGCAAAAACCAGCATTATGGAAATACGGCAAACGCTTGAAAACCAACTCAAGGCGATACGCGAAGACAACACGTTGCAACTCAACGAAATGCGCCGGACGGTCGATGAAAAATTGCACGACACGCTGGAAAAACGCTTGGGCGAATCGTTCAAGCAGGTCAGCGACCGTTTGGAGCAAGTCCACAAGGGCTTGGGCGATATGCAGAATCTGGCGACAGGCGTGGGCGATTTGAAAAAAGTCCTGTCCAATGTCAAGGCGCGGGGCATTTTGGGCGAGTACCAACTGGGCAATATCCTCGAACAAATCCTCGCGCCCGACCAATACGCCGTCAACGTCGCCACCAAGCACGGCAGCCGCGACCATGTCGAATTTGCGGTGAAATTGCCCGGCAAATCCGATGAAAAAACCGTGTGGTTGCCGATAGATTCCAAGTTTCCGCTGGACAGTTACCAAACCTTGTTGGCGGCATGGGAGGAAGGCAACATCGCCGCCATTGATGCGGCGCAAAAAATCTTGTTGAAAGCGGTGGAAGGCTTCGCCAAAGACATCAGCGGCAAATACATCGACCCGCCGCACACCACCGATTTTGCGATCATGTTCCTGCCGATTGAAAGCCTGTACGGTGAAATCCTGCGCCATCCCGAATTGTTTGAACGTCTACAGCGCACATACCGCATCACCATCACGGGCCCTACGACCTTATCGGCCTTGCTGAACAGCCTGAACATGGGTTTTCGGACTTTAGCCGTGCAAAAACGCAGCAGCGAGGTGTGGAAAGTGTTGGCGGAAGTCAAAACCGAATTCGTCAAATATTCCGAACAACTGGCGGCGGTGCATAAGCATATCAATTCCGCGTCGAATACCTTGGAAACCCTGCAAACCACGCGCACGAAAGCGATGGAACGGAAATTACGCGGAGTTGAGGTGATGGAATTGGAAACGGATTTGGGCTTGAAGCGTTCCGGGGTGTCGGACGAAGATTGATGGTTTCGATGTTGACGCTTGTCCCTAAACCGGAACTTGGGGGAATTGCAAGAGATGGAAAATCAGGAGCTGGAACGGGTTTGTTCCAACAGTAGGCGCATTAGGCGACCCGTTCCATAATGTTTCAATTGCTTAGGAATGGGCATGGAATAGTTTTGGCAATTACCCGCTAGACCTGTCAGGTTTTAATACCCTCTGGGGCACAAGAAACCTGACAGGTCTCAATCCACGAACTTATTCCATGCCCATTCCTCATCAGCCCCTCAAAACGTTAAGGACGGGCTTACAAAACTCCGTCCCGCTGAATTCTGTAGCCAAGGACGGACAAGATGTCCGCGCTCCCCTTAATACAAATCCACCGGATCGACATCTAAAGACCAGCGCACCTTTTGTTTGGTTTTAAGCTTTTCCAGTTGCGGCATCAATTCATCCAGCAAGACATGCAATTCTTGTCGCCGGGTGCTTTGTAGCAACAGTTGGTAGTGATAGCGTCCGCCGCGTTTTGCCATCGGCGCCGATACAGGCCCTAAAATTTGGGTGTGGGGGATGGTTTTGTTTTTCAGTAAATCGACCACGGCATTCAGAAAATTGGCTGGCGCGTTTTCATCAATTGCATAGGCTCGTAACAAAACTTGGTAACTGAATGGCGGTAATAGCGCGGTTTTGCGCTCGTCCAGCACGGTTTGGGCAAAGCGGTGGTAACCTTCGTTGATTAGCGTGGTGAGCAAGGGGTGTTCAGGGCGGCGGGTTTGCATGATGACTTTGCCTGGCTTGTCGGCGCGTCCGGCACGGCCTGAGACTTGGACGACCAACTGCGCGAGTTTTTCAGTGGCATGAAAGTCAATGCTGAATAAACCGCTATCGACATCAATAATTGCCACCAGCGTGACATTGGCGAAATGATGGCCTTTGGCGAGCATTTGTGTGCCGAGGATAATATCGGCGTGGCCCGCATGAATCTGTTCCAGGTACTCCTCTAGCGAGCCTTTGCGTTGCGTGGAATCCCGGTCAAGACGGATCACGGTTTTATCGGGAAAGTGTGCGTTTAATACTTGTTCGATACGTTCCGTGCCTAAGCCTAAGGCGGTTAGCTCGCCAGTTTTACAGGCCGGACACTGGCGCGGCAGGGCTTGTTCGCTGGCGCAATGATGGCAGCGCAAACGTTGTTCCCGCTGGTGCATGACCAGGTTGGCATCGCAGCGTTGGCAGCGCGCCACCCAGCCGCAACTATGGCAAATCAGGGTCGGTGCAAAACCGCGCCGGTTTAAGAACAGCAAGGCTTGTTCGCTTTTTGCCAGCGTGGTTTTTATTTCTGTCAGCAAGGCATCAGACAAGCCTTCCGTCACGCGTTTATTTCTGATGTCGAGCAACTGTAAAACCGGGGGTATCGCCGATCCCGCGCGGTTTGGCAAAGCCAGCCGCTGGTAACGCTTTTGCGTGACGTTGTAGAGGCTTTCCATCGACGGGGTGGCGGAACCTAGCAGCACCGGAATATCCAACAGCTTGCCGCGCATCACGGCGACATCACGGGCGGAAAAACGGAAGCCTTCTTGTTGCTTGAATGACGCATCGTGTTCTTCGTCGAGAATAATCAGCCCCAATTGCTTAAACGGCGTGAACAAGGCCGAGCGGGTCCCCAGCAAAATCGCCGCTTCGCCTTGTTGCACTTGCAGCCAGGCAGTTTGCCGCTGGGTGTCGGTCAAGCCTGAATGCGACAAGGCAATGGGGATAGTGAAGCGTTGCCGGAAACGGTCGGCCAATTGCGGCGTGAGGGTTATTTCCGGCACCAGCACCAACACCTGCAAGCCTTGCGCCAGCACTTCGGCGATCAATTGCATGTACACTTCGGTTTTACCGCTGCCGGTCACACCATCCAGCAAAAATACCCCGAACTTGCCAAGTTGTCCGCCCACTGCGGTGATTGCCGCTTGCTGGTCGGGATTGCACAATAAGCCAACGGGCTTGCCGTATGCTGTTGCTAAAGATGTTCGGGTGGCAACCGTTGCCAGCTCCAGCCATTGCCGCTGGATTAAGCCTTTAATTGTTATCCGCCATTGGCTATGCCACAACGACAGTTCGGTTTCCGACAAAGCCGTTGCCTGCTGCTGGAACAGCTCCAATAGACTTTGTTGGCGTGGGGCGCGTTTTAACTCCGAACTATTGGCCTGTTTGCCGGATTCGGTGAGCGCGTAATATTTTTTCGTGGGTAACACCGCCGCTTTGCCTTGCCGCAAGCCTGCCGGAAACGCGCTGCTGACCACCATGCCTAAGGGATGATGATAATAACGGCTTACCCACTGCAACAAGGCCAGATCCGTCGCCGACAACAAGGGCGGGTCATCGACGAGACGCACAATGGGTTTTAATTTTTCCACCGCCACGGTGCTTTCATCGGCAATTTCTATCAATACCCCGATTTTATTGGCCTTGCCAAACGGTACTTCAATACGGATTCCGGGGCAGGTTGAAACATTATCAACAGCCAAATAATCAAACAGGCTAAAAACAGGCACGGGCAAAGCCACGCGGAAAATCCGTGTAGGCGCGTTGAGGGATGCAGGCATTGACAGAAAACTAAGGATTGGGATGCGGCATTATAGCCATCTGGAAGCTGGGGATGGAAATTGTTCGCAGCAGGGTGTGGATAAGTCTGTGGATAGGGGGTTTATAAGTTATATTCTGAACGGTCACGTTTTCGGTTTTTATTGGAAGGAGCGCGGGCATCCTGCCCGCGTGTGCGGTCAAGATGACCGCGCTCCAAAAACCGAAAACGTGTCCGTTTGAAGTGTATATGCAATACGTTAATGAATTGGAACTTTTTGGAGGTAAGCAAGTGGGCAAATATCTTTACCTTTGTTGCCAGTTTCTAAATTCATGAGCATGGGGATTAAGTTCAAATGGTATCGAACTTCGCCATATCCACAAGGTTTATCATTTAAAAATCAATGTCTTGCCAAACTGTGCATTATGCTCCTAAGCATTACGCTTGAGCTTGTTCCATCTCGGCTGAATATTGGCCGTAACGTGCCGCACCGTTGAGTCTTGCCCGTTTATAAAGTGCCTGTTGTGCGGCAGATACGTTTTCCGGTTTGCCTTGCCAAGCTTCCAGTACGGGTTGTTGCAACGCCCGCCCGTAGGAAAAACTTAATTGCCAAGGTGCGTTACCCGCCATTGCATTGATGGCGTTAAGGTTGGCCGTGGCTTCTTCCGGTGTTTGGCCGCCCGAAAGGAAATTAATACTTGGCACGGCGGCGGGTACTGAACGGCGCATGACGGTCAGGGTTTTTTCGGCGATTTCTTCGGCTCCGGCCCGAAGTTGCGCATCCTTGCCCGGCACGACCATGCTGGGTTTGAGGACGATATATTCCAGCTCTACACGGTGTCTGTGCAAGGCATGGAATACCGCCTGTTGGACTATTTCAACCACTTCAAAGCAACGCCCGATAGCGTGGTCGCCATCCAGCAGCACTTCTGGCTCGACGATAGGCACTAAGCCTAAGGATTGGCACACCGCCGCATAACGGGCCAGCACTTCCGCATTGGTTTCTAGGCCGATTTGTGTCGGATTATGTGGGCTGATGGAATACACTTCGCGCCATTTGGCAAAACGGGCACCTTGCTCCTTATAGCCCGCCAGCCGTTCAGCCAGCCCGTCCAGGCCCTGTGTGACCACATCGCCCGGTGCATTGGTCAGCGGTGTAAAACCTTTATCGACTTTAATGCCTGGTACTATGCCTTGCCCGGCCGCCACCTCAGGCAGGCTTTTGCCGTCGGGTGTGGTTTGTCCCAGCGTTTCTTCAAACAAAATCACGCCGCTGATAAACTCGCCTAAGCCGGGTGTCGCCAGCAGCAATGAGCGCCAGGCGCATCGGTTGGCTTCAGTGGATTCGACATTGATCGCCTTAAAGCGTTTGGCGATGGTCGGCGCACTTTCATCCGCCGCCAATATGCCTTTACCTGCGACCACCAGATCCGTGATTGTGGCTTGTAATTCAGTTTTTATCGTCATCAAAAATCTCCGCTCTTGTTTTATCGACCAAGATCCCAACTGATGGATAGGGTACTGGAATATTACTCCAGCTCTATAGTGCCTTCAATGCAATGGTTCAAACCGATAGCCTGAATCTCCAGCGTCATTTTGATTGCTACAGCCTCGTTGCCTTGCAATGCCTTGGAGTCCACCGCTTTAAACACGGCATGTTCGATTTCACGCTGTGACGTGACACCGACCTGTTTAAGATATTTCCTGATTTCCATATTCAATGTGTCTTCATTCATATTGACCTCGAGGGCGGGATGGTCCGTTAATCGCTAAAACAGCGGTTGTAGGCTTGCAGTCAATCATATTTGATATATTTGAAGCGTGGATCATCGGGTGTGCCGGTTAATGCCCCGCCTTCTTTACCAGGCTGCCACATGACCACGTCTTCAATTTTATGCGCCAGCTCAAAGTCTTTGTTGGTAATGCCTTTGGCCGCATGATTGACCAATTTGACGATAACAAACGCATAGGAGACAGCCAGGTCAGGATGGTGGAACGCCGCCTCGGCGAGATGTCCAACCGTATTGACCACCATCAAGGTCCCTTTCCAGCCGCTGGTTTTGTATTTACGCCGAATCCAGCCATTTTCCAGATACCAGTGCGGCAGCTCTTCTTTCAATCTTTCTTCCACTTCCGCATCGGAATAAGTTTCTTCGTGTTTACGCTCTCTCCAGCCCATAATGTGTCACCTCTTGTTTGTGTATAAAGTCGCTATCCCGTTGCCTAAAAACGGGCATGGCCCGCAGTTTTTTTAACGTGCGGATGGCCTGATCTTGAGCATCCGCGCGGTGTTACGGATTCCGTTACCATTGACCGCCATTTCTACGCCCTGCTTGACGGCCAGGCCAGAAGGCTTTGTAGGGGCAACTGGGCATGGACGTTTTGGTCCCGCTGTCCTGGGGCAACGGTAGTGGGGTGCCCAACGCGTTCTTCCCCGATTTGATTATTTGATTGCTATCGCAGACAGCAGGTGATTTCTTGGCAACAGGCCGTGGATTTTATTTTAAACCCGATACCGCCTAGAGCCATTACCCTTTTTCAGTATTCCACATTTGCAACAAACTTAAAGCAGCCAAAAGCAAAAACGCCACCAAGGTCCACGCCGGCATACTCAAGCCTAAAAACTGCCAATTCACTTCCGCGCAATCGCCTGAGCCATTGAGCATCAATTTTATGGTCGCGGACAGGGGGAAATTCTGGAACACATATTCCAATCCTGGCCCACATTCCGGCACTTTATCCGGCGGTAAATGCTGTATCCAGATATGCCGTGCCGATACCGCGCCGCCAGACAAAGCAAACACCGCACCGGTTATCGAATAAATTTTGATGCCGAGTGTTTGCGGATTGTGGATTGCCGCCGCCAAAAAACATAAGCCGGTCAACAAAATGCCTATGCGTTGGGAAATACACAAAGGGCATGGCTCCAAACCGTCAACAAATTGAAAATACGCGCCCATGCCGAGCAAAAATACACAAGCTAAAAAGCCCAAAAAAAACCAAATTCGGGGATTAAACTTTATTGATTCTAACATTTCACGCTACCTTTTGATTTCAGATTAAACCCACGTTGACAAAAATAAATAGTGTAACATCGACCGGAAAACGGCACATCGCCAGATTATGCCAGTCCGTCCGATTTTGACATTACAATAAAAAGCATTTTTCCACAATGCCAGACTCTGAACATTTTAAATGAAACAAATTCCCCTGCTCGAACCCTTATTAAGCCAATTGGACCAGCATGAATTATTGGCTTCGTTGCTGGTTTTATTTGCCGATACCCCGGTTTATTGCGTCGATAATCGGCAACGCATACTTTATTGGAGCGCGGCAATGGAGCGCATGACGGGGTTGCCAGCAAAGGATGTTGTTGGTAAGCCGTGTTTGCCAGATTATGAGATTACGATTGACGGCGTTGATGATGGCAACCCTGATGATAACCATCAGGTTGTCAACCTGATTTGCAAGGATGGCGACCATGTCTGCATGAAAAAAACAGTGCAGATGTTGCGTGGCCCGCACGGTGAAATTATTGGCGGTATCGGTTTGTTGGCTGCTTGTGGTGAGATTGGACGCAAGGAAAATCTGGCGAAAATCGAGAAAAATTCCACGCAGAATTTTTACGGCATAATCAGCCGTTCACCTGCGATGCAGGCCGTGTTCCAGATTATCGAAAACGCCGCCGAAACGACGGCAACGGTATTGGTCAGGGGCGAAAGCGGTTCCGGCAAAGAACTGGTCGCCAGGGCGATCCATCAACTGAGTGCCCGTAGCAAGGCTCCGTTTTTGGCGATCAATTGTGCCGCCCTCTCGAGTAGTTTGTTGGAGAGCGAGTTGTTCGGGCATGTGCGCGGCGCCTTTACCGGGGCGATTAAAGACCATAGCGGTTTGTTCCAACGGGCGCATGGCGGCACCTTGTTCCTCGATGAAGTCGCCGAATTGCCATTGGATTTGCAGGCGAAACTGTTGCGGGTGATACAGGAGCGCAATTTTATCCCAGTCGGCGGTGACCGTTCAGTCAGCGTCGATGTGCGCTTGGTTGCCGCTTCGCACCGCTCCTTGCGTGAACAAGTCAAAAAAGGTGAATTCCGCGAGGATTTAATGTACCGGCTACGAGTCGTGCCAATTTTTCTACCGCCCTTGCGCGAACGCCGCGAGGACATCAGTCTGTTGCTATGGCATTTTATCCAACTCCATAACGCCGAGAATTTCCGCAAAATTGATAGGATCGACCCGCTGGCGATGCGTCTGTTGCTGGATTATCAATGGCCAGGTAATGTACGGGAACTGCATAATGTCATCGAATACGCCTTTGCGGTCGGACGTGGCACGGTTTTGCGGCTGCCAGAATTGCCGCCTGAATTTCGCGAACCTGCCACTCCTGCCCCTATTGAGGCTCCGGCAGTGGTGGCCAAATTGCGTTTTTCCGCCGAAGACGAAGCCTCTGCAATACGTCAAGCTTTGCAACAAAGTAATGGCTCGGTTCGTCACGCGGGAAATTTGCTGGGCATGAGCCGCGCTACGTTTTGGCGCAAACGCAAGCAGTATGGGGTGTGATGTTTTGCCCGCACGGTATTCTTCAATGCTGTTAATGCCGTTTGGGTAACGATAATAAGCTTTGGGCAAAATTTGCAGGTGCTCAACGATGGCCTATGTGGGTAATATTTGTAAAAGCTATAAATGTTTCGTTTTTTGTTTCACGCTTTCTTTATTGAATCATTTATATGTTTCAATAAAGAAAGCGTGAAACGTTTTTATCGTCGTTTGCAATGTTTAGCCAAAAATAAAAACAATTTATTTCTTGTCGGTCTAAACATCCTGTCTTGTCAATTCCAGTCTATGCTAGAGGATAATGCCTTTTTTGCTAGGTGCTGGATGCCTCGGCGCTCATCAAAAACAATGCTTTCCACATCAACAATCCTTCCTGATTTGGGTTTAACCGGTTTGTGGCATAGGCTTTGCTTCAATGCTGGAAAACCATGCACAAAAAAAGATAAGACAGGCCAAGCCTGATTTCAAAACTAATGCCACCAAATAACCAACCGAGGCAATGCCATGTTATTTAAACAATTATTCGATGCCGAAACCTGGACATACACTTATCTGATTGCTGATCTGTCCACTAAAGAAGCCATATTAATTGATCCGGTCAACACCCACATCGATGACTATATCGCTTTGCTGGAAGAGCAGGGTTTGCAACTGAAATATACCCTGGAAACCCATGTCCACGCTGACCATATTACTGCGGGTGGCTTGTTACGCCAGCGTCTAGGGGCGCAAACGGCGGTCAGCGAATTGTGTGGGGCCAAAACGGCGGACATCCAAATTCAGGACGGTGATGTTTTTAGCTTTGGCGATGGTGAGCAGATTAAAGTGATAGCAACGCCTGGGCATACCCCCGGCAGCTTATCGTTTTTGTGGCGTGACCGTGTGTTTACCGGCGACTCCTTATTTATAGGTGGTTGCGGGCGCACCGATTTTCAAGGCGGTGATGCCGGGGCCTTGTACGATTGCATTACCCGGCGGCTGTTTACGTTGCCTGATGAAACGTTGGTCTATCCGGGCCATGATTATCAAGGCCGCTGGGTTAGCAGCATCATTCAGGAGCGCATCACGAATCCGCGTCTGGCTGGTAAATCCCGCGGGCAATTCATCGAAATTATGGCTAATCTTAATTTGCCTAAACCGCGCTTGATTGACGAAGCCGTCCCAGCCAACCGCTATTGCGGATTGGACGAAAATGAACGTCAGGATGCGGTTGCTCCGCGCGACGCCAGTGTACCAGTCAGACAAGAGTTGACGGCACAAGATTTGGTGTCACAGGCCAAGCAACATATTGCCGAAGTGACGGTAGATACTGCCAAGCAACTGATTAATGAAGGTAATCTGGTCGTTGTCGATACCCGTGAAGAAAGCGAATATGCGGCAGGCCATTTGGATGAGGCGGTATTGCTGCCGCGCGGCGTATTGGAATTTAAGATAGGCGCCGTTCCCGAATTGGCTGACAAGTCCAAGGCTGTGCTGATTTATTGCCGTAGTGGCGGGCGTTCTGCCTTGGCGGCGCAAACTATGCAGCAACTGGGTTATAAGAACGTTTTGTCGATGGCGGGTGGATTTGAGGCTTGGCAAAAAAGCTTGGGGCAATAAGATTTGTCCATTCCGGGTGCAATGATTTTGTCGTTTGAAGAAAAAGCCAGGAGGGATGAGGAGGCGCGGAATATTTTAGCGCGGAATATTTTAGATTGATGGCTTCCCAAGTTTTTCTATCCCAGATGGTCGATTACCAACCCTATTTTTCCGTAAACAAGATACGAAAACTATGACAATGCCGCCGTATTTATCTTTTCTTAATCCAAAGCCAAATCATAGGAATACGGACATGATCCCTGACAAATCATCGTTGGCTGGTTTTTTGCCCATTATCGGTTGGCTGAAAACGTATCATCGCAAAGATTTTAGTGATGATTTGTTTGCGGGCATCATTACCGCCATTTTATTGGTTCCCCAGAGTATTGCTTACGCGATTCTTGCAGGATTGCCGCCACAACTGGGTTTGTATGCCAGTGTTCTGCCGCCAGCCATCTATGCTTTGCTGGGAACCAGCCGCACCTTGTCAGTTGGGCCGGTTTCGATAGCCGCGATTATGGTCGCCAGTGCGCTGACTGCGCCCGAAATTAGTGTGTTGGGCAATCCTGCACAAAGCGCTTTGATTCTGTCGGCAGAAAGTGGCGTGATTATGTTGCTGATGGCGGTTTTGCGTATGGGCGGGCTGGTCAATTTTATCAGCCATCCCGTACTGGCGGGTTTTACCAGCGGGGCTGCTTTATTGATTATCGGTAGCCAGTTGCCACAAGTGTTAGGGATAAAAATACCGTCATGCGCATGGGATTTGAGCTGTTACGCACAAGCCATGCAACGTTTTTCTCCAGCGACTCCGATTATCGGTGCCAGCGCGTTAATGTTGTTAATATTTTTTGGTTCGCCACTGACCGGTTTGCTGAAAAAACTGCATGTTAATCTGTCGGTGGTTACAGCCATTAGTAAATGCGGACCGCTATTGACCGTTCTCCTCGCTACAGCAGCCGTGGGTTATTTTCAATTGACCGATAATGCCGTTGCAGTCGTCGGTTCCATACCGTCCGGTTTTCCGTCACCCAAAGCGGACTTCATCAATGTTGAAAAATGGCGGTTATTATTGCCCTACGCTGGTTTTATCGCCCTGATAGCTTATGTCGAAAGTGTCGCCATTGCCAAGGTGACGGCTAATCTTAGGGGTGAAAAAATTGTTCCCAATCAAGAGCTGATTGGCTTGGGTTGTGCCAATTTAATGGCGGCGATTTTCGGCGGTATGCCTGTTGCCGGAGGTTTTAGCCGGACGATGGTCAATTTTTCGGCTGGGGCGCGAACCCAGATGGCGATGTTGATTGCCGCGCTCATTCTCGCGTTAGCGGTCATTTTCTTAAGCACCTGGTTTGAGAATATCCCCAAAGCCGCGCTGGCGGCGATTATCCTGGTCGCTATTTTCCGGTTAGTGCGGATTAAACATATTTTCCATACTTGGCAATATGACCGTGGTGACGGCATGGCTGAGCTGGCGACCTTGCTCGGCGTGTTGGTATTGGGTATCGAACAGGGAATAACCCTGGGCATTGTCCTGACTATTGCCAGTCACTTGCGCAAAACCAGCCAGCCTCATATCGCCGTGGTCGGTCGCGTACCGGACACTGAGCATTTCCGTAACATCAAGCGCCATAGCGTCGAAACCTGGCATCATCTGCTGCTAGTGCGTATAGACGAAAGTATTACCTACGCCAATATTAGTTACATTGAGGACTATCTTGCCGGGGAATTAAGGCGGCAACCTAATACCAAACATGTCGTATTGATTTTAAATTCCGTCAATGACATTGATGCCACGGCATTGGAGTCGTTGGAAATTTTCAACCAAACTTTACAGGCATCTGGGAGGACCCTCAATTTATCAGAAACCAAAGGCCCTGTATTTGATAAGTTACAAAAAACCGATTTTCTTGAGCAAATTAAACCTGGCAAAGTATTTTTCAGGACGGAAGATGCCGTTAAGGCTTTGGGATAAATATAAGCGCGACTTTAAATCCATTGCAAAACTTGATAATAGCTTGAAAATCCAAAACGGATGCGGCAGCCACCATATCTCTAATCTACAAACAAAATCACAACGATTGATGTTGATTTTATAAAGCTTGAAGCCCGATCCTGAAATCGCTATTGCCGGAATAGCGGTGAAATTTTCCAAGCAATTCCTTCAGCCATACTTCACTAAATTGTAACGTAATTTTAACAATTTCTTAATCTAGTCTACTTTTTAGGTCTTTAGAATGGTGAATGGAAGGTTGAAGCTTCCTTGTCATCATGCGACGCGCTCGCTAGATCCAGGCGAATCTAGCATCTTAAGGCACTAAATAAACTAACCGGAGATCTAATTATGAAATTGAAACTTACTACAATCGCAGTTGCGGCTGTTTTATCAGCCAGCACAGCAATGGTTAGCCATGCTAGCCAAGACTCTTTTCCTGCCCCGGCTTCAGACCGTAATACTTGGTTTGCTGCGGGTAAAGCGGCTGTTCTTAAAAATATTGCTTTGAAACCTATAGTTGGCCCTGCGAAAAACGTCATCCTATTTATTGGTGACGGCATGGGTATTTCCACAGTCACAGCAGCGCGTATTTTGGCGGGCCAACAACCTGGCATTATCGATGCCAGCAACACCACGCCAGGCAGCAGTGGGGAAGAAAATTCTTTGAGTTTCGAAATGTTTCCTTATCTGGCCCTGTCAAAAACCTACAGTGCCAATCAGCAAACTCCTGACTCTGCACCGACTATGACTGCAATGGTCACTGGCGTAAAAACGCTTGATGGTGTGTTGTCGGTTGACCAAGGTGTCACCCGTGCCGACTGCGCGACTAACCTGAAAACCCACAAATTGAAAACTATTTTGGAACAGGCTGAAATCGCTGGCAAATCGACTGGCTTGGTTTCTACTGCCCGTATCACCCACGCAACGCCTGCCGCCAACTATGCCCACACACCAGAACGTGACTGGGAATCTGATGCTAACCAACCTGCAGGCTGTGCGGTTCCTGACATTGCCCGTCAATTGATTGAATTCCCTTATGGCAATGGCATTGAAGTCGCTCTAGGTGGTGGCCGCGAGTATTTCCGCAACACAACTCAAGCGGATCCAGAAGATGCAGGCAAATTCGGCAAACGTAATGACGGCCGTGATTTGACCGCTGAATGGGTGACCAGAAATGGCGCCGGCAGTGCTTTCATTTATAAACAAAGTGAGTTCGATGCCATCGACCCTTCAACTACAACTCATCTTTTGGGTTTGTTTGAACGTTCACACATGGAATATGAAGCTGACCGTTTAGCCGATACTGCCGGTGAACCAAGCTTGGCTGCGTTGACTGAAAAGTCCATCAAAATCTTATCCAATAACCCAAAAGGCTTTTATCTTCATGTTGAAGCGGGCCGTGTTGACCACGGTCACCATGCCGGTAACGCATACCGTGCCTTGACAGACGCCATCGCACTGTCTGATGCGGTAAAAAAAGCGGTTGACACTTTGACTGCTATGGGCGAACTGGAAAATACCTTGATTATCGTCTCTGCTGACCATAGCCATGTGTTTACGATTGCAGGTTACCCACAACGCGGTAACAACATTTTGGGTAAAGTTATCAACCCAGGCAGCACTGCTTACGCCAGCGCGGATGATAAGGCCCCTTACACTACCTTGACTTATGCTAATGGCCGGGGTTATCACACAGGCGTGAAAGGCGACGATGTTTATGGAACTCCGATTCAAATTGGCCGTTTCGCCGACATGACCGCTGTAGACACCACTGATGCTGATTTCCATCAAGAAGCGGCTGTACCATTGAGTGCTGAGACTCATGCGGGTGAAGATGTGGCAATTTACGCTAGAGGCCCTGGCGCACATCTGTTCCAAGGCACCATGGAACAAAACGCAATTTACCATGTTATGAACAGAAAAATGTCCAAATAATTAAAGGTCTTACCTTTAAGTACCGGTGATTCTGCTTTTTACGGAAATATTATTGGCTGGATGCTCAACAAGGGTGCGCAATGCACCCTTGTTTGTTTCTAGTATCAGATAACTACATGCCTTATCAGGAATTGTTTTAATGAAAACCACATTTGCTTTCTCGCTTTTTCTCATTTTGACCGCGTGTGCTGGTTCAGCAACAAAATCGTATATTCTGCCTGAAGGTCTGGCTGGTTTTGCCAAAGAAACCCTGCTTGCTTGCCGTTTTGAGAAACAGACCGGTGGCGAAAATAATACGCAAAAATCGAACTGGTATTTTTGGCGGCAAAAACAACGCACCGAAACGCACGATGAGCGTTCTCAGCAAGGTGAAATCTGGGAGCGTAACGAAGCCGGACAATTATTTTATACCCGGCTATTTTATAACGAGCATGTCGCTCTGGAATTTGTGCCCGGAGACTTGGCGGCAACTGGAGCTACCCCCTCATGGCAACAGCTAACGTCCTTAATAGATCCAAAGACTTTAGGTAAAGAATTGGTTTTCGTCGGAAAGGAAAATTTGGATGGCGTATTGGTCGAATATTATAAAGGAACAGTAAATAACGTCGAGACCGAAGTCGATTGGCTTCCGGTTTTACAGTTGCCCGCGCGTTTAATAAAGAAACAACCAGAAGGGAGTGTTTCCCTTGCTATTTCTGATTGCGGAAATGAGGCAAAATTTACAGTAAAACCTATTACCAAAGCTCAATATGATAATTTGCGTCATCTGGATTACACTGATTTGGGGGATTTGGAAAATGACCCGATGGTGCAGCATCTTGAGCAAGTTATGGGGACGCAACACCACGAATAACCTAATGTTCAGTATAACTGCAAATTTTGGTTTAACTAACTGATGTTACGCAGGTGTTTTCTGCGATGTGAAAATAAATAATGATGAGTCGCTATTTCGGGCTGTTCCCGACAAATACCCACAGGGCACATGACCTGCGGTGCTCGGCGAGGTAAACGGGAGTAAAACACGTTACTGCGTAACGTCAGTAACTAAATACCGATATTAGGTTGTCAATGCCTTTGTGTGGAAAGTACAAATTGTAGGGCATATTAAGCAGCATAAAAAGTTTAGGCTCTATATGGGTTTCAGGGTCTTTTACTAAAGATATACGGCAAGCCGTTAATAAGCTAGCAACATTAAAAATACCCGTCATTCCGGCAGGGATTGCCGGAATCCAGATGCCAGGATGGCATCTGCCAACTTCGTACAGTTAAAAATAATCGAATGGTTCGATTTCCGTCATTTTTGCGTGATTATTAACGTTCACATCCCTGTGAACTGGATTCCGGCAATCCCTGCCGGAATGACGGGTAGATTTATGGTCGCTATATTTATTAACAATAAAAAGACCCCAAAACCCATATAGAGCCAAAGTTTAATCTGTTTACTGCTGAGTAACAACTGGTGTTATACATTACTGCAATTATCAATAACTCTGCGTTATTGATTTTTGGGTTGCCTGCATAACATCAGCTATTTTTTAACTCAAACATAGCTGATATTCAATTGCTAACAAAATGTTAATTCTTAGAGTATGTCATCGACCTATGAGCAAATTAGGTGCATGGGTTAGGCGGACTGCAGATCCGCTTTATGAAAAATTGGTGTTGGACCGTAACTTAAATTTCATCCAAGCCTGATAAACCATCAATGGTCCAGTTATCGAAGTCTGAAACGCCATCTTGATTATCGCCGTTATTATAAGTGATTCTGCAGGCGTATTTTTTTGTGCTAGATTTTGATGGCTCTGAGGATATGGTTATTTCGGCGTTAATGACATATTGATAATTACCCAGGCTCCAAGCATTAATCGGTTTTTCAGGATAGGTAATTGCAAGATTAGGATCGAGTTTTGATTTTATATATTGATTGCAATGGGTGAATGCTATTTCCGTTAAATGAGTGGAAATGGGTAATTGGCTTGCTTTATCATTGCTATCAACCAGAAACATATCTGACTTTATTACTTCATAAACTAATGGCATTACTACTTTTTGTTGGATCAACAAAAGAGCAGCAAGCCCAATAATAAGTTTGAGTATTGGGTGATTTTTGATGAAGTTTTTCATAATATTGAGGATCGAAGCCAGTGAATATTTTTATTCCATTGGTTGAATTTTAACAGACATCAACATCTTAAGAGCAAGTATATTTTTAGCAAATGTTTTTGTTATGTTAAAAACTGATGTTACGCAGCCCGTAATTTCTGCAGCTCATCATACGCCATCTGGTTCGCTTTTATATACAGCTTGGCCCGTATGGCGAAATGGTTGGTTTTATGTTTGATCTTCAAACATTCCAGCTTGCACCCACAGGGCATCTACGAAACACGGCATAGATGGACATGAAGAGGTGGTTGTTTTGTGTGGTGACAGTGCGGGTGGGCGACTTCGCCAGCCCCGCGTTGGATTTCAATGATTTATGGAACTCTTCGACCTTCCACCGTTTTTGGTAGAGGGTTGAGGCTTGCCCACCGTCGCACGCCCAATCGCTGTATACCCGCTTCAACAAACCCGTGCTGCCGTCTTTGTTTGTCTTGTGCCCTGTGGGTAAAAAACCCGCCGGACGAACAGCGCTTCATGATCGAAGCCTTTCATCCAGCCGCGCACCGCTTGTTGATCCGCCAATTCTAACTGGCTGACACTCTTATATCTTGATTCTGACTCCCCCAAGAGCCAGAATCCCCGACCGATCATCGGTAGGATGGCGGAGGAAGTCGCGTTTACCCTGAGGCTTAAAGCCTGTCCCAGAGCAGGTGGTGGCCTTTGCGGGCCTTGCGCCCGCCCTGCGCGAATCGGGGCAATGGACAGTCAAACCCCGTATTTCCACACCCACGGGGCTAGGGAAAAACGGCGGCCCGATCTTGCGCAAGATCCTGTACATGCCCGCCTTATCCGCTTGGAGACATAACCCGCCCCGTCCGCACGTTCTGCGAACGGCTCAAGGCTAATGGCAAAAATGGCAAGGCCATTGCCCGCTGCTATGCGCAAATTAATCCATATCGCTTTTGGCGTCCTCAAATCCGGTGAACCTTTTGACCCTCTCTGGGCATACTCAAAATAACACTTGATCTTTGGATTTTAAGACGGTATCTGGGGAATAAATGGCTGGCTTCGCCGTCGCCAAGCCTTGGTGCAGATCAGGTAGTCTGTGTAGATGTAGAGTTCGGTTTTTTCTTTATCCATCCTCAAATGATACGCTTTTGGGGAGCGGGGTGCGTAACATTAATTACAAACAAGTTTCTGGCAATGATTGGGCTTGACAAGGATAATTGAACTGGTAGACTGATTACTCACCAAATAGAGTTGGTGTCTTTCTTATTAGTAGCACTAAAAAGAATGGGAAAAAAGGAATTGTTACTATCGTTTCTTGGGTAATACCAAGATTATAATATTTTTAGGAGATAGAAATGGCAGCTACAACTGAATCAGTGAAAGCTGATGCTGCGGAAGCACCGCTGTTAAATAAAAGAAACATGTTTCTAGGCGTATTGCTATATGTAGTATTTTATGGCTGGGTACGTTGGTACGAAGGTGTTTATGGCTGGTCTGCTGGTCTTGACTCTTTCGCGCCAGAATTCGAAACTTACTGGATGAACTTCCTGTATATCGAGTTCGTATTAGAAGTTACTACTGCAGGTATCCTGTGGGGTTATATCTGGAAAACACGTGACCGTAAAGTTATGTCGATTACTCCAAGAGAAGAATTGAGAAGACATTTTACTCATTGGACTTGGTTGGTAATGTACGCAACTGCTATCTATTACGGTGCAAGCTACTTCACCGAACAAGATGGTACTTGGCATCAAACTATCGTTCGTGATACTGACTTCACTCCAAGTCATATCATTGAATTCTATTTGAGCTACCCAATCTACATCATTACTGGTGTTGCGTCATTCTTGTACGCAAAAACTAGATTGCCTGCTTATCAACAAGGTTTGTCATTGCAATACATGGTATCTGTAATTGGACCTTTCATGATTTTGCCAAACGTTGGTTTGAACGAATGGGGCCACACTTTCTGGTTCATGGAAGAGTTGTTTGTTGCTCCTTTGCACTACGGTTTCGTATTCTTCGGATGGGCAGCTTTAGGCGTAATGGGCGTTGTAAATACAGAAGTTGCTTCAATATCGAAACTTCTGAAAAAAGACTTGGCGTAATACTCCCCCTGTCTAAAATAAGTAAACAAATCTATCTCCTGAATGATCGCCGTTTTTTAACAGCTATTAATAAAGCGGCGATAATAAGAAGATGGTATTTATAAAAATAATTTAAATCCTTTTAGGAGGTAAGCTAATGAGCGCATCTCAATCAGCTGTACGTTCACGCGCTGAAGCAGTAAAAGCTTCACGTACGTTCGACTGGCTAATCTGTTTTACATTGTTCTTCGTTGTTCTTGGTGGTTATCATATCCATTATATGTTGACTGGTGGTGACTGGGATTTCTGGACTGACTGGAAAGATAGACGTCTATGGGTAACTGTAGCTCCTATCGTATCGATCACATTCCCTGCTGCAGTTCAATCAATGTTGTGGTGGCGTTACCGTTTACCGTTTGGTGCAGTGCTTTGTGTTTTGGGTCTGCTTTTAGGTGAATGGATCAACAGATATTTGAACTTTTGGGGATGGACTTATTTCCCAGTAAATTTCTGCTTCCCTTCAAATCTGATGCCAGGTGCTATAGTTCTTGATGTTATCTTGATGACAACAGGAAGTATGACTGCTACTGCGGTAATCGGTGGTATGGCATGGGGACTGTTGTTTTATCCAGGTAACTGGCCAATCATTGCTCCATTACATGTTCCTGTTGAATACAACGGCATGATGATGACTTTGGCTGACTTACAAGGTTACCACTACGTTAGAACCGGTACTCCTGAGTACATCAGAATGGTTGAAAAAGGTACACTAAGAACTTTCGGTAAAGACGTTGCTCCAGTATCGGCATTCTTCTCTGCTTTCGTTAGTATCTTGATTTACTTCTTGTGGCATTTCTTTGGTCAATGGTTCAATAAAACTGACTTTGTTAAAGCTGCATAAAGAACCCAAAAATAATGACCTAGTTGCTAAATTAAAAATTCTATAGCACTAGATACTCGAAAACTATAGATTCTCTATTATAGAGGAGGATATATGAAAATATTAAAAGACAAGGTTGCAAAATTGTCCTTTGTCGCATTGCTGGCTACTGTAACAGCATCGATGTTTTACACGCCAACTGTCGCTGCACACGGTGAAAAATCCCAAGCTGCGTTCATGCGTATGCGTACTATCCACTGGTTCGATTTGAACTGGTCAAAAGAAGAAGTTGCTGTTAACGATACAATGACTATCTCTGGAAAATTCTTTGTTTTCAGCGGATGGCCAGAAACTGTTGACAAACCAGAAATTTCTTTCTTGAACATTGGTATCCCTGGTCCAGTATTTATCCGTGCTGGATCTTGGATTGGCGGTCAATTGGTTCCACGTTCAGTTTCTTTAGAGCTGGGTGAAACTTATGACTTCAAAGTTCTGTTAAAAGCTCGTCGTCCAGGTGACTGGCACGTTCACACAATGTTGAACGTAAAAGGTGGTGGTCCAATCATCGGGCCAGGTAAATGGGTGACTGTAACAGGATCAATGAGTGATTTCGTAAATCCAGTCACTACTTTAACAGGCGAAACCATTAATCTTGAAACATACAATCTAGAAAACACCTATTTCTGGCATGCTTTCTGGTATGCTTTAGGTTTAGCTTGGATGGTATATTGGATGCGTAAGCCAATGTTCATCCCAAGATCAATCGCTGTTGAAGCCGGCAAAGCTGATTCTTTAATCAGTGGAACAGACAGAAAAGTTGCTCTAGGTTTTGCAGCAGGTACTATCGCAATCGTTGCCATGTCAATGGGAAACACAAACGAACAGTATCCTGTTACTACTCCTTTGCAAGCTGGTTTGTTGCGTGGTATTAAATCAATCGAAATGCCAGTGCCAACTGTAGCAGTTAAAGTTGAAGACGCTACTTATCGTGTACCAGGTCGTGCAATGCAAATGACTTTGACTATTACAAATAACGGCGATTCCGCTATTCGTTTAGGCGAGTTCAACACTGCAGGTGTTCGCTTCATGGACGCTAACGTTGCTCAAGATGAAACAGGTTATCCTGATGACTTGTTGGCTGAAGAAGGGTTAACTGTTAGCGATAACAGTCCTTTAGCTCCCGGCCAATCAAGAACAGTTCAAGTAACTGCTTCTGACGCTGCATGGGAAGTTTACCGTTTAGCTGACTTGATCTACGACCCAGATAGCCGTTTTGCTGGTTTGTTGTTCTTCTGGGATGAAGCTGGAAAACGTCAAATGATTACAATTGACGCTCCATTGATTCCAACATTTATTTAATTTTTTAAATATTTGATTAATTATAAATAAGTTTTAGTAATACAATTAAAACCGTTCCCTATTTTTATGGGGGGCGGTTTTTTTTTGCATGTATGAACCATGAATAATTAAAAATAATTTCATTTTTTATTAAATAAAAACGAAATATTTTTCATATCGATATGTATTTTTATAGAATGAAGAAGTGCAGATTGTGACTACCAGTTTTAGGCGAGTTCGAATGTTGCATTACAAGCACATATTCAAAAATTATAATTACTCAATAAAGGCATCTGACAGGGAAAGTTATTGCCCTGTTTTACTTAATTTCGCCCATGTTAAATTTTAAAAATATTACGTTGCGTCGTGGCGTACACATATTATTTGCCAATTCCTCTTTTACAATTCACAAGAGTTATAAAGTTGGCTTTACTGGAGCGAACGGAGCCGGCAAATCCAGTTTTTTTTCTATGGTATTGAATGAGCTTCAACCTGATCAAGGCGAGTTCTCAATGCGGCCTAATTTGGAAATCGCTCATGTAGCGCAAGAAACACCGGCGGTAGCCCGGTCAGCGATTGATTATGTTATTGATGGCGATGTTGGATTGAGGCAATTGGAACTTCAAATATCCGCAAATGTACTTGCAAATGATGGCCTAAAGTTGGGGGATAATTACACAACGATGGAAAGCATCGATGGATATACAGCACAAGCTCGCGCCTCACGATTAATGAATGGTTTAGGTTTCAAAGCGGACCAAGAACAAAATCTTGTTAGCTCGTTTTCCGGCGGTTGGCGGATGAGGCTTAATCTGGCGCAAGCGTTGATGTGCCGTTCAGATGTTTTGCTGTTGGACGAACCGACTAACCACCTAGATTTAGATGCGGTTATTTGGCTGCAAGATTGGCTATGTAAATATCCGGGTACCCTATTGCTGATTTCTCATGACCGAGATTTTCTGGACATAATAACGGATCATATAGTGCACATCGAACAGAATAAAGCCGAAATGTATACGGGAAATTATTCGGCTTTTGAGAAAATGCGTACAGAAAAATTAGCCCAGCAACAATCTGCGTATTTAAAACAACAACGCGAAATCGCCCATATCCAGAGTTTCGTCGACCGCTTTAAAGCCCAGGCGACCAAAGCCCGGCAAGCACAAAGCAGGATTAAGGCGTTAGAGCGGATGGAGATTATTGCCCAAGCACATGTCGATTCACCATTTGATTTTAGTTTTCCCAAAGTCGGTAGGATGCCAAATCCTTTGCTTAAATTGGATAAAGCAAACATAGGTTATGGTGAATCTACCGTAATAAAACAAGCTGGATTGTCAATCGTCCCAGGCGATAGGATTGGTTTGTTAGGGCCGAACGGAGCTGGAAAATCCAGTTTAATTAAAGTATTGTCAGGTGATTTACAACTACAATCGGGGGTTCGCCTAGAAGCAGATGCTTTAAAAATCGGTTATTTTGCCCAGCATCAACTTGAGCAATTGCGTCTTGATGAAAGTCCGTTATGGCATCTTCAGCAACTTAATAAACAAGCGACCGAAAAAGACTTGCGTAATTTTCTGGGGGGATTTGATTTTAGGGGCGATAAAGTCCTGGAGTCCGTGAAACCTTTTTCAGGAGGAGAAAAGGCGCGTTTGGTGCTAGCCTTGTTGGTCTATCAAAATCCAAACTTATTATTGCTGGATGAGCCGACTAACCATCTTGATTTGGAAATGCGCCATGCTTTATGTGTCGCTTTGCAAGATTTTGAAGGTGCGATTGTGGTTGTTTCGCATGACCGTCATTTATTGCGCTCAGTGACAGATCAATTATTGTTGGTCGCGGACGGAAAAGTTCAAAGCTTTGATGGCGACCTCGATGATTATCGGAATTGGTTAAGCGAGCAGAAAAAAAATGATGAGAAAACAGTATCTGTTGAAATTGCCAGCGTGTCACGCAAAGATCAACGAAAATTAGAGGCTGAACGTCGGCAACGCCATAAGCCATTATACGATGCATTAAAAAAAGCTGAATTAGCAGTAGAAAAATATCATCAGGAACAACAACAATTAGAGCGGCTACTTACTGACCCGTTGCTTTATGATGAATCAAAAAAAACATGCTTGAAAGAACTGTTGGAACGTAAAATACAGGTTGACAAAGCCTTGGACGCCGCTGAATCAGTTTGGTTGGAGGCAGAAGAAAAAATAGAGTCGTTAAATAACAGTGATCGGTAAGTATCATAAGAAAGTACATAACTTTTAATGACTCAATTATTCCCGTGTAATAAAAGCTAACTTATTAATCCCGGCTTTGTGGGCAACCGCCATCGTTTCTGCGACTTTGCCATAAGGCACGGCGGTGTCTGCTTGTAATTGCACAGTCAGTTCAGGGTCGGCAGTATGCAAATCCTGCAATTGTTGCTCAAGAGCAGTGATAACTTGCGGTTTGTCATTGACCGTAATATTGCCTTGCGCATCAATGGCGATGCTTGCCAAATGGCCTTCAGGTGCCGGGTCGGTTTTTTCTGTTTTCGGTAAGTCCACATGGACTGCCTGGGTCAACAAAGGTGCTGTGACGATAAACACCACCAATAGCACCAGCATTACATCGACTAAAGGTGTAACATTAATTTCGCTCATGGCCTCACGGTCTGAAGACGAATCAGTTTTAAACGCCATAGTTATTCTCCTGAGTGGTTTTCAAGCCGGCTTTAACCGCTAGATTGAGAAAATCGGTTGCGAAATATTCCAGTTCCGCTTCAGACAACTTAATCGTCCTGATAAAAAAATTATACGCCAGAACTGCAGGAATAGCCGCCGCAATACCGATGGCGGTTGTTATTAATGCTTCACCAATGGGGCCGGCCACGACATCCAAACTGGCCGATTTGGCTTGGCTGATTGATTGCAGCGCGTGCATGATCCCCCAAACTGTCCCGAATAATCCGACAAAAGGCGATGTGCTGCCAATACTGGCAAGTATCGACAACCATTGCTCCAGTGTTTTGCGCTCCTTGCTGATTTGTTGGCGCAAGGAACGTTCCAACACCAATTGAATATCGCCACTCAGTTCAAGCGTGGACGATACATTATTATGGACGTCACTAAGCGCATGAAAACCAGCACCTGCAATGCGCCCTAACGCACTATTATGATAATCCAGCTTTGCGGCAGCCATCAAGTTACCGGCATTCCAAAATTGTTGGGCATAAGCGCGGTTGCTCCGGTTAATTGTCCAGATCATCCAGCTTTTTAAAAAGATAATCGTCCAGGTGATGATCGAAAATCCGATCAGTATCCACAAAGTCAATTGGACGATATTAGCGGAAGAAATATTTATCATGACGTTTCCTTTAATGTTTAAATTTGAATGAAATTGGCACTCTGACCCAATCATTTACTGTCATATTGCCCCTGTGGGCCGGGATAAATCGCCAAGATTTAACTTGTTCGACAGCCGATTCATCAAGAATTTCGTGACCACTTCCGCGAACAATTTTAACTTCTCCGGCAGAACCATTTGCCAACACGCGGATATCTAAGACCACAGTGCCTTCCCATTGACGCATTTGGGCGATACGTGGATAACGGGTAGGTGGATTGTTTAGTCCTGGGGCAGAATAAGCGGCTTTGACCAAGGGTTCCGATACCGCCGATGTTTCGGAATTTGGATTGCTTTTAGCCGTGGTATGGGAGCTTATTGGTTGTGGACTTTGCACAGTCGAAACCGTTTCAGTGACCGGAGTTGGCAGCGATTTTTGCTCTGTCGGTGCGGGGGCTTTTAGGGGTTCCGTCGGTTTATCCACAGGCTTGGGCTTGGGCTTGGCGGGCATTTTCGGTTTTACTTTCGGCTTATCTAGTTTCTTGGGAGGCGGTTTGGCTGCGGCAGGTGCCGGGGCAGATTGTTGAGGCGTTGGTTTGGCAACAAGCTGTGGTGACACTGGCTGGCTACTTGGTGCCGTAGTAAGGGCAACTTCAACAACCAGGGGTGGTTTTTCCTTTGGTAGCGGTTCGGTTGCCATGCCTTGCCATAAAGACCAAGTTCCGGTGTGCAGGGCAATTGAAATGAGGCAGGCGATAAACGTGGCCTTGACTGGAAAGTGTCTAGTTAGGTTTGAAGATGCAATAATTATCGGGGGCATCAGTGTATTATTAAAATTTGACCATAACAGCGGTTATGCTTAATCCCCCAGCATCTGTAGTGTAAAACATCTTAGTTTAGTGGGCGGGGATGGTTTTATTAAGCAATGACCTTAACTAGCCGCGAATTTTATCACAGTCACTTGAACGGAAAATGAGATTTGCTTGAAAACGAAAAAGTTTATCGTGAAGTTTATGAAAAACGGATAATAATTGATAGATGGCTGTTCAGCTTTGGCAAATGTTCCCAAAGTGCTTTTGTATAACGTCGACTAGTTTTCCGGTAGGGTCAGGAGGGATATACGACCAAGGTTCAAACTTGTCAGTGAGTAACCTTGCGGCACCGTAATCAATCAATCTACCGACAATATCCCGATGATAACATTCGGTAGCGGAGCTGCTCAGGTCAACCAATAAGGGTTTGCCTGTAAATGCAGCTTCCGAGCACATCGATAATGAATCGCCAGAGACCACAAAAACATCGGCATGGGCGAGCAGGGCGTGGTAAAAGTGGCTTTCTATTTGTTGCCAGTCGAAAAAATAATGTGTTAAGCCAGCAAGTCCGGTCAGCAGGGCGGTGAGCGCGTCTGGCGGAGTCCGGCGGCTGTTGGAAACCAGCACGCACCCACCTAATGTCGTGCTGATTTTGTAGACCCGTCCGGCAAATTGCCGCGCATGGTCTTCGGTAAAACCATTGCAATAACGGGTGTTGCCTCCGACCAACAAGGCGATGATAGGTTTTGGCAAAGCGTTGAAATAGTTTTCATATTGTTGATACGCGGCTGCTAAGCCTTCGCGGGTCAATTGATGCGGCACACCAGGTATGGTGACGATATTGCCGCCGGACAATTGTGGCGAGGCGACCAGGTCATATTCGGCAAGGCGCGGATGGCGTTCATCTGGTAAAATCGAGGCGAGATAGACATTGAACAACTGCCCATTAAACAGTTCGCGCAAGTCGGCAATTTCAGCCGTGGTTTCCTCGCCCGTGCCGCTAATGACCAACAGTGGCGGTTGGTTTTCCCCTTGTTGCCTGTAGCGTGTTTGCAGGTTTTTTTGGTAGCGTTGGGTATCGCCGTCAGGTATTGGAATCAATTCATAACCATAACCTAAACGTTCCGCCAAACCGATACGCGCATGCAGTTCGCCAGTATATTCACTGTCCACCACCCAAACCAAGGGTGGTATTTTATTAGGAGTTGCTGTCATTCGTTTACACCCGTTCACTCAAATCCTGCGCGGCAATTGCCCCTTCGGCGATGGCGTTGACGACTGACTGGTGTTTGGCATTCGCCACATCGCCAATCGCATAGACCCAAGGGATAGAGGTGCGTTTGGAGGCATCCGTCTTGATATATCCCGCTTCTTTAGCCATGCCGTTAAAAACGGCAAAGGAATCAAGAAATTCAGTATTGGCAGCAAAGCCTAAACGGGCAAAAACCCTGTCGGCATAAACTTTGCCGTTGTCCTGTAACAGGATCTCGATGCCGCCTTGGTGTTGCCGGAATGCGCTGGCCTGTGCGCCAACATGTTCGATGATGCGGCCTTGGGCGACCAGGCCCAAAACTTCTCTGTGAACAACCGGGCGGGCTTTGGGGCGGCTGCGTATCAACAGATGGACTTGCGCCCCCGCCAGTGCCGCATCTTTTGCGGTGAAATATGCATTATCTCCGCCGCCGATTACCGCCACAGATTTGCCCGCCAACTCTGGTAGCTGTCCTACATGTGCGGTTGGAAAAAAAGAAATGCCACCTGCTTGGTAACACGATGAAAATCCAGGTAAATCGGCGAAGATTTCTGGTCCCAAAACCCTGGTGCCGGTGGCAATCACCAACGCCCGCATTGAAAAATAAAGGCGGGTTCCGGCCTGTTCGACCTCTACCGCAAATCCTGTCGCTGTAGTGGCGGCGGCGAGCAGACGGGCTTGGAAAATAATATCAACAGCAACTTGCCGGATATGCTCGGCGTAAGTTTCAGCAAGCTGCACACTGGTTTGTCCGGGCGAGCCCAACACCCATCTGTTAATCCGGTTCAATTGCAATAATTGTCCGCCCGGCTTGGTGTTCTGTTCAAGAATAATCGGTGTGCAGCCCAGTTGTTTTAGCCACAACGCACACGCCATGCCCGCTACGCCGCCGCCGATAATTCCGATCATATATGGCTTGCCGGAAGAATTGCCCATAAAGGTTAGGTTATTTTGTTGGCGTATGGGATAGTTCTGAATTCATCAGTCCCAAAAGACCAGGGCTGATAGCTTGTTAAAACCGATTGCCCAGCCTCCATGCTGGAACCAGCCAAAACACTTTACCTTAAATTTACCGGTATGCAAATGAAACCGCTTGCCTGCGCCGGACATTAGGCGGTACAGCAAACGCATTCGCAAATGATGTGCTTTTTGCTTTAATGCCACGGTTGCTTATCTACATGGGAGATAAGCTAATCCGCCGTTGCCGAATTCCAGCTTTCGGCATTGCTTCCCATAATTGGGCATAACTTTTGTGCGAGACCGGGTGTTTTAGCAACGGTGCGATTTCAGCCAAAGGCTCCAGCACAAAGGCGTATTTTTCAATATCTACGCGGGGGATTTGCAAGCCGCCGTCATCGACAATCTCATCACCAAATAACAGCAAATCCAGGTCCAAGGTGCGTGCGGTAAATTTTTTGCTGTCCGGTGGACGGCCTTGGGAAAATTCTATTTGCCGCAATTGTTGAGCGACGGTTTTGGCATTTAGCGCAGAATCAAACCCCACCACTAGGTTATAAAACGTATCACCGGAAAAACCTACGGGTTCCGCTTCATAAACACTGGAGACGAGCAACCCGCCAAACGTCTGTTGTAATGCCGCCAAGCCGGCGGCAATATTTTTTTTCCGGTCTATATTGCTGCCAATGCTGATAAATCCACGGGTCACGCGCTTTTATCCCCGCGTTCGATGGTGATGCCGACATCAATCCCGCTGCCTATTGCACCTTTTTTGTTCAACGTGATTTTCACCCAAGGCACGTTAAATTCATTGCGGATAAGCTCGGCAATCTCAGAGATTAACCGCTCCACCAAAAAAAACTCGCTGGCTTTAACAAAGCCGATGATGCGGTCAGAGACGGTTTTATAATCCAGCGCGTAGTGAATATCGTCCGTTTCCGCCGCCTTTTGGATGTCAAACGCCATTTCAATATCTAAAATAACGGTTTGCCGTTGCTGGCGTTCCCAATCGTAAATGCCGATCAAGGTGTCTATCTCAAGTCCGCCTAAAAAAATAATGTCCATGTAACTTCCGCTGCTTTGCGTTTAAAAGTGGTAAGTATCGGGGAAATGCAAAAGGCTTACAAGGTTTCCGTTGTGGGCGGGGAGTTAAGCGATAAATATTTAATACTCTGGCCTGTTTCTCTGATATGGTTTATTCGTATCAGGGCAAGCCGAATCCACAAGCTTGCCAATTTACCCCTAACAAATGAGAAAACAATATGTTACACGAAATCATCAACTGGCTGGTCGAGACTATCGGTGCTATGGGCTATCTCGGCATTTTTCTGCTGATGGCGATGGAAAGCTCGATTATCCCCATTCCCAGCGAAATCATCATGCCACCCGCCGGTTATTTGGTGCATGAGGGCAAGATGAACATGGCCTTGGTGATTTTAAGCGGAACCTTGGGCAGCTTGTTTGGCGCGTATGTCAATTATTTTGCCGCGCATTATCTGGGCAGGCCATTTTTGCTGAAATACGGGCATTATGTTTTGATTGGCGAAACTACATTTCTGCGAGTGGAAAAATACTTTGCCGAGCATGGCGAAATTTCCACGTTCATAGGCCGTTTGTTGCCGGTCATCCGCCATTTGATTTCCATACCCGCCGGATTGGCGGGCATGAATCATGTCAAATTTTCCCTCTATACCTTGTTCGGTGCCTTTTTCTGGGTGTCCATCTTGACGTTGATCGGCTATTTTCTGGGTCAAAACAAAGCGTTGATTGCAGAATATTCGCATCAATTGGTGATAGGTTTAGTCGTTTTTAGTGTAGTGTTGGTGGCGGTTTATGTGAAGCTTAAGCCGAAATTGTGAGTGGAAATGGTGTGTGGACAACGCGGCTCTATCGTTGCGGGACGGAGTTTGAACCAACAGTAGGCGCATTAGGCGTGCCCGTTCTTAACTTTTATTGCGTCTAACGGCATTAAAACGTTACGGAACGGGTTGCAAACCCGTTCCGGCACAAGCACTTTGTCTGTTCCCAAAATCATCTATTGCCACAGCGTGAAGGTTGTGGAACATTAATCCTCGCTGGCTGCCATCTGTCAACAACAGGAGAACCCAATGAACGCTATTTTAAAACCTAGCCTTTACGAACAACTTATGAATTTGCCGGAGCATGTCACCGGGGAGATTTTGAATGGCGGACTGTATGCGATGCCGCGTCCGTCTGGAAAGCATGGATTAGCGGAGGGCGCACTTAACATACGGATTGGCACGCCATTTGGATTTGGCGAAGGCGGACCAGGCGGCTGGCGTATTATCGTTGAACCCGAAGTGCATTTTATCCGTGATGTGGAAGTGGCTGTGCCGGATTTGGCGGGTTGGCGGCGGGAGCGGATGCCTAGCGTCCCCGAAGGCCATCGGTTTGAGATTGTCCCCGATTGGGTGTGTGAAATCTTGTCACCGTCCACCGCCAAGAAAGACCGTGTGGTGAAGCTGCCGATTTATGCGCGGTATGGTGTGCCATTCGTGTGGATAGTCGATCCGGTGGCGCAGACTTTGGAGGCGTTTGAATTGCAACAAGGCCGTTGGACGTTGATTGCCACGCTCAAGGATGATGATGCGGTTGCGGTGCCGCCGTTTGATGCCGTGACGTTTTCGTTGGCGGATTTGTGGGGGTAAGGCACCTACTGTTGCCCACCCTGCAAAACTCCCGTCACTTGAAAAAAATTCCCATTGCCCCCACATTTGTGTTGTTCACATTTACCATCGGGAATTATCAAACATGACTGTTGAAACTAAAAAAGAAACCCTGGGCTTCCAAACTGAAGTCAAGCACCTGTTACATTTAATGATCCACTCCTTGTACAGCAACAAGGAAATTTTCTTGCGCGAGTTGGTTTCCAACGCCTCCGATGCCGCCGATAAATTGCGTTTTTTGGCTTTGTCCGATGAAAGCCTGTACGAAGGCGACAGCGAGCTGAAAATCCGCTTGGAATTTGATAAAGAGAAAGGCACGATCACCATTATCGACAACGGTGTCGGCATGACCCGTGAAGAAGTGCAGGAGCATATCGGCACGATTGCCAAATCCGGCACGAAACAATTTTTTGAAGCCTTGACTGGCGACCAGGCCAAAGACAGCGAATTGATCGGTCAATTTGGCGTGGGTTTTTACTCCGCATTTATCGTTGCCGACAAAGTGACACTGATCACCCGCAAAGCCGGACAAGCAGCCGACCAAGCGACCCGTTGGGAATCCGCTGGCGAAGGCGATTACACCATCGAAACGGTGGAAAAAGCCGGGCGCGGCACCGAAATCGTGCTGCATTTGAAAGAAGCGGAAAGCGAGTTTTTGGACGGCTACCGCATCCGCTCCATCATCCGTAAATTCTCCGACCATATTTCTTTGCCTATCGTCATGGACAAGGAAGCAGCACCTAGTTACGACGAGGAACCGGAAGAAGGCGAAGAGCCACAAGAAAAAGTGGTGCCGGAAATTGTTGAAGAGACCATCAACAGCGCGTCGGCCTTATGGACTAAATCGCGTTCAGAAATTTCTGATAACGATTACAACGAGTTCTACAAGCACGTCGGCCATGATTATCAAGACCCGCTGACCCACGTCCACAGCAAAGTCGAGGGCACGAACGAATACACCTTGTTGTTGTACGTCCCCGCCCGTGCGCCGTTTGATTTGTGGGACAGGGATGCCAAACACGGCGTGAAGCTGTACATCCGCAAAGTCTTTATCACTGACGATGCCGAGCAGTTGATGCCGCGTTATTTGCGTTTTATCCGGGGGATTATTGACGCGAATTCCTTGCCGCTGAACGTGTCGCGCGAAATTCTGCAACAAAGCAAGCAAATCAGCACCATCAAATCCGGTGCGGTGAAAAAAGTGCTGGGCATGTTGGAAGGTCTGGCGAAAAACGACGCGGAAAAATACGCCAAGTTCTGGGAAGATTTCGGTCCGGTCATGAAGGAAGGTGTTATCGAAGACCACGCCAACAAAGAGCGTATCGCCAAATTGTTGCGTTTTGCCTCCACCCACAATGACACTAACGAGCAAAATGTCACGCTGGAAGATTACGTCAGCCGCATGAAAGAAGGCCAGGATAAAATCTATTACGTCACTGCCGACAGTTTCGCTGCGGCAAAAAACAGCCCGCATCTGGAAATTTTCCGCAAAAAAGGTATTGAAGTCCTGTTGTTGTCTGATCGTATCGACGAATGGCTGATCAGTAACTTAAGTGATTTTGACGACAAACACCTGCAATCCGTTGCCAAAGGCGATTTGGATTTGGGCACGTTGGATACTGAAGAAGAGAAAAAAGCCCAGGAAGAAGTCAGCCATGATTTTGAGTCGGTCTTGAAACAAATCAAAGACGTGTTGGGCGAGAAAGTCAGCGAAGTGCGCTTGAGCCACCGTCTGACCGAATCCCCCGCGTGTTTGGTGGCGGATGTTTACGGCATGAGCCTGAACATGGAGCGCATCATGAAAGACGCGGGCCAGTTGATGGGCGGTATGGGCATGGGCCGCAAACCTATCCTTGAAATCAATCCTGACCATGCCTTGATTGCGCGGTTGAAAAACGAGCAGGACGACAGCCGTTTTGGCGATTTGACACACATCCTGTTTGACCAGGCGATTTTGAGCGAAGGCGGGCAATTGGATGACCCGGCGGCGTTTGTGCATAAGTTGAACGGCTTGTTGCAAGGTTTGCTGCATTAAAGGCTGCTTGTATTAAGCATGGGTGATGATAAAAAAGGCTGGATGATCTCCAGCCTTTTTTATGTAGTGAATTTTACTTATCCGCTTTTTTTATATTCATTGCTTGTCAGGATTAAGCCAATGCTGAGAGTGCTATTTGTTAAGTTGTCATCGAAAAGGGTATAAAATATCGGGCAAATGTGTAAGATATTTCACAAAAACACTTTTCATGAATCAATTACCTTCCTTTCTTTGCATCGGCATGCAAAAAGCCGGTACGTCTTGGCTTTATGAAATGCTGCTTCAACATCCTGATATTTGGTTGCCGCCGATAAAAGAGCTGCATTATTTCGACCATTTGTATTGCCCGGACAACCGCTCATGGACCCAATGGCATATCCAACATGCCGCCAAGAACCTTATTAAAGATCAGCTTGAACAGGCCAAAGCGGTTGATTTTTCTTTCATCCGCTATCTTGCCACCATGGCTATGAGACCATTGTTTACGGAAATCTGGTACCGGCGGGCCTTTAACCGCCAAGCCGCCAACGGTAAGATTTTGGGCGACATTACACCGGAATACTGCGCCATTGGCGATGAAGGGGTTGCTTACGTTAAACACTTGCTGGGCGAGGTGAAAATTATCTGGATTGTCCGTGATCCGGTGGAGCGGGCCTTGTCGCAGTTGCGTATGAATATCGAGCGGCGTGGCCTTGACAGTGGTATGACGCTTTCCGAATGGCTGAAATTGGCAAATGCCACAGAAGTGCTTAACCGTGGCAATTATGCGGATTATATTCCCCGTTGGGAACGGCAGTTTGGTCGCGAGGGCATATTGTTCATGCCTTTTCAGCACATTGGCCGGCAGCCGTACAAGGTATTGCAGCAAATAGAAAGTTTTATCGGTGTTGGGCAATGGGATGCTTATACAGGGCTAGACAAAAAAATTCATGCGACACAAGCCTATACCGTGCCAAAAGAAGTCAGTGTTTATTTTTCCGAATTATTCCAGCCGCAATACCGGTTTTTGGAAAGTTATTTTACGGCTGATTTTGTCAGCGCGATTTGATGCAAAAAATCCTCCGTTTTCTTAAAAAAGCCATCCCACTTTATCTGAAGGCCCGCCGTCATGGCGGTGACCTGGTGTTAGTGAATGACCGTACAACGCACATAAAAGCCGATGATGTGCTGGCGTTTGTCGTGCTGCGTAATGAAGCCGTGCGGATTCCCTACTTTTTGGATTATTACCGCAAATTAGGGGTGAATCATTTTTTGTTTGTAGATAATGATTCCAACGACGGTTTCCTCGATGTCATCGGGGCGGCGTCGGATTGTTCTGTCTGGCATACCTGCGCCAGTTATAAAGAGGCTAAATACGGCGTCTATTGGCTAAATTATTTGCTTCGGCGATACGGGTCAGGGCATTGGTGCCTGACCTTGGATCCTGACGAATTTCTGGTGTATCCGTATTGCCATAGCCGTTCTGTGCGGGAACTGGCCCAATACCTTGAACAGGAAGGCAAGCCGTCTTTTTTTACCGTGATGCTGGATATGTATGGCGAAGGGCTTGTGGATGAAGCTTTGTATAAGCCAGGACAGGACCCGCTGGAGGTCTGCCCGTGGTTTGATGCGTCCGGTTATTTTCAGGATAGACGCCCCAATTACGGCGAATGGTGGATACGCGGCGGTGTGCGGCGGCGGGTGTTTTTTGCCGACCAGCCGGATTTGTCACCCGCGTTGAACAAAACCGTGCTGGTGAAATGGCGATGGTATTATGCTTACATTGCTTCCACGCATATTGTTTGGCCGAAGCGGCTGAATAATCCGCATTTTTCCGATACCCTGGCACCCACCGGTTGTTTGCTGCATTTTAAATATTTGGCGGCATTTCGGGAAAAGGCCGAAGAAGAATTGGAGCGTAAACAGCATTACGCCGGTTCGCTTGAATATGACCGCTACCTGACTGGTTTGAATGACAATCTGTGCTTATGGACATCGGCATCGGTGCGTTTTCAAAGTTGGCAACACTGTGTTGATTTAGGGCTTATGAATATCGGGCGTTGGTTTTGAGCATGAAATTGGCATTTATTATTTTGGCGCATGATGATGCCGAAAACCTGTTCCGCTTAATCAAGCGTCTGCTTTCAAAGGATGATTTGGTGGTCGTCCATTGGGATAAAAAAAATCCCTACGATATATTGGCTGCCGCCCATGAAAAATTCGAGGCCAAAACTCGCTCGCGCCTACGTTTTGCCCGCCCTGTCGCGGTGGAGTGGGGGCGCTGGTCGATGGTGGAAGCTACGTTGTCGTGTCTGGAAGAACTGGAACAATCAGTCGAAGTGTTTGATTATGTGGTGTTGCTGAGCGGTGTGGATTATCCTGTCAAACCCATCAGCGCATTAAAGGCTTTTCTGGCTCAACAGGGTGACAAGGAATACATCGAATGTGTTGACCCGGAACACAGTGCCTGGGTGGTGGACGGACTGGTGCAGGAACGTTATCAGCAGTATCACTGGATTAACTGGCGTGACCATCCCAAGCTGTTCAGCTTTATCGTGTCTTTGCAGAAAAAATTGGGGATTAAACGCAAGCTCCCTGGGCAGCTTAAGGCCCATTTGGGTTCGCAGTGGTGGGCATTGACCTGGCCCACTTTACAAAAGATTTTACAAATGGGCCGACGTCGGAAAATCCGTGCTTTTTTTTCCCGCACCTGGGTGCCGGATGAGCTATTTTTCCCCACGCTGGTTGCCGCCTTAGTCCCCCGTAAACGCATAGTCTCCAGCGGGCTTACTTTCTACCATTTCTCCCATCAGGGCAGGCCTTTGGTGTTTTACAACGACCATTTCGATTTTCTTGTCAAACAAGAGGCGTTTTTTGCACGCAAATTATCCCCGCAGGCAACTGATTTACGGGATCGCTTGGACTATTTTATTGACAATGTTGCGCTAGCCCTTCAACCGATCAACGCATTATCGAAACAATTGGCCGATTATGAACATTTTATTGCGGTACAGTGGCGCGGCCTTCCGGGGCGTCGTATCATCGGTCGGCAAGTGGATGCGTGGTATGGTGATTTGGAATGGAACAAGCTGCCTTATTTTGTCATTCTTTGTTATCCGGGTGCGCGGCTTGAGCCATTAAGGGAGGCGCTGAACGCTATGCCGAATATTTGTTGTTACGGCGAAATTTTTCGCGGCGGCCACATAGATTATGGATTGCCCGGTCGGGAACATCCCCTGTATCCAGAAAACAAACCGGCTTTACGGGATATGAAACGCCCTAATTTCTTAGGTGATCTGCTACATGCCAATCATGGGCGTTTAGTGGGTTTTATTCTGCGCCTACCGTGCGGCAATGAAATGGAGAAAATGGTGATTTATGACCCACAGGCCACGCTTATTTTTGTTTTTCCTGATGATCGTTATTTGGCCGCCAATGCCATCAATTGGCAGTGTGCTTTTGAAAGCATGATCATGCACGATAACCTGGCCGAAGCACGTCGGGTCGGAAAACAGAGCGTGATGTTGGTGGCCCTGGATGATGATTCCCTTTCGTTGGCGTCTATTGCCCAAGCAACCGCACATATCGGTTGTTTACCGGCGGGGATTGCATGTTAAGTTTTTGGGGCATATTAGGCCAGGTTGCCGTAAACAGCCATGAGCGGCTCCTTTCTTTGGACATGTCCGGTTATCCTGGCAACTCCCTTGGCAGTAAGCGCTTGGTGATGACTTTATTGGTCAGGAATGAAGCCGATGTCATCGAAGGCAACCTACGTTTCCATCTCGACCACGGTGTCGATTTCATCGTCGTGACGGATAACGGGTCCAGTGACGGCACGACGGAAATATTGGAAGAATATGCCAAAAAAGGCGTGGTGCATCTGATCCATGAATCCAGCCGGATATTCCAGCAATGCACCTGGGTGAACAATATGGGCGCATTGGCTTATTCGGCGTTTGCGGCGGACATGATTTTTCATGCGGATGCCGATGAACTCTGGCATCCTGCTAGCGGTTCGTTAAAAACCGAGCTGTATCTCAATAGCCAGGTTGATGTTTTGTCGGTGCCGGTCAGAAATATGTTGACTGCCAACAAAGGCGGCAATGAACGCTTTCCTGAGGATGTGGTTTATGAAGTCGCCAATCCGATCATCAAATCCGTGCATAAGGTGATGAATGAGGTGGGTTGGCGTTCGTTTTTGTTATACCGCTATCCGAATAAAGTGATTTATAAAACTCGCCAGGGTTACTTGGAAGTCGTGCAGGGCAATCATGACATTCAGCCGCGCTATTGGCAAAAATATAATAAAAAATCGTCCTGTGATATTGAGATCCTGCATTTTCCGGTGCGTGGCTTTGAGCAGTTTTGCCGGAAAATCATCAATAATGGTGAGGGCTTGGAAAATCTGGAACAACGTTTTGGTAGCAAGCCGATACATGCCTGGCATGTCAAGCGTTGGTACGCTTTGTATAAATCCGGTGGGCTTGATGAAGAATATCAACGATTGCTGAATTTGGAGGCTTATTTGGACAAAGGCGTATTGTCGCCGCTCAGCCAGCAACGCTTGCAGGTGTTGAGCTACTTTGAGAATTTTGCCGACGTGCTGGCTGAGTGACGTAAGGCGATTTCCAAGAATGAATGTACCCAAATCGCGCAGGATTTTTGCTCATTTTCAAGGCGTAAAAATAGGCGGATAGTTGATGTAGGCCGGAATAAGGCCGCCCGTGCGAAGCACATGGTGGGTGTTTCCGGCAATGGGAAAGGATGTTTGCCGGAAACAACCGTTCTCGCTATCGCCCGAACGGTCTTATTCCGGCCTACGCAAATCCCCGTCAAACTAAAAACCTGATTAGCTGAAGCATCTTGCTAATCAGGACTAAAAATGACTGAGTACTAGTTTTGTATAGCAGCAATCACTGAATAAATTTGAATACTATTAAGATAATGGCAATGGCACAAAAACTGACGGGATTATGTTTGGCGATAGCCGTAATCCTGCTTCTGGCAATGAATAGGCCGCAAACTTTAGCCACCGTGCCTGAGTTGACCGTGACCACCATCACCGGCCAGCGGATTGACTTGAAAACCTTGCGTGGCAAACCCGTCATCGTGACGTTTTGGGCGACCGATTGCCCTGGCTGCATCAAAGAAATCCCGCATTTGCTTGAGTTGTATCAGGCTTACCAAGCCCGTGGCTTGGAACTGCTGGCGATAGCCATGTACTATGACCCGCCTAGCCATGTGCTTGCCATGAGCGAAGCCCGGCATTTGCCTTATCCGGTGGTGTTGGACTTAAAAGCCGACTATGCAAAGGCTTTTGGACAAGTGGCATTGACGCCGACCACCTTCTTAATCGCCCCTGATGGCCGCATTGCCTTGCAATACATCGGCTTGTTCGATACCCAAGCCATGCGCACCGCCATTGAAACATTTTTGAAAGGATAATTATGCTTTGGTTAAAAGCCCTGCATTTGATTTTTATGGTGACCTGGTTTGCGGGCCTGTTTTATTTGCCGCGTTTGTTCGTTTACCATGCGATGAGCAGCGATGCCATCAGCATTGAGCGTTTTAAGGTGATGGAGCGTAAATTATATTT
Organism: Methylovulum sp.; assembly: GCF_028687615.1. Taxonomy (GTDB): domain Bacteria; phylum Pseudomonadota; class Gammaproteobacteria; order Methylococcales; family Methylomonadaceae; genus Methylovulum. The sequence continues at coordinate 47,651 of NZ_JAQTZU010000022.1, forward strand.
TGGCATTATGACGCCGGGTATGGTGGCGACCTGGATTTTTGGACTCTGGATGTTGCACAGCTATGCCTGGGAGCTTTACTCTGGCGGTGGTTGGCTACACGCCAAACTGACGCTGTTGGTCTTATTGGTGGTTTACCACGTTTTTTGCGGCGTGTGGCTGTTGGATTTTCAACATGACCGCAATCGCCATTCCCATGTCTATTATCGTTGGATGAACGAAGTGCCGGTGTTATTTTTGTTGGGCATAGTGATTTTGGCAGTCGTCAAACCGTTTTAGTGGTAACAAAGCAGGGCAAGCAAACGCCCAAGGAACCCCTTATGTTCGACCTGATAAAGCGATTGTTCGATATTTGCCTGTTCAGAAAAGGCCCGCAAGACTTGCCCTATCAGGCTGTCTTGCTGTACTTGTTAATTAGCATCAATGCGCTGGTCAGCTTTTTAATGCTGTTTATGGAACATGGCGGTTTAAGCGCCGTGTTGCAAGCCATCACCGGCATTGTTTTGGAAATGGTGCTTAGCACCTTCATTTTGTATGGTTTTGGCAAACTGGCACGGTTTCAACAAACGGCTTCTGCCTTGTTAGGTACCGGCGCCTTGCTTAGTTTTTTTGCCCTGCCGGTAATGGCGACCATGATCCTGGGGCAGGGGGGGATAGCCGTGTTTTTCCTGATGGTGGCGATACTGATCTGGCATTGGGGTGTTGTCGGACACATCATGCACCACGCCTTGGATAAGCCTATTAGTTTTAGTTTGGGTTTGGCGTTGTTATATTTGCTGGCATCTTATAAAGTAATGGCCTTGCTTTTTCCTGAACTATCAAACGCTAATTAAAGAGAGGTGATTATGTCAAAATACCAGCATATTTTATTGGCGGTAGATTTTTTTGAGCACGACGATGTTGTCATTGCAAGGGCGCAGGACTTGGCGGTCACCTATCAAGCCAAATTAAGCATCATCCATATCGTGGACAGTTTGCCAATTGTTGATGCGGGTTATGGTGGGGAATTGCCATATCAGGTTGATTTGGCTAATGAATTGATGGAAATAGCCAAGACTAAATTGATCAAGCTGGCAGAAAAGCTTGGCGTTGCCGAGGATAGCGTTTGGCTGGAAATGGGCAGTGCCAAATTGGAAATTATCCGTGTTGCCGAAGAGCAAAACGTCGATTTGATTGTGGTCGGTTCACACGGACGCCACGGATTGGCCCTGTTGCTGGGTTCAACGGCCAACAGCATACTGCATCATGCCAAATGTGACGTGTTGGCGGTGCGCTTGCCTATTGAATAAGCCACATAATTCAATAATATCGGGCGTGTGTTCTAAGTAATCAATAATAAAGGGGGGATTAAGAAATGATTGGTCATATTGAGAGTTATGATCCAGACAACCAAACTGGTGTCATAAAAAGCGATGAAAAATTTTTTGCTTTTCATATTGATGATTGGGTGGCGCAAGAGCAGCCGGAACAGGGCGATGACATCAAGTTTGATGCAGACGGCACTGCTGCAAAAAATATTGATCTGGTCGGCGCGTATCTGGAAAAGCCGAAACCTGTCAAATACAAATATGTGGCGGCGGCATTGGCGATTTTATTGGGGTCATTAGGATTACATCGGCTTTATCTGGGGCAATACCTATTGGTTTTGCGCCAAATCATCATCACCGTGGCATTAGGCTATGCCGGTTTTTTGGCGTTCGCCGTGGCATGGGGATTCATTGATGGCTTTTTGATTATTGCCGGACACATTAACAAAGATGCCAAAGGCCGGCCTTTTAAATAGATGCTGGCTACTAATAAAATGATTATTTGGCATGGTTTTGATTAAGCCCCGCCTGTTCCCCATTCCAGCTCAAAATTAATCAGATGTTAAATTGATGTGTTGTTTTTCGTGGACGGAACGTAACGGCAGTTAAAATCGCCTTAATATTCATACTGATAAATCACGCCCAAGCTATTGGGGTTGGCATTTTTGTTAGACGTGGAACTTGCACCTACGGCGGCTTCCAGTTTGATATGCTTGGTCAAATCAATTTGGATGGTCGCTTGCGGGCCGCCGCTGAGTCCTTGGCGGGTTCCCAGATAAATGCCAGGCGCCACGTAACTTCCCGCTTCCACCGACGTGTTTTTACCGCCGACAGTCAGGCGGTCAAGCCCCAAGGTCTGCCGGACGCTATCCAGCGGGTCGCCAAAACCGGAGGTCGCCCCCGACAGCGTGGCGACGGCGGAACCGATTTGCACAATTTCCAGGACGCTCAAACTGCTGGCACTACGGCTGAACAGCAAGCGGGCGAGAATTTCATCTTGAGGCAGGTCGGGGACGCTGCTTAAGCTGATTTTGGGTTTATTCGCAGTCCCGCTGATGGTCAGCGTTGCCGTGATATTGTCGCTGCTGGTATTGGCGACGAAATTGAGCGACGGGTCAGTCAAACGTCCGCTGTCAAACCCCACTTTGCCTTGGGAAAAAGTCAGCGTTTTTCCGCCTAGCGTAAACTGACCACGGCGCAATTTAAAACCGCCATCAGGCCTTGGATTGCTCACCGTTCCGCGTACTCCCACCGTACCGTTCAGTTCGGCATCGACACCGCGCCCCCGCACAAAAATCTCATCAGCGGCAGAAATAATCAGGTTCAGTTTGATAACGGAATTGGCGGTGGCAGGCGGTGGTGCTTGGTTTTCTGGCGTTTGCAATTTAAGCACGGCGATGTTGGCGGGCAGGTATTCAGGTATGCGGATGTCGGCGCGGTTGATTTTGATGGCGCCTAGCACTAGCAGTTCTTCTGCTGCCAAACCGCGCACGCTCAGGTCGGCATCGAGGTTTACGGTCAAGCGGTCACTTGCCAATGGCTTTGCCTCTTTTGCGGTTAGGGTCAGATTGACCGGCACACCGGTTTTGAGCAAGTCGATGCTGCCTTTGACATCAATCGTGCCTTTTCCTGCCTGCGCTTGCAGTTTGTCTACCAGCAATTGCCCGCCTTTTGCCGTGATCAGCCCATTGATGGCGGTCAAATTGGCACCGATGGCATAATCACGTATTTCAACCTTGGTCAGCCTGGCGGTTCCGGTCACTTGCGGTTCTGCCAGCGTACCGACCAAGCCGCCGTCGATGGCAATCTGTCCGCGTACCCGACGGCCATTGGCGGTGAGCAAGGGATCGAATAGTTTCAACTCGATAGTGCCGGTGGTTTTTAAGTCGAACAGGCCATCCGCATTGAGCGGGGCTAGGCCGGACAGGGTCAGTTCCGCATTTTCCCCGGCTTTGAGCTTGGCCTGTATTTGTGCATTGCTGCCGTCCAGTTCTGCCGTGGCGTCAAATTGGGCGGCGGGCAGGGCATCCCCATTGCCCGACAGCAACCGCATATCGCTTCCGTTTATCGCCAGTGTGCCGATAGGCTGCGCGATAGAACCCTGCAATTTAGCATCTGCCGAGACAGTACCGGACGCTTTAAGATCCGGTTTTAATAATTTCAGCAAAGCTAGGGAAACTTTCTGCAAACTTGCGGTGATGTCCAGCTTAGGGCTGATTTGTCCATCGGCTTGCACTATCGCATCGTCCAAACCTAGGCGTAACTGTTTGATTGCCAAGCCATTGGACAAGGCGATGCTGGCAGGTGCCAACAGCCGCAGGGATTGTTTTTTCCAAACGGCATGTAAGTCATTGATTTCAATTTCTTTGTTGGCTGCCGAGAACCGGGCCTTGCTGCTGGCTTCAAGTGGTGCGCCTGCCAAGTTGTCTAGGCAGGCGGACAATTGCAAACCCAGCTCATTGGGTGTGCCATTGAAATCCAATTGCGTAACGCCGCTTAACTCGCCGATTGCCAAACCCTCAAGCTTAAGCTGCCCGTCCAGGTGCGGTTTGTTGATCGGGTCACGGATGGTCAATTTCAGGGTGGAACCGGCAATCATCAGGTCTTCCGATAATCCGGTATTGCGGGCGGCAACGTTTAGGTAAGCATGGGTTTGTTGGCCTTGCCGGGCGGTTTTTAGCGTCGCGGTCAGCGCACCGGATAAAGGCTGCCCAAGCAAGATGCGGAAATCTTCCAGACGTTTTACCGTGATAGCCAGGTTTCCAATCGGCAATACACTTTGTTTTGCCAGATTCATCGACCCTTGCGTATGCAGGCTTTTCCAGTCGGCGCGGTTTATGTTGAACTGCAAGGACTGGTTGTTTTGGGGTTTGACATCCATCGCCAATTCCAAAGGCGAACCTGCCAAGACGGTGTGGGCGTTGAGCTGACCGATGGCCTGGTTAGGCAAATGTTCAACTTTAACTTTCGCCGCCACAGGTTGGCGAGGAAATGAATGCGTTGCCATGTCGCCGGAAACATCGGCAAGCGCGGTGAAATCGTCCAGCGGGCCGCTGACTAGGCCACGGGCCACCAGTTTGCCGCTGATTTTTTCGGCGATTGCGCCCAGGTCATTCAGGCCAACTTGCCAGTTAAATTGGGCAAGCTGGTTTTTAAGGCCGCCGTCGGCTTGCACAGTGATTGCCTTGCCGTTCAATTGGAAACACGACAAGTCCATATCCGCCCCGCTTATCGACATTGCGGCGGCTATGCTGGTTTGCTTGCCTAGCAGTTTCACCAGCACCGGATCACCGCCAGTGATTGCCAAACCCCCATCTAGCGTGATTTCACTGGCTTGGTCCAGTTGCCGTGCTTTCAGGCCCACTTTGCTGTTGCCTGCCAAATCTAATCCCGACAAAGCCGCCAGCGGTTTCAAATTGGGCAAGTCCAGCAGCAATTGGGCTTGGACTTGGCCTGATGTGAGGGCATCACCGGAAACCGTGAACAAAGGATGCTGGAGTTTGAGCGTCACCGGGCGTTGTGCCTGGTCGAGCCGGATGCCCGCTTGCAAGTTTAGGGTTTGTGCTTGCAAGAGATCGTTTGTTGTCCCTGCCAGCGTCAGTTTGTCCACTGCGCCGGTCAATTCAAGCTGGCCGGTATTGCCTTGTAAGGACAGGTTGACGTGTCCGATACCCATGTCGCTGGAACGTAGCCCTTTCATATCGACATTGGCGTGGATGCTAGGCTTGCTTAATTCCCCTTGCAATGTACCCAGTATGCTCAGGCTTTGCCATCCGAGATGGGCGTGGGCTTGCATTGCGGGTGCTGTGGTGGAAATTTGCCAATCGGCTTGCTGGTTTTGGGCATTGAGCGTGCCCCGTAATTCGGAATTGAGCTTACCCCAAGCCAGATAAGCATGGGTTCGTAACGCCGATAAGGGGCCATCGACACTTGCGGTCAAGGACAATGGCTGGGAATCTTTCAGTCCTGTAAATGCCGCCAGTAGTCCTTGCGCTGGTTCTTCAAAAGACGCATGGAGGCTGATATGGGTGTTGTCAAACTGACCGTTCAAGGTGTAGTTGCCCGTATTTTGCCAATCCCGGACTGACAGTCCGAAGCTGCCCTCGGTCAACGAGGCCACATTCGCATAAGCGTCGAGTTTCAAAATGATGGCTTGCCCGGCCATCGCTGATAAATCTAGCTGTTCGATATGGAGATAGTGCAAATTAATTGCGAAAGGCAATGACCAGTGGGTGGATGCGGCCTGCTCTTTTTGGGGCAGGGATGACGGGACAAATTCGATACGTTCGGCCAGTAATCGCTCGATGTTGGCGACGCGGGACAATAACTGCCACGGATGCCAATCCAGCACCAGTTTGTCTAGGGTCAGCACACCGTTGTCGTCCCGCCAAACGACACGGCCAATCTCTAGCTGCCCAGGAAAATGTCCGCCCAGTCCGGTCACGGTCAATTGCTTGCCGGTCAGTGACGACAAGCTGTCGGTAATGAACATGCGCCCCTTGGCGGTGTTTGCGGCGATGCCCAGCAACAGGCCAGATAGCAACAGTAATCCGCACAGTAAAATCAGCCCTAGCATCAACCCGCGTAGTGTTTTGTGCATCAGAAAGCCTGCCCGAGACCGATGTAAATCTCAAATGAACCGCTATTGGATTGCTGGTTGACCGGCAACGCAAAATCCAAACGCAAAGGCCCGAAACCGGTGTAATAACGTGCGCCGATTCCGGCGCCGACACGCCAGTCACCTGAAGCCAAGAGCGTGTCAGGGCTGACTTGCCCGGCATCGGTAAAGGCGACGATGCCGTAATGTTCGAATAGGCGTTGGCGGAATTCAATCGTAGCCGTGGCAATTGCTTTACCGCCTTGGGGATTGCCATCGCTAAACTGCGGGCCTATGGATTGATAGCGGTAGCCGCGCACGGTATTGCTGCCGCCGCCATAAAAACGTTTGTCAGGCGGCAAGTCAAAACGCCCCGCACCGACAATATCGCCCAGCAAACCCCGCAATGCCAAGACGCTACGGCCTTGGCTATGCCAATCCAGATAGGTCGAAGCGGACAATTGCATTATCACGAACGTGTTGGTTTCGGATCCGGTCAAGGCGACTACGGGTGTGACTGATGGCGTGACGATACTGCCGCTAGTCGGGTCTAATAAGCTGTTGGTGCTGTCATATTTCAAGCTGACGGGCAAGCTGACCAAGGTGTAGTCGTGGGTTTCGCCCGCTTGGGTGATGGTCGATTGCTCAGGGCTTATGCCAATGCCGCCCGTCCAAAACGGCGTCAATTTGCGGCTTAACAGCACTTCGCCCAACACGGCATCTTGGTCATAAGTGCTCAGGCTTTGTTTGATCGCCGCCAGACTGACATGTAGCGTTTGGTCAAGTTGTAGAAAATCCGGTTTGATAAAGTTCAGCCCCACATTATAGCCAATGCCCGTCGTGCTATTGCCACCAATCTGAGTGATGCCGGCAGTGAAATTGAGCTGTTCGCCAAAACCCAAGAGATTGCGGTTCTGCCAGAAACTGGAAAAACTGGCCCCCAAATCGGTGGAATAAGCGGCACCCAGTTGGGTCGTGTGGCGTAAACGTTCGCTTACGATAAACGTGACCGGCAATTGTTGTTGGCTATCCAAGCTTTTGCCAATACGGGTGCGGACAGACGAAAATACGCCGGTGGCCTGTAAATCCTGACGGTTTTTTTCAATATCGGAGAGTTTAAACGGCTCGCCTTTGGCAATTCGCAAATGTCGATCCACAAGATCTGGCTTGACTTGGTTTAGCCCCTTGACGGTAATTTTGCCCAAGGCGACGCGCTTGCCGGACTCTACATGATAGCTGACATCCAACTCATCGGTGTCGGGCAGCAAATGTCCGACGGGTTCATCGACTTTTGCCAGGGCGTAGCCGTGTTCCTGTAAAGCGGTTTGTAATTTTTCCCTTGCTTGTTGGATAGCCGCGGCGCGGGCCGGGGCTTGGTCTTTCAGCGCTAGCCATTGCTTGGCGTCTACCGGCACTTTGCCGTCGATGGACAGGGTGCGTATGTGGTATAAAGCTCCGGGTTCGACGGTAATTTGTATTGATATGGGGGGGCTGGCGGGGGAATAATCAATCGTGTCGTACAGCCCTCGGTCATCCAACGGCCTGTTGGCAATGTGCACCTGGGCTTTACCTTCATAATAGCCCAGGCTGTGCAGCGCCGTCATAAAGCGTTCTTCATCGGCGCGGGCGCGGGCCACCATTGCGAAGGAGCCGACCGGAGCGGCGTCTTTCAAGCTGATTAGCGTACAGGAATCCTTAAGCATTTGATCCAGTTCGGCATCCCCTGTTTGGGCAATCGTGACCGTGTAGGCTTGGGGATCAGCGGCATAAGCTGGTATAACCATCATCAATGCCAAGCGTAAAACCCAGGGGCGCAGCCTCCAAAAGCAATCCATTGGTAAAGCGGAGCTTATCTTCATTGCAGAATCATGCGGTTGATTAATGATGGCATGGTACATCATAGTACTTTTTTGGGATGTTGTTGACTGGAACGACAAATTTCGGGCAGTGCCGCTAAGCCGGCCCAGGATCATCAGTTATCCACATATTCTGTGGATAACGTTGTTGAAAATTACCTAAACAGTATCATAATCGCTTGAATTTGTTGGCTAAGCTTTAGATTGTCCAAATTATTACCAAAAGGTGAATCGGGTCACTATCTTAGGATTTGGCTAAAAATAACATCCCGAACTGCCATTGCCGAAACCATAGAGACCTGGCAGGTTTTTGAAACCTGCCAGGTCTTAAATCAGGAAGTTAATATTGGCCGAATCCTTAGCTGTGCTGGAAATAGTTGTGTACGCTGTTGGCTTGTCTGACTGGTTTTTATTGAAATATTGCTTATGACCGAATCTCTAAAACGCCTGGCCTTTTCCGTGTCGCTAGTGGTGCTTGCCGCCGCCGTGTTGCTGTGGTCTGACCGCCACAACCGCCAGGACGGGCAACCCGCACGCGATCCAGCCCAGCGTATCCCGATAGCCATTTTGCAGCACAGCTCCAACCCGATGATGGATGAAATCAGCCAAGGCGTGTTGGATGGCTTGCACAGCCAAGCTTATGTGGATGGGCATAAACTGGCGATCAGTTTTTACAACGCTGAAAATGACTTGTCCACAGGCAATGCCAATCGCGGTGCGCATATCCCGCATGTGTTCGGCGCGATCACGTCGCCCGTGACCTCCGGGGTCGGCATCAAGGCCCTGGACAGCCTTGATAAGCCGGAGTACATGACCGGCATAGGCACACCGCAACCGGTGGCCGAGATTTTCCGTTTGGCGAAACACATCAATCCGGCCTTAAAAACCGTGGGCGTGGTCTGGAACCCTGCCGAAACCAATTCCGAATACTGCACAAAACTCGCCCGCGCCATTTCCGAAAAACTCGGCATCACCTTGCTGGAAGCGTCGATTGAGCAAAGCAAAGATGTGCGCGAAGCCGCCGAATCGCTAGTGGCGAGGGGTGTGCAAGCGTTTTGGACGGGCGGCGATTCGTCCGTGGACGCCACGGTGGAAAGTTTGACCCAAGTCGCCAAAGCGGCAAGAATTCCCGTGTTTTCCAATATCACCCGACACACCCGGCGCGGCTCGCTGTTTGATTTTGGCGCGGATTATCACGAAGTCGGTGCCGAAATCGGGCGAATTGCGGGCACGGTGTTGGCTGGGGCTGATCCGGCGCAAATGCCTGTGCAAGCCTTTGTCCCCAAACGCATCCAATCGAATGAGAAAGTCCGCAACAGTTTGCGTGATACCTGGATATTTGGCGACGATTTATATCGGGAAGCGAGTATGATTATTTGTTTAGTCCCGCATTTAAATGGTTTACTATATCCTAAACTCAAGGAGCAAAAGCTATGGGGCAACTACTACACGGAACAGCCACGACCACGCACGCCGTCCGAGAAAAAATACAAAACGCTGAAG
>NZ_JAQTZU010000049.1 GCF_028687615.1 Methylovulum sp.
GGCGCCCTGCCGGTTGTCCGGCCACGCCGGCAACCGCCGCGTGCGCCCACACACATTATTTCTGCCCACCTTGTTAAAGAGCGCCGGGGCAAGCCCCGATCAAGTCCATCTATTCTACAGATGTTTTCCTTGCTGTCAATCCTTTTTTTCTTCCGGCGGCCCCGCCAACCGATGCCGCCCCGCCCGGCGCCCTCCGCCGGGCTTCCCCAATGCTTGCGGGAAAGCCGGTTATTATAGTTCACCCTAGATTTTTGTCAACAAGGCCGTTAATAAAATACAACGGGATTGGCCGGAAAAACCTTGTCCGACCAATCAGTCAAAGCCATTTTTTTAAATTTTATGATAAATATCAGCGCCTTCTTCAAGAAATTGCCTGGACTTTTCATCCATGCCTCGCTTCAACGCCTCGGATTCGTCTTGGATGTCTTTTGCCGTCGCATAATCACGCACATCCTGGCTAATTTTCATCGAACAGAAATGCGGGCCGCACATGGAACAAAAATGCGCCACTTTGGCAGATTCTTTAGGCAGGGTTTCGTCATGGAATTCACGCGCCTTCTCAGGATCCAGGCCGATATTGAACTGGTCTTCCCAACGGAATTCAAAACGCGCCTTGGACATCGCGTTGTCGCGGGCTTGCGCCCCTGGATGGCCTTTCGCCAAATCCGCAGCATGGGCGGCGATTTTGTAGGTCACTATGCCTTCGCGCACGTCTTGTTTGTTGGGTAGGCCCAAATGCTCTTTTTGGGTGACATAGCAGAGCATCGCGCAGCCGTACCAGCCGATGTTTGCGGCACCGATGGCCGAGGTGATATGGTCGTAGCCAGGCGCAATGTCGGTGGTGAGCGGCCCCAAGGTGTAGAACGGTGCTTCGCCGCATTCCTCCAACTGCTTTTCCATATTGACCTTGATCATGTGCAATGGCACGTGACCCGGACCTTCGATCATGGTTTGCACCTCGTGCCGCCAAGCGATTTTGGTCAATTCGCCCAGCGTTTCCAACTCGCCGAATTGCGCCGCATCGTTGGCATCGTAAATTGACCCAGGACGCAAACCATCACCCAGCGAGAACGACACATCATAAGCCTTCATAATTTCGCAAATGTCTTCAAAATGCGTATATAAAAAGCTTTCGGTATGGTGGGCCAAGCACCATTTCGCCATGATTGAACCGCCGCGTGAAACGATGCCGGTCATGCGCTTCGCGGTCAACGGCACATGGTGCAGGCGCACACCCGCATGGATGGTGAAATAATCCACGCCTTGCTCGGCTTGTTCAATCAGCGTGTCGCGGTAAATTTCCCAGGTCAGCTCTTCCGCTTTGCCGTTGACTTTTTCTAAAGCTTGGTAAATTGGCACGGTACCAATTGGCACGGGTGAATTGCGCAAAATCCATTCGCGGGTTTCATGGATGTTTTTGCCGGTGGACAAATCCATAATCGTGTCGCCGCCCCAACGGATACCCCAGAGCATTTTTTCGACTTCTTCTTCTATAGATGAAGTGACCGCCGAATTACCCAAATTGCCGTTGATTTTGACCAAGAAATTGCGCCCGATAATCATTGGCTCCAATTCGGGATGGTTAATGTTGGCAGGAATAATCGCCCTGCCCCGCGCGACTTCGCTACGGACAAATTCGGGCGTAATCACATCTGGAATAGAGGCGCCAAAGGAGTCACCCAGATGCTGGCCTTTCCACAATTCGCGCATCTCTTCCATTTTTTGGTTTTCGCGGATGGCGATAAATTCCATTTCCGGCGTAATGATGCCTTTGTGTGCATAGTGCATTTGCGAGACATTGTGGCCGGCTTTTGCGCGACGGGGCTTGCGGATATGTTCAAAACGCAGAGGGGCGGTGGCGGGGTCGAGCAAACGTTGCAAGCCAAATTCTGAACTAGGGCCGGTCAATTCTTCCGTGTCATCACGCTCGGCTATCCAAACGGCCCTTACCGAACCCAAGCCTTTTTTTAAGTCAACCTCAACATTCGGATCGGTATAAACACCTGATGTATCATAAATATACAACGGTGGGTTTTTTTCAGAGCCGAAATGGACGGGAGTGTCAGACAGGGTGATCTTGCGCATGGGAACCTGAATATCAGGGCGGCTGCCTTGCACATAAATTTTTTCCGAGGCGGGGTAAGAGTCGATTTTTACGCTGCTTGCCACAGTTGAATCTTGTTGTTCTTTAAGAACTGCGCTCATGTTTTTCTCCAAATATTAATTGTTTCATAAGTAATCGCACCCTAAATTTCAAAATTGGTTTTGCGATTACTTATGAAACAATTAATAACTTATTGATTGGATGTATTAATCGTCCCATAAGTTCGCGCACAGCAGGATGAGGTTACTGTGCGCGAACTTATGGGACGATTAATACATAAAATAAAGCGCAGGAAGTTTTGCGGGCTTTCCTACGCTGGTATTAACCAGAGTCAGGTTCAAAGGGTTTCTCTCAGCCTCAAGATAAATCAGGAAGCACCCCTAGCCTTTACCGATGTCGATCTAAATTAAAGGAAAACCTAGCGGATTGCAAGCCGCGCCTGTTAGCCAATATTTACAAGCCATTTATTAAATAGCAGCCTTTGAACATAACAACCACTTAATTGGGATACGTTAAATAACGTTATATATCAATATGATATAATTTATAATATTGTTATTAGCCACTTATTGTCCAGATCACCTAAGCAGCTCGCCTAAAATACTACGGTGATATTTTTGTTTTTACAAAAACAAGTGCATCCGCAATAGCAACACAATGCGATGTTCGCATTTAACTAAAATGCCTTCTTTAACATCACAAATTCAAAAAAATTTCTCAGGAAACAGAGTATTTTAGTCAAGATACCGCGTAACTATATTGACTCAATATCAATGCTCATGTTATATCCTAACGGGGTATTAACTGAACAGATCTTTTACCCTGATTCTGGGCTAAAGCACTTCAATAGCCGGCTAGGTTAGTGACGAAAAACCTGATGAAAACTAAAAAAACAACTTGATTAAAAAACAACTTGATTAAAAAAACCGTAATTTCATTCTCAACACTTCAGTATTCAGTACATCAATAACTGCGGGGGCTAAGTTAAAGAAAACGATCCGGTTGGATAACAACAAAATAACAACAATAAACAATAATAAAAATAGAGGAGCAAGCCGATGCGGGACATTTTTCGACGATTTATTGGTCAGATGGCTGACCAATATGCAACCGTTTTACTCGTGCTGGGGGCGGTTGCCACCATCACTTATATGATTCTTATCACAGATATACGCAACCAGGAAGGCAATGCCCGGCTCGTGAAAATGAGTACCGAACAAGGGCAATTGGTGGGCGACATTAATTTATTGCTCACCGAAAAAACCTATCTAACCGATGCCGAGGTGATACGCCGCGTTGACGGCAAAATCATCTCAAACCTGACCTTGCTCGATCAAAACCATGCTTCGCTCAGTGCCGGTGACCGCTATATCCGCGAAGGGGAGCGTCTGGTCCATGTTCCGGGCAACTTATCTCAAGAGCTAAGGATTATCTATTTCGATAATGCCAAACCGCTAGACCAGCAGATGAGAACCTATCTGAGCACGGCCCGTGACCTTTACAGGCGCTCCGCCAACCATTTGACACCTGGCGATCCAGAACTCAGCAAACTTCTGTTCACATTGTCCCCACACTTGCAGGAAGAAATTAGCAAAGCCAGCTCCCTCTACCAACGGCAAAGCGAGTTTATGCTCGGCACTACGGTCAACAAACAGCACATGATGTTTGCCATTTCTTTGGCGACCCTGCTATTGGTCGGTACCTTGTTGCTACAACCGCTGGTATTGAAGCTAAAAGAAAATGCTTTAAAAATCCAACAGGAAAAAGCTTTTGCCGATAACGTCATCAACACAACCCAAGCCTTGATCATCGGCCTTGATGCTAATGGCCAAGTCGTGCTGTTCAACCAGTACGCCGAGGAGAACAGCGGCTGGTCGGAAGAAGAAGTCAAAGGCAATGACTTTTTCAGCCAATTCATCCCCGAACATAATCAAGCCGAATTGCGCAAATTGTTCACCGACATGATGTCAGGGGAACTGCAATATGCCGACGCCATCGAAACCTTGATGCGCATCAGCACCGGTGATTTGCTGAACATTGTCTGGAACCCAACGGTGATCACCGATCCGGCAACAAGTACGCCACTGATGTTCCTGGCGACAGGGCTGGACATTACCGAACGTAAGGAAGCGGAACAACAGGTAAAACAAGCGAACGCCGAATTGGCGCAGCTATCCAGCCGTCTGCAAGGCGAAGTCAACTTGGCGGCGACTTTGCAACGCTCCATCCTGCCGCAACCGGTGATTTCCTTGCCCGGTATCCAGGGCTTGGCGAACCTGCTGACCTCCAGCGAGGTCGGCGGCGACTATTACGATTACTACAAAGTCGGCGGACACCACAGCATCCTGTTCATTGGTGACGTCAGCGGCCACGGGGTGGCGGCGGGTACGATGGTGGGCGCGGCGAAAGCGGGGGTTTATCCGCTGATCCACGAAGGCTACACCAACCCTGGCGAAATCCTCAACTCGCTCAACATCAACATGCAGGCGACCGCCCAGCAATCTTTGTTGATGACGATGGCGTGTTTGAGTTTGGATGCAAGTAACGGACGTTTGGTGTTCGCCAATGCCGGACACGTTTTGCCTTACCTACTGCGTAAAGACGCGCAATATTGGGAAATGCTGGAAGCGTCCGGCCTGCCCTTAGGCAAAAGCTTGGATTCTGATTACTTGCATTCCGCCATCGAATTGACACTGAATGTCGGCGACAAATTGTTCTTGTACACTGACGGGCTGGTCGAAGAAGAATCGCCATCGGGCGAGGCTTTTGGTTATGACCGCCTCGAGTTCTTGTTAAATGCCAATATTGATGTCGAAAACCCTGAAGACTTACGCAATATTTTAATGGATGCTTTAAGGGTGCATTGCCGTGGCACGGCTTACACCGATGACATCACCATTGTCGTCTTCAGCCATACCGACCGTGTCATCCAGGCATCACAAAACAACGATGTCAGCGACATCATCCGTATCTCGGAAGGCTTTTACCGCCAAGGCGAACACCCTATCCCGCGGATTTCCAAAGAATATGTCGTATTCCTCGCTGAACAAGGTTATTCCGACTTGCTGACCCGTTTCAGCCAAGACGGTATTTGCCGGATTTTGCCGAAAAACGATGACTTCTGCCAAAAACTCGGCTGGGAACATCTGCTGAACCAACATCACGAATCCGCCGATGATGATTTGTACGCGCTCATGCCCGGACAACCCCAATACCGTCAGTTCCAATTGACCCATACCGAAGACAAGGCATTCATCACCGAGGAAATTTTTTCTTGGCTGAATGACCAAGGCACACTGCCTAAAGACCATATCGAGGCGCTCATGGTGATCCTCGATGAAATGACCGAAAACAGCTTGTACGCCGCGCCCCGCGACGGTAAAGGCATTGCCTATTACGAAAAAGGCGAATCACGGGAATTGGATGCGCATGAAGAAGTGCGTATCGACATTGCCGTGGCTGACGGCTTGTTAGGCTTGATGATCACCGACAACTGGGGTACGTTGACCCCCGGCGTGTTCTTAAAAAATATCGCCCATGCAATGGAAAACGGTGTCGAAGCGGGAATTGGCGGTGTCGGCCTGTACATGATGTGGCGGCTGTCCGATTATCTGCAAATCCGTGTCCATCCACAAAAACGCACTCAGGTGACAACCCTTTGGGATATTAACAATCCCATTGATATGGATGTCGATTCCGGCATCCAATTCATATACCACACCGAATATGAAGCCGCATACCCTGTAGGAGCGTAACCATGAGCATGAACAATACTTTTACCATCAAGCAAATCGCTAGCGAAAACAATAGCTTCACCTTCGATTTGGTCGGTGCTATTGATGCCCATGCCAACAACGTGCTGGATTCCTTGGCACAAATCCCCGCAGGCTCCTACGTCCTGCTCGACTTCAAACAAGTTGAGCGCGTCAACTCTATGGGCTTGTCATTACTACTGAAGGTTTTTGAAAATTGGGAGCGGCAAAAAATCCGTATCGAAGTCCAGCACCTGGACCGCATGGTCAGCATGCTGTTTAAAATCACTGGCTTGGCGCGTTTTATAAAATCCGATGGCAACGCCCCCGAAACGACCGGCACCACGCCGTTAAACCTAGAGCAGCCACATCATATCGAAGCCAAAACAAATAAGCCCGCAACCGTCATTAGCCATGACAAGCTGAATTTTATCGCCAGCATGCAATCCGGCCAACAACTGACTGGCTGGTATTTGCTCAACACCTATTTGCAACGGCGCATGAAAAAAGCCATACATTTCGAGCAAACCGTCGATACGCCAAATGCCGACAGCACCGACTTATTGTTTGCGAAACCGTTTGAAGCCTCGTTGATGATCAAGCAACACGGTTTTATCCCCGTCATGCGGCCCGCTTCAGAAGCGGATGAAGTGGTGGTTTTGACCCGTTCTGACGATACCCGCAGCTTGGCCGAATACGTCAATGCCTGCGTCAGCACGGCGACAGAAAATAGTTTTGTCTATCTGTTGGGCCGTTTTTTGTGTGATGAAAACGAGGTTGATTCGTCAAAACTAACTTTTGATTTTTCCGGCAATGAAATCAAAGCCTTGCAGACATTGATACGCAAAAAAGCTGATTTGGCGTTTATGCTCAAGAAAACCTTTGATGGCTTGTCGTCATTCAGCAAAAACAGTGTCCGCAAACTGGATGAAAGCCAAACTGATTTTGCCTGCCATCTTTTTCTGGTCGCCCCGCATTTAAGAAGTGAAGCCGAAAGTTTGGGGGAAATCCTTGTTGCCATGAGCAACGACGGCCAAGGCCAGCAAATCTTGCAGGATATTCAGATTCAAGGCTGGAGCAAACCCGAAGAAGGCGAAATCAAAATGCTACAAATGGTCTATGACCGTTATCGCGGCTGATAACCCTATCCGGCAACATTGATGGGGAATTACGCTATTAAAAAGGCGCCTAAGAACCTGTTCTTAGGCGCTTTGTATATTTTTCGGTTTTTGGAGCGCGGTCATCTTGACCGTTCACAGCATAGCTACCGGCTTTTCACACAATCATCTGAATTTATAAGGACTAAACCCTTGACGTCGTATGCAGCAGGAACTCATTAATCTGGAACAAAGCTTCCAGGACTCAATCCTAACCAAAATTAACGACCCGCTACTCGATCAACATCAAATAGAGTTATGGCTAAAACGGGATGATCTACTGCATCCTGTCATTTCCGGCAACAAATGGCGGAAACTGAAATACCTCCTCAAGCACGCCCTATCGCTCGATTCCCACACCTTAATCAGCATGGGCGGTGTCTATTCCAACCATTTACACGCATTGGCCTATGTCGGCCAGACATTGCAACTCCAAACAATCGGCCTGATCCGCGGCGACCAAACCCACGCTTTGACCCCCACCTTACAGGATGCCAGTGACTGGGGCATGATCCTAAAATTTGTCTCCCGCACAGATTACCGTTTACTACGGAAGTATCAGAACTGGCATGACTTGCCCGATTTGCCACCCGACGCCTATTGGCTGACCGAAGGTGGTGCACAAACCTTGGCTTTGCAAGGCGTCGCCGAGCTTGCCAGTGAAATCAGCCTGCCTTACGACTGGCTATGTGCCCCTTGCGGCACCGGAACCACCTTGGCAGGACTCATTAACGCCGTCCCCGGACACAGCCGTGTACTAGGTTTTGCGGCGTTAAAAAATGCTGGATTCCTATACAAGGACATTGCCGGACTTTTACCCGAACCATGCCATAATTGGGAGCTTAATCTGGATTATCATTTTGGGGGTTTTGCCCAAACTTCCCCAGAACTTTTCTGTTTTATCGGGCAATTCCAAAACCAAACCGGCATTTCGTTAGAACCTGTTTATACGGGAAAAATGTTGTACGGCTTGTATGATTTGATCAAAAAACGCACATTCAAACCCGGCCAAAGGATTATTGCCATCCATACCGGCGGCTTACAAGGCAATCGAGGTTTTCCACAATGCACCGACAACCATGATTAGACAACAAGAACCCGAACTCATGGAAGATCCCGAACAGGTGCTGGCTTACGCCGAAGCCGATTTTGAGATTCCACATAATCATTTCATCCAACACCTGAAAGCATTCGTCGGCAATGATTTCAAAGGCATCGCGCTGGATTTAGGCTGTGGTAATGGCGATATAAGCTGGCGTTTTGCCAGTGCTTATCCCGCCAGCCGACTCGATGCCGTTGATGGTTCCGCCGTCATGCTCGATTACGCAAAATCCGTTGCCCCTATTCACAAGGCGGCTCCGGTAAACTTTATTCATGGCCGATTGCCCGTCGTCATCTTGCCACAACCCCATTATGACATTATCTTTAGCAACAGTTTATTGCACCATCTGCCCGACCCGCAGACACTTTGGCAAACCCTAAAACGTTATTCGAAGAAAGGTACGCAGTGCGTCATCATGGATTTATTGCGCCCTATCAGCATAGCCACTGCACAAGATATGGTTACGGCTTATGCAAGCAATGAACCGGACATCCTGCAACACGATTTTTACCATTCCTTGCTGGCGGCTTTCCGCATTGAGGAAATTACCGAGCAATTAGCCGACGCGGAGCTGCCTTTTAATGTAGTGCAGATCAGTGACCGGCATGTTTTAATCACCGGCACCATGCCTTAACTCTGTATGTGTGTCCCATAAGTTCGCGCACAGTAGAATGAGGTTACTGTGCGCGAACTTATGGGATACACATACAATCAATCAATCAATAAATTATTAATTGTTTCACAAGTAATCGCCGGAACAATTTTGAAATTTAAGGCGCGATTACTTATGAAACAATTAATATTGATGGAAATCATAATGGATAGCAACCCGACAGCCCCAAAACCCAACCTGAACACCCCCAGCTTGTACATCAACCGCGATTTAAGCTTGCTGGAATTTAACAAGCGCGTCCTTGCCCAGGCCAAAAACACCAGTGTGCCATTACTGGAAAGGCTTAATTATCTGTGCATCTCCTGCTCAAATTTGGATGAATTTTTTGAAGTGCGGGTCGCCAGCATCATCGAAATGGCGAGCATTGACCCCAATACCGTCAGTGCCGATGGCACCACGCCGCAAGAGCAACTGGCAAAAATCGCTGTCCATGCCCATGAACTGGTAGCTGACCAGTATAAAGTGCTCAATGAGATTTTGATCCCTAAATTGGCGGAAGAAAATATCCGCTTCATACGCCGCAAAGAATGGACTAAAGCGCAACACCAATGGCTGGCCAATTATTTCAACGAAGAATTGCTGCCGATTTTGACGCCGGTGGGCTTGGATTCCGCCCATCCATTCCCCCGTATCCTGAACAAAAGCCTCAATTTCATCATCTCCTTGACCGGCAAGGACGCCTTCGGCAGAAACAGCGGGCGTGCCGTGCTGCAAGCCCCGCGCGGCTTGCCCAGGGTCATCCAATTACCGCCCGAAATCGCAGGCAACGGGCCGCATGATTTTGTATTTTTGTCGTCGATTATCCATGAATTTATTAACGACCTGTTCAATGGCATGAACGTAACGGGGTGTTACCAGTTCCGCGTCACCCGCAACAGCGACTTTTTTGTTGATGATGATGCGATTGATGACTTGCTGCTGGCAGTACAAGGTGAATTGGCGATGCGCAATTACGGCGACGAAGTGCGCCTGGAAATTGACGCGAACAGCCCCGAAGACAAAGTCAACTTCTTGCTGGAACGTTTCCGTTTGAGCCGTGACCGCCTGTTTTTGGTCGATGGCCCGGTCAACCTCAACCGGCTTCAAGAAGTCAATGATTTGCTGGACCGTCCCGAACTGAAATTCCAACCCTTCAAACCCAGCGTTCCCGCACAATTGGGCAAAGACAAAGACATTTTTGCCGCCATCAGAAAAAATGACATCCTATTGCACCATCCGTTTGAATCATTCTCGCCCGTCGTCGAATTCTTGCGCCAGGCCGCCGAAGACCCTGACGTACTGGTCATCAAACAGACCTTGTACCGCACCGGCGCGGATTCCCCGATTGTCTCGGCATTGATAAAAGCGGCGAAGGCAGGCAAAGTGGTCACCGTGGTCATTGAATTGCGGGCCCGGTTTGATGAAAAAGCCAATATCGACCTGGCTTCCAAATTGCAGGAAGCGGCGGTGCATGTCGTTTATGGTGTGGTCGGTTACAAAACCCACGCCAAAATGTGCTTGGTGCTACGCCGCGAAGACAAACAACTACGCAATTATGTGCATCTGGGAACCGGCAATTACCATCCCAAAACCGCGCAAATCTACACCGATTACGGCTTGTTTTCCTGTGACAAAGAACTCGGTGAAGATGTACGGCGCGTGTTCGCCCAGCTCACCAGCCTCGGCAAAGTGACTAAGCTCAATAAACTGCTGCAATCACCGTTTTCCCTACACAAAAGCTTGATAGAAAAAATTGAACGCGAAATTGCCCATGCCCAAAGCGGCAAAACGGCCAAAATCATCATCCAAGTCAATGCCGTCGTCGAAGAGCAATTGATCCAGGCACTCTACCGCGCATCCCAAGCCGGGGTGGAAATCAAGCTGATTGTGCGGGGCATCTGCTGCTTGCGTCCGGGCATTCCGGGTGTTTCTGAAAATATCGAAGTGCGGGCGGTCATTGGCCGCTTTTTGGAACATGCACGGATTTATGTGTTCGCCAATGACGGACACCAGGAAGTTTACGCCTCCAGCGCGGATTTGATGAGCCGCAACATGTTCAAGCGCGTGGAAGTGTGTTTTCCGATTGAAAACAAACGACTCGCCGCACGTATCTTGCACGATTTGAATTTATACTTGCAGGATAATTCCCAAGTCTGGTTCTTGCAGCCGGATGGCAGTTACCGGCAATTGCCACCAACTGGCAACGAAGTGTCGGTGCAAGCGCAAACCCTGCTTTTGCGCGAATTGCAGGCTTAAGCATGACGGCGATTTATGAAATTGCCCAACTGGGCGCGGACATTTTGCGGCAAATCGCCGAACCCATAACCGATGTCCACTCGCCAGAAACCCGTGACATGATTATCGCCCTGCAAACCACCTTGGCAACCAGCCAAGGTGTCGGCCTTGCCGCGCCGCAAATCGGTTTGTCCAAACGCCTGATCATTGTCGCGTCACGACCCACCACGCGCTACCCCGACGCGCCGCTGATGGAACCCACCGTGATGATCAATCCCAGTTATGAAATTTTGTCAGGCGAACAGGAAAAAGACTGGGAGGGCTGTTTGAGCATACCGTCAATCCGCGCATTGGTGCCGCGTTACCTGCGTATTTTGATCCGCTACACCAATCAACACGGCGGCCCGGTGGAATCGGAACAGGAAGGTTTTATCGCCCGGATTTTCCAGCATGAAATAGACCATCTGGACGGCAAGGTTTATCTCGACCGGGTGGTAGACACCCGCGATATTGTTGCGGAAAGTGAATATTTTAAACGCTTAAGGGATTGATCATCTTATACCCCTATCAAGTGCTGCGCCCTAGTACTTCGTCATTCTTGAAATGTCGAGTAAGGTTAAGCATCGTGGGGCGGTTGAGACATTGAACGATTCGGTCGGGGTATTTATCGAATGGCGCAAGACCAGCCAATTATCCCCGGTGAAAACCAGCAATACTTACGGGCTCGCCTACGACGACCCTAAAACCACGGCTCCTGAAAAATTCAGATTTGACCTCTGCGGCTCAGTCGAAGCGGACGTGCCGGAGAACCCGCAAAGTGTCATGACTAAAATCATCCCGGGCGGGCGTTGCGCTGTGGCCCGCCATTTAGGCCCGCATGAAGCGATGGACGACAAGATACGATTTTTATATGGAATATGGCTGCCGGAAAGCAATGAAGAATTACGCGACTTTCCTTGCTTCTTTCACTATCTGAACCTGTTTCCTGACGTGCCCGAACAGGAGTTGATCACCGATATTTATTTGCCTTTGAAAGAAGCCTGAATTTTTACATCATGGCTGAAAGCGAGTAGCCCGTATGCGGCAAGGCGGATTACGGGTTTTTTCCAACTCAGACATGCCGTATTTAATCGCATGGGTTCGGTACGGGTTTTCGGAATTGGAAAGTGTGCGGTTCCGAACCCCGTATTCTCTATGCCCTGCGGGTACGCTACCGCTGCATACGGGCTACGAGCTGATTTTAAATCAAGCAATTATCAGTTATTTTCGGGTGGTTTTTTCGGCGTAAAAAAGCCATCCCCGTGCCATTCGGCAAGCATTGCGTTTATTTTCCAAAAAAA
>NZ_JAQTZU010000050.1 GCF_028687615.1 Methylovulum sp.
ATATGT
This sequence comes from Methylovulum sp., assembly GCF_028687615.1. Classification (GTDB taxonomy): domain Bacteria; phylum Pseudomonadota; class Gammaproteobacteria; order Methylococcales; family Methylomonadaceae; genus Methylovulum. The sequence goes on from NZ_JAQTZU010000050.1 coordinate 7, forward strand.
CGGGCTTTGACTCGACCGGCGGGACGCGGGTGTATTGGACATCTATAGACGCCCCTGACTTGTCGCCGGTTACAACCTCCCCGGCGCTAGTGGGTAGTTTGCAGTATCCGCATGTGGTGGGCAAGTATAGTGTTTGAGGGCGTGGCGGTTGTTGGGTATTGGTTAAATGATTCTGTTTTTTGTACCTGCTACTGCCCACACTGCAAAAGTTAGTTCAACGCGGTAAGGCGCAATCCGTAGGGTGCAATAGGCGATAGCCGTATTGCACCGCATGTTGGATTTCAATCATCCGGCGCATTACGCTATCGCTAATGCGCCCTACGCGCTGACGTTAGGCAGTAACGTAGTTTGTATCCCATTTGCCCCCCCCGACAAATACCTTCGGGGCACAAGTGCGAGGAGCGCAAGACATCAGCGGCAATGGGCCGCCTTTTCTTTGGATACTTTCTTTTCGATTTGGATGCCACCACAAGGGTGGTCTATGGACAGAGGTAGGGCAACGCCTCTCAAGGGGGTCTATGGACAGAGCAGCGTAGCGGTGTGCCGAGGCGGCGCAAAAGACAAATCCGCCGGGAGCGGATTTGGTGCCAACCCGAAGGGCAAAATCCACGGATGGATTTTGCAGTGTATCTCGCTTTCGGGTGCGAGAACCCGATTAAATAATCCGTCGCGATAGCGACTCAATATTTCTTTATTCAACAATGCAAAAAGGTCTGCGTAACATCCGCTGATAAACAAAAACGGCTGGTCACGGCGTTGCTGCATCAATCAACATCAACCTGCGCCAAGTGTTAAATTTAACTTCTAAAATTCAATTTGTTATCTATTATTTCGCCAATGGCGGACGGGCATCCGCATCTCATTCCCAGCCGCCACCTAACGCTTTATAGACTGAGATCAAAGCGGTGGCTGTGTCAGTTTCGGTTTGTGCCAATCGGTCCTGGGTTTCCAACAGGCGGCGTTCGGCATCGAGTACGGCGAGAAAATCGGCAACGCCATCTTGATAACGCAGCCGCGCCAAATAGGCGGCTTTTTCGCCGGCAACGACGGCGGCGCGGAAATACTCGCGGCGTTGTTGCAGCTTGCCGTATTCCAGCAGGGCGTTTTCGGTTTCTTCCAACGCGCCCAACACGGTTTTTTCGTATAAGGCTAACTGGCCTTCGGCATGGGCATCGGCGGCTTTTATGCGCGTGTAGACACGGCCTAAATCAAACGCCGCCCAACGGATAGACGGCCCGAATGAATAGGTGTCGCCGCCGCTGGCGCCTAGCCCTGCGAAACTACGCGCTTCCAAAGCGATATTGCCGACAAAACTGACGCGCGGGAACAAATCCGCCGTGGCGACGCCGATTTGCGCGGTGGCGGCGGCAAGGCCGCGTTCGGCGACGCGGACATCAGGGCGGCGTTGCAGCAACTTGGCGGGATCGCCGATGCCGATGATTTTCGGTGCTTGCGGTAATGGGGCGTTAGCCTCCAGTCTACCGTACAACTGTTCCGGGGTTTTGCCGACCAATACCGATAAGCGGTGGATGGCATGGCGAATGCTGGCTTCCAAGGGCGGAATAATCGCCAGAGTCGAATTCCATTGCTCTTCGGCGCGGGCGGTGTCGAGTGCCGTGCCTTGTCCGCCGCTCAGCCTGGCTTGGGTATATTTGAGCGTTGCCGCCTGATTGCCGGCATTTTTGCGGGCGACGGACAACTGGTGCTGTGTGCCGCGCAGTTCAAAATAATTCCGCGCCAATTCAGAGACTAAACTGACGATGGCATCGCGGCGTTGGGCATCGAACGATTCCATCTCGGCGGTTTGGCTTTCGACAGAACGGCGGATGCGCCCGAAAAAATCCAACTCCCAAGTCGCATCGAAACCGGTGTTGAGCAAATCGAAACCGCCAGGATTGGTGGCCGAGCCGAAGATGCCTTTACTGCGTTGCAACGATTTTTCCGAAGCGGACAGCGTCACCGTCGGGTAGAAATCAAACTGGCTTAATTGCCGCGCCGCCCGTGCCTCGCGTAAATTGGCGGTGGCGATGCGCAAGTCGGGATTGGCGCGTAAGCCGTCAGCCACCAAAGTATTTAGGGTTTTATCGGCAAACTTTTCCCACCAGCGGATTTCGGTGCTGTTGGCGGTCATAGTATCAGTGGCGGCATTGGCGAATTGCTTGGGCGCAGACGTTTGCGGCGCTTGATAATCCGGGCCGACCGCGCAGGCAGACAGTGCCAGGCAAACACTGAAACAGGCTAATTGTCGCTGGCGCATATTAAGCCTCCTCGCTGGTAGCCGTGGTAAGGGCTTTATTGCGCTCGGCAATGCCTTGCAAGGCCACATAAAACAAGGGGGTGAACAATAAGCCGAACAGGGTGACGCCCAACATGCCGTAGAAGACTGGCGTACCCAAAGCCTGGCGCATTTCCGAACCCGCACCGGTGGCGAACAGCAACGGCAATACCCCCATAATAAAAGCAAACGAGGTCATCAATATCGGCCTAAACCGCAATTGGCAGGCTTCCAGCGCGGCGGTAAAGCGGTCAATGCCCGCATCGTGGCGTTCTTTGGCGAATTCGACAATCAGAATCGCGTTTTTACAAGCCAAACCCACCAATACCAGCAGGGCGATTTGCGTGAAGATATTGTTGTCAGTGCCGCGCAACCAGACTCCGCCCAAGGCGCACATCAAGGTCATTGGCACGATTAAGACAATCGCCAATGGCAAAATCCAGCTTTCATACAAGGCCACCAACACCAAAAACACCAATAAGCTGGAGAAGGCGAACACATACAGGGCGGTATCGCCCGCTTGGATTTGTTGGAAAGTCAGTTCCGTCCATTCAAAATCCATCGAAAGCGGCAAGCTTTTGTGCGCCAACGCTTCCATCAACGCCACGGCTTGGCCGGAGCTAAAACCGGGGGCCGCCGCGCCGTTGATTTCCGCCGCCGGATACATATTGTAATGCACGACCCGATCCGGGCCGCTGATTTTACGCATAGCCACCAAGGCTTCCAAAGGCACCATTTCACCTTGGGCGTTGCGGGTTTTTAGCCTTCCTATGTCTTCCGGTTCGCGGCGAAATTCGCTATCGGCTTGCGCGGTCACTTGGAAAGTCCGCCCGAACAGGTTTAAGTCATTGACGTACAGCGAACCCAAATAAGTCTGCATGGTTTCAAATATTTCCGTCAGCGGGATGCCTTGCGACTTCGCTTTAACGCGGTCAATGTCGGCATAAAGTTGCGGGACATTATTCTGAAAGCTGGTGAATAGCCCGGCCAGATGCGGATTTTGCCGACCTTGCTGCAACACCGCTTGTACGGCATTATCGAGCTGGTCAAAACCCTCATTGCCACGGTCTTGGATTTGCATTTTAAAACCGCCCAAACTGCCCAAACCCAAAATCGGCGGTGGCGGGAACACGCCGATAAAAGCTTCTTTAATGCCTTTCATTTTCGGCTGCAATTCCGCTAATAATTTTTGTGCCGACCAGCCATTGGCGACGCGTTCCTCAAAAGGTTTTAAGGGTACGAAAATCGTTCCGGCATTGGGCGTGTTCGCGCCGCTGACCACCGAAAAACCAGGAAAGCCTACCGCCGCCTTCACACCCGGTTGGGCGAGGATCATTTCCGACGCTTTGCGGATAACGGCGGTGGTGCGTTCTAACGAGGCCGCTTCCGGCAATTGTGCAAACACGATCAGATAACCTTTGTCTTGCAGCGGAATAAAGCCGGACGGCACTTTGTTAAATTCGTAACCGGTAAACGCCAGCAAGCCGACATAAACCAACGCGACCAAGGCCGTCAGCCGCATCAAACGTTTCACCACCGCCGCATAACCGGAAGAACTGGCGGCAAAACCACGGTTGAACAGTTTGAAAAACCAACCGAACGCGGCATTGATCAGTCGCGTCAACCTGTCGCCTTTGTCGTGATGCGGCTTCAATAACATCGCCGCCAAAGCCGGGCTTAACGTGAGGGAGTTGAACGCCGAAATCAGCGTCGAGGCGGCAATGGTCAAGGCGAATTGTTTGTAAAACTGCCCGTTAATGCCGGCCACAAACGCCGAGGGGATAAACACCGCCGCCAATACCACGGAGATGGCGATAATCGGCCCGGTCACTTCGCGCATGGCCTGGCGTGCGGCATCTTTGGGATTTAATCCCAGGGCAATATTGCGTTCGACGTTTTCCACCACCACAATGGCGTCATCAACGACAATGCCAATCGCCAAGATCAATCCGAACAGCGAGAGATTGTTCAACGAAAAGCCCATCATCGCCATCACCGCAAAAGTGCCGACGATAGACACGGGAACCGCCAACAGTGGGATAATCGCCGCCCGCCAGCTTTGCAAAAACACCAGCACCACCAACACCACCAGCAACAGGGCTTCGGCAAACGTATGCTTGACCGCTTCCAGCGATTGTTCGACAAAGATAGTGGTGTCGTAAACGATTTGGTACTCCACGCCTTCGGGGAAGCGGGTTTTCAATTTTTGCATCAACGCTTTAACCTGATGCGCGGTTTCCAAAGCATTGGCGCCTGGGCGTAGCGAAATGGGCATCGCCACTGCGTCATGGTTGTTCAATTGGCTGCGCAAGGAATAGCGTTCCGCGCCCAGTTCAATACGCGCAACATCACGCAAGCGCAACAAACTGCCGTCTTCGCCGTATTTGACGATGATGTTGCCGAATTCTTCAATACTGGTCAACCGACCCATCGTGTTGATATTCAACTGGAAATCGACCGCCTTATCCAAGGGCGGCTGACCGACGACACCCGCCGCCACTTGCACGTTTTGCTCGCGGATAGCCCGCACCACATCACTGGCGGTCAAATTGCGGGCGGCAATTTGGGTCGGGTCTAGCCAGACGCGCATACTGTAATCGCCCGCACCACGGGTTCTGACATCGCCGACACCAGGCAGACGCAGCAATGGGTCGCTGATATTCAGCAAAGCGTAGTTGGACAAATATAACTGGTCGTAACGCTGGTTAGGGGACGTCAAATGGACGACCAGCAGAATATCCGGCGACGATTTTTTGGTGGTCACACCCAAACGGCGGACATCTTCCGGCAATTTGGGCAGGGCGTTGGCAACGCGGTTTTGCACCTGCATTTGCGCGATATCCAGATTGGTGCCAATTTGGAAGGTGATGGTCAGTTGCATTTGCCCGTCGCTGGTCGATTGCGACGACATGTACATCATATTTTCCACGCCGTTGACTTGCTGCTCGATAGGGGCGGCAACGGCTTCGGCAATCACCTTGGGATTTGCGCCAGGATAACTGGCGGACACTAAAATCGTCGGTGGCGTGACTTCGGGGTATTGGGCGATGGGCAAGCCGAACATGGCAATGCCGCCGACCAGGACAATCACTATCGACAAGACAATGGCAAAACGCGGGCGGTCTATAAAAAAGAAGGCGAAATTCACTGTACCACCCCCGCCGCCAGTTCGGCTTGCATCAGTGCGTGGGTGGCCTGCACTTCCACACCCGGACGGACAAATTGCAGGCCGTTGGTGATGACCCAATCGTCAACCGTCAGACCGGCGGTAATAATACGCAAGCCTTCATGGCTGCGCCCTGTTTGGATGGGCCGGTATTCGGCGTGGTTGTCCTTATTGACCACCATGACGAACTGCTTGCCCTGATCCACGGCAATGGCGCGGTCGCTAATCAACAAAGCCTGATATTTGCCGCTACCGGGTATGCGCACCCGCGCGAACATGCCCGGCCCCAGAAAATCATCGGGGTTGGCAAATACGCCACGGGCGCGGATGGTGCCAGTCGCCGGATTAATTTCAGGGTCAACGTAATCAATATAACCTTGGTGTAAATAGCTATTTTCATCAATTAACGCCATTTCCAAGGGAATTTTAGAATCGTGCGTGCTTTTGCGTTTGCCCTCAATATTCAGGCGGCGGTATTTAAGCACCGAGCGTTCGTCGGCATCGATGTAAACATGGATGGGATCAATCGACACAATAGTCGCCAACACCGTCGCATCGGCACTGACCAGATTGCCTTCGGTGATGAGTTTACGGGAAATCCGTCCGGCAATCGGTGCGCGGATATGCGTGAAATCGACATTCAGTTGCGCCAATTCGACAGCGGCGTTGGCAGCGTCCACCGAGGCGGAAGCCTGCACTACGTTTTTGCTGCGCGTGTCGTATTCTTCTTCGGAAATGGCCTGCTCTTTTTGTAGCCGTTGCGCCCGTTGCACATCGTTTTGCGCCAATTCCAAACGCGAGGTGGCCCGGTCCAGTTCGGCTTTGGCCTGATGCAATTGCGCCATGTACGGTCTTGGGTCAACCACAAACAGCAAATCGCCTTTTTTGACTTTGCCGCCGTCTTTAAAACCAATCTGTTGCAAATAACCCGACACCCGCGCCCGAATATCCACCGCTTCGACCGCTTGCAAACGTCCGGTGTATTCGTCCCATTCGACAATCTCATGTTGTAACGGTTGACTGGCAACGATGGCGGGTTTAGGAGGCGTAGCGACAGCAGTCGGGGTTTCGTTTTTTCCGCAACCAGCCAACCATACAAGGCTAATGGTTAAACTGATAAACCAATAAGAAAAGCTAAGTTTTCGGAATGGCGGGGCGGAAAGCGGTTGTACATTCATACCGATGTGGCTCCTTTGGACATAAGGCAAACGTTGATTGAGTGGTTGCGGTCTGGGATTAAAATCATTGCGGTGATAGCGTAGCGAAAAAACCTGTTTTTCGCTGCGCCCAAGCAAGACAGAGCAAAGCGTTAAATAATTCACAACCAGTGGATTTTATAGATGCCAATCTCCCTATCGGCAGGTTATTGGGGCAAAGCTTATTCAATAAGTTATTAATTCGCCGATAAAATCCGCTTTGCCTATCTCCACCCCGTTATGCCGCAGGATGGCGTATGCCGTGGTGATGTGGAAATAAAAATTGGGCAGCACAAAATCCAGCAGATACGGTTGCCCTAATAAGCGGATTTCATGGTCGCGCAATTTTAGCGTGACCGTCCTGTTTTCGCTACCGTTAAGGTCGGTTTCGCCGACACTTTGCAAAAAGGCAAGCGTCTTGGCAAGACGCGCCTGCAATTCAGCAAACGTGGTTTCGCTATCGAGACAGTGAAAGTATTCAAAAATTTCCCGAATGCCATATTGTAACTAATTGATTTTTATTAGTAAGTCGAGTAAAAAACATGTTTTTTTACTCCAAAACTGAATACTTTCACAGTCTCTATCTTCATATCAGCCGTGCGGCACACCCTTTGGCAATATCCGTGGCGATGTCAAGGTCAGCCAAGTTGGCGACATCGCCTTGGATGCCCAGCGCATTGCCGCCGATTTCCAACGGCGGCATCCAATTCCGCCTGCCTGCGCCCGGTGATGATGACGCTGGCATCTTCGCCAGCAAATAATTTGGCCGTTGCCAAGCCAATACCGCTGTTGCCACCGGTAACGATGGCGATTTTTCCAGAAAGTTTGCCCATAAAAATGCCCCATTCAATATGAAAAATAAGGTTGGCTGCCCTAATGAATTTATAAATTCATTAGTTCCGAATTTTAGAACCATGAAAGGGGGTTGTCAAATGTGGTATGCTTTTAACCATGAGAACCCTGTACCATCCCCCCGTAGAAGAAATCACCGTCGAAGGCATCTTGCATGCGTTTTCCGATCCTGTGCGCCTAGAAATCTACATCAACCTTGCCGTTGCGGAATGCGCCAAGAACTGTTCCGCTTTTGCGACCATCCAAAAACGGACTTTGCCTAAGTCGACGCTATCCCAACATTTCCGTGTCTTACGGGAAGCAGGGCTAATCCGTAGCGAACGCAAGGGGGTCGAACTTATCAACTCAACACGTTGCGCCGAGTTGAAAGAACGGTTTGGCGCTATGATTTTGGCAATCATTGAGGCTTACGCAAAACAACAACAAGCCGTGTAGCAAGGAAACGCTGATTGACCGTCCTGCACCCCGAATGATCATAGATTTGTCAACATGATAAATAATGTATCAAGTCCCGCCTGGTCATAAACCTTTTTAACAAACAACTCAGGCTTATCTTCTTGCCATTTTTGGACGGCTTGCATGGGTGTTTGATGGTTGATGGCGCGTTGTGGAATATGATGATTATAGATAACCAGGTAGCTGAGCAAGGTCTTCTCCAATTCCTCGGCGGAGCTAAACCGGGTTTGCTTGAGCAATTCGCTGATCCGTCCATTAAAACGCTCCACCACTTGTGCCCCAGAGGGTATGCCGTTGGTTTGCGGATGTCTGGGCGGGCTTAAACGATGCTCAATGCCTAGCTTGTCACAAGCTTGGTCGAAACGGTGCTGCCCCGTAGGCTGCTTGCCTTTGCTGGTGAAACGGTCGGTGAACTGGGTGCCATTGTCAGTGGGCAGCTTGACGATTTTCATGGGCGCGGCTCGAACAACGCGCTTGAGGAAATCGACGCTACTGGCGCAGGTCTGCTCCTCGTAAACGGCAAGAAACACCCGGCGGGTGGCGCGGTCAATGGCTTTGAGGCGGTAGCGGCGGCTGTCCCCGTCAGGCATTTGGGGCAGGTATTTGATGTCGATGTACCCATAGGGCATAAATGCAGGTAGCCAGGCTCATAATCCTTAAACGTTTTACGCGGCTGTGCGGCCTCGGCAACCGCTCCCTGCGTTGCCCTACCTCCTGCATCCATGCAGTCGTCGTCTTCCACGGGCGGCAGGACGTCTTTCAGCTTGGAGATGCCACTTGTGCCCCAGAGGGTATGGGCGCGATGTGAACGGTCTTCGGTGTCTTCGCGCTGTTGCCATTTCCTCGCCGTGCTACGGCTAATGTGATACCGCTCCGCCAGTTTCCGGCCTGACAGTGCCGAATCCTTGATTTCTTGGCGGATGACGGGCGTTGTCCTTGCTTGGGAATGGATGTGGTGGCCCATGTGCTTGTTTCCTGTTTAGCAGTTTGATAATGTTCTTGTAAATACGCTTTTGCCCGGAACAACGGCCAGCTACGGATGGGTATATGATCGCACGGAACTATACAACTACGCGATGAAGCCGCGCAGCGCCGGTTACCTTGAACGTTGGGCAGTTTGGGTTCGGGTGTATTGGCTTTTTGTTTGTCGGGTTTGTAGGCTGCGGGTGTTTTTGAGGTTGCCGGTTGGCTTTGCTGGGTTCCGCTGCGGGTTGGGTTGAGCGTCATCTCTGCATTCTGCGGGTTGTTGGCACTGCCGTTTCCGTCCCTGTTGTCGGGGTTGTGGCTTGTGCTGGGGGTGCTGTTGTCCGGTATCGGTGGCGGGGTCGTTTCCCTGGCTTCTGGCGGTTTGTTTGGCTGGGGTTTGGGGCGGAATCCAGGCTTGGCCTTTGCCTTGCGGTCGCCCTGTTGGGTTTTTCGCCTTCACTTTCGGCCTGTCGGGTCTGGCTTTTGCGTCGCCGCTCCCAAGCGGGCGAAGTGGGTTTTTGGTTTTGTGCCTGTCGGCTTTGCGGGGTTGCCATCCGTTTTGCGTGGCAGGGCGGTTTTCTTGCCCGTTGTGGCGGCGGTTTCCGGCTGGTTGCAGTCGGTTGTTGCCAGTCTTGGCGGGCTTGGTGTTTTTCGCGTTGTGCGGCACTGCGGTACGGTGGGCTTTTGCGGTGCGGGGCAAAATACGTCGCCTTCAATGCCCAACAAGCCAGTCAAAGGGACTGCCCGCCGTTCCGGCTGGCGAAGTTTTTAGTTTTCACAGGTAGGCGGCTTTGCCGTAGGCCATCGGGCGGGCAGCCCCCTTACCGTAACGTTGGGCAGTCCAAGACAGGGCCTGTCAGTTTCGATTTATCTACGTTAGTGGCGGATAACGCGAAATCATAATCCTTAGGCTTAATAAAGAATCGTCAAACAACTATTGGGCGTTATAATTTCCACACAATTTATTTTTGTGAGTGTAGTTCATGATGACTGTAGAAACTATTGAAAAACAAATTGCAGAGTTAGATAACGTTTCGTTTGCCAAACTCCGTGATTGGTTTATTGAATTCGACCACGCTCGGTGGGACAAGCAAATCGAAGCAGATTCAAATAACGGAAAGCTGGATTTTCTTATTAACGCCGCTTTAGCGGAGCATCAAGCCGGAAAATCGAGGGATATTTGAAACACAAAACAGCATCCAGTTTCTGGAGTTGCTACGAGCTTCTCCCAACGGATATTCGTAGTCTTGCTGACAAAAACTTTCAACTGTTAAAAGCCGATTCTTCTCACCCATCATTGCAATTCAAAAAAGTTGGAAAAGTTTGGTCTGCCCGTGTCGGTTCGCATTATCGAGCGGTCGCCACACCAATTGAAGAGGGCTTTCTTTGGGTTTGGATTGGTACTCATGCAGAATACGACAAATTACTTCGTTAATGAGGTTCGTTGAAATATGCGTTGGCTTTTATCTGCTAGTGCTGGCTGGAAACTGTAGTTTGTATTTTTGGTAATTATTCAGCCCCTGTAGTATTCGTTAAGCCCAACAAGTCAGTCAAAGGGACGCGCTGCCCGTTGGTGGTTTTGAAGTTCGGTTTTTTATCAAGGTTCGGTGGCTTCGTTCGCTTTCGTTAGTGGCGCGCCCCTTACCGTAACGTTGGGCAATCATGGTGCAATTTCGTTTTCTTTATTAGTCTGGTTTGTTCTTTCAAACTCGATACACTAATGACCTTAACTTTTCGGTTTGCTAGGCATTGGCATCAGTGCTAAAGTCCGATTTTAGTAAAATCATTAAAATCATTAAAATCATTAAAATCATTAAAATCATTAAAATCATTGAAATCGGAGCAATTATGTGTTTAGTCCCGCATTTAAATGGTTAAACTCAAGGAGCAAAAGCTATGGGGCAACTACTACACGGAACAGCCACGACCACGCACGCCGTCCGAGAAAAAATACAAAACGCTGAAGGGAGCCTCGCAAAGCTAGCCAAGCATTACGGCATCA
>NZ_JAQTZU010000002.1 GCF_028687615.1 Methylovulum sp.
ACGACATTCTTGATGTCTGCTGTCAGGCTTGGAATAAATTTGCTTTGCAACCGGACGCCATTCGATCCCTTTGCTCTCGGAGCTGGGCGGTGTTGTCATAGAAACTTATTGGGATTGGTATTACTTTACAGTGCAGGACTATGCTTACTACATTTTTAATTTACTGAGGCTTATCGTATGAACAAGGATTACACGGCAATTGGTTTTAGGCAGGGATGCTTTAATTTTTCCAATAAATTAACAAATGGCGTGAGGCGGCGTTTGGTAATTTGCGAAACGCTGTTTAAAACAATTTTTTTGATTTTTGTGTGCGGCATCAGCCTGCAAGCCTGCCAAAACTATGGCGTTAAAACAGTTCAGCCGGGGATTATTGATGCCGCCCAAATTGAAAAAATCACTGCGGCGTTAATTGCCCGGCAGCAACCGGAAACAGAGGCTCAAGGCCAGCAAATTCAAGCTCTGACCGAAGCAGTTACGGCATTAAGCAATGGTCAAGACACGTTGGGGACAGAAGAGCTTGTCAACACGGCAATAACTGGTCTGGCGCAGGGCAAAACCACTGGAGCAAAAGCCTTGTTTGCACAATTGGCGGAAAATTCGCAAACCGAAGCCAAACAAAAGGCTGGTGCATTGCGGCATTTGGGGATTTTGGCTTCTTTAGACAATACCCAAGACGCTTTGGCGGCATATCGCCGAGCCACCGAACTTGAACCAAACGATGCGGGTGGCTGGCGGCAATTGGGGCGATTGTTAAACCAAACCGGTAAATCAGACGAGGCCATAGTAGCCTTTCAAAAACAGTTGGAGTTGGCGGAAACCAATCAGGATCAAACCAATATAGCAGAGTCCTATAGCAATTTAGCGGATGTCTATCAGGCACGAAGTGAATTTAATACCGCTATAAAACTATACCAAAAAGCCCTGCAAGTTAATGAAGCCTTAGCCAACCAGGCTGTTATAGCGAAAAATTATAATGACTTGGGCAATGCTTATTTTAATACCACTGATTTATCAGGGCAGGCGATTGCTTGCTACCAGAAAGCCTTGCAATTGCATGAAGCCATCGGTGATCAACAACAAATTGCCCGCCAGTACGATAATTTGGGCAATGCCTATCAAAAACGTGGTGATTTGCCGAATACTTTGGTGATGTATCAAAAAGCCTTACAGCTCTATGAAAAACTGCATGTTAAAACTGGAATTGCCATAAATTACAGAAATTTAGGGATTGTTTACAAAACCAGCAAGGATTTGGACAAAGCGATTGAAATGTTGCAAAAAGCTTCGCAAATTGACCAGCAATTAGGCGACAAAAATGGCCTGGCAATTGACTACAACCATTTGGGATTGGCGTATCAACTCAAGGGCAACAAAACCGAAGCAAAACGTTATTATTTGCTCAGCATGGAGTTGTTCAGGATTTTGAACAATCAAGATGATGCCGAACCTATCCGGGATTTATTGGATGAATTGTGATGGTTTTTCATTTAGGAATGTGCATGGAATAAATTCGCGGATCAAGACCTGTCAGGTTTTGAAAACCTGACAGGTCTGACGAGCCGGTGCGGAAATTATTTCATGCCCGTTCCTTAGTTCGTGCCTGACCGAGAAAGCCAAAAACATACAAAATCGGACGAAAAGCATAGTGTCGTTGGCTGGGGATGAAGCGATAGCGCAATCCTGGCACCACAAGCCACTCTGCTGGGGTTCTTTGCGTTTTATGCCCTTTGCGGGTACACCCCAGCCTACTTTGCTGAGTGTCATAATGAGAAAGCTGGATTTTAGCGGTGCCCGGCTGGTTTTGGAGCGCGGTCATCTTGACCGCAACCCGCTGGCAGGATGCCTTTATGCCCCATAGATACGCGCTCCTCTCAATAAAAACCAATAAAAACCGAAAACTTGACCGTTTGAAGTATATGGTACACGGGTGATTAATGTGGTGCGGGAGCGACGACACATAAAAAATGTTGATGGTTATTGCTCTCAAAGCGGATGATTCTCTTGACAACATCCTCTGCACTGCTGTCCCCAATTGGGCCGGCCGTGACGCGGCCCGTGGCTGAGCTGATGAGATGGACGTAACTTTGGTAAGGGCCGCCAGCTAGCGTTGTGTTGATTAAAAACTTAGCATCACCTCTCTTTGGTATGTCATTCGGAGCTTCGCTGCCAGGATTGCAGGCACCGAAAAAAATCAAACCGTCCGCCGTCACCAAGGAACTCAGGGAGTTGGTAAACAGTAATAAGCGTTCCGGGGATATTTCAACGTATGACTTTAGGTCGAATAGCGGTTCGCGGCAAACAGTTTCACAGAGATTGATTCGGGATTTATATGTCTCCTTACGGGCCGTTGCCAGCTTATCGGGAGCGCAATAACGCTTGAAGCAAGCTTGGTCTAGCGGTTGCAACTGTTTTTCCAGCCCCTTTAACTGATGCCGGATATCGATTGGATCCATCTGCACCAGTTCCAGCCAATGTGCGGAGATATAGTCGGTAAATATATGATTTTTATTGATATTATAGTCAATCGACAAAACATCCTTAAGCCCAGGCTGCGCTTCGGTAAATTGCAACAATTTCCCATTGGTGCCACTTATCGTGAGGTCTTTCCAAAACACCTTGTCATTGAGTATCGGGCCATCGAAGCCGCCATGACCGATAAAAATAACCCGGTCAAAAGGGGGAGTCTCTTGTAATATTTGCCCGGCCTGTTGGTAATAATCTTCCCAACTCCAAATATCACGCAATTGCTTGACAACCGCCTTGAACTGCTTGCGATAAAAGACTTCTATTTTGTCGGCAGGCTTCTCGGCCCACCTCTTGCTTCCCTTGGTGTCGGAATCTCCGCTCAATAAAGGCACAATCAGTACCCGCCTTGGCGGTTGCAAATAGCTCAACGCCCCCCGTGTGGACTGGCACGACAATAAGCGGATTTCTTCGCTGCAAACAGCGTTTGAGCATAAGCTCAACAAAAAAGCAAGCAGAAACCAGATACGAATACTATTGATCACGACAAAGCTCCGTTAAAAAGTTCAGGCACTAAGGATTTGGCTAAAAATAACTTCCCGAACTTTTATTGCCGAAACCGTAGAGACCTGACAGGTCTTAAATCAGGAAGTTAATATTGGCCGAATCCTAATTCATATTGCCCTTGCATTATGCACGAGCGTTAAGTCAACAGTATTGTGGTTTAGGCAACTCGCAATAAATACCCCCTGACACAAGAAAAAAACATAGTCCACGAAAATCACGAAAGGCACGAAAAAATAATAAAAAACATCGTGTTGTAGTGTTTTTCGTGGACGATTCTTTTAGTGGATTTAATACTTTGTGCTGAGAATCTGTGGCGGTTTATTTTCTGCGAGTTACCTTATGGTCAGCTAAACAAATTTATAATTGAAGAAGGTATTAGGTTGTCGAATCCAATAATCCAGGGCATTAAGCTTTGACGCGGGTGATTTTTAGGACGATGGGCAGTTCTTTCAAGTGGCGCATGATTTTTGCCAAATGGACGCGGTCACGGGCGGTTAAAGTAATCAAATCGACACAAACCCGGTCATCTTGGTCAACGACATTGACGTTTTCAATATTCGATTCCATTTCAGAAATCGCCGATGCAATAGTTGCCAAGGCTCCGCGTTGGTTTATGATTTCCAGGCGTAACTCGGCAGGAAAATCGCCGATAATATCTTGGCTCCATTCCACATCCAACCAGCTAGTGTCTTTTTTACGCAATACGACACGGTTACGGCATTCGTGGTGATGCACGACGATGCCAGTGCCTGGGTTAAAAAAGCCAATGATGGCATCCCCTGGAATCGGGCGGCAACATTTGGCAAGGGTGATGACCATGCCCTCGGTGCCTTTGATGATCAGCGGAGTTTTCTGGATTTTCTCGTTGCCATTTAGTTTGATATTGGCGTTGATGTCATCCTGGGTGAGTTGTTTGGCAACTAAAAATGGCATTTTATTGCCCAAGCCTATGTCTTCAAGCAAATCATCGAGGGTTTTTAAATCAATCACTTTGAGGAAAGCTTTGAGGCGGGATTCTTCGATGTTATCGAGCTGCAAATTCATCATTTGCAGCTCTTTTTCCAATAACCGGCGGCCTAGGTTGATGGCTTCCTGCTGTTTGAAGTTTTTTAGGTAATTGCGGATGCTGGAACGGGCTTTGACGGTAATGACATAATTCAGCCACAACGGATTGGGCCGTGCCCAGACTGCGGTGATGATTTCCACCGTCATGCCATTTTCGAGTTTAGTCTGCAAAGGCACGAGCTGTTTGTCGATTCTTGCGGAGACGCAGGCATTGCCGATGTCTGTATGCACCGCGTAGGCAAAATCCACCGCCGTGGCACCGCGCGGCATTTTAATAATGGCCCCTTTAGGCGTAAAAACAAAGACTTCCTGAGGAAAAAGGTCGATTTTCAGGTTATCAATAAATTCCAATGAATCGCCGGCGGATTTTTGGATTTCCAGTAAATCCCGCAACCATTCATTTGCCAGGGCCTGGACTTTTTCGGTTTTATCATCATCGGATTTATACAGCCAATGCGCGGCAATGCCGGATTCCGCCATGCGGTGCATATCATGCGTCCTGATCTGGACTTCGATAGGCACGCCAAACGGGCCCATCAACACCGAGTGCAGCGATTGGTAGCCATTTTCCTTAGGTAGGGCGATATAATCCTTGAACCGTCCTGGAATGGGTTTGTACAAGTTATGGATGACGCCTAACACGCGATAGCAAGTATCGACGCTATCGCAATAAATTCTAAACGCATAAATATCAAAGACATCCGATAATAAAATTTTTTTATCGGTCATTTTTTTATAAATGCTGTAGAGGTTTTTTTCCCGGCCCGCCACTTCACAAACTAAATTTGCTTCCGTTAAACGGATTTTAATCGCGCTTTCGATGGTTTCGACGATTTTACGGCGAGTCCCCCGTTCTTTTTTGACGGCATTTTTTAATTCGTCGTAGCGTTCGGGATACATCGCCGCAAAGCTTAACGCCTCCAGTTTGTGCCGGATATCGTTCATGCCCAGACGGTTGGCAAGCGGTGCGTAAATCTCCAGCGTTTCGTGGGCAATGCGTTGTTGCTTGTCTGCTGGCATTGCACCGATGGTCTGCATATTGTGCAAACGATCCGCCAATTTGACGATGATCACGCGCAAATCTTTCGCCATTGCCAAAAACATTTTGCGGACGTTTTCGGCTTGGGCTTCGGCGCGGGATTTGTCGTCGATTTTGCCAAGTTTGGTGACGCCATCAACCAGATCGGCTACTTCGCTGCCAAATTCTTTGGCAAGTTGTTTTTTGCTGATTTTACAATCTTCTATGACATCGTGCAGGATCGCCGCCATAATGCCGTTAGCGTCCATGTGCATTTCAGCCAGGCTGATCGCCACGGAAATCGGATGGCAGATATAGTCCTCACCGCTTTTGCGGACTTGTCCTTCATGGACCCGCGCACCAAATTCATAGGCGCGGATACAATCGGCTATCTGGCTTTGTTCCAGATAGCCGGACAAGGTGTCGCACAAGCGGCGGACGAGTATATCCTGGGGGCGGTCAAGCACGTTCATGGAAGCTGGGACAATCAGAATGCGGGTGGATAATCCTGGACTTCAACGGTACGGTGTAGGCGTTTGATGTTTTCGTCGGTGACATGCCCCGCTGCAATTTCGCGTAACGCCAAGACGGTATCTTTATCTTTTTGACGCGGGAGGAATTCAGTCGCGCCCTGGCTGAGCTGACGGGCACGGGTGCTGGCTAACAGCACCAGTTTAAAGCGGTTTTCCACATGTTCCAAACAATCTTCGATAGTGATTCTAGCCATTAATGTTTCCTGTAATAAAAATGAAAATCGGTGTGCAGTACACCGTAAAAAAATAAAAGTCCACCGTACCTTACGCCGTTATGACTATAACAGAACGGAGAAAGTGCGGTGGACTTATATTAGTGTGCCATTATAAATAATGGCGGCAAGTCTATTGTCGGGTTTTTAAGATCGCCACGGCGGGCAATTCTTTTCCTTCCAAAAATTCCAAGAATGCCCCGCCACCTGTTGAGGTGTAGGAGACATCGTTTTCAATGCCGAACTGGTCGATTGCCGCCAACGTATCGCCGCCGCCAGCCAGTGAGAATGCAGGGCTTTCGGCAATCGCTTTCGCCAGTGTCTGGGTGCCGTGGCTGAATTGTTCAATTTCAAACACACCGACCGGGCCGTTCCAAACGATAGTGCCGGCGGATTTTAACAACCCGGCATATTGCGCGGCAGTTTCAGGGCCAATATCCAATACCAAATCATCATCTTCAATATCCGCCACTTTTTTCACGGTGGCGACGGCGGTTTCTGAAAATTCTTTCGCGCAGACGACATCGACAGGGATTGGAATATCTGAACCCGCTTGTTTTGCCGCCGCAATCAGGCGTTGCGCTTCTTCGATCAAATCCGGTTCATACAGCGATTTACCCACCGGGTAACCTGCCGCCGCGATAAAGGTGTTGGCAATGCCGCCACCGACGATGAGTTGGTCAACTTTTTCCGACAAAGACTTCAAAACGGTCAGTTTAGTAGACACTTTAGAACCACCGACGATGGCGACTAAAGGCTTAGTTGGGGTTTCCAGGGCTTTGCCCAGTGCATCCAGTTCGCTGGCCAATAGCGGCCCGGCGCAAACGATAGGCGCGAATTTGGCGACGCTGTGCGTCGATGCTTGGGCGCGGTGGGCAGTACCGAAAGCGTCCATGACGAACACATCACATAATTTCGCCATTTTCTGGCCTAATTCATCGCTATTTTTTTCTTCGCCGACGTTAAAACGGACGTTTTCGCATAAGACCACTTCACCAGGTGCTATTGTCACGCCGTCCAACCAATCTTTTTCCAAACGTACCGGTTTGCCCAATAATTCCGCCATGCGTTCAGCAACGGGCTTCAGTGACGATTCTTCGTCATATTGGCCTTCAACCGGACGTCCCAAATGGGACATGACAATCACCGCCGCACCGGCTGCCAGGGCTTTTTCAATGGTAGGCATACTGGCTTGGATACGGATGTCGCTGGTCACTTGACCATTTTTCACGGGTACGTTCAAATCTTGACGGATTAATACACGTTTACCTGATAAATCCAGATCAAGCATTTTTTGAATTGACATAGTTCACTCTCGCTTTTTGTTTAGGGGTTCGTTGATTTCCATTTAATGGAACAGCCGATGCTGGCGATTTGGTCACTAGGGCCTTGGCCTGTAGCCGCCACTAATTTCAGTGCTTCAAATAATTCGCGTATTGTATCAGGTGGGGCGGTTTCGCGGCGACTGGCATCCAAACGTCCGCGATATTGCAATTTAAAATCAGCGTTGTAGCCGAAAAAATCCGGTGTGCAAACTGCGCCGTAAGCCTTGGCAATTTCTTGGGTTTCATCCAGCAAATAGGGGAAGGGATAATGATGTTCCTGAGCTATTTTTTGCATATTGGCAAACGAATCTTCTGGATATGCTTCCGTGTCGTTGGACATGATGGCGACCGAGGCAATGCCAAAGACTTGCAATTCGCGGGTGTCACGCAGAATGCGCTCATGGATGGCTTTGACAAACGGGCAATGTTGGCAAATAAACATCACCAGCAAGCCTTTCTCGCCCATGCAATCGGCTAAAGTCCAAATACGTCCGTCAACACCCGGTAAGGCAAAATCCGGTGCGGGTTTATCAAAATCACAAACCGGCGTTTCCAATGCAGCCATAGCAAGCCCCCAAAAAAGTAGATTAATTAAGCACCAAATGACAAATTCAACAACTCGTTATCCAAACGTCCGGCGCGGAAAGTCTTGCCGGATTCCACAGCGGTCACAATGACGCTGGCAGGGCTGAACAGCATCGCATCAATTTTGAAGAAATCGTATTGGTATTCCTTAAAAACTTGTGCGAACGGTTTGCCGTAATCTTTGGAAGTCGAACTAGGCAATTCATTTGCCAATTTTTCCGCCGCTTCATCGCTGCCTTTAACAAAAATATGCACGAGACCAGCGAACAAAATCGCGTCATTGGTGCGGCCCATTGCTTGCACGAAGTCAGGGTGTGGTGGGCACACAGGCGCACTGCCGCTGCCGTCGATGATATTTTCCAAAGGGAAGTGCAGGGCGTGGGCTTTGTGCATCGCCACTTCCAAGACGCGGCCGACGACTTGCACACAACCTGCGAGGCTGCTGGTCGGCGTGACAATGATAGTCAGATTTTCTGGCGACACGCCACAGGCGGCGGCGACTTTATCGACAATTTCCACAGGCGGGATTTTGTCGTTTTCGATCACCAGCACGGTTTGGTCGTTGGCATCTTGATAGGCCAATTCTTTGTACAATTCTTCAACGGGCATGGCCACGCCGTCTTTGGTTTTAGTCGCCATCGCCCGCGCCGGGCCGGAACCTAAGGCGTAATATTTTTCATGCGCCAAACTCCAGCCTGCGTACTGGCTACCCAGACACGCCAATACCGGATGGGTGCTGTGCACGTTGACAGTCAAAGGCCATTTTTCGGTGTAAGCACTTTGTGACAAACTCACCGTGCCCATGCCGCCCAGACAAATTTCCGTGATAATGCGGCCCGCTTCCAAACCACCTGGGGCGTTGATGCCTGCGTCGATAATCGTGCAACCATTGTCCAGCGTTTGCAGGTGCAGACGATATTTGTCGGCGTTATTAAGCAGCTCTTGCACTAAGGGTTGGGCGAGTTTGTTTACACTAGCTTTGAATTCCATGAGGATGAAAACCTGATTGTTTTGTTATGAAAGAGGTAATAAATGTGAGTTTTTTAGACTTTTCATGTTGTTAAAACCTGAAAGTCTTAATCCGGCAATTTGTGTGAAATAATACCTAATTGCCACAAAATGTTGCGTTGCCGATATTGTAACTGTTCGCACACGCTTTGTGCTGTTTTATGGTGGGCAATGATACTGCAAATCGGTTGGCCTTTGCGACAGATAACGCCCGATGGCGGTATATCCAAACAATTTTCAGGCCATTGCATCGTGTCGGGAATAGGTAGGTCGCAAGGCGCGTAAATGATTTGGCAAGCGCAGGATTGAACTGGCGGAAAATCCATAATAGGCGACAATCTTCTTGCACAGGCGTTGATATGTTGGGTCATTAGATCGCCAGCATACAATTGCATACTCGCCGAA
Organism: Methylovulum sp.; assembly: GCF_028687615.1. Lineage (GTDB taxonomy): Bacteria > Pseudomonadota > Gammaproteobacteria > Methylococcales > Methylomonadaceae > Methylovulum. Next base: position 9,182 of record NZ_JAQTZU010000002.1, read on the forward strand.
GGGCGCGGATTAATTTCCAAAACCCACAAATCCTCACCGTTTTGCAAAAAATCCAAAGAATTCAACCCTGTTAAATTGAACGCCGGGACTAATTTGCCTAACCAACCGCCGATTAACGCTTTTTGCTGATCGCTTAACCCGGTTTGGTTGATCACCCCCGCAAACACAAACGCTTCCGTGCCGATTGCCACCGTCCATTGCCGATTAAAACCAATGACTTGCACATGGTGTCCATCCGCCAAAAACAATACCGAATGGGGGATGCCGGATTGTTGCCGTTGCCAGTAACAACCAGCCACAACGCTATCCGCCAGCCAGGTTTTAATACCGACACCACCTTGCCCACGCAAAGGTTTGCTTAACCAATCATTTTTATCATCAGGTGCAGAAAAAACGCTAATGGGATAAGGGATGTTTAAGCTAGCCAATACCTGAAAAAAATAGTGTTTGTCGATGATGTTGGCAAAGGTTTCCGGCGAATTGCCGCAAAGTTGCAGACGTTGTTGCAAGTAAGCGAGGGATTCAGGAAAAGCCTCAAAACCACTGCCATAAACGGCTCGCTTGACTGGGTAATGGTTTAAGAAAAACGCTACGGCGGGAGCTATATCATCCTCACGCAAAGAATCCACCTGCCGCCAAGCATGGGCTGATTCGCGCGTGTCCCTATCGGCGTATAAATCAATTACTATGGGAATAAAGCCAGCTTGGTGTGCGGCTTGTGCCAACATTCGGGCGGAGTTGGCGAGGATTAGGAGGTGGTTGCTCATTGATGGGTAAATTTATAGCGACTAATCATCTAGTTATGACTACTTATAACGAGATGTAGACATAGGATGTGCTGAACGAAGGGAAACGCATCATTAGCTGTGGGTATGGATGGGCTTCCTATCGTCAGCCCATCCAGCTTTTCAAAGTCTACATCTTAACGCAGGGCGGGTTATTCAACCCGATCTTAACGTTTTTGCGGTTGTTGGAGATGTTGAAACGTTTAAGGAAACCCAATTGCAGGTATTGTTAAACACGCCGTTTTGTTCATCAATTTCTGAAGCGAAAGAGAAAAATGGTTTGCTTTAATGCTTTTAGGGTACTCGAAAACCTAACAAAAAAACCCGCTAAGCCATACCGGTTTAGCGGGTTTTTAGGTTTCAGGTCATGGGATTTGGGAGTTAATTGACTGCTGATGCCTGATAATTGACTGTAAAATCATTCAGATAACCCAGTTCAACAGGGAGGTGTCCTGTTTTAGCGGGTTTAAACGCGTTTACGCCGACACGCGACAAGTAAAACACTTGGTCTGGCATGTAGTTGCCTGTGGCGCGGATTTCGCCTTGGTAACCGTAACGGCTGCGCAACAGCCATGCGTGGGTAAATAAGCGTCCGTCGGCGAAGTCAGGGAAATCCAGCTCGACTAAGGCGATTTTGTCCAAATCATCTGCAAAATCGGTGACGGTATCGGCAGGGTTGATGCGGATGCCGAGTCTGCCGTCGTGTGCCAGCAATTTCGGTTTTTCTTGTTGCCAACGGTTTAAAGACACGCTGATGTCCCCGGTTGCCAGTTCGTCATCATCCGCCAGTGATTGCCAGTTGTCGTCGATAATTTGTTGGTCTTTAATGATTTGCATAGACTTGCTCCTTGAAGGGGTCGATTCCCACCCGTTTTACCATGTCCAGGAAGCTCTCTTCTTCTAGGCGTTGTTTGATGTAGACATCCAGTATTGTAGTGATGGCTTGCGTGACTTCGTTTTTGGCAACGGCGGGGCCTAAGCGTTCGCCAATCGCGGCTTCGTTTTCGGACGAACCTCCCAAGGTGAGCTGGTACCATTCGGCGCCTTTTTTATCGACACCCAAAATGCCGATGTGGCCGACGCTTTGGTGGGCGCAGCCGTTCATGCAGCCGGACATGTTGATTTTGACATCACCGATGTCGTGCAGATAATCCATGTCATCCAGGGCTTCGTTGATTTCTTTGGCGATGCCGATGGAACTGGCGTTGGCTAATGAGCAAAAATCTAGACCTGGGCAGCAAATCATGTCGGTGACTGTGCCGATATTGGGTGTCGCCAAGTTGAGCGTTACCAATTGTTGCCACAAACCAAACAAATTCGCTTGTTTGACATCGGCGAAGACTAGGTTTTGGCGGTGTGTGACCCGCACTTCACCAAAACTGAATTGGTCCGCCAAATCGGCAACGGCGTCTAGCTGTGCGTCCGTAGTGTCTCCAGGCGCCACTTCGGGGGCTTTGAGCGATAAGACCACGGCGCGGTAGCCTGGGATTTTATGGCTGACGGTGTTTTGTTTGTACCAGGTCGCAAATGCCGGATTGTCTTGCAAATATTGCCCGAAGCTTAAATCGTCAGCGGCGTCGGCTGCATAATCCGGCAGGGTGAAATGGCCTTTGATGGCTGCGATGCGTCCGTCGCCCAGTTCCATGCCATCTTTGATTTGTTGCCATTCGGCTTCGACCATATCGGTGAATTTTTTCATGCCGGTTTCTTTAACGAGGATTTTGATCCGTGCCTTATATTTGTTGTCGCGTCGGCCAAACAGATTGTAAATCCGTAAGATGGCTTCCAGATAAGACAGCAAATGTTTTTTCTCAAGATACGGACGGATGACTTGGCCGATGATCGGGGTGCGGCCTAAACCGCCACCGACGAGTATCTTAAATCCGGTTTCGCCAGCGTCATTTTTGACCAGATGCACACCAATGTCATGGAATTGGGTCGCGGCTCGGTCATGCAATGCGCCGCTGACGGCGATTTTGAATTTGCGGGGCAAATAATCGAATTCAGGATGCAAGGTTGTCCATTGGCGGATGATTTCGCAATACGGGCGTGGGTCTTCCAGTTCATCGACGGCGATGCCGGCAAAGTGGTCGGAGGTGGTGTTGCGCATACAATTGCCGCTGGTTTGGATGGCGTGCATTTGTACCGTGGCGAGTTCGGCTAAAATATCCGGCACTTGTTCCAATTTAGGCCAGTTGTATTGGACGTTTTGGCGGGTGGTGAAATGGCAGTAGTTTTTATCGTAAGTGCGGGCGATATGCGCCAGTTTGCGCACCTGGGCGGAACTGAGCAGGCCATAAGGGATGGCGACGCGCAACATGGGCGCGTGGGTTTGGATGTAAAGGCCGTTTCTTAGACGTAAGGCCCGAAACTGTTCATCTGCTAATTCACCTTGCAAATACTTTTCGGTTTGCCGTCTGAACTGGGCGACCCGTTCATTGACAAGGGTTTGGTCTATTTCGTTATATTGATACATGTTGCCTGTTTTAAGTGCCTTTCCGGCGAAAAATCATGGTTAATCATCATATACTCTGCGTCATAAAATGACAAAATTTATTGGATGGTGATACCATTAACTGTTAATTTTTGTGTATTTGTTTCATTTAAACTACTAAAAGAGAGGGGGTATTGTGGTTCGTTTTTTATTGGTGATGCTGGTGGCAATGCTAGTGCCGCAACTGGCGATGGCGGAAACGGAGGGGTTTGCGAACCTCGACATGACCGGGACACAACGGGGCATTTTTACCGTTTTGATTTTTATCATCGCCTACGCTTTTGTGATGACCGAAGAATTTACGCATTTGCGTAAATCAAAACCCGTTATTTTGGCGGCGGGGATTATCTGGGCGCATGCGTCTATTTTGGCGCAGCAAAAAGGTGTGCCTGCCGAAGATATGCACGCGGCTTTTGAGCATGATTTGAAAGAATATGCCGAGCTGATGCTGTTCTTGTTGGTGGCGATGACTTACATCAATTCCATGTCAGAACGTAATGTGTTTGAAGCGTTGCGTTCCTGGCTGGTCAGAAAACAATTCGGCTACCGTAAATTGTTTTTGATTACGGGTGTGATTACGTTCTTCCTGTCTTCTGTTGCCGATAACCTGACCGCCGCCTTGTTGGTTGGCGCGGTGGTGTTGGCGGTTGGTGCGGACAACCCCAAATTCGTCAGCATCGGTTTCGTCAACTTAGTGATTGCCGCGAATGCGGGTGGCGCTTTCTGTCCGTTTGGCGACATCACCACCTTGATGGTTTGGCAAGCGGAATATGCTGAATTCTTTGATTTCTTCAAATTGTTCATCCCTTCCGTGGTCAATTACGCAGTTCCTGCGGCGGTGATGTATTTTGCCGTGCCTGATGAGCAACCGAAAGAAACCAGTGAAGAAGCAGTTAAATTGAAACCCGGCGCGATCCAAATCTGCGTGATGTTCCTGTTTACCATCGCCACGGCGGTCAGTTTCAAACAAGTCCTGCATTTGCCACCTTTCATGGGCATGATGGTCGGTTTGTCTGCATTGATGTTGTACGGTTTCTACTTGAAAAAAGTCCATGCTCCAAAAGGTGGACACGGTTTTGATATTTTTGAAGGCGTCAAAAATGCGGAATGGGACACTTTGTTGTTTTTCTTCGGCGTGGTTTTCGCGGTAGGTGGTTTGGGTTACATCGGTTATCTGGAATTGTTGTCCGGCGCGATGTACGAAGGTTTGGGCGCAACCACAGCCAACATCATGGTCGGTTTGATTTCGGCGATTGTCGATAACATCCCGGTCATGTTCGCGGTATTGAACATGGGCGTTGATATGGATCTGTACCAATGGTTGTTGGTCACGTTGACCGCCGGTGTGGGTGGTTCGTTGCTTTCAGTCGGTTCAGCCGCTGGTGTGGCCTTGATGGGCCAGTCTGACCATAAATACACCTTCTTCAGCCATCTGAAATGGACCCCTGCGATTGCCGCAGGCTATGCCGCCAGTATTTTCACCCATTATCTGATTAATGGTTGATCATCCAAATTTGCACTTTACTCTAGTGTAACGTTGTAGCCTCAACAAGGCCGGTAGCCAGCTTTTTCAGTGGCTGTCGGCCTTTTCTATTTTTATACCTATGACAGAGACAACAAACATTTGGCGGAAGCTGCTTAACAAGCACATGCTGATTTGCATATTCACTGGTTTTAGCTCTGGCTTGCCATTGTATATTTTGATTAGCCTTGTGCCTGCCTGGTTGCGTTCTGAAGGCGTGGATTTGCAAGCGATAGGTTTGTTTGCGCTGATCCAATTGCCGTTCACGTGGAAATTCCTTTGGTCGCCTTTGTTTGACCGCTATAGCCCACCATTAGGACGGCGGCGCGGCTGGCTGTTCATTTCCCAAATTGCGCTATTGCTGGTCATTCCGGTGTTCGGAGTGCTGCATCCAACCCCAGATTTATGGACCATTGCTTATCTGGCGGTGGTGGTGGCCTTTTTCAGCGCCTCGCAGGATATTGTGCTGGATGCTTACCGGCGGGAATTATTGCCGGATACGGAGCTGGGCATAGGTAACGCCATCCATGTCAATGCCTATAAAATTGCCGGTTTGGTGCCAGGTTCCCTGTCTTTAATTCTGGCGGATCATTTGCCGTGGAATCTGGTGTTTGTCATCACCGCTTTGTTCATGTTGCCGGGTATTGTCATGACCCTGGTTGTCGCCGAACCTATGCTTGAATATGCCCCGCCTAAAACCCTGCGGGCCGCCGTGATTGAACCGTTTCAAGAATTTATCAGCCGCAATGGCCTAAAATCAGCGGCTTGGGTATTGGCATTCATCTTTTTTTATAAACTGGGCGATAGCATGGCGACCGCGCTTGCCACACCGTTCTATCTGGATATGGGCTTTAGTAAAACCGAGATTGGCCTGGTCGCCAAAAATGCTGGTTTGTGGCCTAGTGTTTTCGGCGGCTTGGTCGGTGGTGTCTGGATGATTAAACTAGGCATTAACCGTGCCTTGTGGATTTTTGGTTTGGTGCAGATGGTCGCCATTTTGGGCTTTGCCTGGTTGACCACAATGGGCCATAGCTTGTTATGCCTGGCGGCCGTGATTGGCATCGAAGCCTTGGGGGTAGGCTTGGGTACCGCAGCTTTCGTCGCTTTTATCGCCCATACCACGCATCCACTTTACACTGCCACACAATTTGCCTTATTCACCAGTTTGGCGGCGGTGCCGCGTACTTTTGCCAATGCCGCGACGGGCTATTTGGTAGAATGGTTCGGATGGCAGGGTTTTTTCCTGTTTTGTTTTGCCATCACACTACCGGGTATGTTGCTTTTGCTTAAAGTCGCCCCGTGGCATGGTCAACAGCCTGCTAGTCATAATTCATAAAGAGGTCAATGGCCTCCCTCTTGTTCAATGTGGGAGCCAATCATTGTGGGCCGCAAAGCCTTAAAGCTATCAAGCCGGCCTTTCAAGCAACGCCAAAAAAACTTTCATCCAGAGATTTAATTTTCAATAATCGCCCCCACATCCCTTGTTTAAAAAATGCCGTTCAATATCAATTGTTTCATAAGTGCTTGCATAGGACATGGATTGTTCCGCTCCCGCTTTTGTGGGCAAGTACTTATGAAACACACGTAAGCTTATTGAATGGGATTGTAATATCTTGAAAGCCCACCCAATTTTCACTGGCTGGCGATTATCGCTGGCACTGCGTTGCGATTTCACGAATAATTATTTAACTTTCAGAAAAAAGGTCGAACATACACATGGCAGATAAAGAAGATTTTTATAAGGTACTGGGTGTTGATCGCAATGCCAGCGATGCCGAAATCAAGAAAAAGTACCGCAGCATGGCGATGAAATTCCATCCTGATAGAAATGCCGACAATCCTGAAGCCGCGGAAGCTAAATTCAAACAAGTGAAAGAAGCTTACGAAGTGCTGTCAGACCCGAAAAAACGCGCCGCTTATGATCAGTTTGGTCATGCCGGTATCGACCCGTCGATGGGTGGGCGGCCTGGTGGTTTTGGCGGTGCGGAAGGTTTTAGCGACATTTTCGGTGATGTTTTCGGGGATATTTTTGGCGGTGGACGGCAGCGTGGCGGCGGTGTGCAACGCGGCTCGGATTTACGCTATAACTTGGAAATTACGCTGGAAGAAGCGGTTGCCGGTACGGAACAAAAAATTCGTATTCCGGTGTTGGTGGCTTGTAGCGAATGTAATGGTTCTGGTGCGAAAAAAGGTTCGTCTCCGGTTATTTGTTCCACTTGCCACGGTCACGGTCAAGTCCGTATGCAGCAAGGTTTCTTTTCCGTGCAGCAGACTTGCCCGACCTGTCGCGGCACGGGCAAGCAGATTAAAGACCCGTGCGGAAAATGTTATGGGCAAGGCCGCGTCCAGGAATCGAAAACCTTGTCGGCAAAAATTCCGGCGGGTGTCGATACGGGCGACCGTATCCGTTTGGGTGGCGAAGGCGAAGCAGGGGAACGTGGCGGGCCGGCAGGGGATTTGTACATCGAAATCCGCGTGAAAGACCATGAGATTTTTACGCGTGACGGGGCAAATCTTTATTGTGAAGTACCGATCAGTTTCGTAACCGCTTGTTTGGGGGATGAAATTCAAGTGCCTACGCTGGATGGCAAGGTCATGCTGAAAATTCCACCCGAAACCCAAACAGGAAAATCCTTCCGCTTGCGCGGCAAAGGTGTAAAACCAGTCCGCGGCGGGCCAGTTGGCGATTTGTTATGTAAAGTGCAAATAGAAACCCCTGTCAATTTGACCAAAGAGCAACGGGCGTTGGTGGAGCAACTGGGCGAATCGTTGACAGGCGGTGGCAAACATCATAGCCCTCAAGAACATTCGTTTTTGGATGGCGTGAAGAATTTTTTCGATAAATTGACAGGTTAATCATGACTCGTATTGCTGTTATCGGTGCATCAGGACGTATGGGCTTGTGCTTGATTAAAGCCGCAAAAATGGCGGAAGCCGGTCTTGTTGATGCTAGGTTCACCGCCGCTATTTCCCGTCCTGGCAGCCATGCCGTTGGACATGATCCCTGTATGCTGGTTGGTATGGGGGGCTCAGATATTAAAGTCGTCGATAATATCATGACAGTGATGGATGATTTTGATGTGTTGATAGACTTTACCCGCCCTGAAACAACGATAAACACGCTCAATTTTTGCCGGGATGCCGGGAAAAAACTGGTGATTGGAACGACGGGTTTTAACGATGCCCAAAAATCGCTGATTACCGATGCCGCCGATGACATCGCCATCGTGCTTGCCCCCAATTTCAGCGTCGGAGTCAATCTATCGTTGAAATTGCTGGAGATTACCGCAAAAATTATGGGTGATTACACTGACATAGAAGTGATAGAAGCCCATCACCGCCATAAAATTGACGCACCGTCCGGCACTGCCCTGCGTATGGGTGAAGTGATCGCCGATACCCTGGGCAGGAATTTAAAAGATTGTGCGGTTTATGGGCGCGAAGGCAACACGGGTGAACGTGACCGCAAAAGCATCGGTTTCTCAACCATACGGGCCGGTGATATTGTCGGCGAGCACACCGTGATGTTTGCCGATGAAGGCGAGCGTGTCGAAATCACCCATAAAGCCAGCAGCCGCATGACCTTTGCCAACGGTGCGGTACGGGCGGCGGTTTGGTTGCGGGATAAAAACAACGGCATGTACGATATGCAGGATGTGTTGGGATTGAAGCACATTTGACCGCGTTTACTGTTTGTCATTGTTAAATTGCAGCCAAAGGATTACCAATAAAGATTTTGTGAATAGGCGCACAAATTGGACAGACCATTATGTGGCTACCAGGGAAAGAAGAGGGTGCTTCCTTGGCAGGTGTTTCCGATGATCCTAGACAAGTATTTGAAATACGATTGGCTTTTGATGTATTGATAGGCTTGGGTATGGGTTTTAATCAATTTTTACAGGTTCAAATAAAGACGTGGGAAATAACGCATTTCGGTAAAAATTATCGGACTTTAACCAAAATGTTTTTGCTCTTCCTGCATTTTTAGTGCTAACATGGGATGCAGTTTAAGTTTGAGCCAGCTTTATTTCTAAGGCTGGGATTTATAAAGCCAATTTACCTTGGCGATTTTTCAAGTAAAGAGTGTCATATGTCAGATCAAGTTGTAGGTACCGTTAAGTGGTTCAATGATGAAAAAGGTTTCGGATTTATTGAACAAGAAGGTGGCAAGGATGTTTTCGTCCACCACAGCGCAATTAACGGCACTGGCCGCAAAACCTTGCGCGAAGGCCAAAAAGTGACCATGCAGGTGACTCAAGGTCAAAAAGGCCCGCAAGCTGAGAACGTAACCCCAGCGTAATATCTTTAAAAGAACCCAAAAGTGACTTGCTTTTGGGTTCTTTTTTATTGCTGCAATAAAGCTGATCAATAACTGGCTTTTAAAATCACAAACTTGGTGTTGCTGGCAACTGCCGACACGTTGTCGAACCATCGTTTGAGCGTGATGTGGTAATTCAAATGGCGATTACCTATCACCCACAGTTCCCCGTTTTTTCGTAACACCCTGCGTGATTCTTTAAACAGACTAATAGCGATTTGGTCGCCTATGGTATTTTGCTGATGAAAAGGCGGGTTACAAAGAATAATATCAGCCGAAGCGGTTTCCTCCGCCGTCAATCCATCTCCAACACGAAATCCCGCAATTCTGTAATCACCCAAAGCCTGCCTAAAATTTTCTTCTGCGGAAGCGATAGCCATAAAGGATTCATCGACAAACAGTAATCTGGCTTGAGGATTGCGTTCAGCGGCAATTAAACCCAGCAAACCATTGCCACAACCTAAATCAATGATATCCAGCGCGTCGGTAGATTTTGGTAAATGTTGGAGAAAAAACCGTGTGCCAATATCAAGGCTGTCGCGTGAAAACACATTGGCGTGGTTGGCAATGCGGTAATCGGTATTTTCCAGTGTGTAATAAACCGGATAAGGATTAACGGGAACAATCAGATTCGGGTTGGGTTGGACAAAAATCAGCCGGGCTTTTTTTTTCGCCAATGACGTGGTGGTTGCACCCACCAACTGTTCCAACAATTTCCAGACCTTAGCTGGCAAAGTTTTGACCATGCCTGCAACAATCACTTGAGTTGTTGCCGTCAAATGAGGGTGCAGACGTATCAATTGGTCTTCCAGTAACGCCAAGGTTTTCGGTACCTTGATCAACACTAGGTCAAAGACATCCGTCAGTACGTCTACACTGCCGAGCAAATTCACATCCGACTCATGCAGGCCATTTATTGCCAGATTAAGCCGTGTCGCCTGTTGCGACAAATAGGAATCCGACATAGCCCAGGGATTCCACGCATGTAAGGCCACCGCCAGGGCGCCGAAGCTGTCATTGAGCAGTAAAATTTTGGCATCTTGGGCTGGATTCACGAACCCGGCGACATAATCCAGCAAATATTCATCCGCCGCATCAAACGCCCGCAATAATTCGTTAGGGCGTTTGGGCAAGCGGTTCAAGGTGAATTCGCCTTGGGCAACCTTCAAGCATTGGTCAGTTTCCGGCATTGTCAAACGGAATCAAGCGCGCGATGAATATTTGCCGGTTTCGGTATTGACCTTGATCAGCTCGCCCGTTTCTAAATATTCCGGCACTTGCACTTCTAAACCAGTGCTTAAACGCGCCGTTTTCGTCCGTGCCGAAGCCGAAGAGCCTTTAATCGGCGGTGGGGTTTCGATAATTTCCAACACCACCGTGGCGGGCAATTCAATGCCGAGTATCTCATCGTCAATCAACAAGGCGACGATGCCTTCCAAGCTTTCTGACAAATACTCCGCTTGGCCTTCCAAATCGTCGGGACTCAAGCTGTACTGCGTGTAATCTTCCGCGTCCATGAAAATATAGTTATCGCCATCTTTGTACGAATACTGAACTTTGGCGCGAACCAATTCCGCATCTTTGAACATATCATCGCCTTTTAGCGACTCATCGAGTTTCAGTCCGGTTTTCATATTGGTGAAACGGACTTTGTACAAGGTCGTCGCACCGCGTGATGACGGGCTTTTCACATCCACGTTTTTGACGATATGTGGTACGCCATTAATATCGACCACCATGCCCCGTTTTAAATCGCTTGCCTTTGCCACGTTTTATTCCTCGTTAGTGTTTGATTTGATTATTGTCCACGAAAAACACGAAAGGCACGAAAATACCCACACCGAAAAATACAGACCTTTCCGGTTTTAAAAACCGGAAAGGTCTGTATTGAATTGCTAAGGAACGGGCATGAAATAATTTCCGCACCAACTCGTCAGACCTGTCAGGTTTTGAAAACCTGACAGGTCTTGATCCGCGAATTTATTCCATGCACATTCCTAACTGAACGATAGCTAATTGTTTTTTCGTGCCTTTCGTGTTTTTCGTGGACAATAAAATTACCCGGCTTTCATTTTTAATATCGCCGCTTTTTTTAATCCGGCACGTTCCGCCTTTTCTGCCGCTTCCAGCTCTTTACGCAAATTTCTGGCTTCATAACGCCGTTTTGCTAACGCCGCGTTTTCACGCTTGCCTAGACTGCCAATATCAGCCGCCACAGGCTGCATGACGATGCAATCCACCGGGCATGGTGCGATGCACAACTCACAGCCTGTGCATTCGGACGCAATGACCGTGTGCATGAACTTAGCCGCCCCCAAAATTGCATCGACCGGACATGCCGCGATGCACTTCACGCAGCCTATGCAATCCTGCTCGATGATAAACGCCACTTGCCTGGGTTTATGCACGCCAAATTCAGGGTTAAGTGGTTTAGGCGGTCTGCCTAAAAACTCAGCCAAAGCGGCTATGCCTTCATCACCGCCCGGCGGGCATTGGTTTATATCGGCTTTATTTGTTGCAATAGCTTCTGCGTAAGGACGGCAGCCGTTATAGCTGCATTGGCCACATTGGGTTTGGGGGAGTAAGGAGTTGAGTTGTTCGATTAAGTGTTTCATTCAGACAAATCATGCCGGAAATGTTCCGGCGATGGTGAAGCTACCTGTCACATTACGGCTGGACCCGTTGCAAGGCGAATAAGCGGGGGATTTAAATGCAGATGATTTTATACCATGTAGGCCAGTGCCGCTATTGGCCAAGTTCAGTTTGTCAGTTGTCAAAACGTAGTGCGTATCATCAGGTATTTTGAATTAGCGCAAGATGTTAAAAACAAGCAGTAAAAAACTTGAGATCTACTTTGTGTCTGGATTTTAGTAATCAAAAAATCATCTAACTAGGTGTGCAAAAGTTTTTTAACATTGATTTTCACAGAACTAATGTCCACTATTTTCACCGCAACATTGAGGAAGCATCGTCATTCCGGCAATCCCTGCCGGAATGACGGCTTCTTCTTAAAAATGTTAAAGATTACGCACATCTACTTATGATGCCATGCAGCCTGGTTATTTCAATCTAGCCACGGCCACCTTAGCCAATTCACTTAAACCTTCCCCGCTTTCTTGACTATAAGCAATAATCGCCAGGCGCATCCTCGGCTCCCACACCCGCATGATATGGCTTTTAACGCCTTCTGCGGCGATTTCCTTGTCAGGTTCGGCATTGAAAAAATCACTGATGTCATTGGTCATTTTGATGAGTCTGTCTGTTTTCATGGTCATTTTTTTAATTTAATTGTTATGTAGTAAACGTTGCGGATGGGTGTAAACGACATGCTGGGTGTCGCGGGCAAAACCGATCAGTGTCAACCCCGCTTCATTGGCCAAGCGGATCGCCAAACCAGTAGGTGCGGAAATCGCGGCAAGCAAAGTGATGCCGACAAAAGCGGTTTTTTGCACCATTTCGTAACTGGCACGGCTGGTGACAATGACAAATCCGGTGCTTAAATTTTTGTTGGTTTTTAATAATAGGCCGATGAGTTTGTCCAGCGCGTTATGCCGCCCGACATCTTCGCGCAAATCGACGATGCCTTGACCCGGAACCGCCCAGGCCGCCGCATGGACTGAACCGGTCAGTTTATTCAATTTTTGCCGTTGCTTGACTTCAGCTAATGCGGAGAATAATTCTTCGGATTTGACGGTCAAATCGCCGTGTACTGGCGCGGGTTGGCGGATCGCTTGTTTTAACGTGCTTGCGCCACATAAACCGCAACCCGTGCGTCCGGTCAGATTACGGCCTTTATCGGCAAGGCATTGAAAATGCTGTTCAGGAATTTTTAACTGGACTTCAATACCGTTGGAGCGGTTATAAATCCGTGTTGACAATAATTCTTGCGGATTGGAAATAATGCCTTCGGTGATGCTAAAACCCAAGGCGAATTCTTCGAGATTGGTCGGTGTCGCCAGCATGACTACATGCGGCACTCCGTTATAAACCAAAGAGATAGGCACTTCTTCGGCAATATAGTCCAGCTCTTGTGAACGCTGGTTGTTATGCCAGCGTTCGACGGTGCTTTGTTGGTAACTAGGCCATCCTAAATCTAAGGACAGGCCGTTAGCCATGGCTCATGCCTTGCGCCAGCAAGTCCAGTTGGGTTTCAGAAAAGTTCTGATAACTTTCCTGCCATTTTGAAGGTTGGCTGACTTTAGTGACTTGCACGGCGGTGACTTTGTACTCAGGACAGTTGGTCGCCCAATCCGAGTTGTCAGTGGTGATGACGTTCGCGCCGGATTCAGGGAAATGGAAAGTCGTATAAACCACGCCAGGTTGGACGCGCCCGCTGACTAAAGCGCGTAACACGGTTTCACCGGCGCGGCTTTTGATGCCAACCCAATCATCGTTGTTGATGCCACGGTCTTCGGCGTCATGCGGATGGATTTCCAAACGGTCTTCACTATGCCACGCCACGTTTTCGGTACGGCGGGTTTGCACGCCCACATTGTATTGCGACAGAATACGCCCGGTGGTCAGGATTAACGGGAACATTTGCGTGATACGTTCATGGGTGGCGACGTAATCCGTCAGCATAAACAGCCCCTTGCCATTGTCACGCATGAATTCATGTTCGTGCATGATCGGTGTGCCTTCCGGTGCCTCATCGTTGCAAGGCCATTGGATGCTGCCGAGTTCGTCAATTTTTTTATAACTGACACCGGTAAAAGTGGGTGTCAGGCTGGCGATTTCGTCCATGATTTCCGATGGGTGCTGGTAATCCATCGGATAACCCATTGCGTTTGACAGCAGTTGTGTGACTTCCCAGTCTTGGTAGCCAGCCAGTGGTCTCATGACCTTACGCACGGGGGAAATACGGCGTTCGGCATTGGTGAAAGTGCCGTCTTTTTCTAGGAATGATGCGCCTGGCAAGAACACATGGGCGAATTTCGCGGTTTCGTTCAGGAACAGATCCTGCACGATGACACATTCCATCGCCCGAAGGGCCGCATGTACATGTTGGATGTCTGGATCAGATTGGGCAATATCCTCGCCTTCAACGTACAAGCCCAAAAAGCTTTTATCCATAGCAGAATCAAACATATTAGGGATGCGCAGGCCTGGCTCCAAACTCAGTTTTGCATTCCAGGCACTGGTAAACAGTTCGTGGGTTTCGGTGTCGGAAACATGGCGGTAACCAGGGAATTCATGTGGGAATGAACCCATGTCACAAGAACCTTGCACATTGTTTTGTCCGCGTAAGGGGTTGACGCCCACGCCATCACGGCCCAGATTGCCGGTCGCCATCGCCAGATTGGCAATGCCGATGACTGTCGTCGAACCTTGGCTGTGTTCGGTCACGCCCAAACCGTAATAAATCGCGCCATTATTGGCGGATGCGTAAAGCCTTGCTGCGGCCCTGATTTCAGCAGCAGGCACTCCGGTGATAGATTCAGCCGCTTCCGGCGCGTGTCTAGGGTCGGCAATGAAGGCTTTCCATTTGTTATAAGAAGCCACGTCGCAACGCTCGTTAGCAAAAGCATCGTCAGTCAAATTTTCCGTAACGACAACATGGGCCAGTGCGTTGATTAAAGCAACATTGGTGCTGGGACGTAATTTTAGGTGATGTTGCGCTTGTACATGGGGTGTTTTGACCAAGTCAATTTCGCGGGGATCAACAACGATCAATTTCGCACCTTGACGCAAACGTTTTTTCATTTGCGAACCGAATACCGGATGCCCGTCAGTTGGGTTGGCACCGATTACCATAATGACATCGGCTTTCATGACGGAGTCAAAGTTTTGCGTACCGGATGATTCGCCAAAAGTTTGCTTTAAGCCATAACCGGTAGGCGAATGGCAGACGCGGGCGCAAGTGTCGACGTTGTTATTGCCGAATCCAGCCCGGATCAGTTTTTGTACCAGATACGTCTCTTCATTGGTGCAACGTGACGAGGTGATGCCGCCAATTGAATCTTTACCGTATTTGGCCTGGATACGTTTCAGTTCGGAAGCGGCGTGGTTGATCGCTTCTTCCCAAGTCACTTCTTGCCATGCGTCTTTGATGCTGGCGCGGATCATCGGTTTCGTGATGCGGTCTTTATGGGTGGCATAGCCAAAAGCAAAACGGCCTTTGACGCAAGAATGACCGTGGTTGGCTTTGCCGTCTTTGTGCGGGACCATACGGATGACTTGTTCGCCTTTCATTTCTGCACGGAAAGAACAGCCTACACCGCAATAAGCGCAAGTGGTGACGATTGCATGTTCAGGTTGGCCGTTGTCGATGACCGATTTTTCCATCAAAGTGGCGGTTGGGCAGGCCTGGACGCAAGCTCCGCAAGAGACACACTCGGACTCCATGAACGGCTGGTTTTGGCTAGGCGATACTTTAGAGTCAAAGCCACGGCCATCAATGGTCAACGCAAACGTACCTTGGGTTTCTTCACAGGCCCTGACGCAACGTGAGCAGACGATACATTTGCTAGGATCGAACGTGAAATAAGGGTTGCTGGTGTCTTTGACCGCATTTAAATGGGTTTCCACTGGGTTGTAGCGCACTTCGCGCAAACCGACCGCACCCGCCATGTCTTGCAGTTCGCAGTCGCCGTTCGCGGAACAGGTCAAGCAATCTAAAGGGTGGTCAGAAATATACAATTCCATCACGCCACGGCGCACTTCCGCCAAGCGGGGATTTTGGGTGATGACTTTTTGGCCTTCGGCGACTGGTGTGGTGCAGGAAGCCGGCATCCCTCGCCCGCCTTCGATTTGCACCAGGCACAAACGGCATGAACCAAAGGGTTCTATGCTGTCGGTTGCACACAGTTTAGGAATGTCTATACCGATACTGGAGGCGGCACGCATGATGGACGTGCCGGCAGGGACGGTGACTTTAAAACCGTCAATTTCCAAGTTTACCATTGTGGTGGCGGGGCTGGCGGGGGTACCGAAATCTTTTTCTTTATTGATGGACATGGTTGTTACCTCATGTTTATTGTTAAGCGGCATTGGACATTTGTTTGAACACGATTGTCATGCAAATAACCGTATAGTGTCATCACATTGATTTAGAAAGCGAAAATGTTTATCCAGAGAATAAATCTTGCAGTTATTTTGTTTTGAATTTTGAGCAATCAGTAAATCGGGTATGCCTATGCCATTAAATCCTGCGGTTAAACAAGTTGTTTGCCATTGAATAATCTCCGGCCAATTTATTTGCAGGGCTAGTAAACTTATTTCTTTTAATAATTCAATGATTTTATACTGCTTTTTTATTATTAAAAAAGGTAATAATTCTGCAAGGATAATATCATTGAGGACAATTTGGTTGTTTTCAAGCAAGCCGTCCAATTCGTCAGAGTTTGCGCCATTTTTAAAGTAATCAATCCAGATCGAGGTGTCAATTAAGATGGGCATCGCGATTTCTAAGTAGATCAATATTTATATCGAGATCAACTTTACCCTTGTATGACCGAAGGTCTGCAACTTTATTTTTTTTAATGTACTCTTGCAAGGCTAAGATAATAACCTGGTTTTTTATCTTAATGTCGGTCAGTTGCATGGCTTCTGCAACAAGTTCGTCCGGTAAGTCAAGGGTCATTATCATGTTGGATTTTACCTTTATTAGGCTATGTCTGCTTGATGATCAATCCCAAAATCTTGCGGGAAATGGTTTAACGCACTCAATACCGGATACGGGGTCATGCCACCCAAGGCACACAAAGATCCATTCAACAAGGTGTCGCACAGCGAGCGTAACAATGGCACATTTTTATCCAAATCACGGCCTTCGATGATGTCGTCCATCAACTCCATGCCGCGTGTCGAACCGATGCGGCACGGCGTACACTTGCCGCAGGATTCCAAGGCGCAAAATTCCATGCTGTAACGTGCCATTGCCGCTAGGTCGGCGGTGTCGTCAAACACCACCACGCCGCCGTGCCCTAACACAGTCCAGTTGGCGGCGAAAGCTTCGTAATCCAGTGGTGTGTCGAATTGCGATTCTGGCAAGTACGCACCTAAAGGCCCGCCCACTTGTACGGCTTTGATGGGACGACCCGTGGCGGAACCGCCACCGAAATCATAAAGCAATTCGCGCAAGGTCAAGCCAAATGCCAATTCAACCAAACCACCGTGTTTAATATTGCCTGCCAATTGAATGGGCAACGTGCCGCGTGAGCGTCCCATGCCAAAATCGCGGTAATACTCGCCGCCCTTATCGAGAATAATGGGGACTGATGCCAAGGAAATGACATTGTTGACCACAGTGGGTTTCCCAAACAGGCCGCTAATCGCCGGCAGTGGTGGTTTAAACCTTACCAAGCCACGTTTGCCTTCCAGACTTTCCATCAATGAAGTTTCTTCGCCGCAAATGTAAGCACCCGCACCTAAACGGACTTCGAGATGGAATGCTTTGCCGCTACCTAAGATATTGTCACCCAGATAACCGGCGGCAGTGGCTTTGTCAATGGCGGCATTTAAGGCAACGAGCGCATGCGGATATTCTACGCGTAAATAGATATAAGCTTGTGTTGCGCCAACTGCCAGCCCGGCAATCGTCATGCCTTCGATTAACACAAACGGGTCGCCTTCCATGACCATACGGTCGGAAAACGTGCCGGAATCGCCTTCGTCAGCATTGCAGATAATGTATTTTTGCTCAGATGGCGTGTTCAACACCGTGTTCCATTTGATGCCCGTCGGGAACGCCGCGCCACCACGTCCACGCAAACCGGAATCAGTGACGTGTTTGACGACATCGGCTGGCGACATTGCCAGGGCGTTGTCCAGGCCACGGTAACCGTCGTTGGCAAGGTAATCGTCCAGACTGACGGGATCGGTGATGCCGATACGGGCGAAAGTCAGACGTTGTTGTTTTTTCAGATAATCGAATTCTTCGGTCAGACCCAAAGACAGGGCGTGGTCGCCGCCATTGGTAAAATCGGCATCGAACAGGCTGGCGACATCGGCGGTCTGGACTGGGCCATAAGCGATACGGCCTTTATCAGTCGCGACTTCAACCAAGGGTTCAAGCCAGAACATGCCGCGCGAGCCATTACGGATCAATTGAATGTCAATACCGCGTTTTTCCGCTTCAGCTTGAATGGCTTTGGCGACACGGTCTGCGCCTAAGGAAACGGCACTGGAGTCGCAAGGGACGTAAATGGTTTTGCTCATGCCGCAGCCTCCGTGTTGGCGATCAATTCATCAAATAATTCAGGAGAGACGCGTCCATAAATGTCAGCGCCAATTTGCAGGGCAGGGGAGCAGGCGCAATTGCCCAAGCAATAAACGGGTTCCAGCGAAAATGCACCATCGGCGGTAGTTTCATGGTAATCAATGCCCAGCTTGGCTTTGACATGCCCTTCCAACTGTTTGCTGCCCATAGATTGGCAAGATTCAGCCCGGCATAAGTGTATGGTTTGTTTGCCCGGAGGTGTTTCACGGAAATAATGATAAAAACTGATGACGCCATGAACTTCGGCACGGGAGAGGTTGAGTGCTTTGGCGATTACAGGGACGCTATCAGACGGAATATAGCCCAGCGCGTCTTGCACTCCATGAAGAATCGGTAAGAGTGCGCCGGGTTTATCTTTGAGGGCGGCGGCAATTGCCTGCACTGTTGATAGCATAGTGCTTGAGTCTGTCATAATTTTCTCACGATTGTGAATCCTTGCTTAAAAGCAACATCTATCCTTATAGCTGCATGTAATAAATTTTTAACTCCTAGAATAGCACAAGAGTGTTGTGTGTAAAAATCACATTTGTCTGGCGATTTAGGACATCATGCTTCGCTAACAGTGAATTGTTTCACAACTGAATTGAATCAAATTCACTTGTAAGGTTTTCTATTTAGGCTGCAAGTTCGCCTGTTTTTTTTAAAACAGGTTTTATTCATGTTAGCTGTCATCCACTTGGTCTGCGATCTGGGTAAGCTTTTGGGTCAATTCGGCTAATGACTTATCCGTTTCGGTGCGTATCGTGGCGTGGGCTACTTTGCGGCCTTTGCGTGGATCTTTACCATATAAATGTAAATGTGCGCCCGGAATTGTCAATACCGTTTCTGATGACGGCAGGCCGCCGATAAAATTAACCATAGCCGCTTTGTTTATCGCCGTGGTTGCGCCTAAGGGTAAATTTAATATTGCCCGTAGATGGTTTTCAAATTGACTGGTTTGCGCGCCTTCAATTGTCCAGTGGCCTGAATTATGGACCCGTGGGGCAAATTCATTGGCGACCAGTTTGCCATTGAACTCGAACAGTTCCAAGGCCAAAACCCCGACATAATCCAACGCTTCGAGCAAGTGGGTGATGTAGGTTTGCGCTTGTTCTTGCATCGCATCGTCGGTCTTGCATTCAGAAACCCGTAAAATACCACCGCGATGCAGGTTTTCGGACAATGGATAATAAACAATATCACCTGCAATATTGCGTGCGGCAATAACCGACACTTCACGGGTAAATGGCACAAAGGCTTCGATGATGGCGGGGACACCTTCCAGTTTGTGCCATGCCGCTGCCAAATCATCAACCGTTTTCAGTACCGATTGCCCTTTGCCGTCGTAACCTTGGGTGCGGCTTTTTAAGACGGCCGGATACCCGATGTCCGCCATAACCGCCTGCAAATCTTCCAGGCTGTTTACCGCGGCATAAGCCGGAGTGGGGATGCCGATGCCATTAAAAAAGTTTTTTTCGATTAACCGGTCTTGGGCGACAGCCAATGCTTGCGGTGAAGGATGCACTTGCGTGTGTGCGGACAAAAACTCCGCCACTGTTGAGGGGACGTTTTCAAACTCGTAAGTCACCACATCAGCCCGTTCCGCCAGTTGTGCGAGTAAGCTGACGTCGTTGTAATCCCCTTGTAGATGCTCGCCCAAGCGATTGGCGCACGCATCAGCAGCGGGGTCCAAAAAAATAAACTCCAAGCCCAGCGGAAAACCTGCCAGGGCTATCATTCGGGCAAGCTGCCCTGCACCCAGTATCCCCACTTTCATAAAATCTCAAGCCTCATTTCTTGGGTCGGCATGGGCCAACACGTTTGCGGTCTGCTCATTTCGGAAACTAGCCAATGCTTCCCGGTATTGGCTGTGTTTGTTGCTGATAATAGCCGCCGCCAGCAAGGCCGCATTGATAGCGCCTGCCTTGCCGATTGCCAGGGTGCCGACCGGAATGCCGGCGGGCATTTGCACTATCGACAATAGAGAATCCATACCATTTAAGGTTTTGGATTGCACGGGTACGCCCAAGACCGGAACCAGGGTTTTCGCCGCCGTCATGCCCGGCAAATGTGCGGCGCCACCCGCGCCGGCGATAATGGTCTCCAGGCCCCTGGCTTCGGCTGTTTCTGCGTAACTGAACAATTTGTCCGGGGTTCGATGGGCTGACACGACTTCGACCTCATAAGGGATACCCAGCTTGATTAAGGTCTCCTCGGCAAAGCACATGGTTTCCCAGTCCGAAGTGGATCCCATGATGATGCCCACCAGTGCGGTCATGTTGATTCCTTGTTAATCATTTTTGAACTAAAAATGTCCGAATAAAATTTAAAGTTGCGTAGTATCGCATAAATAGTGCCTGAATGGTTTCAAACTGATCAAGAAAATAAACAAACTTACCAAGAAAATAAACAAACTTAGGAATGGGCATGGAATAATTTCCGCACCGGCTCGTCAGACCTGTCAGGTTTTCAAAACCTGACAGGTCTTGATCCGCGAATTTATTCCATGCCCATTCCTTACCAAGAAAATAAAATTTATTTAAAGTTTTATTGGGTATCAATAGAAAACCAATGTATAATTTCCGGCTCAACTACGGAGCGGTAGTTCAGTTGGTTAGAATACCGGCCTGTCACGCCGGTGGTCGCGGGTTCGAGCCCCGTCCGCTTCGCCATTTTTTATCTGGTGCCCATGCACTAATAAACCGTATTGATAAGCCTGTTAGCCAGCATATTTGGTGTAGGGCTTATGCCTAGGCATTCATCGCCACCCACCCCATCATTTTAAAGCGCTTTCCTGACCCAATAAGTTCACGCGATATGGCAAGACGAAACAAACATAGTCTGGATGAGATCAAGGCAATGGTTTTGTCGGCGGCGGAAGCTATTGTCATTGAAGAAGGTGGCGGCGCATTGACCGTGCGCAAGATTGCCATGCGGGTAGGTTATACCGTGGGCAGCATTTATATGGTATTTGACAATATGGCGGATGTCATCTGCCATGTGAACGCGAAAACGTTGGAACATATCGCCACCATGTTGAAACAGCAGCAGCCACAGGATTTGCATGTCTTGGGCCGCGCTTATCTGGATTATGCCCACCAAAACCACCATCGTTGGCGGCTATTGTCTGATACGGGTTTTAGGGAAAATGGTTGTGCGTCCGAAGCCTATCAGGCGAGTGCCGATGCACTGATCAATTTGATCGAGTCAAGCTTAGCCAGTACAAACAATCCAAATTTAAGCAATCCAAATGTAAACGACCCGACGCAGAAAAGCTTATTGGCCCGGACGCTGTGGGCTGGAATGCAAGGGGTGTGCGCGAATATGCTGGATGGCGGCACTGGCAGCGTCAAAGCGGCCGAAGCCAGCATGCACTTATTAACCACGCTATTTTGCGGCACAGTAAAAACTGGCGGTTAGCCACTTCATGAATGTGGCTTTGCAGGGCTGTGGCGTAAACTCAATGACACCAGAAAAGTCCCGACAAATATCAACAAGCCCAGCACCATCATGGCTATGACCGGGCCGGCACTGTTTGCAGCGGCAAAAGTGTAGCAGCCAACCCCTACCAACATAGCAATATTGTTGAAAAAACCTTGTAAAGCGACCGCACGGCCACTACCGATGCTTTCTTTTCCCAGCTCCTGCAAAATCGCATTAACCGGCACGATAAACATCCCCCCCATCATACCGATCAGCAGCAAGGCGGCTCGCGCTGACCACAAGCTGTCGGTAAAGCTCAAGGCTACGACACTCAATGCCATCAGATAAGCCGGAATTCTCGCCCTGCGGATATGTTCCAAAGGAATCAAGCGTGGCACAATCGCGGAGCCGATGATAATCCCAATGGCTAGAAATAGGGTCAACGCGGCAATTTCGGTGGCATTTTGGGTCATCAACACCAAAGGCGCCCAGGCGATCAGGATGACGCGTAAAGTCGCCGCCGCCAGCCAAAACAGGCCGCCGCCCATGATGGCGAAAGAAGAGCCGGATAAGGTAAAAAATTGCCTGATTTCTCTGCCAAAAGCGAGGATTTTGGAACCGGAAACGGCTTTTTTGATTTCGCCGGTCGGTAGGAACAAAGTAACTAATGCGGAAATGATAAACAAGCTGACGCAAGCAACCAATGCCCAGTGTGTGGAATAATCAGCGATTTTAGCACCCGCCATCATACCGAGCAGGATCGCCAGTATGGTTGAGCCTTCCATCAGGCTATTGGCTTTAATGAGGTGATCATAATCAGCAAGTTCAGGTAATATGCCGTATTTAACCGGGTTATAAACTGCCGCCCCCATGCCGATGACGCTATAAGCCAGGATAGGCTCGACATTCAGTAGCAATAGCGCGGCACCGCCGGCTTTAATCAAATTTGCCACCAACAATACTTTGGGCTTGGCATGGGTGTCGGCAATTTCACCCACCCAGGGCGCCAGCATGACATAGGCAACCGTAAAAGCGCTTTGTACAGCGGGAATATACCAGCTTTCCGTGTGCATGGACTGCATGACGATGGCAATGACGGTGAACAATACGGCATTATCTGCAAATGCCGATAAAAACTGGGCGATTAACAAGGGGTATAGGTGTTTGTTCATGATACTTGGTGGCCTAGTGTAGGCAATGAGTGGGTAAGAAACGTCATGATTGTCATGGGGCGGGTTAGGGTTCAGGCATTAAAAACAATCTGGTTTATTAAATGCCAGAAAATACAGGTGGTCGATTTTTCTCAAATATTAATTTTCCCCATTCAATTGGATTACTAATTGTTTCATAAGATGCTTGCCCAAAAAGCGTGGGCGGGGCGTTCCTTGTTTAATGCAAGCACTGATGAAACAATTAATGCTTGACTGGTAGGTCAGTAGACTTAAATTATGTTGATTGCCATTTTATTGATGACGACTCCTTGGGATTTTAACGTTTACTTTCATCAGGGCAAATAGTAGCATCAGCAGGCTTTAAATTAAGCGCGGTTTTTTGGTTGGCGGATATTAGGCTGGCAAGCATAATACCGCGTTGAAACACTTTATGAAAAAGGGTGTGGTTTGCAGGACGGCTGTTCGGAATGAGCAGTCCAGTGCGCTTAAAAAGACGCATCCGTATTGGAAACGGCCCGGATTCAAGCACTCCCCAGTGGCTTGCCTGTATGGCGGATCGTTAAGTTTTTTATTTTATCATGCAATTAAACCAGCTTTTTGCGGGATTGCTAAAACGCTTTAAAACTACAGGAAAACCAATGGCAATTGCTGAAGACTATGTCATTTCGGTCGCTTTAGCCAGTGATATTGGCTGCCATCGACAAAATAACGAAGATACTGTCAAATTTTTTTCACTATCAGGAAATGTCCAAACAGGATTGGCAATTGTTGCTGACGGTATGGGCGGGCATAAGGCGGGGGAGGTCGCCAGTCAAGAAGCGGTGGATGTTATTGGTGAATGGTGTTTGGCACATCATTTTGCCGACCCGCAGCAGACACTGGTTAATGCGTATTTGGCGGCCAACCAGAGGGTGTACCGCCATTCGAGCGATCATCATGATTGCCGGGGCATGGGGACGACGGTAACCGCCCTTTTGATTGCTAATGGCATGGGCTGTTATGCCCATGTTGGTGATTCCAGGCTTTATTCCATCCGTGACCGGCATATTACCCAAATGACGCAGGATCATACACTGGTGGCGCAAATGCTGGAGTATGGCATGATCACCGCAGAACAGGCGAAAGTCCATCCTCAAAAAAATATACTGACCAATGCCCTGGGCACCAATCCTGATATTTTGGTTGATGTTTCGGATATTTTGTTTCCCATCCAAATCGGCGACAGCTATTTGCTATGTTCCGATGGTCTTTTTGAAAAAATAACGGATGACGAAATCCTCCATATTATTGTCAATAATTCCCCTGAAGAGGCTTGCACCGCACTGGTTGATGCAGCTATTGACAGGGGCGGCAATGACAATATTTCGGTCATAGTGCTGGCCGTCCAGAACAACTATTAAAGTAGAATAGTCATGGCGATTCAAGAGCTTGATAATTTATGTATGGGCTGTATGTCCATCAATAAAGTCGGCTCTGTTTGTCCTAAATGCGGCTTTGACAACAATGCCCAACAGAGTTCGCTGGTATTGCCCTATCGGACCATCCTCAACAAAAAATTTTTGATTGGTAAGGTATTGGGCAAAGGGGGGTTTGGCATAACTTACCTGGCTTGGGATTTGGTTTTGCAAACAGCCGTTGCCATTAAAGAATATTTGCCCGCCACGCTGGTTACCCGCGACAACAACCGCCCGATGGTAGCGGCGCATTCTGATGAAAACCGCCTTGAATTTGAATTCGGTTTAAAACAGTTTTTGCAGGAGGCCCGCACCCTGGCACAATTCAGGCATGCCAACGTAGTGCGTGTACGGGAGTTTTTCCCTGCCAACAAAACCGCTTATCTGGTTATGGATTACTATGAGGGCGTTTCACTGCAACAGTTTTTGCAACTGAAGAACCAAAAACTCACTGAAGAAGAAGCGTTGAAGATTATGCTGCCAGTGATGGACGGTTTGGCACAAGTCCATCAAAAAGGTTTTTTACACAGGGACATCAAACCTGACAATATTTATCTAGTCGATAAAGAGCATCCGGTGCTGCTCGATTTCGGGGCCGCCCGTAGTGCCATCAGCCAGAAAAGCGTGTCGGTCTCGGTAATATTGACGCCCGGTTTTGCGCCGTTTGAACAATACTTGTCACGCAGTAATTTTACCCAGTCAACAGATATTTATTCAGTGGCGGCGACTATTTACTACATGGTCAGCGGCATCAAACCGAATGAAGCGACTGCCCGTTTACAGAAAGACCCGATTATCCACTTGGCAAATTTGGAAACTGGCTTAAGCCAGCAGTTTTCCAATTCGATTATGAAGGCGTTGGCCGTCTATCCAGAAAACAGGCCGCAATCTATAAAAGAATTCGAACAGCAATTGACCGAGCAGCCTGCCCGCACCCAAACGTTTAAAAAATCCGTTTATAAGCCGGGTTACATCAATCCTCCGGTTGCACCGGAACCTAAAGCGGTTAAGCTGGACTTGGCGCCTATGGAAGATCCTTTTCCCCAGGAAAAAAAGTATGAAACTTACTTTTGCCCGCATTGTAAAACCAAAAATGTCCTCCGTGAAGGCAAATTTTTAGCTGACGCAAAGTGCATTAAATGCCGTAAAACGCTTGGCGAAAAAGTCAAAGAACCTTTTTCGTTAGCCCTCCTGTTTAAGATAAGCCTGGTCATACCCATGCTGTTGCTGGCTTATTACTTTATCACCCATGATATTTTGACCGAACCCTTCATTAAAAACATGATGCTCCCCTACGTTGCAGGATCATCCGATGCACCCGCCAAGGAACATGTTCCCGAACCAGACTTAGGCGTCCTAGCCAACCCCGTCAATCCCCCGCGTGTACAAGCACAGCCTGCACCCATCCATGCACCTGCATCCCGGCCAACAATGGAAGCTTTTCCGCGTTTAGCGCGTCCAAGCCCGGATGGTCTACCAAAGTTTGCCTCTTTGTTTGCGATAAAAGCCTGTGAAGGCAAGGCCTTGCACGAAGAATGCGTGGCGAATACGCCACGCCGAAAACTAGCGGGTATTTGTGAAAAAATCAGGGGGACGATGGCCTGCATCCCTGGTGTCCCTAACTGACAAAGCCTCTCCTGCGGCACGGCAATTAACTCGTCATCGCCAATTCCGTGACCGCCGGATAATTAATCTTGCCCGTAGCCAGTGCTGGAATAGTTTCGACAACCATAACCCGTTTCGGTAAACAAATGGCGGCGACGCCGCTGGATAAAGCCGCCAGCCCAATGGCCGTGGCCTGCTTTTGGGTGGTCAGCAAAATTATCTGCTCGCCTTTTTTGGCATCCGGCAAACTGATGGCGGCGTGCTGCGCATCAGGCCAGGCGCTTGCGGCAATTTGCTCGACAACTGTCAGCGAAACCATTTCACCGCCGATTTTTGCAAAACGTTTGCTACGCCCGTAGATACCGACAAAACCGTCTTCATCGACATGGACAATATCCCCCGTGTCGTACCAACCTGGGCCGTAAACCGAAGCGGTCGGTATTAATGTCCCTGGCTGCCCGGCCAACAAATAACCCAGCATGATATTAGGACCCTGCACATGCAGCTTGCCCGCATCGGCTACGCCCTCGACGGGTTCCAGTCGATAGCGCATAGCCGGCATCAGCCGCCCGACTGTCCCCGCCTTAAAATCCATCGGCGTATTGACCGCCGCCACAGGTGCGGTTTCGGTCGCGCCATAACCTTCTAAAATACGGATACCAAATTTATCCGCCCACAAGTCACGGGTGCTTTCTTGCAGTTTTTCCGCCCCCGCAACCACATAACGCAGATTGTAAAAATCATAGGCATGGGCTTTTTTGCCATAAGCCGCGAAGAAGGTATTTGTGCCGAACATGATGGTCGCGCTGATTTCATAAGCGATTTCAGGGATCACGCTAAAATGCAGGGGCGTAGGATAAAAGAATGTCGTCATGCCGCTGAGCACCGGCAACAGCGTACCGACGGTAAAACCAAAGGAATGGAACATCGGTAAAAAATTCAACACCACATCTTGTGGGGTGAAACTGATGCGTGCGGCAATCTGCTTATGATTTGCCAGAATATTGCTGTGCGATAACACCACGCCTTTCGGTGTGCCTTCCGAACCGGATGTAAACAACACCACTGCCGGGCTGTCCGGTTGGTCGCGGTCATATCGGTACCAATAAGCCGTGGTTTTGCTTTGCAGCAAGGCTTTGAGCTTGTCGAATTTGGAAATCGTCGCCGCCAAATCTTCCAGATACACTAGCTTGACGCGTGGTGCGAGCTGTTCGGCTTCTTCGGATAGTTTGCCCAGCTCGATAAACCGCCGCGAAGTCAGCACGGTTTTAATTTGCGCGACCTGGCAAGCCGACACCATTCCCGCCGAACCCGTGGAATAATTCAACATCGCCGGTACGCGGCCATGCAATTGCAAGCCTAAGACAACAGCCAGGGTTTTTGTGGTATTGGGCAGGAACACACCGACATACTCGCCGGATTCAGTCAAGCCGCGTAAGGCATTGCCTATCGCAATCGTGCGCGTGATCAAGGTGTCGTAAGACAGCGGGACACGCTCCAAATCTTCCGCCACGGTATGTTTGCCGCCGTGTACAGTCCGTGCATCGAGCAGGCTGGAAAAAATGTTTTGCCGGTAGTCACTGGTTTTAAACATCATCTCGGTCATGATGTCGGCGAGGATATGACCGCTGTATTTGCGCCGGTTTTTACCGCTCAATTCCTGATGGGCGGCAATATGTGTCGGCGGCAAAATGTGCAGGGTGATTTTGGGCAACAGGCGTAGGCGGAAGATATTACGCATTTTAGAAAAATGCGTGTACTGCGCCCCTTCGATACGCACCGGTAAAATCGTCGCGCCGGATTTGTCCGCCACCATGCCCGGCCCGTCATAGATTTTCATCAACGAACCGGTCGCGGTAATCCGCCCTTCAGGAAAAATCACCGTTTTGCCGTCCTTTTGTAGATGATGGATCAGGTTTTTCAACGAAATCGGGTGGGTCGGGTCCATAGGAAAAACCCGCGACAAGCCTAGAAATGGTTTTAACCACCAACGTTGGGAAATATGCGTGTTAATCGCAAAGGTAATGTCATCGGGCAAAAACACGCCTAATAACAGCGGGTCTAAAAACGATGTGTGGTTGGCGATGATCAAGACCCGCCCGCCCGCCTGGTGGTAATTGTCCAGCCCTTTCACTTCAACCTGGTAAATCAGTGTCAACAGCCAATGTAAGCATTTTTTTAGCATGATGTTATTAATTGTTTCATAAGTAATCGCACCTTAAATTTCAAAATTGTTCCGGCGATTACTTATGAAACAATTAATAACTTATTGATTATATGTATGTGTATCCCATAAGTTCGCGCACAGTAACCTCATCCTACTGTGCGCGAACTTATGGGGCAATTAATATCTCCTCCTGACGACATTCTAGCAGATATTGATTGGCGATTTTGCGGCTGGACGGGAAGCCCGGCTCCAACTGGCCTTGTCAGCACACTTTGCCATCTTACGCTTTATCCTGCGCCATACATACACTATCCACGACACACAAGGCCGTCATATTGACAATGCGCCGCACCGTTGCCGAAGCGGTCAAAATATGTACCGGTTTGGCGCAGCCTAGCAGCACGGGGCCGATGGCGACGCCGTTGCCGGCGGTGGCTTTGAGCAGGTTGTAAGCGATATTGGCGGCATCAATAGTGGGCAACACCAGTAAGTTGGCACTGCCTTTCAAGGGGGTGTCCGGCATGATGGATTTGAGCATATCAAAGTCTATTGCCGCATCGCCGTGCATTTCGCCGTCAATTTCCAGATCAGGGGCTTGTTGCTGGATGATCGCCAATGCGTCGCGCATTTTTTGTGCGGAGACGCTGTTGCCGGTGCCGAAATTGGAATGCGACAACAAGGCGACGCGGGGTATGAGGCCAAAATGGCGCATTTGGCCGGCGGCCAATAAGGTGATTTCCGCCAGTTGTTCCGCCGTGGGGTTTTCGTTGATATGGGTGTCCACCAAGACGATTTGCCGGTCAGCCAAGACCAGGTAATTCATTGCCGCATACACATCACAACCTGGGCGTTTGCCCAGCACTTGATCGACGTAGTGCAAATGTAGCCTGGGCGTACCGAAAGTGCCGCATATCAGGCCGTCCGCATCACCTTTATGGACGAGCATCGAGCCGATCAAGGTGTTGCGGCGGCGCATTTCCAGTTTCGCGTATTGTTCGGTGACCCCTTTGCGCTGGGTCATTGCCAGATAAGTCTGCCAGAAATCGCGGTAACGCTCGTCAAACTCAGGATTGACGATAGAAAAGTCAACACCGTTTTTCATGCGCAAACCGAGTTTGTCGATGTGTTGCTGGATGACGGCAGGGCGGCCTATCAACGTCGGTGTGGCGAGCTCTTCATCAAGGACGATTTGCACCGCCCGTAACACGCGCTCGTCTTCGCCTTCAGAAAAAGCAATGCGTTTGAGCGACAGTTCGGCTTTTTTGGCTTTGTGGAAAACCGGCTGCATGAACGAGCCGCTGTGGTAGGCAAATTGCCGCAGGCGTTCGGTGTAAGCCTCAATATCCGCTATCGGCTGGGTGGCGACGCCGGATGCGGCGGCGGCTTTGGCGACGGCGGGCGCGATTTGGCTCATCAGGCGCGGGTCGAAGGGCAGGGGGATCAGGTAATGCGCCCCGAATGACAAATCTTGGCTGCCATAAGCGGTGGCGACGACATCGGAAGGTTCCGCCTGCGCCAGTTGCGCGAGGGCGTGGACGGTGGCGATTTCCATTTCACGGGTGATCGTGGTTGCGCCGCAATCCAAGGCCCCGCGAAAAATATACGGGAAACACAGGACATTATTGACCTGGTTCGGATAATCCGAACGGCCCGTGGCGATAATCGCATCATCCCGCACGGTACGGATTTCTTCCGGCAGGATTTCCGGGGTTGGATTGGCTAAAGCCATGATCAAGGGCTTGTCCGCCATGCTTTTCACCATGTCCGGCTTCAACACGCCACCGGCTGACAAGCCCAAAAACACGTCCGCGCCCGGAATAATTTCCGCCAGGGTCCGCGCTGGCGTGTCTTGGGCAAAACGGATTTTGTCCTCGTCCATCAGTTCGGTGCGGCCTTGGTAAACCACACCCGCCAAATCGGTGACAAAAATATTTTCGATGGGGAAACCCAAATCGACCAGCAAATCCAGGCAGGCCAAGGCCGCCGCACCGGCACCGGACACCACCAGTTTGCAGTGTTTGAGGTCTTTGCCGACGACTTTCAGGCCATTGAGTATCGCCGCGCTGACGATGATCGCCGTGCCATGTTGGTCGTCATGGAACACCGGGATATTCATGCGGCCACGCAGTTTGCGTTCGATGTAAAAACATTCGGGGGCTTTGATGTCTTCGAGGTTGATGCCGCCAAAAGTCGGTTCCAACGCGGCGATGATGTCGCAAAGTTTGTCGGGGTCGGTTTCGTTGATTTCTATGTCGAAAACATCAATGGCGGCAAATTTTTTGAACAACACCGCCTTGCCTTCCATCACCGGTTTGGCGGCTAAAGGGCCGATATTGCCCAATCCCAAGACCGCCGAGCCGTTGGTGATGACCGCGACCAGATTGCCCCGTGCAGTGAAGCGGGCGACATTGTGCGGGTCTTCGACGATTTTTTCACAAGTCGCCGCCACGCCTGGCGAATAGGCCAGGGACAGGTCACGCTGGCAGGTCAGTTGCTTGGTCGGCGTGACGCTGATTTTTCCAGGCGCGGGAAACTCGTGATAATCCAGCGCGGCTTGGTTTAATAAACGGGATTGTTCTTCTTTAGGGGGCAGGGATTTCATGTTTTGTGCTTGTCCTGTTACGGTAGGGCGTATAGATCTAAAGTAAACCTTGTTTATTTAGAAAACAATGGCGTTGTGGTTTAAGGCAGAAAATGACGAAGGAACGAAAATTATCTCTTCGTGGTTAATCGAAAGCCGGAACAGATTTGCACCGACAATAGGCGCATCGCCTAATGCGCCTATTGTCGGCAGGCGGCCTGTTCCGTAATGTTTTCAGTACAGACGTTAAGGACGGAGTTTGAAGCCCTGTCCCGCTTTGGGGGCTTATAAACCCGATCCGTAAACAAACAGATAGACGCAAAGAGCAATACCCAGAACGGCAACAACCCAATTTATGAATACGCCTAGATTTACCCGATAGCCTTCTGGAATTTCAACGGGCTTAAGGGTACGCAGAACCCTGCGGTACTGGGTAATTGCGGCTAAAGATGCAAACGCACCCAACAAAATAAAAGCGAGGCCAACCCAAAATGAGAAGCCCCTTTGAAGCGGCTCGCTTTTATGGAGCGAGAGTATATGGACAAACAGGCCAAAACGTTCGATGACAAAACCGAATGCCATTAATGTCAGGCTGGTGCGATTCCAGGCAAGTAGCGTTCGCTCAGCTGCAAAGAACACCCTCGGATCATTCAGCTCAGACATATAAAACCACCAAGAAGCTTAATTTTGAGATAAGGCACTTGGGCTACCTACGGCTGTGTCTGGCTAGCATCAGGAGCAACAGGTTCATCAGGATCATCCAGCACCGCTTCACAAGCTTGTTGATAAAACACCAACGATGGCGGAAAAGCAGTGACTTCGACGGTCAATGTGGTTTCTTTCCCAAAGTTGGCTATCGCGGTGCTTGCCGCCTTTTGGAAATTGACCGCCAATTGTTTCGCCAATTTTTCCCGTGCCTCGTCCTTGCCTAAAGCAAACGGATCTTCTGCCAAGTAAGTGTTGTTGACGGCTTCCTGGAGCGCGTCTTCAGAGAACGCCTCAATTTTTTTTTCAAAATCGCTAAAAACTTTTGCTCCCCGGTCATGTTTGATACGTTCTATATCTTGCGGGTCGGCATAGAGCAGAAAAGAGCCTTTCGCGCCTTCAAATTTATTTTTACACGCAGCACCGTCCATGATTCTGACCAAATTCAAGGTCTTGCCATTTTTGACAATGGTCATGGCTGGATTTTGGCCTGAAAAAGCCGCATTATCCTGATTGGATGGTAGGGGTTTTTTTTCGGTAGGTGGGGTGGAGACCGTCTCTTGTTTAACTTCCTGGGTGGAGCAAGCCGCTAACGTTGTTACTATGCCTATCATCAAAAAATACAAGCTTGCTTTCATTAAAATGCCCTAGTGGCTACATATTATGGATGTTGGCTTATTATAATCGCTAAGAAAGCATATCCGTTAAGAAAGCGTTTAATAAGGCATGTTATCCTGCTTTACCCAAATGCCTGGTTTGGCTTATTTGCACGAATGCCTGTCATTTGATCCAAGCAGGCCCCAAAATACCCCCGCTAAGAACGTGTTTTAGGGTTTGCCAATCCCAACCCACAATGTTTTGTTTCCATCAAATACCCTTGCTGCCCAATGAAATTTATCGAAAATCCTGTGTTTAATTTTTCTCCAACGCTGTTTTTGCTGATATTCCTTTTGCTGGCGATGTTTGTTGGTGCCAGCCATGCAGATAATGTTACTAGGGCTAGCGTCACCACTCAGAAGGTGGCACTGCTGGATATAACCAAGGAAACGCTACAGGCAAAAATTGATGCAATCACCGCCCGCCAGGATTTTGATGAGAAAACCAAGGCCTCCGTGCTGAAATTTTACCATTCGGCACAAGACAATCTTGCCAACCTTGATGCGTTTAAAGCCAAAACGGAAGAGTTTAAACAGGCGGTCAAGCAAGCGCCCGAGGCCGTTAAAAAGCTGCAAAAAGACATAGCACAAACCCAACATAAGCTCGCCAAGCAAAAGATAGAAGATTTTTCCGGCATAGTGACCGAAGAATTGGAGCAACGGCTGATCATCGAAAAAGAAGCGCTCGATAATCTTGAAGAACAATTGAAAAAACTGGAAAACGAACTGGCCTTGCAAAACAACCGGCCGCAATTGATTCGTCAGGAAACCGTCAATGCCCAGCAAGATATCGAAGCCAGTCAGAAAAAGTTGGAAACACCGTCATCAACAGAATTAAAAATGGAAGCGGAAGCCGAGCTTTTGTATCTAAAAACCTTGATGGAGGTGCGTACTGCCGAGTTAAAAATGCTCGATATTGAAGCCATCAGTAATCCCGTGCGGGTCGATTTATTGAAAAACCAGTACCAAATACTGGATTTGCAAAAAAGCGGGTTAGTGCCAGTGCTTGCCGCAATCGAAAATGTACTGGCGGAACGTCGGCAACAGGCCGCCAAAGAAGCGCAGGACGCGCTCAACCAAGCGGAAAAGGCCTTGTCCGGCAAACATCCGGTGATCCAGACCCTGACCCGCGAAAATATCCAGTTTAGCAAAGACTTGCAAACGACCACCGCCAAGATTGACAGTTATAACGAAGAAAAAACCAAGCTCGACGTGCAAGTCGCCGAAATTGACAGCGATTTTAAGAGCGCCGAAAAGAAAATCAGCCTGGCGGGCTTAAGTCCGGCGTTAGGCAAAATCCTGCGCGAACAGCGGCGCAATTTATTGACCGATACCCAACTCAATTTACAGTCGGAAGCCGTGCAAAACGAGACCGCATTGACCAGTCTTGAGTTGTTTAAGATGGAAGACAAGCTGAAAAAACTCGCTGACGTGGATCATGAATTGCAGCAAATCATGTCCACCCAAGTCGATAGCCATCTGCCGGACGAACAGCGCATGATGGTCCAGGCGGAATTACGCGTGTTGATGAACAGCCAGAAAGATTTACTGAACAAATTGTCGGTGGCCGATGACACTTATTTGCGTGCACTCGGCGACTTTGATTTTGCCCGCCAGCAAATGGTTGCGCAGGCGACAAAATTTGCCGCCTATCTTGATGAACGCTTGCTTTGGGTGCCGAGTTCGGAACCATTCAATGCCGATTTTGTTTCCGGCCTTTACCATGCCTCAAGATGGCTGTTATCGCCATTTAATTGGATCAGTGCCATCAAAGATACGGTCAAGTCGCTGGTCAACAATCCATTTCGGGCATTTTTGGCGATAGTAAGCTTAATTGTGTTGGTGTCATCAAGACGCTGGAGCCAGTTGCAGCTAGCACGGATTGCCGGGCAAGTCGGCGAATTTTATAACGACCATTTTTTCTACACGATCCAAGCAATGGCGCATTTGCTGTTGCTGATCTTGCCCTTGCCCTTGCTGTTTTACTATTGGGGCTGGCTTTTAAGCCATACCTTGCATGTCGCCGAATTTAGCAAAGCCGTTGGTGTGGGGTTTCAAGCCGCCGCTATGCCGCTATTTTTCCTGCAATTTTTTTACCGCTTATTTGCCCCCTTAGGTATTGCCAGAAAACATTTTCTATGGCAACAAGACACCGCCAATCTATTCAGGCGGCAGCTTGCCTGGCTGCGTTTTATTGCCGTGCCCAGCGTGTTCCTGATCACCAGCACGGGCGCGTCCGGTGTGGCTTTGTACAGCGACAATATCGGCAGGTTGGCCCTGGTCATCAGCATGTTGGCGCTGGCTTGGTTTTTACGCGTAGTCCTGCATCCCAACCGCGGGCTTTTGCAATATACGATAGCCGCGCATCCGCAGGGCTGGTTGAACCAATCCCGCTATATTTGGTATCCGGCGGCGATTTCGCTGCCATTGGCCATTATCGGTTTTGCCGTTGCCGGTTATTACCTGAGCGCGCTGGAATTGCAACAGCAACTGATCATCACCCTGCGCTTGGTGTTTCTGATGGTCGTCGTCCATGAACTCGTGTTTCGTTGGCTGACTTTGGTCAATCGGCAACTGGCGATAGAAAATGTGCGGCAAAAACGTAAAGCGGCGGCCCATGCAGAAAAACCGCAGGTTGCAGGCGGTGAAGACCCGGTCATACCGATAGAAGAACCGCTTATAGACATACCCAAAATCAACGCACAAACCATCAAGCTGCTGAACGTGTTCATCAGCTTGACGCTGATCATCGGCATTTGGCTGATTTGGAAAAATATTTTACCCGCGTTTTCCTTTTTGGATGACATTGAACTTTGGGAGCATCTGGTCACGGTGGATAAACAGGAAGTCTTGCAACCGGTCACGTTAACCAATTTGTTACTGGCTGGAATGTATGTATTCCTCACTATCGTCTCGGTATTGAATTTCTCCGGTCTCATGGAGATTTTAGTGTTCCGCCATTTGAGCATAGAAGCGGGCAGCCGTTATGCAATCAATAAACTGGCGGGTTATCTGCTGATTTCTATCGGTTTTCTTTGTGTCGCCAACGAGTTGGGCGGAAGCTGGTCACAAGTGCAGTGGCTGGTGGCGGCACTCAGTGTCGGTTTGGGTTTTGGTTTGCAGGAAATTTTCGCCAACCTGGTGTCAGGGATTATCCTGCTGTTCGAGCGGCCCATCCGTGTCGGCGATACCGTAACCATTGGCGAAGTCACCGGCAAAGTCAGCCGTATCCAAATGCGGGCGACGACGATTATGGATTGGGATCAAAAAGAACTGGTCGTGCCGAACAAAACTTTTATCACGAACCAGTTGGTCAATTGGACCTTGAGCGATGCCATCACCCGCGTGGTCATTCCGGTCAGCATTGCTTATGGCACGGATCTGGAACAGGCCCATAAGCTCATGCTGGAAACCGTGCAAACCACCCCGCTGGTGCTCGCCGAACCCCATCCCACAGTGTTGTTGGGCAGTTTTGGCGACAATGCCCTGAATTTCACCATCTACGCCTTCGTCAGCGAAATGTCCCACCGTTTGCAAGTCGTCCATGAATTGCACCTGCGTCTGGAACGTGTGCTACGCGAGCATCATATCGAGATTCCGTTGCCGCAACGGGAAGTGCATGTGCGAGGGTTTGCCCAAGAATCCGAGGGGTTAAAAACCTGATGTTACGCATTGTCCACGAAAACCAACAGTAGGCGCATTAGGCGGCACGAAAAAAAACAAAAAACAATCGAATGCATCGTGTTGTAGAGTTTTCGTGCTTTTCGTGCCGCCTCGGCACACCGCTACGCTGCCCTGTCCATAGACCCTCTTGTGGGGCATCCATGCAGTCGTAATGCGCCTACTGTTGGTTTTCGTGGACAACTCTTTTAGTGGATTTAATGACGTTGTTCTGTGAATCTGTGGCAGTTTATTTTCTGCGGGTTACCTAAAAGGGTTTGATTGAAAATACCCCCCGAATTTAAGCGTTGCGGTAAACCGGATGTGGCAAGCACATCCGAATACCGCCGCCTTGCAAATCAATAAAGTACAGAACCGCTGTTTTTGGCACTGACGAAATCAGCATAATCTTGCTTTACTTGCGCGGCATAGCTGAGCGCGTAATTCAGGATTTCGGTTTTCAAGCCTGATACGTCACCGTTAATCACGTCGGTGATTTCTTTATCCATGCTGTAAGGAATCAGGGTCGCATCATAATCTTTATCCGCCAGGGCATGGTTTTTCGCCAAGATTTTGCCCATGTAATTCACCGCATCGTTAAATTTGGTGTACGTGGTCAACAAGGTGTAGTCAAAATCTTCCTGGTAAGGCAAGCGTTCGGAGATGAAAAACGGTAGCGCGTTCAAGTTGGTGTAGCCTACCAAAACATCGGTGTTGGTCAACATGGCTTTTATGCTTTTGGTGACGCGCTCACCGTTGTGGTAATCATAAGTCCACGCGGGCATGTTGCCGGGAGCGGCGATGGAGACAGCACTGTCGGTTTCTTGTTTCATTTCCAAAATCACATCATCGCTGGTTGCCGTTGATGGGCCGTCGATCAGCAAATAATAACGGTAACGGCCTAAGCTACCCGTGCCTGAACCTAGGCGTGAAGCCGCCGCTTTCAAGACATAATAGCTATTGCTTTTACGTTTGGAAGCAGAAATGGAGCTGATGTAGCCCAGCATTGCGGCGTTGATCGCGGTAAATGTGGCGCTGTTGACGGGTTGTAAGGAACCGCTGATGGTCAGGAAATAGCGGGAGCCGCCACTGACGGCGGTGTATTTTGCCAACAAACTGGAACGGGTTTTGCCGTCGGCGGCTTGGATCGTGTCTTTGACAATACCGTTAGTGTTGCTGGCGCCCAGGCGGTAGCTTAATTCGTTGTCGTTGCCTTTGAAAGCGGCGATTTGTGTGGCGTAGCTACCGACAAAATTCTTCACCAACGTTTGGCGATTTGTGCTGCTGATGCCTTTTTCTTCGCCAGCCAGCAAAATGGCAACGGCCATGCGGCGCAAATCCCAGGTGTAAGAACCCCAGTAGCCTTCATCAAAATCATTGGTGTCGAACACGGCATTGCTGTTGGCGTCGCGGAATCCGCCCATGTTCTGCATGTGCATGTCGCCTTCCAGCCAAACACCGTTGGTTATGGTGTTGGTGTACCATGAGGTAGGCCAGGTCGCGGTGTTTTTGGTGTCTTCGTAAAAAATATGCGCCGTGCCCCGATAAAACGCAAAAGCATTGACCGCCATTTTGGTCATTTTAACCGCCAATTCAGTGGAAAGATTGGCGGCAAACGGATGGTTGTAGTTGTAGATTTTTTGGACAAGCCAAGTTTTACGGCTAGTCGCCGCTTCCGCTTGGGATGGTGCCAATGCCGATGATAAGGCTGATACGGCAAGGCCTACAGCGAAAAAATTGCGTAATTTCATAAAATTCCTAAAGTTGTACGGTGCGTGGTGAATGCTAAAACCTGAGAATTATAGTTAGAGTTGGCGGCTTTTTCAATCGCCTTGGTTTTTTAGTAAGCTTTACCCTGCTCGATTGTTGCTATGCCTGGTGAATCTTAAATTTGACACTAAGCGTGTTTATGTCAAATTGTCAGCTATTGTTGTGAAATATAACCACTACCGTCATAATTTATGAAATTCAAAATTATTCTTTTCAGCGTGATCATGACCATGATGAGCCCAACACCTACGAAAGCATCAGCAATTAATGGCAAATTACCGATTTGTGGCAACAGCCCGAATTGTGTCTCCAGCCAAGCGGAAATCCACGACAAACAACATTATGTTTTGCCGTTTGAAATTAAAGGCAATCCACGGCAAGCTTGGGCGGAATTGAAAAAGGCGATGATTAAACAGCCGCGCATGGTGATCACCCATGAGACGCACATTACGCTGCACGCCGAGGCGACGAGCCTGGTGTTCCGTTTTGTCGATGATATTAACGTGCTGCTAGATGCGGATGCGGAATTGATCCATATCCGTTCCGCTTCACGGGTGGGGCATAGTGATTTTGGCGTGAACCGCAAACGCATCGAAGCTTTACGCGCCGAATTGCGGAAAGTTGGTGTGGTTGATTAGGTAGGGATACTATTAATTTCCTAATAAGTTGTTGCACTGTCTCGTATAAAATTAAGGCAAGAACTCATGAAACAATTATTATTCGTCTAGCCATTGCTTTTCATATAATAAGATGATAAGCGATTATTTTAGCCGTATCGACGACAGCAAAGAATTTACCTACCCGTTGCGGGATGGCGAGTTGGTCGATTTTAGACCGGTCCGGCCTGACGACAAAGAAATAATACAAAAAGGCATGTTGGCCTTGTCCACGGAATCACGCTACTTCCGCTTCTTTTCCCCCATTCTAAAACTATCCGACGCCCAATTGCATAATTTTACAGAAATCGATCAACACCATCATGTTGCATGGATTGCACTTGCCGACAATGGGCCTGGACATCAGGGCGTGGGCATCGCCCGGTTCATCCGTATTGAAAATCAGCCCACAGTGGCTGAATTTGGGATGGTAGTCATCGACAGTTATCAGCATCGGGGGGTGGGAACGATTCTACTGGCAGTGCTTGATCGAATCGCAAGCATAAAAGGTATTGAGATATTACGAGGCTTCGTTCTTACGGAGAACTTGGTTATGGGCAGTTGGCTAGGCCGGCTAGGTGCCGTTGGTGTATACGAAAATGACCATTATCGAATGGACTTGACCGTCAGAGGCGGCTTATTTCCTTTAACGGATTGGTAGGCGGGCATGTTGTTTTGTATTCCCGCAGAAGCTATCAGCTATTTTATTGAGGGGCGGCTATAGCTGTCCTGCTTAGCCTAAACAGTCAGGCAAAGGGAGCTTGCCGCACCAAGTCATCCAATAGCTGCAATTGCCGTGGCAACAATTTTGCCAGTGCGTAATGTTCCAAAACCGTTTCGCGGGCGTTTTGCCGTAACACGCCCCCCAAGGCACGATCATCCAAAGCGGCTTCGATACGTTTGGCAATCGCCCGGGTGTCGAAAAAATCCACCAGCAAGCCGTTGACATTATCTTTGATCACTTCCCGCACGGGTGCGGTGTCGGATGCAACCACCAAGCAGCCCGTTGACAACGCTTCCAACAGCGACCAAGACAATACAAACGGCTTGGTCAAGTAAACATGCACAGACGAGGCTTGTAAGACTTGGCGGTAATTTTTATAAGGCAAAGAACCTGTGAAATGCACCCGCGACCAGTCCAAATCCACTTTGGCCTGCATCCAGGCTTTCCAACTTTCCCCTTCAGGCGGTTTAGAGCCGTAGGCGATGCGGTCGGCGGCGACGATGACGGCGTGGCAATGCGGGCGGCGGTCCAGCAGGTGCCCGATAGCTTCGATGAATTGCGGGAAGCCCCGATAAGTGTCCATGCCCCGCGAAACATAAGTGACCAGTTCTTGCATGCCACTTAAATCCACATCGGGCAGTTGCAGTTTTGTATTCGCTTGTGGTTGGAAATACTCGGTATCGACGCCGTCATGCAGCACTTGGATGCGCGGCTGGAAAGCAGGGGGGAAACGCGAGTGTTGCCAGTGGGTCGGGGTCACGCCGCCGTCACAGGCTTCCAAATCGACCAGCATGGCGGCATTGCTGGCGCGAAAACGCAGGATGTCATCCAGGCTGGTGGGGGAGGCGGGGTCGAAATCCAAATCGCTGTCCTGAAAGCGCGTAAACCACTCGCAATAAAGCAGTAAAGGCGTTTGGGGGAAGATGTCCTTGACGAACATGGCACTGCCCCAGCCGGTGTGGGCGCATATCACATCAGGGACAAAGCCCTTGGCTTTTAGTTGGTCCAGCACCCGCACCACCGCTTGCGCTTCCAGCACGGCATTTTCAAACGGTTTGACATACAAATGGGTG
This sequence comes from Methylovulum sp., assembly GCF_028687615.1. Taxonomy (GTDB): domain Bacteria; phylum Pseudomonadota; class Gammaproteobacteria; order Methylococcales; family Methylomonadaceae; genus Methylovulum. Next base: position 49,146 of record NZ_JAQTZU010000002.1, read on the forward strand.
TTGGCGTGGGCTTTACGCGCCGGTTCGAAAACCAATTTGGTGACGCCCGGCATATCCCCGCTAGTTTGGTTTTGGGTGATAAAGCCGATTTTGTTGTCAGGATTGTTGGCTAAAGCCCCGGCGATGTGGCGGTATTGGGCCGGGAAATTATTGTGGATAAACAAGATGCGCATAGCTTTATTTGAATTTGACGACTTTGTTCAAAGGATTGAGGTTAATTTCATCGACGGCCATGCCGCTTCTGGATTCAAGCACATAAGCCACGGCTTCGGCAACATCTTCGGGCAATAAGGCGTTGCTGTCTTCGTCTCCAGGGCTGAAAGACAAGGCATCGAAAAACTCCGTCCTGACCATGCCAGGATTGATCAAGCAGACACGCACACGGCTTTTGCCGCATTCTTCGCGCAGGGCCTGGGTGAAACCGCGCAGCGCGAATTTGCCGGCACAGTAAATAGACCCTTTGCGGCTGCCTTTTAATGCGGCTTCCGAGCCGATATAAATCAAATCGCTACGCTGTTTGCGCTTCAATGCGGGTAATAAGGCACGGGTCATAAACACCGGACTGGTGAAGTTGATCGTCATCAAGTCATTGATTTGACGATAGGAAAATTCTTCCAACGAACCGAATTGGCCTTTGCCCGCACAAAATATAATGGCGTCAATATCAGGAAAGTTTTTTTCCAATTCACGTAGGTGTTGGGGCAATGCGTCCAAGTCGCCAAGATCAAGTTGTAAAGCGGTGAAGCCGGCAACGTCTTTACGGAATTTACCGCTATCGCGGGAGATGCCGATCACCCGGTGGCCTTGTTGCAATAAGCGTCTGGCGATGGCGCGGCCTATGCCTGAGCTGGCCCCGGTGACCAGGACGGTGCGTGTTACAGTGTGCATGGAAAGAATTTGCTTGCCGGAATATAAGTCAAAATCTGTGCTGTGCAATAATCGACCATCTCTTGCTCTAAGGCTTTGGGATAAGACACCATGCCTTGCTGGCGTTCCAAGGGACTGGAGAAGAGTTTCTCTTCTGGGTAGAGCGAGTGCATTTTTTTGAAGAAATTTTCTGGCAACCGGAACACGCCCAGGCTGACCGAGTGCAGCAGGTCCGGGTTGATTTTGGCGAAAACTTGAGCAAAAAAAGCCTGATAGTGTTGCTGATAATCCTGTTGGTATAGCAAAGGGTCAAAACGCAGTCCGATCAGCCAGCCCTGTTGCTGGCATTTGCACAGCGCGTCCAAACGGCGTTGCAAGCTTGGTGCTTTGGCTTCCACTTTTTCGGCGAAGCCATGCGGAGACAAGCTGAATGCGACCACGCAACGCGGTAATGGCCCGCGATTTAACAGGCTGCGTACTTGGGTGCTTTTGGTGCGTAATTCCAGCCAAGCGTTGGGTAGCTTGGCGAAAAACGGCAGGAAGTGTCCGGCAAATCCGGTGACGGGTTCCAAAGCAAGGCTGTCACAGTCGTAACCGGAGAAAAAATGCACCGGTTCATCGGGTGATGCTTCGCATAGTTGTTTGATATTTTCCTGAAAGTCTTCGTAATTGACAAACATGACATAATGGGCCGATTGGTACATGCCTTGCAAAAAACAGTATCGGCAATCGTAGAGGCAGTTTAAAACGTGTGAAAAATAATAGTTGCGCCTTGCTCCAATACCATAACCAGCGGGTGCCGGCAGGGCAAAGTGTTGATGTTTTTGGGCAAGGATTAGCGCGGGCTTGCGCTTTTGGAGCCGGAAATTCTGCGATTTAGGATTAAAAACTTCACCGTAACGTTGGCAGTGGATACGGGCGGCGTTTGGAAAACGTGCCAGAATGTCCTGTACGCGCGGATGTTCAAGAATGGCTTCTTCTATATAAATGGTGTCTATCATTGTTTGGAAAGCTTCAGAATCCATGAAGGTGGGGGCATTTTATAGGAAAATGCTTGGTATTTATTGCTCAAGCCCTATATAGGGTAAAATACTTTAAATAACCGTACTAACATGGACATTATGAAAACGAACAAAATAGGTTTTATTGGTGGTGGCAACATGGCCACCAGCTTGATGAGCGGCCTTATTGCCAGCGGTCACGCCCCTGCCGCCATTTGGGTTTCTGACATCAATGCCGAGGCCTTGGTCAGGCTTGCGGCAACACTGGGGGTAAATACAGTAAATAGCAATGATGGGCTGGTTGAGGCGGTTGACGTCGTGGTTTTGGCGGTCAAACCCCAATCACTCAAAGAGGTCGCCCTTAATGTCGCGGACTTGATCAGGCAAAAACAGAGTTTGGTGGTGTCTATTGCCGCTGGTATTAATCAATGCAGTTTAGCGGCATGGCTGGGCGATGAAACCCCGATTGTGCGTTGTATGCCCAACACGCCGGCATTGGTGTTGACCGGTGCGACGGCTTTACATGCCAACAACTATGTTAGTGCCAAACAGCGGGATCTGGCGGAAAACATTATGCGCTCGGTCGGTATTTCGCTTTGGGTTGGACATGAAAGCGAATTGGATGCCGTGACTGCCGTTTCTGGTAGCGGCCCGGCGTATTTCTTCTTATTGATGGAAGCGATGGAAGCCACCGCAGTAGAACTTGGTTTAAGTGCTGTGACAGCACGATTGTTGGTGCAACAAACCGCCTTGGGTGCGGCGAAAATCGCCCTGGAATCGCCCGAATCGCCAGAACAATTACGCAAACGGGTGACTTCGCCGGGTGGGACCACCCAACAGGCGATACAAACGTTTGAACAAAACGGTTTTGCCGCTTTGGTTGCGAGTGCCTTACATGCGGCTTATAACCGTTCTATTGAAATGTCCAAACAAATGGAGAATTCCTGATGGATTCCAGTTATCTGACTGACCCTATCATCCTTATTGTCGATTCCTTGTCATCGCTCTATATCTTGGCGGTTTTACTGCGTTTTTTGCTGCAATGGTGCGGCACTTCGTTTTACAATCCCATCGCGCAATTATTGCTTAAAATCACCCATCCGCCGCTACGCGTCCTGCGCCGGTTCATCCCGCCGATTGGTAGGATAGACACCTCATCGTTGGTGTTGGTGCTTTTTTTGCAGATGTTGGCAAATTTCACCATACTGATTTTGAAAGGGGTGTCAGTTAATATCGGCGCGTTGACGATTTTATCCATTGCTGATGTGGTCGCCCTGCTCATCAACATTTTTATTTTTGCCGTTTTTGCCAGGGCTATATTAAGTTGGATAAATCCTGGTGCTTATGATTCGGCCTCGTCGATTTTAGCCAGCCTGACCGAACCTTTACTCAATCTAAGCCGCAAAGCCATCCCGGATTTGGGCGGTATAGATTTGTCACCATTAGCCGTGTTACTGTTTTTACAATTGGCAAAGATGATCATCTTGCCGCCTTTGCAACAGTTGGCTAGTTTGATCGGTTAAGTTTTACAACCAACCAGTGGAACGAACAATACGCGTAAGTCTGTCCTAAAATTATGCCGGTCGCTTCCATTAGTGGTACGGATAGGTAGTTTAAGGCCAATTAGATTTTCTTTTTGCCTTGCCTTTATCCTATAATTCAGAATCTTGTATAAAGTCATTCAAAAGTCTATGCCAGTATCAATTTTGCAAACCTTGATTGTTCTGATTTGCTTGCTCAGTAGCGAGATGGCTTGCGCCAAACGCTTATACCGTTTGGAAGATCAATATGGCAATACGGTGTTTTCTGATCAGGTGCCCCCGGAACAATCACAGAACCGCCGCGAATTACTTAGTCCCCGGGCAACGGTGCTTGAAATTACTGAGCGGGCGAAGACCAAAGATCAAATTGAGATTGACGCAAGGTTTGCAGAGCTGCGTAAGGAAGAAGAAAAACTGATTGCCAAACAAAAAGTGAATGATCATGCTTTGTTGAACACCTTCCATTCCGAAGAAGAAATACAAGCGGCAATGGCCGCTAAAATGCAGGAATTTGACAACCAGCGGCGGGTGCTTGAAGGGACTTTAAAAAATATGGCCCACCAGCTTAACAATCAGCAAAAAGCGGCCGCGGCGATGGAGCGGAACGCCCAGCAAGTCACCTCCAAACTGCTTGAAGACATCAAGTCGACACAACAGCAAATGGAACAAATTAATAAGGCCATCAATGCCAATATCGACAAGCAAAGCATAGTGAGGAACGAATACACCGCCAATATTGACCGCTATCTATTTTTGACCCAGTCGTTGAATAAACGTAGGCCCACGAAAAATACCATACCGAGTATCCAGCTAGCCAATGCCTTGGGGTTGTTCCATTGCGATAATGACCATCAGTGCAATAAGGCTTGGGAAATTGCCCGCCAGTTTGTAAACCGCAACTCAACCACCGTGCCCGATGTTTATAATGAAAAGCTGATTATGAACCGCCCCCCTGCGGTGGACACCGATATCAGCTTAACCTTGTCACGTATTGCCATCACCGAAAATGACTACCAATTATTTTTGGATATCCACTGCCATAACTCTGTAGTGGGCGAACAATTATGCGCGAGCCAAAAAATTCGGGAGTTACGCGAGTCTTTCCGTTCTTATGTCAATAACGTCTTATCGCGGACGACTCAATAATAAGGTGCCAACCCCTTGGTCGGTGAATAATTCCAGCAACACCGCATGTTCTACCCGCCCGTCAATAATGTGCACACTGTGGACACCGCCGTTTAGGGCGTCGGTCGCACAACGGGTTTTAGGGATCATTCCACCTGAAATAGTGCCATCGGCAACCAACTCGTCAATATCAGTGACCGACAAGCCTGTTAGTAAGCCGCCTTGCTTGTCCAAAATTCCTGCCGTATTGGTCAACAAAATTAATTTCTCGGCTTTCAGCACTTCGGCAGTTTTTCCCGCCACTAAATCGGCGTTGATATTGTAAGAACGTCCGTCGGCACCGACGCCTATTGGCGCGATAACCGGAATGAAATCGCTGCGTCCGAGCATATCCACCACCGCCGGGTCAATGCTGCTGACTTCCCCGACATGACCCAAGTCAATAATTTCTGACGCTTCAGCATCAATTGACGAGCGTTTGAGAGTGATTTTTTTGGCACGGATGAAATCCCCGTCCTTTCCGGTAAGTCCGACCGCTTTGCCGCCGTTCATATTGATTAAATTGACAATTTCTTTATTTACCAAGCCTCCTAGCACCATTTCAACGACATCCATCGTTTCGCTGTCAGTAATGCGCATCCCGTCAACAAAACCGGTCGTTTTGCCAAGCTTTTCCAGCAACAGGCCAATTTGTGGGCCGCCGCCGTGCACCACTATCGGATTGATGCCAACCAGTTTCATTAGCACAATATCCCTTGCGAAACTGTTTTTCAGGGCTACGTCAACCATAGCATTGCCACCAAATTTAACGACAACGGTTTTACCTTTAAAACGTTGGATATAGGGCAGGGCTTCGATTAAGACTTCGGCAATCAGGGGGGCGGCTTTTTTTTGCGTCATTTTTTTGCTGTTCCATCAAATAAAGTGGTAAAACTAGGTTGCGGTATCAACTATAATTTGTAATCACTGATTTCATCAAACAAACCATCCAGATCGAAATCATCGTCATCGCTGACGATGATATTGGCTTCGTGATCAATCACATCGGTAGTTTCCCTGTCCCCATAATCCAAAACCCGTTTAAACTGCATCAGATTGGAAATGGCTGCGGTGAATTCGGTCAATTCCACCGGATAATTACTGTGGGAAGTATGGGTCATTATATCTTTAAAAGCTTTCATCAGGCTTTCCAGATCCTGTCTTACTATGTTTGACAGCCATCGTTGGCCGACAAACAAAACCAATAGGATGATCAACGATGGCACTACGACTATGCAGAATATCATGCTCAAGTTGGCTAAACCGACGGCATCTGAAGATTGGTAGTTTATGGTCCAATCGGTATTGGGGATGTTAAAACGCTTGGCTTCGATATCTGCAAGCCCCGACCTCTTTCCTAAGGTGGCTAAGACCAACTGCCCTTGTTTAAGCTCAAGATAAGCATTTTTTATAGTCGCAAGATGTAAGTTTTTTAAAATCACATTTTCATTAAAACTTGCCAAAATGACCCCGACCACCTTGCCATTTTGAATGACGCCGCGTGCTAGCGCAAAGTGCCTGTCCACCCCCTTTTCGCCCTGGATGCTAGGAAACTGGTTGTGTGTCAAGGTTTCCCTGACCAGGTCGAGGTCAGCAAACCCCATGGGCGGTTTGGATTGTTCATCAATGGCATTGATATCCGGCAATAACAGCCTGATTTTCAAAATGTCCGGGATATATTGTTCCAGTTTGGCGGCGGCCACCTTCAATAAACCACTATTACCCATAGTTATGGCATTGATTACTTCAGGATCTTGCGCCATTTTATCTAGGGTTTTATTTAACAAGTCAATTTGCGCTGAAAATCCTAGCGCGATATTCCTAGCCTCCGCAGCGGCGGAATCCTCTCTGGCTTTGACGGTTTCAGAACTGGTCAACCAGTAAACACCGGAACCCACAATGAGTATCATCAAAATAGTTGCTGCTGCAATCAAAGAGAATAGCTTTCTCATGTTATAACCCCAAAAATATAAAAGTCTGTTTAATGTCGCCCGGTATGGCCAAAGCCACCATCGCTGCGGTTGCTCACAGTGAATGCGTCGACTTGCGCAAATTCAACTTGCACTATCGGCACAAAAACCATTTGCGCGATGCGTTCGCCAACGTTTATGGTGAATGCCGTGACGCCACGGTTCCAGCAGGAAACAAACACTTGGCCCTGGTAATCTGAATCAATCAGCCCGACCAGGTTGCCCAAGACAATCCCGTGCTTATGGCCTAAGCCTGATCGGGGCAATAATACCGCCGCCAATTGATGGTCATCTATATGGATAGCCAAACCAGTGGGCACCAAAAGTGTTTCACCGGGATTAATCACCGTGGCTGCATCGAGGCAGGCGCGTAAATCCAAGCCTGCCGAACCTTCTGTGGCGTACTGGGGTAGGGGGATTTCAACACCTAAGCGGGCGTCGAGGATTTTCATCTGTATTGTTTTCATGATGTGGATGTTTGGAAGCGTTCGGCGATGAGTTTAAGCAGTTGTTCGGCTAGCTGGTTTTTATCGGTCATTGCCAAGTGCCGTTGACCATTGGCCCAATACACTTGCAAGGCATTTTGGTTGCTGTCAAAGCCGCCGGAATCTTGCCCGACCCAATTGGCGGCGATCATATCCAGTTTTTTTTGTTCAAGCTTATTTAGCGCGTATTGTTCAAGATGTTGGGTTTCCGCCGCAAATCCGACGGTAAACGGACGTCGCTCCAATGCGGAAACGGCGGCGAGGATGTCTTGGGTCTTATGTAACACCAGGATGGTTTGCCCGTCCTGTTTTTTGATTTTATCGTTTGCTGGAACAGGGCGGTAATCAGCCACAGCCGCCGTGCCGATGTAAATCGCATGGTGTCCGGCGGCTTCCAGCACCGCGTCATACATTTGGGCGGCGGTTTCCACGTTGATGACAGTCACCTGCTTAGGTGCCGGCAGTTGTACGGGGCCGCTGACCAAGGTCACCACCGCCCCGGCATCCGCCGCTGCTGTTGCCAGCGCGTAGCCCATTTTCCCTGAACTGCGGTTGGTGAGGTAACGCACCGGATCCAAGGGTTCACGGGTAGGCCCGGCACTGATTAATATCTTCACGCCTTGAAGGATTGAAGAGCTTGCTGTCTTAAATAAGCAACGGCAAATCTGTTCCGGCTCCGACATCCTGCCGAAACCCGTTTCACCACATGCCTGGTCGCCCGCTTCGGGGCCGATGATTTGTACACCGTGGGCTTTGAGCCTTGCGACATTGTCCTGGGTGACAGGCTTGTGCCACATCGCCTGGTTCATCGCCGGAGCCACATAGACCGGACAATTCGCTGCAAGGTAAAGCGTGGTTAATAAATCATCCGCCAAGCCGTGGCTCAATTTGGCAAGGACATTAGCCGTAGCAGGGGCAATTACCAGCATATCCGCCCAGCGTGCCAGGCTGATATGGCTCATGGCGTTTTCTGCATTGGCATCCAGCAATGCCGTATGGACAGGATTTCCCGACAAAGCTTGGAAGGTTAATGGCGTGATGAACCCGGTCGCCGCTTGGGTCATGATAACCTGGACCTCAGCCCCTTGTTTACATAGCAAGCGCACTAATTCCGCCGATTTATAAGCCGCAATCCCGCCGCTAATCCCTAATAAAATGCGCTTGTTAATGGTGATGCCCAGATAATGATTAAAGAGGTATTATGGCAAGTCTGGATCAATTGTTCTAGGCTTAAATTGCAATCGCAGAAGACTATTTGCTTGATAGATAAGTCAAGTAAGGGGGGTGGGAATGTGAAAGGCGGGCAAGTGGCCCGTATGTAGCGATAGCGGAATACCGGTTTCCTCTTGCCGGTAATTCGGTGGATAATTTTTGCTTAAGAATAGAAACTTGCGTCATTAAAACTATATTTTGTGTTAATATTTAAATTATTCACTATATACAGTATTTTTTGCTATATTTAACCTGTCGAATAGTAAATATCACCGCCTATTACAAATCACAACATTCCATACCCTATATGATCCAGAAAATTAATAAGAAAATTACCGGTTATAAAGTGCTGCCTCCTAATTCCCCGGCAAGCAATGAAGATCAGAACTTAATTCAGGCCCCTGTCCAAGAGGTGGCCTTGAGCTTGGAGAGTATGCACGAAAATGTCGCCCGCCCTGAGATTCTGTATGGCTCGACTTACAAAATCAAAACCCCGCAATCGGAACACGCCTTGTACATCACGATTAATGACATGATTTTGAATCAAGGCAGTGAGCATGAAGAGCGGCGGCCTTATGAGGTTTTTATTAACTCAAAAAATATGGAGCATTTTCAATGGGTTCTGGCATTGACTAGGGTTATTTCAGCGGTGTTCCGCAAAGGGGGTGATGCTTGTTTTTTGGTCGACGAATTGAAGGCGGTGTTCGATCCACGCGGTGGCTATTTTAAAAAAGGCGGTGTGTTCATGCCGTCATTGGTCGCAGAAATTGGTTGTGCGATTGAATCGCACTTAAAAAGCATTGGAATGCTGAAAGACCCTGAGCTGAACGATCACCAGAAGCAATTTTTGGCGGAGAAACGTCGGGAGTTTGATGCATTACATGCAGATGCCGCGCAGACTGATGGTGAAAGCGGTTTTCCTGCCAAAGCGTTGTTGTGCGGCAAATGCCAAACCAAGGCGGTGGTGCTGATGGATGGCTGCATGACTTGTCTGAATTGTGGCGAGAGCAAATGTAGCTAAACTGGCTTGCTACTTATTAGGCAACTCGCAATAAATACCCCCCATGACACAAGAAAAAAATAGTCCACGAAAATCACGAAAAAAACAATCGAGTGGTGTTTTTCGTGCTTTTCGTGGACAAGTCTTTTAGCGGATTTAAGACGTTGTGCTGTGAATCTGTGGCGGTTTATTTTTTGCGGGTTACCTTATTGCCAGGTTTACAAAGATATTTAGGCTTACTGGACAGGAACCGGCGTGCTCACCAGTGGTTTGGCCGGTTTAGGTAGTGGCCTGATAATTGGCGGAGCTGTTGTTTGTGGTTTTACGGGTTTCGGCAAGGGGTTGGCGGTTTGGCGGTTCGGGACTATGGCAGGAAGCTTGATCGGCTGGCTTTGAGTCGGTTTCGGCAACGGTTTGACTATTGGCTTGCTGGTTGCCGGAATAGTTGGCTGTATTTTGATGGCTTTGGGGTTCGCTATCGCCGGTTTGGTGCTTAAACCGGTTGCTGGCAACACGGGCGTATGGGTTGGTGTTTTGATAGTCCTGGGTTTGCTGGCAAGCGGCTTTGGTGCGGGCTTAAAGGCTCCGGTAACAGGTTTCGGGTTGGCTACAATCACAGGAATTTTCACCAACTTGGGTTTGGGGGTTTTCCGTATCGGTTTGACAGATTCTGTTGATAGCGAAGCCGGAACCGCCATTTTTGTTTTTACATGCTTGGCCATTGTTGGGGCGACCGCTTCACTTGCAGGTTTGAGCCCTTCATTTTCCGGTGCGGTGTTGATCAACGGTGATAAAGTCGGTTTCAAATGGCGCAGGATTTGTACCGGCAAGGAGCTGGTGAAATGGTAACTGCCGGCATCTTCTCCGGTGACATAGGCTGTGATCACGCCAAAAAACCGTTCCCCGATAAAAAATGTGAACACGGCGGCGCGGCTGATGAATTTCGATTCGATCAAGCGCCCGCCCGGTCCCCAGATTTCCTTGCGATGATCGCCTGTTCCTGTTTTTCCGCCAACACTCAGGGGGCTGCCGGCGGCGTTGGTGTAGACGCCTTTCAAACGCGAAGCGGTGCCGCCTTCGACGACCCCGCTTAAAGCCCCTCGTGCCACTTTGGCAATTTCTGATGCGAAAAGCTGTTGGCCTTCATTTTGGGATTTGTTCAACACAGTTTCATACGGCGTGCCTTGGGCAAAGTGCAGGCTTTCGAACCTCACCATCGGCAATTTCTTGCCGTCATTGCGCAAAATGCCCATCAATTCCGCCAGTGCGGCAGGGCGGTCGCCTGATGCGCCAATAGAGGTTGCGTAAGAGGGTGTCAATTCTTCAAAAGGGTAGCCGACTTGTTGCCAAGCCTTGTGGATGGCACGGAAGGCTTCAATTTCCAGCAAGGTCATGATGCGCCGCTGCTGGGCATTTTTCCGTCCGCTTTTGAATAACCAACGATAGACATCCTGACGCTGTTTGGCACTGGCTTCCATCACTTCATCGCGCCCGGCTTTGGGATGTTGCACCAAATAATTGACCAACCACAATTCCAGGGGATGGATTTTGGTGATATAGCCTTGGTCTTGCAAATCAAAATGCCCTACCGTGTATTTGTCGTAAAAATCATAAATGTCGTCATCGGATAATTGGCTATCATGTAGCCGCGCCTGCAAGAATTTTTTCAATGCCTGTTCATCGGCATCGGGATAAACCGCGCGGAACAACATAGTCAAACGTGACGGCTTGGCAAACACGCGCCCGCTCAACATGGCAAAAGCCTCATCGGGGGTTTTGTCCTTGTATTTGGCATAAAACCGCTGCAAATAGACGCTGCCCTCGCGGTCGGCAAAGCGTTGCAGATATTTTTTGCGGCGCGGGTCATCGGGGCTTTCCAGCCAGCGTGCCAAACCGTCAGGTTTATAAAGGTGGTGGTAGACAATATCACGCATCAGCCGGACGAAAACCAGATTGACCGAATCACGCAAGGCTTCACGGACAGACATGATCCTGTAGTTTTCGTCTTTGGTGAAGTTGCTGAACGTGTGCAGGCCGCCGCCGGTAAAGAAACTTTCGCCTGGACTGGCCGAATAGCGGCGGTCTAAGGCTTTGTTAAGCAGGGTTTCGAGATTGATTTGCGGATTTGCCGTCAATTGCTCAATGACCCATTGCGAAAAATAATCACGCGGATGCAGTAGTATGGGTTTCAAAACATCCGCTGGTTTGTTTTTATAACGTTCATAAATGTCGGTGATCAATTCCAGATAATGCACCATTGTCCGCAATTTGGCGGTCGAGCCTAAATCTATGCGTATGCCTTCGTTGATGTCCAATGCCTGGTCGTAATTGTCGGTTTGCACCCGCAACAAATTGCCGGTTTTGCCGCGTTCGAACAGCATCAAACTGTAGATTATCGGTGCCAGCTTGCTGTTTTCACTGAGCATCCGTTTACCCAGCAAGCCCGCCGCCTTGGCATTTTCAGGCTCCCCTAAGCGGCGCAATTCCTGGTTGATGGCTTGTTGGGTATTGAAATCCAACGTGGTTTTGACCGTCAAATCCAGCCTGTCCAGGTCATAATTGGATTTGACATTGAGTATCCTGCCAAGGCGGCTACGTAGCACGGCCTGGGTTTTTTTCTCAACGGCAAACTTGGCCGGAATGGTGCCGGATTTGGATGGACGCAGGGTCGCCTCCCGCAAGGCGGCATCACGAAGGGCGTTGGAGATCAGGCCTTTTTCCGCCAGCAGCCGTAAATGGCTATCGGTCAGATTTTGTAGCGTGTCAAATCCGCGCCCCAGCAAATAGGTCGGCCGCCTTTGCGATAATAAAATCCCCAAAACTTGCCGGTAGGCTTGTGCCTGTTGCTTACTGACGCGTGTCGTCGCCAGGGCTTTTGGATCTAACAATTTGTTGATTTCATTGAAATCAGCACCAAACCACGCGGCTAAACCATCACCTAGGCCGTGGATTTCACCGGATTTGGGTGTCGCCGAAAGCGGCATGGAATTCAGATAAGACAGGGCAATTTCTTGGCGCATGGCACGGGTGTCCGGGCCCATCAAGTAGGCCCGCACCGAGGCGGTACCCATTTGCCGGAATTTGTCGCTGATCGAGTTGGTGTAGCCATTCGGGGAATGGCGGTATTTTTCGATTTGCGTCGCCAAGGTGCTGCCACCCGGGACAGAACTGGTTGCGCCCAGTTTATGCGCCATCAATTGCAAACTCGCAAAACCTAAACGATCCCATTCGATAGCCGGATTGACTTGGTTATTTTGCTCGTTCAGCAATTCACGGTTTTCGATAAAGAGCAGTGTGTTGAGAATGACTGGCGGGACGGCTTCAAAATTGGGGTAGCCATACGCGGGATAAACCGCCTTAAAAACCAGTTGGTTCCTGCGGTCAAGAATACGTAAACCGGCCTGGGTTTTTTCGTGATAAACAGTAAACAGGCCATAATCGACCAATTCCGCCATCATCGGTGAGAAATCCGCCTGTGCGGAAATGCCATAGCCTGCTTTTTTCAGGCGTTCAATGGCGTCGGGCAATAAAATGTAGCCCAAACGTTGGTCATAGGGGCCAAATTGCGGATAACGGACGGAAGAACTCGCTCCCGGAACCAGTTTGAAACTGAGTTGTTTGCTGATTTGCGAAAGATATTGGGCCTGGTATTTGGACGTTTTTACTTCAAGGTGGATCAGCCAGGCGATGATTCCCGTTACGGCGCTCAAGACAACCGCAATATAAATTGTCAAAATCCGCTTAATCAATGATCCGCTATTCTGCTTCACGCGGCATTTCCGTCAACAGCTAAAGCCATATCCCAATAGCACAGGCGATACTGGCTTTGCAACAGGTCGCTTAGAACGTGTTTTAAAAGCGTCGCGAGCGGTTCGATTGCAAGGCGCACGGAGTGGAAAAACCGGAGTGTACTGGAGTACATGAGGATTTTGAGCACCCAACGCCGCAATCGAACCGCGTAGCAGCTTTTAAAACACGTTCTTAGTAATTTCATAGGGTTATAGTCAGCCTATAGTTGCCATAACGGGTACGGAAGCGAACATTAAGCACAGCGTCCTCAGTGTTTCCCAAACATCACCGGCTTGTTGGCCTTTGCTTTGCCGGTCGGCTTTAGCACTTAACACCAGTAGCTGGTTCAAATCTTTATCGCTTAGTCTTTGCAAGGCTTCACCCACCAGTTGCCTGCGTTTGTCCCAGATCTGATTGTTCCGGTAAGCAGTGTCCTGGCTATGCCCTTGCGTCATCGCCCATCTGATTTTTATTAGCGTCCTGGCTTCACGCATGATCGCCCACAACACCACGGGCGGCGCAATTCCTTCGGCGTGTAGTCCTGATAGTATTTTTAAGATTCGGTTGGTTTTGCCAGCCAAGATGCTGTCCATCAATTTAAAAACATCATAACGGGAACTGTCGGCAACGGCGGTTTCGATTTGCTGTACAGTCAATGTGCCGTCGCCGTATAGCACATACAATTTTTCGATTTCCTGGGCCGCCGCCAACAAATTGCCTTCAACCCGCGATGCCAACAAGCGCAAACCTGGTTGTCCGGTTTGCAAGCCGCGTTGGGATAGGCGTTGTTGTAACCAGCGCAACAAGTCCTGGCCTTCCAGGGGCCAAACTTGTATGACGGCACCGGCGTTATCTAACGCCTGAAACCATTTTGTTTTTAACGATTCTTTGCCCAGTTTCCCCGAAGTCATCAGTAATAGCGTCGATTCGGGCAGGTGTGCGCAATACGCCGTCAAGGCTTTCGCGCCTTCCATTCCTGGGGTGCTGGAAGACAGCCGTAATTCAATGATTTGTTTATCGGCAAAAATGGACATGGAGTCCGCCGCCAGGCTTAATTGATTCCAGGCAAAACCCGTATCCACGGTAAACAGTTCCCGCGAGGTGAAACCGGCTTGCCGTGCCGCCACGCGGATGGCATCCGCCGCTTCGCCGATCTGCAAGGGTTCATCGCCGCTGATAAAATAAACCGCCGCCAGACCTTTTTGCAAAGCGGTGTTCAGTTGCCCTGGTTTAAGCTGCATTATTTATTTGCTATTGGCTACCAATACGACCCGGATACGGTCAAGCATCATCCGCACGGCCTGATGCACCATTTCATTGCGGATGACCTGTTGTTCGTTGTCCTTAGCCACCATGTCCTGCTGGTCATTAAAATATTCCCTTTTTATTTCAATTGGCTGGTTTTCCATCAATACGGTGTTGTCGGATTTTACCAAGCCATATTGTAGCCGGTAATACAATTCCAGTTCATTGGAACGGCCTCTGGCACTCAGCGACAAGACCCGTTGGTCGCTATTTTCATTGGCGATTTTGATGATGGTGCCGGCAGCTTCCGGGGTGGCTGTGAGTTCACCGGATGCCGTCCGCAAAACTTTCCTGAACTGTTCCCGTAACGGTATGGACGCTCCTTCCAAATAGACTTTTTTCAAGCCTTCAGGTAAGTCTACCGCGCCACGCAAATGGTAACCGCAGGCGTTGACCAGCAAAGCAAAAACAAGGATAAAAATTTTGGGTGGCATCTCGGCTCAGTTCTCTGTTAAATAACGATATTAACCAGTTTATTAGGAACAACAATGACTTTTTTGATAGCCGCACCGTCGATAAAGTGTTGGATATGCCCGTCGGCGAGCACGACGGCTTGCACGTCATCGTTGGATGCGCCAACCGGCACGGCAATTTTTCCGCGTAGTTTGCCATTGACCTGCACCATCATTTCCAGTTCATCTTGTATCAAAGCCGATCCGTCAACCTCAGGCCACGCTTCGCTCATCACGGCTTTGCCATGACCCAATTCCTGCCACAAACTATGGCAGATATGCGGCACTATCGGCGATAACATCAGCACTATCGCTTCCAGGACTTCTTGGCTAATCGCCTTGCCATTCGCTGATTCGTCGCTGAATTTGGACAAGGTATTGATCAATTCCATATTCGCGGCGATGGCGGTATTGAAAATCGTCCGCACCCCGACATCGTGGCTGACCTTTTGGATGGTCTGGTGCAATTGGCGGCGGACAGTGCGTTGTTCGGCCGTCAAGGCCGCCTTGTCGATTGGCGTAGTCGCCAATCCGGCACTGACATGCAAATGCACTTGCCGCCACAGCCGTTTCAGGAAGCGGAACGCGCCTTCCACGCCGCTATCAGACCATGCCAAGGATTGCTCAGGCGGTGCGGCGAACATGATGAACAAGCGCACCGTGTCCGCGCCGTATTGGTCGATCAGCACTTGCGGGTCGACACCGTTGTTTTTGGATTTGGACATTTTTTCGATATGCCCCACGGTGACTTCCGAGCCGTCCGTCTTCAACTTGGCACTGATGATTTTGCCTTTTTTATCGCATTCGACATCAACTTGGGTCAGGTTGTAATATTGTTTGTGACCGTGGTCGTTAAGCTGATAAAAAGTCTCGGCAACGACCATGCCTTGGGTCAGCAATTTTTTGAACGGCTCACCGCAAGTAATCAAGCCTTCGTCACGCAATAGCTTAGTGTAAAAGCGTGAATATAAAAGGTGCAAGATCGCATGTTCGATACCACCGATGTAATAATCGACGGGCAACCAATGGTTGGCATTGGCATCCAGCATCGCCGTATCGGGTTGGCTGGCAAACCGCGCGAAATACCAGGACGATTCCATGAAAGTGTCGAAGGTGTCGGTTTCGCGCCGCGCGGGTTTGCCGCAAGTCGGGCAAGTGGTTTTGGAGAAAGTCGGATGCGCGACTAAGGGCGATTGTGAACCGTCCAGCACCACATCACGCGGCAAGGTGACGGGCAAATCTTGCTCAGGGACAGGCACAGTGCCGCAGTCATCGCAATAAATGACCGGGATGGGTGCGCCCCAATAACGTTGGCGGGATACGCCCCAATCACGCAGACGGAAGTTGACTTTACGCTCGCCTTTGCCTTGTTGCTCAAGCGTTCCGGCGATTTTGCCGAAAGCTTGCTCGGAAGTCAGGTCATCGAATTGGGCGGAATTTTGCAATACGCCTTTGATGGTGTACGCCTGTTCGGTAATATCGGCTGCTTCACCGTTTTTACCAAAAATGACTTGCTTGATGGCGATGCCGTATTTTTTCGCAAACTCATAATCACGCTGGTCATGCGCCGGAACCGCCATCACCGCGCCCGTGCCGTAACCCATCAAGACGAAATTGGCGATCCACACTGGCACGGCCTCGCCGGTGATCGGATGCAGGGCAGAAATGCCGGACGCAATACCGCGTTTTTCCATCGTTTCCATCGCCGCTTCGGAGGTTTCCATCATTTTGCATTCGTTGATGAAATCGGCAATGTCCGGGTTGGTTTCAGCGGCTTTTAAGGCCAGCGGATGTTCGGCGGCAACCGCAAGATAGGTTACGCCCATCAAGGTATCAGGACGGGTCGTGTAGATACGCACAGGTTCGCCCAACTCCGGCACGGCAAAATCCATTTCCACACCTTCGGAGCGGCCTATCCAATTGGTCTGCATGGTTTTGACCTGCTCAGGCCAGCCATCTAAAGTCTCCAGCGCGTCCAGCAATTCTTGTCCGTAAGCGGTGATTTTCAAAAACCATTGTGCAATTTCCTTGCGCTCAACTTTAGTGTCACAACGCCAGCAACAGCCGTCGATGACTTGTTCGTTCGCCAACACGGTCATATCGTTCGGACACCAATTGACGGGCGCGGTTTTTTTGTAAACCAAGCCTTTTTCCAATAATTTCAGGAAAAACCATTGTTCCCATTGGTAGTAGCTAGGGTCGCAAGTGGCGATTTCCCTGTCCCAATCATAACCAAATCCCAGCCGTTTGAGCTGGTCGCGCATATAGTCGATATTGCTGTAGGTCCAATCGGCAGGATGGACATTGTTTTGCATCGCGGCATTTTCGGCGGGTAGGCCAAACGCATCCCAGCCCATCGGTTGCAGGACGTTTTTGCCGAGCATCCGTTGGTAGCGGCTGATCACATCGCCTATCGTGTAATTGCGGACATGGCCCATGTGCAACTTGCCGCTGGGATACGGGAACATGGACAGGCAGTAGTATTTGGTCTTTTCGGAAGATTCTGAAGCTTTAAATACGCCGGATTGTTCCCAGGCATTTTGTGCTTCTTGCTCAATCATGAGCGGTTGATAATTTTCTTGCATCCTTCTCGTCTTTTACCGATCAAAAGCGTTAGAATACCGTACACTTGCTTAAATCTAAAGCGTCAATTTCCAGGAGTCGGACTATGAATAAAAATAAACTAATCAATGCCTATCTCGAATTAATGGGGCATCTTTATGAAGCGATGGATGACACTTTGCATTCTTCCGCCGAGGCAATGGACGTTGCCAAGGGAAAATTAAGCAAAGTCAGTGATTTGACCAGCGAGGAAATGGATAAGGTGGCGGGCTATCTTAAGCGTGATGTCGAACATGCCGCACATTGGTTATCAGACCATACGGATTTCCACTCATTGTCAGATTGGTTCAAATTCGATGTCGACTTGGTGGAAAATTTCACCTTGGATGCGTTTGCAAGCCTGGCCGACAAAACCCGTATCGAATTGGCAAAACTGGAGCAATTGGCGACCAAACATGTTTACCATAGTGGCGACATCACCAGTCCGGGAACATTTATTTGCGATGATTGCGGCAAAGAAATCGCTTTTAAAACACCGAGTGAAATTCCTGAATGCCCGGCTTGCCACCATAATGTCTTTGTCAGGATGTAATTTATAAAAGCCATTGTCCACGAAAAACACGAAAAAAAAGCTTATTGGTTATTTTTCAAAGCCATCCAATATCGCTTATTGTTGGAAGCTTGAAAGCAACGCCACTAATGACACAGTTGTGTTTCACCATCGAATTTTCTTCGTTTTTGTGTTTCTGTACCCCAGAGGGTATTCGTGCCTTTCGTGGACAATCTAAACCACTTATCAGCTTTCAAGAAAACCAACAGGAACAACCATGCGTAGAGTGATTTTTAACCAAAAAGGTGGTGTCGGCAAATCAACCATCACCTGTAATCTGGCGGCGATCAGCGCCATTGAAGGCAAACGGACTTTAGTGATTGACTTGGACGTACAAGGTAACTCTACGCAATACTTGCTAGGTGCTAAAGTTGGTGAAAGCGACAAAACTGTCGCGCTGTTTTTCAAAAACAGCCTGAGCCTGTCGTTGTTTGGCGGCAATAGCAATGCTTCGGGATTGGAAGGCATTATCCATGAAACACCGTTCCCAAACCTGTTTGTCATTCCATCGCACCCTGAACTCGATCCCTTGCAAGGCCGTTTGGAAGCCCGTTTTAAAATTTTTAAGCTCAAAGAAGCCTTGGAAAAACTCGAAGGTTTTGACAATATCTTCATCGACACCCCGCCGATTTTAAACTTCTACAGCCAATCCGCGTTGATTGCCGCAGAAAAATGCCTGATTCCTTTTGATTGTGACACGTTTGCCAGGGAAGCCTTGTACACGCTGATGCACACCGTCGCCGAGGTCAAGGCCGACCATAACCAAAATCTGGAAATTGAAGGCATCATTGTCAACCAATACCAAAAACAAGCCAATCTGCCACGGCAATTGGTTGAAGAATTGCTCGCCGAAGGTTTGCCGGTGTTGGCCTCGATGATTTCGCCATCGGTTAAAGTCAGGGAATCCCATTCGGTCTCACAACCTCTGGTGCATTACGCGCCCGGCCATAAACTCAGTGATGAATTTCGGGCCTTATACGCGGAACTTCATAATCAGTGACAGGGTTTAGGCTTTCAGGCTGTTTTCTACCGTCTGGTTGGAAATGAAAGTTCAACTGCTTGAAAATTTGGCGCAAATTGACGCCGTCGCCTGGAACAATCTAGCAGGGGATGTTTACCCGTTTTTGCGCCATGAGTTTTTGCTCGCCTTGGAGCAATCCAGCGCAGTCTCTGAAAAAACAGGCTGGATACCCAGGCATTTGTTGGTTCTGAATGACGGCGAACTCTGCGCTTTGATGCCGCTATATCTCAAAACCCATTCACGCGGCGAATATGTGTTCGACCAACAATGGGCGAATGCCTATCATCAGCAGGGTTTGGCGTATTATCCTAAACTACTGACCGCGATTCCCTTCACGCCCTGCCAAGGCTTACGTTTTGCCAGCAAAGAGGGCTTGGATGCGGAAAACATCCTGCGGCTGTTTCTCAAAACCATCCAACAACTTGCCGTCCAATACGACATTTCCTCTTGGCATTGCCTGTTTCCCAATCTTGCGCAACTGGATGCCCTGAAATCCGCCCAACTGCTCGTCCGCGAAGGTGTGCAGTTCCAATGGTTCAACAAAAATTACCGCCATTTCGATGATTTTTTGCAAACCTTAAGCGCCAGCAAACGCAAAATGATCAAACGCGAACGCCGCCGTATCGGCGAACAAGGTGTGTGTTTGCACAGAATTCAAGGTGCGGACATCAGCGACGATGATTGGCGGGTGTTTTTCCAGTTTTATGTGTTGACCTACCTGAAAAAAGCCTCGCAACCCTATCTAAACTTAGCGTTTTTTCAGCAAATCGCCCAAACCATGCCCGAACAATTATTGCTGGTGTTGGCGATGAAAGACGGCTCCCCAGTCGGTGCGGCCTTAAGCTTTATTGGCAAAGACACGTTTTTCGGACGCTATTGGGGCTGTTATGAAGAATACAACTCCCTACATTTTGAAGCCTGTTACTACCAGGGTATTGATTATTGCATTGAAAAAGGCCTGGCTAAATTTGATTCAGGGGCACAAGGCGAGCATAAAATCGCCCGTGGCTTTGAGCCGGTGACGACTTATTCGGCGCACTGGATAAAAGACCCGCAATTTGCCGAAGCGATTGGGCAATTTTTAGACCGTGAAAAAAGCGCGGTAGCACTTTATAAAAACGAAGTGGCGAGCTATCTGCCGTTTAAAAAATCTTTTGGTTTCCCTTGCCAGAATGACGATGAAAACTAAAACATGTTCTGACAGTTTCGAGGAAAGCCATGCGTTGCTTGGTTTGCCTGTAGATGCCGGACGCCAAAATCAAACCTTATGTCAATGTCGATGAGATCCAAGAAGCAGGAAAATGGATCAATGCCAAGGGTTTAAAGCCGACAATTATATTTATTCTTGAAGCGTTGTTTCTGCCCGCTGGGGGCGTGGATGTTTGCGTAACATTTATAATGTTTTACACTGTATAACTGATGTTACGCAGTGACGTAGTTTATATCCCATTTGCCGCGTCGAGCACCGCAGCATTTGTCGGGAATAGCCCGAAGGGGTGCGGCAAGGATGCCGCACGGCGGCAAAGGGGCAGGAAGCCCCTTTTGCCGTCCCCCGACAAATGCGAGGAGCGCAAGACATTAGCGGCAACGGGCCGCCTTTTCTTTGGATACTTTCTTTTCGACTGCATGGATGCAGGAGGTAGAGCAACGCAGGAGCAGTTGCCGAGGCGGAGCAAAAGAAAGTATCTCGCCTTCGGGTGCGAGAACCCGATTAAATAAACCGTCGCGATAGCGACTCTTCATTATTTATTTTCAAATCGTAGAAAATGTCTGCGTAACATCAGTGTATAAGTTATCGCTCCATGTCAAATGGCAGCCCGATGCTTTCCCGAATAATTCAAAGACATCGCCAGAAAAAACTGCACACCAAAAATCATATTCGCCATTAACAAATGGATGGGTTGGGCGACGGGCGGCATTCCCAGGCGGTCCAGCGATACGCCCGCCAGGATCGCCGTGATGACTAAAGCTGCCAACGCATAGCCCGTGCGTAGCAACAGGCTGTCTTTGGCGACGTGTTGGCGTAGTTTCCAAACTATCCATAAATTGGTGAACAAGATGATGGATGAGAATGAGCGGTGTATATAGAAAATGATCGGAAAATCATCGCGCCAGAATTTACGGTCGATATAGCTGTGTTCGTGGGTGATGAAATCCACCGCTTCCCTGACTTGGGTGCCCATCGCCACTTGCAATAAAGTCATCGCCATAGCGATTTTCAGTAGGGTCGGGACGATTGGCGGCAATTGCCCGGTATCAAATTGACCGATAAAGTCCCGTTGCGAGCGGGTGATGGTGTAGATGAGCAAGGCGACGATGCCCAGGGCCAAGAGCATGTGCAGGGTGATCATAATCGGTTTGAGGTTGCTGGCGACGACGCTGGAACCCAACCAACCTTGAAACCCCACCAGAAAAAAGCTGCTGACTGCCAGATAAAAAATGGTTTTGTCTGTTTTCAGAAAAATCCGCGATGACCATGCCGTCAGGAAAATCAATATCCCGATGCTTGCACCGACCAAACGGTTGGTGTATTCCGTCCAGGTTTTCACCGGATTGAATTGGGTGTTTTCGTAGCCGCGTTGGGCGTAGATTTCGTGGTAATTCGCGGGCAGTTGTGTTTCATCAGTCGGCGGTATCCATTGCCCAAAGCAAGTGGGCCAATCGGGACAACCCATACCCGCACCGGACGCCCTGACGATGCCGCCAGCGAGGATGACGAGATAGACCGCGAAAATGGTGATGGTGCCTAAGCGGCGGAAACGGATGATGGCTTGATTATCTGCTTGGTTATCTACTTGATTATCTATGGATGATGACATAACAATCGGCAAGTTGTTTGTTAAAAAGGGACCCACCTGATCATTCAAACCAAGTGGGCCAGAGTATTTAGGCAATCGTTGGGGTAGAAAATTCTAGCAAAACCAATGGCCTGCCATCAGCCAGTTTAAGTTGGTCATTGTTATCTTCGGCAATCTGGATGACGACCAGCATTTTGCAGCGTTGTCCATCCGCCTGTGCAACCAGCACGTGCCCCATCGGTTTATCACGCCCGTCCAGTACATTCGTGTAGTGTTCGGGGGCATCTGCGCTCGATTCCGCCAGAAACAGGCCGCGTTTGCTTTTGCCCAGATAATAGGTGCGGGCGATCACTTCCTGGCCGGTGTAACAGCCTTTGCTAAAGCTGATGCCGCCCAATTTGTCCAGATTCAACATGAGCGGGACAAATGCTTCCGATGTTGCGCCAGTCAACCACGGAATACCGGAAACAATATCGCGCAAACGCCACTGGTCAGTATTTTCAGGCAGAAAACCTTGCTGGATTTTTGCCGACCAGAATGAGGCGGCTGCATCCGGCGTGGCGAGAACCAGCGAACGGTCACCAAAATTTACACTGGCAACGGGGATTGGTGTGGTGGCTAACCATGCAGCGGTAGGGGCTGTTGAAGGTGATACTCCTAACAGGCAATAATCATTGGTCGTGTCGGTGATGGTGGCGTCTGAGCGCAAAATAAACAAGCCCAAGCGTTTTCTTACCGTGTCCAGCAATTCAGCCGGAACAATCAGATGAAAAACATCGGCTTGTTTGATCAGTAAGAAAGTAGCGATAGCGCGGCCTTTAGGATTGCATAACGCCCCTAGGCTACTTTGGGTTTCGCTCAGGTCATTGATATTGCAAGTAGTCTGGCCTTGCAACAAGCCCGCCGCATCTTTGCCACCGATGCTCAATACGCCTAAAAACACGAGCGGGCAAATGCGTTGCCGGGCGGAAGTGCCGGCCAGCGGAAAGGCGACATCTGTCGGTGTCAGGAAGTGGGCTTGTGCTGACAGCAGGAAATTTTTCCAGTTTGAGTTCATTTTTATACGTTAAGCTTCAATGTAGTCTTTAAAAAGGGTGGCAGGAGATTTACTTCGCGGCATTGATAATCGCCAGCTTGTCCGCCTGGATACCCAGCAATAGTTCGCCTTTCAACAAACCGACCAATTCTTTGCCCGCCATCGTGTAGCGCCAGCCATGCAGCAATGGGCATTCGTCGTCACCATCAAACATCAGCTCTTCCAAATCCTTGCGGGTCGCCAGGATGCTGGGGTTTAGCGAATTTTCTTCGGCCCGTATCCTGACCAAGGCCGTGAGTATGTCGAGTATGGCTTCTTGTTGCTGGGTTTTCTTGGCAGGCCGTCCTAGTTCGTGCAGCGGAATCGGCGGCTGGTTTTTAGCCACTTTGACAATTTCGCACAATTCCTTGCCATAACGGTTGACAACGCGCTCGTTGATGCCGCGCACGGCGGCAAGATCGGCAACCGTTTCCGGTTGGAGCTTGGCAATGTCAAACACTAACTCGTCTCGCAACAACCAGCTTTTCGGACGGTCTTCGCGCTGGGCATTTTTTTCCCGCCATTCGGTGACAGACTGGATGATGGAAAGCTGCTTCCCCGTCAATTTGTTTTTGCCCTTGATTCTCAGCCAGGCTTTGGCAGGGTCAATGTGATAAATATCAGGATTTGACAGTTCGGCAAAGTCTTGTTTCAACCACTCGGCACGTCCCAATTCGGTAAGTTTTTTGAGCATGACCTGATAAATCTGGCATAAATAAATGACATCATCGGCGGCGTATTCAATTTGCGCGTCGGTCAACGGGCGTTTGCTCCAGTCGGCGCGGGTGTGGGCTTTGCTTAGATTGATATTGAGGAAGCTTGACACCAGCATCGCATAACCGGGATTGTCCTGGAAACCCAACAGGGGCGCGGCAATTTGGGTGTCGAAAATAGGCGAGGGCAATTTGCCGGTGACTTGGTAAAAAATTTCCAAATCTTGGCGGCAGGAGTGGAAAACTTTGACGATAGCCGGATGATAGATAGCCTCGAACAGCCCGGTCAAATCCGGTAGGGCAATCGGGTCGACACAGGCGACCCAGTCTGGCGTGGCGATTTGGAGCAGGCAAAATTGGGGGTAATACGTTTTTTCGCGCAAAAACTCGGTGTCCAGGGCCAGCCAGGTTGTTTCGCGTATCAGCGCACAGAGGGCGGTGAGTTTTTCGGGGGTGTTTATGTAATTGATGGTGTTCATAGTGATTAAATTCTTTTGAGGAAACCGTAGCTTGGATAAATTCAGTGATAAATTCAGCTTGCTCTGATAATCAGTCTGCGTGCTGATCACCCGCGTTAATGCCGGAATTTGTATTGCGCGGTTTGCTGCGGCGGCGATGCAGGCTGCTACGTTTTTTAAAACGTGATTTTACGCGTTTTATCGCTAGTGGACGTTGGTTGATTTCCACCGTTTTTAGATGCTGGAAAATATCCGCCGGCATGGAATCGGGCAAATCGATTAGCGTATATAAGCCCCGGATGTTGATATTGTTGATATTGTTTTTATCAACGCCTGACTCTTCCACCAACACTTTTTTTAGGGATTCCTCGGTTATTTGGTGCTGGCTGCCCACATCCAGACGGTAACGCACCATTTTTATGGTGCTGGTTGGCTCCATTAGCGAAATTGCGGGGGTTGGCGGTTGGGCCAAATACAACAACGCGGCGGCACAAGACAGCACGTCCGTGCCTAATTCGGCGGCCAATGTTTGGATTTGGGTGCGTTGGCTGTCCAAGCAGTTTGCAAGCAATGGTTGTAAGCGATCCTTCAACAGCTCTGTTTTGGGGCTAGGCTCGATGGCTTTATGGCTGTTGTTCATCCTGATTTACAATTGTTATTTTTATTAAGTTGTTGTACTGGAGGCTGTGAAACAGTTTATCCAATTCAGGATAAACTGTTTCACCACAGAAGACATGAAGAATACGACGAAAATAATCCTTTTATTTTCTAGGTGCTTAAAACTTGATGCTTCCCGTGTTTTTTGTGGTGTTATCTATATGATTTAAAAACGGATTATTTCTCTGTCCCAGTAGCCGTCCAGCATAAAACAGACGAAGCCCGCCAAGTTTTTACTGGTATGCCAGATGTTATAGGGATGGATGGGGGCTTACAGATTGCCCGGACTGATTTCCACATAAGCTTCATCGCGTAGGCGGCGCATCCACAACTCGGTTTCTTCTTCAATTTTACGTTTTCTGATGGCGTCGCGGACTAGGTTTTTCCGGTATTCGACGCTATTGTCCTTATTTTCCCTATCCATGACCTGGATTAAATGCCAACCAAACTGGGTTTGTACCGGATCGCTGATTTCTTTGATATTCAAGTGGGACATGGCTTCTTCAAACGGTTTCACCAAGTCGCCGGGGGATACCCAATCGAGCGAGCCGCCTTTCAGTGCCGAGCCTTTATCATCGGAATGCGAACGGGCCAAGGCGGCAAAATCATCGCCGTCAAGAATCCGTGCCTTCAAGGCGAACAAGCGTTTTTTCGCTTCGGCGTCATCTACCAACTCATTGGTTTTTATCAGGATATGCCGGACCTTGGTCTTGGTGATGATGTGGTTGTCCAGCCCTTTAATCTCCAACATTTTGATGATATGGAAGCCGCTGGCGCTACGGATCGGGTCGGCGATGTCGCCAGTTTTCATTTTGCTGACGCTTTCGGTAAAAATGGTCGGTAGGGTGCTCTGGGTGCGCCAACCTAAATCGCCACCTTTGAGCGCGTTGTCGTCATCGGAGTGGCTGATTGCGGTTTGGGCAAAATCAGCGCCTTGGCGTAATTTGGCTACCAACTCATCGGCTTCACGTTGGGCTTTTTGGATTTCATCCGAGGACGCGCCTTCTTTGACGGCGATCAAAATATGCCCCAAATGATACTGGATTGTTTCGTCACCGACTTTGCCCTGGGTCTCCATATAATGTTCGACTTCCTGGTCGGTGACTTTTATGCGGCTGCCAATTTCCCGTCCGCGCAACTGGTTGATGGCGATTTCATCACGCATATTGTCCAGGAAAGTTTTATAGGGTATGCCCTGTTTTTCCAGTTCGGCGCGGAATTGTTCCAAATTCATGTTGTTGCGTTGGGCAATATCGGCCGCCGAACTATTGAGCATGTCTTCACTGACGCTAACCCCGGCCCTTTCCGCCATTTGCCGTTGCAGTTTGTCCATGATCATTTTTTCCAACACTTGCCTGCGCAGGATTTGTTCCGGCGGCATCTGCGCTTTGTTGGCGACCATGCGTTGCACGATGCCGGCCATTTCTTTTTGCAGCTCCCGCTCCAGGATCACATCCTCTTCGACGATGGCGATGATGCGGTCCAGCGGTTCTGCATGGGCGGCAAAACTGCCGGACACGATGCTAATGAGCAAAATCGACAGTAACGCCGCGATGTTATGTGTGTGTTTAATCATTTGCCAGGTTTCCGGTAACCATAAATACTTTTTACGAAGAAGTCATCCAATTGCTCGCCGACGCCGGTCAAGCCTTTTAATTCTATTTGAAAGAAGATGCCGGTCGAGGCCGTGCCTTCGACGGTGTTGTTGCTGAGCACGTCACTGTTGTTGATGTTGTTGATGCTGTTGAGGAATTGCCGTCCGATAATGCGGAAACGCCAGCAACAATTTTCTTTTTCGAGTCCGACGAAGCCATCCTGGGTGGTATTATACAACCAGGAATACTGCCAGCGTCCGACCACGGACCAGTTATTGTAAACCGGCCAGTGGAAAGACATGTCGCTTTGGGTAATATCATTGGTGTGCTTAGGGACTAGCGGGTTTACCCGATAGAGGTAACCCAGGTTGATCACTTGGCCGGGTTCCCTGACCAGATGTAAGGTTGCCTTGCCCCGGACGATTTTATTGGTGTCAGGATCCCACTGTATGCCCGAGTCAATGGACACATGGCGGTTAAACTGGCTGCCCAGTTCGGCCACCAACGGCGATGTCGGGGATTTTTCAACAGGGCTGATGGCGCACAGGTTGGACGGATAATCGCCGCACAAGGTGACTTCGCGGTTACGGAAATAGAAAATCTCACCCAGGCTTAACCTAAGCCGTTCATAGCCGGTGACCGGATCAATCAGGCGCGAGGTCAAGGCCGTGGTGACTTGGTTGGCATCTTGCACCCTGTCCGAGCCGCTGAAACGGTTTTCGCGGAACATGCTGCTGTACCAGAAGTCGTAAATCGAACTGTCAAACAGCGGGATTTTGCTTTGGTCGGTTTTCGGGATGTACAGGTAAAATAAGCGCGGTTCCAGGGTATGCACGAGGTTGGTATCGGCGATATTGACATCGCGTTCCAAAAACAGGCCGGTGTCGGTCGAAAATATCGGCAAGGTTCTGGAGATGTTCTCGGGCAAGCCCGCGATCTGGTTGGTCAAAAAATATTCCGTGTGTTGCAGGCTTATCTTGGGTGTGAGATAGGCACTATCAGTTTGTAATGGCAAACTGACCGACGGCCTAAAATTAAGCCGTTGACCGTTGACCAGGTCATTATGCTGAAAAAATACCGATTCATTTTCCAGTTGTACATCCAAAGGCAGGCGGTCAAATGAATGGCTTAAATTCAAGTTGATTTGCGGCAAGCGTCGGTAAGGGATTTGCAGGCCGGATAAAGTACGGTCGATGGTTTGGTAGTTTTCCACCCGCGTGGTGAACGCCACGCCTTCGCCAAAATAATTCACATCCGCCGAACTTCTCAAGAAACTGAAGTTGGGAAAACTCAGGGCATTGCCCAATTCAGCAAAATAGTTTTTATCGGACACATAGTTTAAGTCCAGGTTGGCACTGATATTGGGCGTGAACTGTGTCGAATGTTTCAAAGAACCTTGGTAGCGTGATGTTTTAAGGATTTCATCATCAGGCATGTATTCCAGGCTGATTTTCCCTTTGGATTGTTCACTGAGATAGCGAAAATCACTACCTAATAATATGCCCCGTTTGGAAAAATATTTGGGTCTTAGGATGGCGTCATAATTGGGGGCCAGATTCCAATAATACGGTGTCGCCAAAAGAAACCCGCCGGTTTGGGTGTTGCCAAATGACGGGGGAAGAAAACCGGACATGCGCCGGTTATCAATAGGGAAGCCCAAATAAGGCGAATAAAAGACCGGTGTGCCTTTGAATTCGACCCAGGCGTTTTTTGCCGAGCCTTTGCCGGTGAGTTTGTTCAGTTTCAACTCGGAGGCATGCAAGGCCCAATCCTGATTGCCCGGACGGCAACTGGTGTAGGTGACGTCCTGGTAGTGGGACAAATCCTTGTTGTCACGATAAACCGCTTTGGCGCGTCCACGTAGCGGTGTCGCCGGAAAAATAAACAAGGTGTCACGCAATTTGGCTTGGTCTGAGGCCAGTTTCAAGGTTGCCGATTCGCTGTGCAAAGCCAGTTCATCGTCGCTGTAATACACATCGCCTTGCAAATCCAGGGTCTCAGAAACACTGTCATAATTCGCGGCATGGGATTGGGCATGTTGGTCGGCACGGTTCAGCTCCACATTGCCTGAATAATTGCCGATTTCATTGTCGAATATTTCTGAATAATTGGATTTGACATCCAGGGGAAAACGATCCCTTAGCCGGTTGACCGGCGTGTAGTTTTTTTGCGTCCCCACGGTTGCCATGCAGTTGGCCCAAGGGTCTTTGGCAAATTGTCCGGCTAAGGAGCGGAAAATCAATTCCTCCTGGTGGCCAAAAACGGGGGCCAACAGGTTGATGCCGCTATTTTCTGAATCCTCTTCGCCCGCGCTACAATTCGGATCGCTGGCACAAGGTGTGATAGCGGGTTTGGAGGATGCTTCTGGTGTTTTTTCAGATGTGGCAGCCAGCGGTTTTAGGATGGCGGGTTCAGGTTTGGGGCTTGCAATTGCCGCTGGCTCTGGCGGCGGCAGTACGGATACAAGGCGTTCAACCACAACGGGCGCGGGTTTTTCTGGCTCGATCAACGGGGCGGGTGCGTTGCTTGTGTCCGGCACCGGAACGGCAACGGAATCCGTCTGGTCTGGCGAATTTTGATCCCCTGAGCAAACCCATTCATTGCTGTTTTTGTCCTGCTGGCATGACCACGCGGATGCGTCTGCAAAACTGTTGGAGGCGGTCAAGGACGGTAAAAAAACCAGAAATAAGCGGCGAAGCATAGGCGGTATCAAGTTTATTAGCGTGATAGTTGGTAAATCGAATAGAATGCTGACCGCGCATTCTACCTCAATTTATAACCGCTAGATAACTAATCTGCCCGTCTACAACACCATGTCTGAAGACTTTAGAACCCTTGCTTTACTGGACTGGCTGGAAAATGACCTCTTGCTGACAGTGGAAAGTTTCCAACCCGCATCCAGCGATGCCAGTTTCCGCCGTTACTTCCGGGTGGCGACCCCTGACGCTACGATGATCGTCATGGACGCGCCGCCTGACAAAGAAAACCTTCCGGCGTTTATCAAAGCCGCCAACATACTGGCGGGTGCAGGCGTGAAATCCCCCGGCATTTTTCAGCAAAATCTCGATGATGGCTTTCTGCTGTTGGAAGATTTCGGTAGCCAGCCGTTTTTGGACGCCGTTGCCCATAGCAATGCCGACTATTTGTATCAACTGGCTATGGACAGCCTGTTCAACTTGCAATCCCGTGCAGATACCCAAACCTGCGCATTGCCACGTTACGATGAAGCCTTGCTGAAACGTGAGCTGGGGATTTTTTCCGACTGGTTTGTTAGTGAACTGCTTGACCTTGAGCTTTCCGAAGCGTTAGTTGATAGCGTGGAAACCTTGCTGATAAATTCCGCTTTGGCACAACCCGTGACTTTTGTGCATAGGGATTACCACTCACGAAACCTCATGCTGGTAGACGATAACACCTTGGGGGTTTTGGATTTTCAGGATGCAGTGGTCGGCCCCATCACTTATGATCTGGTGTCCTTGTTGCGCGATTGCTACATCGCTTGGCCCCAGCCACAAATCGAACACTGGCTGGCGCAGTATTTCCAGCGTTTGCAAGCCGCCGGACTGGTAAGCGGCGATTTGCGGCAATTTAGCCGCTGGTTTGATTTGATGGGCTTGCAACGCCATCTAAAAGCCATAGGCATTTTCTCCAGGTTGCATTTGCGCGACGGCAAATCCGGCTATCTTCAAGATATTCCGCGCACCTTGGATTATGTACAAGCCATCACCGCGACCTATCCCGAACTGGCGGAATTTGACCGTTTTATCCGTCAACAAGCACAGCCTGCCTACCACCGTTTCCTGCAAACCGTAGCGGTACAGCCATGAAAGCCATGATACTCGCCGCCGGACGCGGCGAACGGATGCGCCCGTTGACCGACCACACCCCCAAACCTTTATTGACAGCCGCCGGCAAGCCTTTGCTGGAGCGCACGCTAAAGCAATTAGTGAGTGCCGGGTTTACTGACATCGTCATCAACCACGCCCATTTAGGCCAGCAAATTGAAGATTATTTTGGCAATGGTCAAGCGTGGGGGGCAAATATTGCGTACTCCCCGGAAGGTGAAGCCTTGGAAACCGCGGGTGGTATAGTCAACGCCTTGCCTTTGCTGGGCGATGAGGTGTTTTTGGTCGTCAACGGCGACATCGCCACCGATTTTCCATTTACCATACTCAAAAACCAGCCTGTTGATCTCGCCCATTTGGTGCTGATCAATAATCCTTCGCAACATCCAACAGGTGATTTTGTTTTGGACGCACAAGCTTATGTATCAGAAAACGGCGGTGAAAAGTTCACTTTTAGCGGCATAGGTTTGTACCGGCCCGAGCTGTTCAGCAAGCAGCCTCCAGGCAAAAGCAAACTTGCGCCATTGTTACGCCAGGCGATGGCAGGACGGCATGTCAGCGGGCAACACTATGGCGGATTCTGGATGGATATAGGCACACCGGAACGCTTGCGGGAATTGGACGCTTATCTTGGGCAATTTACAAAATCGTAATTGACACTAACATTTGGCGGCGCTGCGAACCACAGTTGTACCATCAGACATAACAGGGCGCTGTTTTCCCCCTTGCTTAATGATATTAAGCGGACACCGCTTGATCCCTCAGTACCTGATGATTGTACGGATGAGGCAAATTGCCGCATCGCTGCGGAAGCAGACGTTAGGAACGAGCATGAAATAATTTCCGCACCGGCTCGTCAGACCTGTCAGGTTTTGAAAACCTGACAGGTCTTTATCCGCGAATTTATTCCATGCACATTCCTTAATGACATTACGGCTGGACTTGTACCGTCGATGATGTTCCATGCGTCTGGTTCGCCCAGATCGACCGTGCGCAATCCGATGCTTTACCGATCAATATTCCGCTGGGATCAGTCGGTGACACCGATTTTGGTTTAGAACCTGGAATACGGAAAATATCGATTGCAGACGGATATTGGGTCATGCTTGACCCGCCGCCTACTGGCCTGCATACGATCCACTTCGCGGCTGCGCGGGCTTCCGGCTTTGCGCCACCTATCCTCTGACAGTGAAATAAAGGTATTTTGGGCGGGGACGCCATGAATAATATGGTATCCCCGTGTTGGAACGGTTTTTTACCCGTTCCGTAACGTTTTAACTATCTACAGGATAGCTTGAAACGTTACGGACAGGGCCACCCTCGTCCCGCTTTGGTCATTTATAGCCGGCGATTGATCAGCATCATGCTCAGCATCATGCCTTGTCACTGCCGCCAAAGAAGATTATTCATGCTTACGGGCTTTTAGGCCGGTAATCATCAAATAAATACCTAAAATAACCAGTCCAGCATCCGCCATGAGATAGGGGTCGGTGACCAGTGCCACAGTGCTCGCCGAAATTGCGAATATGCCTAAGCCCCAAAAAAACCGGGTGAAATTTGCAGAATTTTGTTCGATTTTCATTTTTGCCTTCCATAAAAGTGTTTTACCCGGCCGATAATGGGTATCTGCAAGGAAAGTGGATGGAAACTAATTAAATATCAATAAGTCGCAATTGGGATTTAAGCGCATAATACCCGCTCAATTGCGGCTTGTTTACTATAACACGCCTTGTTGCTAGTCTCTAATATCAGTTTTATTGTCAAGTCCACCCTTAAGCAGTTCCTCAGCAATCAGGTATTTAGGAGTCCGAAAATGTTTAAACTGGCCGTTATTTTATTCCCGCTGCTGTTGCTTGGCTGTTCAGGGAATGTTACAAAGCAAGATTCTGATGATATTGGATATTTTTCTGATTCGTCGGACTGTTTTCGATCTTCGGTACGTAAAGAGCAGATAAAAGTCCCTACTGCCAAGACCAATACGATTATCGAAATTCCAATTGGCAATGATGCGGATTTATTTAGCCAATGTATGGAGTATGCAGGACATCCTGCCGTTAAAGTCAATGCAGATGAATATCTGAATGTCTCGCGTGCTTGTATGAAGGAAGCGGCAGCTTCTGAAACCCCTGATGCGGCTTATGCAAAATGTGTCCGGCGCACTGGTATAACGGTTGAGACTATCCCTCCTGGCAAATCAAAATAAACCGCATGGCAACAATATGGAATATCGCCAATGACATTGCCTATACTCTGAACGGTCAGGTTTTCGGTTTTTGGAGCTTGGGTCTATTGACCCCGCACAGCGGGCGGGATGCCTTTATGCCCTAGGGGGTACGCGCTCCGATTGGTCGAAAACTTGATGGTTTTTGCTCTCCCTCTTCCTTGATAAAAGCCGAAAACTCGACCGTTTAAAGTATGCATCCGGTTTTCCGCTACATTGAAGTTGTTTCAGAAGTTGTTTCAAATGAGCCGGCGGTTTGCGGCATACATCCGTTACTTATTGTCCGGCTCCAACTATTTTCACCAACCAACCGCCCGTACCTGTGCAATTGCTTTGCCCATCGGCGGAGATGGCTATTCTGGCGTATGTGTTTTTTAATGATGGCGGTAAGGTGCCGGTGACTTTAAAGCTACCTTCGTTTTCAGCATTTACCTGGATGGTCACGGGCAAATCTTTGATGGTGACTTTGATGGTGGTCGGGTAAGTGTTTGGCGATGCGGTGAAAGAAAAACCGGCATTGGCGGCGATTTCAGTATGTTCAGCCGGAATAAAATCAGTAAATTTGGGTTTTGCGCAGGCTTTGCCGCCACCGCCGCCGCCACCGTAAGCCCAGCAGGTGCTGCTCAGTAACATGAATATCAAAAACCACGCCTTAGAATTTTGTTTCATATCCATGCCTCTCGTGTTGTTATTATTTTGGGTTATCCATTGATCAAGTTATCGGTTTTTAAAGCCTTGTCAAAACTGTAATGGTTTACTAAAAACGGACACCCCGATAGCTTGATAAAATGTTTTTCCCCCACATCACAAGCCTAACAAAAGCTTCCCTTTAACCTTCCCCTCATTTCCCGCTTCACGGCTAAGATTAATCTGCTTGACGCTGATGCCTTGGCTGCTATTGAGCGCGACCAGCCAATCTATTAACGGGTCAAACGGACATTGTTCCAGCGATAAAGCCACGCTGTCCTGGCCTTCGGGTTGCAAGCGTTTGATCGCGGGTTTGATGCCGGCTTGTTCGCTGCCGCTGTCGATGATGCCTAACAAAGATTGGTCAGGACTGGCTGGCGCGTTGGTGGCGGTTTCACGAAGTTGCACCACTTCACCGCTGATGCTTTGCAAAAAGCTGTGCAGGCGTTGCTGGTTGTCGATGGCGGTGTCCAGTTGTTGTTGGGCTTCGAGTAGGGGCTGGTAAGTGTAGGCATAAAGGCCGCTCACTAACAACACCGCGCTGCCGCCGAACAATAGCACACGCTCACGGACATTGAGTTTTTCTAGCCAATGGTTCATGGTTTGCCCCCGCTGATTTCGATACGCGCGCTAACGCCAGTTTCATTGGGTTCTGCCGAGAGCATTTTTACGCCTAGCCCGTATGTGTTTTGCAGGCTTTGTTTGAATTGATCCAGTTGTGCGACATCGCTGGCGGTGAGTTGTAGGTTGAGGGTGTTGTTGGCAAACTCCACCGCTTGCAGTTGCAGGCTAGGATTTTGCGTGAGCAGTTCGCCAGCCTGATAAAACAAACGCAAAAACACACTGCCGCCGTTGTGGTTTTGTTTGCGCAAGGCAATCAGTTCCTGTTCGGCTTGGGTTTTGATGTTGACGATGCGTTTGAGGTTGGGGAAGGTTTGTTTGAACAAGTCCTTGTCCGCAGTTTCCAGAGTTTGTAATTCTGCTTCACTTTGCCAATACTTATTCAGCACGATGCCGTATTGCAAACCGATGGCGATCAACAATAACGCGGCGGCGGGCAGCCAGTGTTGCCAGTGGAAATTGTGGGCGTTGCTGGCGCGGTAGTGCTCGGTGAGCAGGTTTAACACGGGTTTGTTTGGCAGGTTTTCCGCCAACATCAGCAAGGGTTCGTCAATCCGTTCGATAGTGGTTTGCACACCGTCAGGCCAGGGTGAGGTGAAAGGCTGGCCGCTCCAGATTTTTAACTTCGGTGGTAACTGCTTGTTAATGAAATCTTTGTCGATGCTTTTTTCTATAAACAACGGCAAAAAATCACGGTCGCTACCTCCGCCTTGCCATTGTCCAAAACGCACGGTGGCTAGCTCGCCCGTCAACAATACCGATATTTCGCCGTCTTGATAAGGCAGTAACAGTGTTTCGGCATAAACAGCTTCCAGTTTGATGTCTGCGTCGTAACAGGGTTGGAGCAGGTTTTGCAGGCGTTCGTGGGCGATGGCGGCAACGGCGACTAGGCCATCCGGCAATTTGTTCCAGACCAGATGGTAAGTTTCCACTTCATTGGCAAGCCAGTCTTCAATCGCGTAGGGCAGGGCTTTGGCGATTTGGCGGTGGGCGACGGGCAATTCCACGGTGAACAGCAACACATCGGTGGCGGGCAATAGCAAAATGACGCTGGTGTTGCTTGCGGCGGTTGCCAAATCGTGCAAATTGCCGCGCTGCACTATGTCGATTGTGGACAAGTTTGTCCATTCATATTGTGTTTCGTGGTTGGTCAATCTGGCGAGTAAGGTCTCAGCCATGTTCGGGGCTCCTGCGTTGTCGCTTGATCACGGTGACTTCACCGTTGTCTGTGCGTTTAAGTTGGCTGTCAAAAATTAACAGGATTTTGCCGATTTGGACACGGCTGGACAAGGCAAAATAATGGCTGCCGACGTTGAGTCCCTGTGTGCCTATGCCCAACGGGGCGACGGTTTCGTGATTGATAAATTCTTCGATGCTGGCAAAAGGTCTTTGTTTGATCGCCTGTGCCAAACTGCTGGCGTCTTTGTCAGGGAAGCCCTCCGCAAGACTGCGTAAAACCAGCGGATCGGCGGTGTTGATGTTGATTGGCGTATACTGGTCGGCGACAAAAATGTAAGGTTTTAGGCGTTGATAATCGGTGCGGCTGATGCCTTTTATCAATAACAATTCGCTGGCATCGGCGAACAGCCGGTTGCCACTGCGGTAAGGCGTGGCTGTACGCAGATAAGTTTCATCTTCCGCACCGTTAGGGTAACGGATTTCGCTATCGGTATCCAACCAATCCAGGATCGCATCAATGCTGGCGGGATTGATTTTCAGCGAGCTGTACAAACGTCGCAGGCGGTCAACGTCCAAGCCGCTGGGTTCGCCATCGACCAGCAAATTATTTAGGTTGAACCGTCCTTGCAAATCCTCAAGTGCCGCCGTCATGCCGCCGCCTGGCATGGCGGTTTCTGGCAAAACCCGCGCCCAGCTTTCTTCGTAGCTGTCGCTTTTGTTGTCACGCCTGTCTTTGCTCAAGATGCTGCCCGCCCAGCTTTCCAAACCATAAACCGTGTCCATGCCTTGCGCCGAGCGTAATAAGTTTTCGGTGCGGCGTATATCCAATTGGCGGCTGCTCGACATCGCCACCAACGCGATGCTGGCGATGGCGAGGATGAACAGGACTGTTAGTAAGGCCATGCCGCGTTGGGGTTTGGCGGTTTTTGTATTTTTTGTAGGTCGGGTTGGCGATAGCGTAACCCGACGGCATCTGAGCGGCACACCGCTACGCTGTCGGGTTACGCTATCGCTAACCCGACCTACATTTATAGATGAATAAAATGAAATAGGCACGGCTGTTAGCTATGGATAAAAAACAAACGCTTAATTTCGCCCAATCCCTGCACGCTAAATGTCATTTCCACTGCTTTAGGCGTTTCATCCGCCGACCAAAATGTTGTCCAGTCATCTTTAAAAAATCGCATTTGTAAATTTTCCAACGCCAGCAATTTGCGCCGCCGAGCTTCGCTTTGCTGGGTGCGGTCAAGTGTTGTCCATGCGTAACGGTATAACACACCTTGTTCCAATCGGTAGCTGATGCGTTGCAATTGGCTGCCGGATTGATATTCAGACCAGGCTGGGATGCTACGGGTCAGTGTCATTATTTCGCCATCCATGCCGCCGTGCATCGCCATTTCTGCTGTGCCGTAATCGTCGCGCACCGGGCGGGCGACGCTGCGGGCCAAATCTTCGTTGAGCAAATACAAGGCCATTTGCAATTCAGATAATTGCGCCGATTTAATGCTGGTTTGGGCGCGGGCATCGAGCAGGATTTTCAGCCCTGAATAGGCCATCACCGACATGATCGCGAACACCGCCATTGCAATCAGCAATTCCAGTAGGGTGAAGCCTTTGTGTTTGGAGTAAAAAAACATGTTTTTTTACTCCACTTTCGGTTTGACGGGAATGGCAATTAAGCTGGTCATCGTGATGTAAGGTTCTTTATCGCCTTCCAAAAACACGTTGACGGTGTATTGCCACAGCCCCAAGGCGTTGCTAGTGACTGGGCGTTGCACTTGCCAATACCATTTACGTCCCGCCATCGTCTCCCAGCCGTCTTGTTGTTCCGGCAGTTCTTCCGACAAGCGCAGTTGGGTGATGTGGTTGCTGGCGATAATTCCCGCCAAGGTCTTGTTTTCCACATGCCACAGGTTACGGCTGTTATCGGAGGTGATTTTAATCAGGCTAATCATGATGATAGCCAGCACCGCCAAGGCAATCAGGATTTCCAGCAGGGTGAAGCCCTGGGCTTTAGACGCTGCCATCAAGGTTGTGCCGTGCTGTGGGCGGTCATGATCAGGCCGTCTTTGGCGGTGTTGCTCACGGTAAAGGTTTCTTCGCTGTCTTGTAGGTTTAGCGTGATTTGGAACAAACCCATGTCGCCATCGGGTGTGAAAACGATTTGCGGATCAGGTTTGCTCGTGCCTGCCGTGGTTTCAATCAAGGCCAAGGGTTGTTTGTCGAGCATCAATGATAAGGCCAGTTGCGCGGGCAACGTCCGTTCCCGAAAAATCGCATCCTCAGTTTCCGTGCGCCATTCGCCATCGGCCAAGTTTAAAAAACGGTAGCCATGACGGTTACATTCCAAGGCCATAGGCATTCCGCGTACCATCGCTTCTTGGGTTGCCAGATTAAATAAGGCTACGATGCGTTCGGCCTCTTGGCGTTGCTGGTCGCGCTGCGTGCCGGAGCGCATAGACAGTGTCACCAAACTGCCCATAATGCCGATGATGACGATGACGATCAGCAATTCCAGCAATGTGAAGCCTTTAGCAGATTTGTTATCCATACGCATCAAGCTAAGGAATTTTTCCACGAAAGACACGAAAGACACGAAAGACACGAAAATGTATCTGGTCTTTTTCGTGTTTTTTCGTGATTTTCGTGGACAACTATCATGGCTTTCTCCTTAGCATGATGCGTATGGGTTACAAACCCCGTCCTGCCCAATTGCCGATGCGCTGGCAAGTTTATTTTTGTTCCCAATTGGTGATGTCCGCACCCGCATCCGTGCCGCCTTCAACACCGTCCGCACCCAGCGAGTACAGATCAAACTCGCCGTGCGCGCCGGGTTGCAGATACAGATACGGCTTGTTCCACGGATCAACCGGCAAGCTTTGTAGATAACCGCCTTTTTTCCAATTCGCGCCCGCCGCCAAGCCGTTGGGTTTGGTCACTAACGCTTCCAGACCTTGTTCAGTGGTCGGGTAGCTGTAATTGTCGAGGCGGTACAAATCCAAGGCGGCAGTGACGGCGCGGATGTCCTGCTTGGCTTTGGTGGCACGGGCTTCATCAGGTCGGCCCATAATTTTCGGCA
Organism: Methylovulum sp.; assembly: GCF_028687615.1. Lineage (GTDB taxonomy): Bacteria > Pseudomonadota > Gammaproteobacteria > Methylococcales > Methylomonadaceae > Methylovulum. Next base: position 87,053 of record NZ_JAQTZU010000002.1, read on the forward strand.
CGATGATGGAGGCCAAAATGCCTAAGATGACGACGACGATCATGACTTCTATTAAGGTGAAGCCGGAGAGGTTTTTTCTGTTCATGGTGGTTTCCTAGTGAATGAATTCATCGTTCCAACTATGAGCGTCACTGCCAGTAAGTTAGGGATTTATTTTTATTTTCAATAAGTTATTCTGCTGGTTACCAATCTCTGGCTTGGTAACCCAAGTCAGAAGCTCTAGCTGCGTGAATAATAGGAAGCTAGAGCTTCCTAAACTGCATTCCAAAGCCGGAGCTTGGGAACTAGCGCAAATTGGGTTGCATAAAGATTCGACTCAACTATGCCATTCTAAATTATGCGGGATTATCCCTTCTCAGCTTTTTTGAGTAGCGCAATGGCTTTCCAACTTAGAAAAATGATTGAAATTCTAGCTGCTTCTCCAGCACCTTTGGTACAAGAAGCTTCGAAAGCCTTTTTTTGTATGTCTTCCCGATCGAATTTCAAGCTACTAAGCTCTTTGATTGATACTTCGTAGTCATGTATATGAGCATAGTTGTTCCTTATTTTATTGATGGCTTTGAATGCAGAATAATGTTTTTCATCAAATAGTGCCATTGCATAAGCTAAATCGAGCTTAAGTTCAAAAGTTCTTCTCGAACGAAAAAAAGCATTAGGTTTCTTTAAATTATTAGAGATCAAAGTTTCTAGAACTTTTTCAATAAAAATGTGCCCTTTTAGAATAGGTGACATTTCATCTTGATCAAAAACCAAACGTTCCATCGCATGTTGATCAAGCTCATCAAAAGACAATTCATTAAAATTCAAACTTTACTCCGAAAGGTTCATTTGGAACAACTAACGCCCAACTAGAGCTTGGGCACAAGCGTAAACATGATAATTTGGTCACCGAATCAACTGATTCATCTCAAAAATCGGCAACAAGATCGCCAGCACTATCGTCAGCACCACCAGGCCCATAAACAAAATCAACGCCGGTTCAAACAAGCCCATCGTCAGTTCGGTCAGGGCTTCCATTTCCCGTTCCTGGTCGTCGGCGGCGTTCGCCAACATGCGCGGCAATTGCCCACTGGCTTCGCCGCTGGCGATCAAGTGGATGGTCACGGGCGGGAAGAAGCCGCATTTTTCCAGGGCTTTATTCAGGCTTTGACCTTCGCGTACACGCAGGGCGGTGTTTTCAACGGCTTTTTCCATTGCGTTGTTCGCCAGCACTTGGCTGGAGATTTTCAAGGCTTCCAGCAATTCCACGCCGCTATTGGTCAAAATCGCCAAAGTGCGGGTGAAGCGGGCGGTGTTGATGCCTTTGGTGAAGCGCGAAATCACCGGCGCGGTGAGCAGAAAGCGGTGGAAAGCCAAGCGCGGTTTGGGATTGCGCAGGATGGCTTTGCTGATGGCCGATGCTGTGGCGATGCCAATTAAAAGATATAAACCGTAAGCCTTAAAAAAATCGCTGCAAGCAATCAAGCCCATGGTCAGCGCGGGCAGTTTTTGATCCATTTTGTCGAAAACGCTAGTAATTTCCGGCACGACATAGGTCAGCAAACCGATCACCACCAAAATCGACACGCCCGTGAGCATGACCGGATAAATCATCGCCATTTGCAATTTGCTGTGGATTTGGCCTTTGTCGCTGAGGTAATCGGCAAGCCGTTCCAGCACTTGGTCGAGTTTGCCGGACGATTCGCCCGCCGCGACGGTGGCGCGGTACAGCGGCGAGAAGGTGCTGGGGAAAGCGTTGCAAGCTTGCGCGAAACTTTGGCCTTCGAGGATTCGCGTCCTAATCCCTAACAAAATCCGCCGCGTCCCTGCCGATTCCAATTGTTTGGCGATAATGCCCAAAGCTTCGTCTATCGCCAAACCGGAGCGCAACAAGGCCGACAATTGCCGCGTGATGTGCGCCATTTGCCGCAAGCTGATGCGTGGGGCGAAGAAACTGCTCTGGGTTTTATGTTCTTTTTTCTGGACCTCGTGCAGTTCCAGCAAGGTCAAACCTTGGCTACGCAGTTGTTGCCGCGCTAGTTTGACCGTGTCGCTCTCGAACACGCCTTTCTGGGTTTGGCCTTTGGCGTTGACGGCTTGGTATTCGAAGGCTGGCATGGTTAGATGTTATTTAATGGTGTTGGGATTTGTCCACGAAAGAGCGCGTAGGGCGCATTAGCGATAGCGTAATGCGCCGGATGATTGAAATCCAACATGCGGTGCAATACGGCTATCGCCTATTGCACCCTACGGATTGCGCCTTACCGCGTTTTTCGTGGACAATAAAAGATCATTCCTTCTGCGTAATCCGTATCGCCTCATCCAAGCTGGTCTCACCCGCCAACACTTTCGCCAACGCGCTTTGTTGGATGCTGCGTGATGCTAATCTGGCGTGTTGTTCCAGCGCGTAGGGCGCATTAGCGATAGCGTAATGCGCCGGATGATTGAAATCCAACATGCGGTGCAATACGGCTATCGCCTATTGCACCCTACAGATTGCGCCTTACCGCGTTTTTCGTGTTTTTCGTGGACAATTTTTAAAATCATTCCTTCTGCGTAATCCGTATCGCCTCATCCAAGCTCGTCTCACCCGCCAACACTTTCGCAAACGCGCTTTGCTGGATGCTTCGAGATGACAATCTGGCGTGTTGTTCCAATTCCTGTTCGCCGACATGTTCGTTAATCATATTCCGCATGGTTGAATCAATGGCGATCAATTCAAATATCCCGGCTCGGCCTTTGAAGCCGCTGTGTTTGCATTTGTCACAACCGACGGGTTGATAAATTTCAATCCATTCACTTGTACCCCTGAGGTTATCCGATTGTGCCGGATAACCCAAACCGGACAAATCTTGTGCGGGTACACGCTCGATTTTTTTGCAGGCCGGGCAAAGCTTGCGTAATAGCCGTTGGGCGATCACGCCGACCAAGCTGGAAGCCAATAAAAACGGTTCCACGCCCATGTCGCGCAAACGGGTGATTGCGCCGACGGCGGTGTTGGTGTGCAAGGTCGATAACACCAAATGTCCGGTCAAACTGGCTTGCACGGAAATTTCGGCGGTTTCTTTGTCGCGGATTTCGCCGACCATCACAATGTCGGGGTCTTGGCGCAAGATGGCGCGTAAGCCTTTGGCGAAGGTCATTTCGACTTTGTTGTTGACTTGGGTTTGCCCGATGCCGTCCAGATAAAATTCAATCGGGTCTTCGACGGTTAGAATATTACGGGTGCGCTCGTTGAGCTGGTTGAGCACCGCGTACAGGCTGGTGGTTTTACCGGAACCTGTGGGGCCGGTCACTAAAATAATGCCGTGCGGGCGGCTGATCATTTGCTGGATGCTGGCGAGTTCGTCCGGGTTCATGCCCAATTGTTTCAGGCTGAGTTGGTTGGCCTGTTTGTCCAGCAAACGTAACACCACGCGTTCGCCATAGCCGGAGGGCAGGGTGGAGACACGCACGTCAACCGTGCGTCCGCCGACAATCAAGGAAATCCGTCCATCCTGAGGCAAGCGTTTTTCGGCGATGTCCAGCTTTGCCATGACTTTCAAACGCGAAATCACCATAGACGCGAATTCCCGTTGCGGCTCGATAATCTCGCGCAAGATACCATCGACACGGAAACGCACGACCATGCGTTTTTCGTAGGACTCGATATGGATGTCGGAGGCGTTTTCTTTGATGGCTTCGGTGAGCAGGGCGTTGATCAGGCGGATGATCGGCGCTTCGTCCTCGCTTTCCATCAAATCTTCGGGCGTGGGCAAATGTTGCGCCATGTCGGCAAGGTCGAGGTTGTCGCTTAAGTTTTCGACCATTTGCTGGGCGTGCCCGGCTTTTTGTTCGTAAGCGGTTTGCAGTTTTTGCTCGAACTCGGCTTCGCTGATTTTGGCAAAGCTTGCGGGCTGGTTTAAGAATCGGCGGATTTCAAACAAGGCGAGGCTGGGGGTTTTTTCCAGATACAGCACACTCAAATTAGCGGCGTTTTGTTGCACGAGGATGCCGTGCCGTTTGGCGAAACTGTACGCAGGGAGCTTCAAGCCTTCTTCAAAAGAGGAAATGCCGCTGTCTGATAAAGATTCTTGTCTTGGCGTATCGGAAATCATTTTCTAAATGACGGTGCAATATAAGGTCTTACCTGGTTTGGCGCGAGCTTGGGCAGAACCGGGCCATGTTCTTGGGGCATCAGGAATACGCCGTTTTTACCGACTTGTTGTTCACGGATACGAATATCGTTGTATTTGCCACTCGATAATTGTAGGGCGGTATCTTGATCACGCAATATTTTTGTGCGGATGAACACCATCAGGTTTTTCTTTTTGACGGCAGTGTTGTTGTATTGGAACAAACGTCCCAGATAAGGGATGTCGCCCAACAACGGCACTTTGGTGATGGTGTCTTCGACATCGTCTTGCATCAAGCCGCCGAGGATGAGGATTTTGCTGTCATCGACCAACACGGAAGTGTCAATTTCACGTTTGTTGATCGTGACCCCGTTGTCTGAATTGGCTGTGGTGGTGTCGACGCTGGACACTTCCTGTTTTACTTTTAATTTAATCGCATTGCCTTCGTTGATCTGCGGCGTGACAATGAGCTTGATACCGACATCTTGGCGTTGCAGGGTCGTGAACGGGTTGCTGGAGCCGCTGGTGTTGGTGGTGAAACTGCCGGTTTTGATGCCGATGTTTTGCCCGACCAAGATATTGGCTTCTTCATTGTCCAGCGTGACCAAAGACGGTGTGGACAGGATGTTGACATTGTTGTCTTCGGCAAAAGCCGAGAGTAAGGCGTTTAATTCGCCGCCAACAAAATAACCGACACTCAGGCCCTTGCCAGCGTTGGTAATAAAATCACTGAGGGTGGTTGTGGTATTGCCGGAGGTGTTGACATTGCCTACGACACCGTTCTGTTTGCCTGTATTCCAGTCAACCCCGATTCTTTGGTCTTTGTTGTAATTAATTTCGGCGATGATCGCTTCGATATGGACTTGGGCACGGCGTATATCCAGTTGTTGGATGACGGCTTTCAATGAGCGCATTTTTTCCGTATCCGCCGTGATGACCAAGGCATTCGTTGCTTCGTCGGCACGGACATCGAAATCTTTTTGGGTGGAGCTTTCCGTTTTTGCGGCATTGATGTCGCCTGTCGATTTTTGTTTGGCTCCCGTCAAGGTTTCCACCAAGTCTTTCGCGAGCGCGTAATGTAGATAAATCACTTCGGTGTCGCCGGTGTCGGCGACCGGATGGTCAAGGTCATCCAACAAAGCCCGCACTTGCGCCCGTGATGCCGGATCACCGCTGATTAACACGCTGTTGGTGCGCTCATCTGCCACTAGCGCGGGCAGGAATGCGCTAGTTTTACCCGCATTTTTGCTGGAGATCAGTGTCGTCAGGGTTTTTACGGCATCGGCGGCATCGGCTTGGTCGAGTTTTATGACATCAATTTTCAGATTGCCCTGCCGGTCTATCTGTTCGATCATCTGTGCAAGGCGGTTCACATTCCCGGCGGTGTCTGAAAGGATAATGACATTGCTGTCAGGGAACGCCGACATGAACGCATGTTGCGGCATCAGCGGCAACAGGATTTGTTCCAATTGCACGGCATCGACATGATGGACTTGGATGACTTTGGTCAGCAAATCATCAGCTCCTGCGATTTTGCTTGGCTGGTTAAGTTCCTGTTTGGCATTGACATTCTGGACGATTTTGACAATATTGCCGTCCGCCACGGCGGCAAAACCATGCACTTTTAAAATCGACAGGAAAATTTCGTAGATTTGCGAAGCCCGCATCGGTTTAGCCGTAACGACGGTGACTTTGCCGGCGACATGCGGGTCAACGATAAAATTTTTGCCGGTAATGTCCGCCACCGTATCAATCATGACGCGCATGTCCACTTCATTCAGGTTCAACGTGAATTCATCTTTTTCCGCCTTGGCAAAACTGCAAGTCAGTATGAACAATAGGGCAATCAATAAACGGAACGGCATAAGTGGAAGAGGATTAGGGATTATGGGTGCTGTGAAAAGAGTCCATTCAGCTTGGTCATTCAGTCGGGGCGGGGGCGGGTCCGGCAGCTTCTTGTGAAAATTCGTATTTGCTTAACGGCAAGGTGGTTTGCTGATTGTTGATAAGCAAGGTGATCTTTTCATTATCAATGGCTTGTAAAATACCCCCATTGGGCAGTTGATCGTTAATCCGATAAGCCTTTTGTGTTTGGTCCGAAGTTTCAATAATAGCATGGGCCTGATGCTGGGAGCCCAGAAAAAACACGCCGCGTAGCTTTATATCTGTAGGTGGGGAAGTGCTGGTTCCGTCATTTGTATCGACTATTGTCGGCGATAGTCCGAGTAAGTGCCAACTGCCAAGTTGTGTGAAATCGACCGGGCCAGTTGGATTTGCGACAGGACTTTCTGAATTAAGCGTGGAGGGAATGGTTGCAGTGCTTGAATAGAATAGCGCGTTAATTACCATTGCCGACAAGATGAATAGGGTGAAGGTTGCCGCTAACAATGGCAAAAAATATTGACGGTTAAATACGGTTATAATTGAAATGATGTGAATAATCCCGGTCAGTTGTTGCTAAGATAATGATGCGCTTTGGCTACATGCTTATTTCAATTGTCTAGTTTGGCAGATTTTTTGTTCGGTAGGATAAAATCATCAAACACTGTCTTTTTTTCAACTGATAACAATTGATATTTTTCCGTCAAATAATCTTTGAGCCAAGTTTCGACGTCAGATTGGTTTTTTGAGGAATCATCCAGTTTCATCAGCCGCTGTCTTAGCAGATGTTGGGGCATCAATAGTAACTCGATGTCGCACATCGCTACGTACTTGTCGGGATTGAGATTATTGCCGTTAATGATTTTTTCAAGCTGGTGCCGCTTAAGGCCTAAGGTGTGGTTAATTTCCGCACGGATTTCCAGCATGGCGGGCAATAAATCACTGCCGGTATAAGAGTCATCAAAAAGGCAACTGAACCTATTGAGTAGATAGTTTATCGCAAAACGATAAATATCGGATTCCCTGACAAATAGGCGCGAAGCAATGGCTTGCACTGCGGCCCTATCACTATCGACCAGCCGTAGCGAAATGATTTGTTTTAATTCGTTCAAGATGCAACTCCCTGGGAGCTGTTGGTGATCTGAGAGTGTGGGTGGTTCATCAACCAAGGATAAGATAAAAGATTAATGTTACAGAAATACTACGAAGGTTAAGAATGCGTTATTTGAACTACAAATGTAATACATTACTTGTAATTTTAATAAAGTTGTAACCATCTGGGCATATTAACTATGAAAAAATACCATCCAGTTGAAGTAAAGCTATGAGCTTTGCGGGTTCTGTCCAATGCAAGCCCACAATGTGGAGTTCTTAGTGTGTATTGCTTAAACATGGAAGGCTAGTTTGCCGTTTATTAAGGGCTTAAATTTGTTGAGTTCTTAGCAGAAGGATGTGAGCCTGAGTGTTCAAGATACCTGGTGTGCCCGCTTCAGTAACGCGGTTTTTTTATTTTTTAGTCTACGAGGATAACATGAAAAAAATATTATTAGGGGCGGCAATTTCTGCTGCTTTATTTGGTGGTGTTGCCAATGCGGCAATCACTTTTGACCCAAAAACCAATATGCCTACTGCGGCTACTTTGGCTGATACACAAGTTGTATACTTGTCTGGTTCATCTGCCCAGGCTGAATTATTTGACAGATCATTGTTAGTGGGTACTAGCGAGAGTATTTGTAAATTAGGCACTGTCCATAAATTTATGGATCCTCCATCAGGCAGCAACCAACTTGTTTATTTGTGTGCATTGAATACTGCGGCTAACGGCAGTGCAACGCCAAACACTAGAATCCCTAGCACGATCACCAAATCGAACATATTGTTATTTAAACGCAACGAAGGTGGTTCAGTTTTTGGTATTTCTCCAATCATTACGCCTGCAGCAATTGCTTTCCTGAACGTCACCACCAACACTAGCCCCTGCACAGTTATAGCACCTGGCTTGTTCGCTTCTACTAGAACTTGTGCATACAGCAAAGACACCAACCGTACTTTGGCGACACCTACTTTTGGTGTTTCTGACGTAAACCCGCAATCATTTACAGTGGCTGGCGAAAACGCTCCAGCGGGCACAGTCCCAGCTGCTCCTCCAGGGCCAACTCCTAGCACTTATCAAGTGGTTTCTGGTCCGGCCACAGTGTTTGGTTTGGCTGTCACCACTAAATTGCGTAAAGCTCTGCAACAAGCGCAATTTGCCGCCAACAGCACTTGTAACCCAACTAACGCCGGTTACAAAGATTTGGCTGGTAATGCGAAAGACACCGCCGATTCAGAACTCTGTATGCCTAACCTGAATTCTGACACCATTGCGGCGATCTTTGCAGCTTATACTGCTCCCTTCTCTCCATTAGTGGCAAATGTCAGTGCGCCTGCTCTAGGAGCCGGTAAAATCCACCAATGGACTCAAATCAAAACAGGTGCCGCAACAAACTTGTTTGACCAAACCATTTCCGCCAACAAACCAGCCAATGCAAAAGTCCATATCTGTAGCCGTACCATTGGTTCAGGCACTAGAGCACAATTTGGTATCAAATTCCTGAATAATACTTGTAGCTTATATAGCTCAAAAGTGGTCAGCCATGCAGACCACACTGCTATTGGGGAACCAGGCCAGTCATTCTTTAAAGCAGGCCCTATCGCCAACCCAGAAAGCCTGTTGAGACCGATGGTCCATGCCATGGCTTCAGGTGGTGGTTTGGAGGAGTGTTTGAATGAATTGGATAATGGTTCTGCCAACACTGCCGGTTCTTTTGCTCCAGGCGAAGCTTATGGCGCTCCGGGCGCAACAGCGGTGCGTTGGGCGATTGGTTTCCACTCACTGGATAAAAACGCCAGTTTGAGCAGCAACTTCCGTTTCATCAAAATTGATGGCGTGTCCCCTTCTTTGGATAAAGTGGCAGCCGGACGTTATCCTGATTGGGTTGAAGGTACTTTCCAATATAACGTCAAAACTTTACCAAGTAGCGGTGTGAAAGATTTGGTGCTGGAAATGATCCGTTCATTTGGTACTCCTTCAGTGGTTAGCTTTGTAAACAAAAGTTCTGGAACCCATACTTGGGGTACTTCAGGCTTCTTGGCTGTGCCTAATGCAGCCCATGCCGCACCACTCAATGGCCTTGTGAACTTGGCAGCCCCTGTCAACCCATTAAGCCATGCGATTTTCCCAGGCACTGGTGCCCAAGCCACCAACGACTGCCGCAATCCTTTGATCTATTCTACTAGCCCAAACAACAACTTGCAGGGCTTGCAAATAAAATAAGACTTTAATGTCGATAGATATTAAGCTTATCGTTTAATGCCAGCTATGGCATGATAGAAAGCCAACCGTCTTCTGGCGGTTGGCTTTTTTGTTTTCAAGTGTAGTTATTAATTTCCCCATAAATTCTTGTGCGGCCTCCTATAAAACTTAGCCAAGAACTTAATGAGGAAATTAATACCTGCAATAAGATTATTAATATTTCACACCAACTAGCCAAAGCCGAGGTTTATCCAGAAGGGTTAGAATGCTGGTTTGTCATCAAAAATTCATATAAGCTTCATAAAATGAAGCATAAGCCTGTCACTAACTACGCCATCTAATCCACTTGTTAGTAAATAAGTTGTTGATTTTATTGATCGACAAAAACACGTCACATACTGAACCTTATCAGATCACAAATACACATGCCTTTATATGACTTTAAGCAAGGTCTACTGGTTAAATCAGTAGTTTTGAGTGTTTTTTTTGGAATCCTTATGCCTGTTGATGCTTTTGCTACTGAAAAGGCGGCGGAGGAGCAGGATGCCCGTTTCGATTTATTTGAATTGCGTGTTAAAGGGAACACCTTGTTGGCACGCACACAGCTAGAGCGGGCTGTTTATCCATTTTTAGGCCCTAAAAAATCCATAGAAACGGTGGAAAAAGCCCGTGGAGCTTTGGAAAAACTTTATCATGCCCAAGGTTATCAAACAGTTGGAGTCGATATTCCTGAGCAAAACGTGCAAAACGGCGTGGTTTATTTGCAGGTAGTCGAAGGCAAAGTATCCCGCCTTCGTGTGAAAGATTCACGTTATTTTTCTTTGGGTAGCATTAAAGCAGGTGTTCCTGAGCTTGCAGAAGGCCATGTGCCCAATATGCCCAAAATGCAGGAGCAGCTTGGTGCGCTCGACAGCCAAAGCAATGACCGCAAAATTACACCGGTGCTTCGTCCTGGTGACGCCCCCGGTACCGTGGATGTGGATTTGAAAGTCAAAGATGATTTGCCTTTACATGGCAGTGTGGCCTTAAATGGACGCAACACTTCATCGACGAGCCTGTTACGCTTAGTATCGACGTTGCACTATGATAACTTGTGGCAAAAATTCCACAGCGCCTCCTTCACTTATCAAGTGTCCCCTGAGGAAAGTGATGAAGTGGATGTGATCGTGGGAACCTACAGCCTACCAATCTTTGACAACGCTGCGAAACTCGCCCTTTATGGGGTTAGTTCATCTTCAAACGCCCAGATAGCTAGCGGTGGGGCCTTGGCGGTGGTCGGTATCGGTGAAATTTACGGGGCGAGATTGATCAAGCCTTTGCGGACGTTGAAAAATTATTCGCATTCATTAGTTGCGGGCATAGACTATAAAAATTTTAAGGAAGATGTTAAGTTGCTAAGTTCAGACACGATAAGAACCCCTATCAGCTATTTACCTTTTTCTTTACAGTACAATTCTTCAATTAGGGGTGAAAAATCCTTCACGTCATTTAATTTGGGTCTTAATTTTTCCGTCCGTGGCCTAGGCAACACCCAGGCAGAGTTTGAAAACAAACGTATTGATTCTAAACCTAATTATGCCGTTTTGCTGGGAGGCCTGAATTTCACCCATGAGTTACCTTACGGGATGGAATTTTTCAGCCGCTTTTCAGGACAACTCGCCAACTCCCCATTAATCAGTAATGAGCAATTTTCATTAGGCGGTATGCAAAGCATACGTGGTTATTTTGAAACCCAGGCTTTAACCGATGACGGTATCATTGCTTCGTTTGAATGGCGTTCTCCCCGTTTGGTGCCAAATAAGATTCAATATATCAATAAATTACAGGCTCTTGTGTTCTTGGATGCAGGTAAGGGCTGGACCCAGGCCGCGCCGTCAGGAACAGCACCGACCAACGAGCTGGCCAGTACAGGAATAGGGACTCGCTTCCAATTATGGAAATATTTTGTTGGTGCATTGGATATAGGATTCCCATTGATTGACCTGCAATCTGTTAAACAGGGCGACCCGAAAGTACATTTCAATATTGCAACAGAATTTTAAAGACTTGGAGCAATTGTAATTGATTAGCTGAGAATTGTTACTTTTGCTTTCCTGATCCTGGCCAGTTTACGCCGACAGAAACTTCTTTTTTGGGGTTAGCGTGGTGGGTATCTAAGGATGCTTATTGGGAGGGTAGTAGCAACCTACTCAGATTTATCAGGACAATCTTAAATACAACTTTGTGACGTAAAACTAGTGCACTCTAATTTTTTGTTTATTGTCGTTAGGCTTTGACATGCTCGAGTTTTTCTTTGGAATAAATAGATTCAATTTTTATGGTAAGTAGGCTAAACCATGGCTAAAAGACTGAAAGAAACACAACAAAAATCCCTAGATACCTTTAGGTTAAGACCGTTGCCGGCATGTATCCGCTTGGCGGTTGCTGGCGGGGTATTGATGGGTTCAGTGACGCCGGTCCAGGCCGAATTACCGATACCTGCTTCAAGTTGGGCGGCAAAAGATATCGCCACGCAACAGATTATTGATAATGGCAGCACTTTGCATATTGACCAGCATGTACAAAATGCTGTCTTAAACTGGGATAAATTTAATGTCGGTGCCAAGAACAAAGTCGAGTTCAACCAACCCAATAGCAGTTCAATTGCTTTAAACCGTATTTTTCAAGGTGCTCCAAGTGAGATACTTGGCAAAATTACCGCCAATGGACAGATATATCTTTATAACCAAAACGGTTTTGTGTTTGGTAAAGATTCAGTGGTGAATGTCAATACCTTAGTGGCTTCAACGCTGGATATTTCAGATGAGGTATTAAATAACGGCTTGGTTCAGCAAGCCGGTAAAGCCATAGATAGGGCCTCGTTAGGTGCAAACAACGATGGTGATCGACCAACAATGGCAAAATCGTTTGTTAGGGTTGAACAAGGGGCCAAGATTCAAGCGAATGGCGATGCCAACAATGACGGCTTGGTTATTCTGGCGGCTCCCACGGTCGAAAATAAAGGCTCTATTTCCACGAATGAATTTGGCCAAGTTATTCTCGTAGGTAGCAAAGATAAAGTTTATTTACAAGCTGCTGATAATCAAAGCCCTTTTTCCGGTTTGTTGGTGGAAGTTGAAACGGGGGGCAATGTATCCAATGTCGGCGACATATTGGTTAGGCAGGGTAATATTACTTTGGAAGGCTTCGCCGTTAATCAGGAAGGGCGTTTGACAGCAACAACTTCAGTCAATGTCAACGGTTCGATACGCTTATTGGCACAAGAAAAGCACAGCATTGAAAGTGGTAATTTTCTGGCGACCAAGACTATCCGTGATACCGGTTCGGATCGAAGTTCCTCAGTGACTTTTGGTGCCAAGAGCGTGACCGAAATTGTCGGCGACACGGAAACCAAAGACACGGCGATTGATAGCAAGTCCCAGACCCAATCCTATATAGAAGTGGTTGCCAATAAAATTCATATGAAAAGCGGGGCGCAGATAACGGCCCCTAATGCTGATATAAATATGGTGGCCACCGATGATTTGACTGTTATTGACCGCACCAGAATAGAAAATGGCAAACGTTTATTTAATGTCGTTTTAAAAAACAAAGATGCGACCCGCCAAACTCAAGGCCGTATTTTTATCGAAGAAGGTGCTGTTATCGATGTGTCCGGCAATAAAAACGTCAAAGTTGCAATGGAGCGTAATGTTGGTGAAGTATCAGTACAAACCTTTGATTTACGCGACTCGCCATTTCAGAAAGGTGGGGTCTTACAAGGGCAGACAGTCCGCATTGACACCCGTAAAGATACAAAAATTGTTGATGCCACTGGTGCCGTAAACAGTATTCAGAGGACTATTGATGAGCGCCTGACCAAAGGCGGCAATATCAATCTTTCTGCCAATGGTGACGTGGTCATTAATAGCGGTGCGGTGGTCAATATTTCGGGAGGTTCAATTGATTATCAGGATGGGTACATCAATACAACCAAATTGTTGACGGATTACGGCAAGATTGTTGACATCAGCGAGGCTGATCCCAATGAGAAATATGTATCAATTTTGGGTGTTTACAAAGAGGTGCATGAAAAATGGGGTATCACCAAGATATGGGATAACTCTGCGTTGTTTGGAATGCGGCAATTTGAGAAAGGTTACACACAGGGCCAGGATGCCGGCAAGATCAATATCCAAGCCCCTCTATTATCCTGGAATGCGAATTTGATAGCAGGTTCTAGCGCGGGTGCTTATCAGCGCGACTTGGCCAATCAGCCATTTGGTGGTTCGTTTATCGTAAACCAAGATAGAACCCTGGAAAAAGATCTTATTTCTTTGCAAGATGTCATTATCCAGTCCGAAGAAAATAATTTTGCATTAAAAAATATAAGCGCCCCATTTCCTACCAAACCAGACGAGACGACTCCGACTCCTTTGATTTTGTCAAGCTCCCTGTTTAACGGCTCAGGTATTCAAAACGTGCTCGTCAGGACGGGCGGCAATATCAAAATCAACAAAACGGTTACGCTTGATAAATTAGGTGCGGACATCTCATTGGATGGAGGCAGTGTCGATGTGTACGGTAAAATTTACTCGGCAGGTGGTGAAATCAACTTGAACACCAATACCTATGGTGTTGACCGCGGTCAAAGCGGTGAAATTACCCTTGGGAGGGCGGCCATGTTGGATGTGTCGGGCCGTTGGATAAATGATTACCAATTGGGGTTTGCCGCCATTCCAGTTGATCCATTGTTGATTGATGGCGGTTCTGTCAACTTGACGGCTGTCCGTGATTTAAAAATAAATGCCGGCGCTTCCATTAAGGCCGATGGCGGTGCGCATTTATCTATTAATAATACATTGACAGAAGGAAAGGGAGGAGATATTAGCCTAGCGGCGGTTGGTTATTTGGGTGCCCCGAGTGTCCTCCATCTTAATGGAAAATTGTCGGCTTGGGGATTGTCGGAGGGTGGCAGTTTAAATCTAACCAGTGCCAAAATTGCAGTCGGCTCATTTGCAACAACACCTGACAGCAATGGTATTGCCCCCTTGGTTTTGAGTGTTACTAACGGCAATTTTGACAAATTGGCAAATTCCGGTTTTAGCAAAATCAATCTTGAAAGCAAATTTGACAACCTAAAAGTGAGTGGCGACACCCATTTGACCTTGTTGGCAAAAAACCGTGTGTTGGATGGTGATTTTAGCCAGCATGCCAGTGGTAAGCAGTTGCTCAAATTTTCGCATGTTGAAACATTGCCTGAACATTTGCGCAATCCTGTGGATTTGAACCTGACCGCGCAGGATGATGTGGTATTGGCAACGGGTAGCGAGATTATTGCTGATACAGGTGCGTCCATCGATTTGGTCTCCCACAATGCGGGTATTTTTGTCGATGGCAAAATTTCCGCTCCTGCGGGTTCCATTAATTTAAGTATTGATGTCAATGACGCCTCTTCACCTTTATATAATCCGGCACAAGCAATATGGTTAGGCAGCCATTCACAGTTGTTGGCTGCGGGGGCAACCATTAGACAGCCGCTTGATGCCTCGAACAGGCGTTTAGGTGACGTGTTGGATGGTGGCAAAGTCAGTTTAACGGCAAACCGCGGATATGTCGTACAAGAAGAAGGCTCTTTGATTGATGTGTCGGGTACGCAGGCCGTGTTGGATTTACCGGTTATTGATGGCAATAGCACGGTCAACAGTTATCAGCCTAAGAATATAGGTTCCAATGCCGGTTCAATTGCCATTGCATCTGGGGAAGGTGTTGTCCTTGAAGGGAGCATTAAAGGACAGGCGGGTTCAAAAACCACCAATAATGGTCGCTTTGATTTAACATTAAATCCTGATATTCGCGGCGTAACCGATGACAATACCTCTTTTCCGAACGGACCAACTGTAATTAAGGTTACCCAGCATAAGGAAAATGTTCTTAGTGGCAAGGCTTCTTATGGTGATTCATTGGATGACCTGGGTTTAAATGGTGTGGCAACAGTCAGTAGCGATTTTATTGAGAATGGCAATTTCGGTGATGTGCGTTTGACGGATCCCGATGAGATTCGGTTTGTTGGCAGTGTCGATCTGAATACTAAAGCCCGCATAGAATTGAATACTCAAAAAATTGGTTGGGAAGCAGCCAGTGGTTCCAAAGAGAATACCGTCAAGTTGGACACTGCTTATTTTAAGGCGGGTTTGGATGTAAACGTTACCAATACAAGTTTTAATGCCGCACTAAAGAAAGGCGAGGGAAAATTAACAACAAATTCTCTTTGGACTGAATTGGTCGGCCCTACCCGTTGGGACAGCTTCAAGCAGATTAACTTTAAAAGCACTCATGAGCTGCGGGTTAGGGGGGTTTATGACACCACGCAACAAAAATATCTCGGTTCTTTAAAAACGGCTGCAAATCTGAACTTAAACGCCAGCCAAATTTATCCCAGCACACTAACTGAATTTACTTTTACCGTTGACCAAAAAGCCAGTCCTAATGGCAGAATTAATATAACTGGAAGAAACACCGATGAGACCCCGTTGTCCGCTGACGGTGTTTTAAATTTTGTTGCCCCAAACATTAATCAAAATGGCGTGTTAAAAGCACCATTTGGTGCGATCAATTTAAATGCGGGTACCCGTTTAACCTTAGGTGGCAAGAGCCTGACATCCGTTTCTGCTGACGGCAAACTGATCCCTTTTGGTAATACGCTAGGCGGACTTTTTTGGATTTATCCTAAATTTGATGAAAGAAGGTTGGTTTTTAACGCTAAATCGCAGGATTATCGACCGATTCAGTCCAAGCAAGTGAATTTGACCGCACCTGATATAGAGTTGGCGAAAGGCAGCAAAATAGATGTTTCTGGCGGCGGTGATTTGCTTTCTTATGAGTTTATTCCTAATTCAGGAGGCGGAACTAATGATTATTTGGATTCCATTAGCCCTTCCTATCAAGGTGGTTTTGCTATAGTTCCTTCGTTTGGTTCATCGCTGGCTCCTTATGATCCGTTACAACAACAGGACTTTGCCAAATTGACTGCTGAACAACAGGCCATTTACGGTGAGGGTAATAAAGTCTATTTGAGTGGCTCAGGTCAATTACCGGCAGGGAACTATACAATATTGCCGGCGCGTTATGCTTTGTTACCGGGCGCCTTTTTAGTCACCCCGCAAGCGAATACACAGGATCAAGTGCTGACAACTTATAATGCCGCTGATCAGACGATAGTCAGCGGTCATTTTGCTAATGCGGGCGCAAAAACACATGATGCGCGGTCCAGTGGTTTTTTACTTGAATCAGGTGATGAAGTCCGTAAACATTCTCAATATATAGAAGAAACCGCCAACTCATTTTTTGTAAAACAAGCTATTCTCAAAGAAACTACTGTGCCGTTGATCCCCAAAGACAGCGGTCAAATTGCTATAGATGTGGCAAATAAATTGATTGTCGAAGGTTCGATTAACTCCACTCCTATGACGGATGTTAATGGTGTCGGGCGTGGCGGTAAACTGGATATCACTACCAATAACAACATCAAAATTGTTGATGCTTTAAGCGTTACAGATAAACCAGGAACCTTGGAAATTCTGGCGAATGGTTTAAATAACTTGAATCTCGACAGTTTGTTCTTAGGCGGTGTCCGTAGTCGGGATAATGCGACCGGGCAAACGAATTTATTAGTAAAAACGGCAAATGTAGAGGTCGATAACGGCGTCAATATTAAAGTTAAAGATTTGATTGTCGCCGCCAAAAATAAAGTGTCTATCGATAGTGACGCAGTGTTGACGGCTAGCGGTGAAGTCAACACTGGCGATACCGTACTTAAAGTCACTAATTACGGTGCATTGTTGAGGGTTTCGGGCGACAAACAAATCAGTTTGAGTGACGAATCTACACGCAATAGCTCTCAAGGTGAATTGACCATTGGTGCAGGCGCGGTGATAAATGGCATAACCAAAGGAAATGTTTCAACATTAAAGTCGGTCTTATTGGACGGCAGCAAAAACACCCGGCTTGCGGGTGATATTTTGATGACGGGAGGTTCTCTTAGCCTGTACGCCAATGCCATCAATCTCGGTGAATTGAGCAATGACATGCCAGGGGCATTAAATTTATCAAATCAAAAATTATCGCATTTATCTGTCGATGAATTACAACTCAATAGCCGCCAAGCCATTAATTTATATGGCAGTGTCGGTCAAGTTGGCGGTGATGGGCAATTTCTGACTGAAGGTGGCGAAGTCGTGCCATTGCATTTTGGTAGCTTGTTAATCGACGCGGCGGGTTTTTCGGGTTTTGACAACCAAGGAAAATCAGTAAGATTGCAAGCCGATAGCCTGATTCTTCAAAATTCAACCGGAGCGGCCAGCGTTGCCGGTACAGGAAACGGCCGGCTTGATTTTTTAACCAATAACTATACCCAAGGTGCAGGACGGTTTGCTTTCAATGGCTTTAACACTGTCAATGTCAAGCCATTATCATCAAGCGAACAAGCAAGCCACTTTCATATTGATGGTGAAAGCGTAGTAACTGTTGCTGGTGATTTGAATATCAAAACTGATTATCTCGCCGGAACAGGTGGTGCTGATTTGGTCATCAATGCGGCGGGCCATAAGGTTAATTTTACCAATGCAGGGCATGTTGATAACACGGTGGCCAGTGGATTTGGTGCAGGAGTCAGTATCTTGGCTGATGATATTGATTTTAATACCACGGCTTTATTGTATTCCGGCAAATTGGCATTACACGCCACTCAGGGCGGTGTGGTGGTCGGGGAACAAGCTAAAATTGATCTGTCCGGTAAAGAAGTGAAGTTTGCCGATGTTAAACAGTACACCCCAGGAGGCGTGTTCAGTGCCGAGGCGGATCAGGGCAAAATAACGCTGTCCGCCAATTCCAATGTGAACTTGAATAGCGGTGGCGGTGGTGCTGAAGGTGGACGTCTGATTTTAAAAGCACCTAAACAAACGATAGATTGGTCAGGGATGGTCACCGCAACATCCGGCAGTGCCGTGGTGGATATTAAGAATTTCAGTCCATCAATGGGTTTCGTTGATTGGATGGGCATTTTGGCTAAGGCCGGAATTTCTGAATCCCTTTATTTCCGTACCCGTGAAAGTGATATTGTCCAAGGTGGCGATAATACCATTAAAGCCAAAGCTGTCAGTTTGGTGGCGGATCAAGGTGCGATAAATTTATCAGGAACGATTAATACCGATGGCGGGGCAGAGGGCGGTGCCATCGAGTTATATGCAGGCGATAAAATTACTTTGCAAAACGGTAGTGTTTTGACCTCTAAAGGAGTTAAAGGCGGTAAGGTTTTGCTGTCATCTGTTGATGCCGATAAAGACGGAATCAGTGGTATTGCCCTCCAATCGGGTGCATCAATTGATGTTACTGGCAGTGCGGTCCGGGGAGGGGAGGTTGTCTTGCGGGCTCTGCGTGACAGTACTGGCAAAGTCATTAACATAAGCCCGATTGCCGAAAATGTTGTTAAGGGGGCGGCCAATTACTATGCTGAAGGTGTGCAAAAATATGGTAACGCTGATATAGCCAATGGTGAAATAAATAGCACAGTCATTGCCACGATTAAATCAGATACTGATGCGTATATGACTGCTGCCAATATGCAGCAGGTCAATGATCAAATTGATAGCAAAATCCAATTGCGTGCGGGTGTGGAAATTGACTACACAGGTAATTTAACCGTCAAAGACAAATGGGATTTTCAAGAATGGCGATATGGCGATGATATAGCCGGCAACTTGGTCATGAGCGCCACTGGTAAGCTGACCATCGCCAATTCCATCTCTGATGCCTATAAACGTGGCTTTGATGCTTTTTTTAATCAGGTTGATATATTACAGGGTGGTAATTCCTGGTCTTACCAATTAACCGCAGGTGCAGATCTACATAGTGCGGACAATTTCGCAACGATCAATAATTCCGGGCATAATTTGGAAATTCAGGGTGCAAAAAATGCTCCGGTGACGGTACGAACCGGCGTAGGCGACATTAAATTGGCGGCTGGCGGCGATATTATTTTTAAAAATCAGTATGCCACCGTGTACAGCGCAGGTAAGCCAACAGAAACACAACGTTACGGTGTTTTGGGTGATTATTTGACCACTACGGATTATGCTTCACTTGTCGATGCTGAATATGCCGTTGACGGCGGTGATCTGGTCTTCAAGGCAGACAACAATATCCAAGGTGCGGTCAGTGATCAATTTATTAGTGAATGGCTAGTGAGGGTGGGCGATTGGGGTAGTAGCCGTCCATTAAACGATGCCACCGACAGCCGGATTGCAACGGCCTGGGGAGTCAATGTAAATACCTTCCGGCAAAATGTAGGTTTGTTTGGTGGCGGCAAGGTTGATATCAACGCGGGTGGGAACATCAATAACTTATCTGTGATGATGCCGACTACCGGCAAACAGATAGGCACATTGGCGGGCGGTAATAACTCATCTGGTGCGCCAAAATTTTCACATAACGTTGTTGACGTGAAAGGTGGTGGACAACTCTTGGTAAAAGCTGGTGGGGATATTGCTGGGGGTGCTTATTTCTTGGGTAAAGGAGATGGCAATATTTCCGCAGATGGCCAAGTGACTGGCGGGAAAGAATTTATTAATGGGCCGCAATTAGTTATGGGGGATGCTACTCTTGCCCTAAGCGCAAAACAGGGCGTCAGTCTGACGGCGGTTTCTGATGCGATGATGCTATCCAATTTAAATCAATTTTATTCCTATACCCAGACCAGTGGCATAACGGTCAAGTCTTTGTCTGGAGACGTAATTCTCGGCGCGGACACCTCTGTAGTCAGAAATAAATTGGGCTTGTTAGGAAGTGAAGATGAAGCCGAAACGATTATTTATCCGAGTTCAGTCGAAACTACCGCCTTCGGTGGTAGTGTCTATGTTGATCAGATCAATTTGTTTCCATCGATATCATCAAAACTGAACATTTTGGCTAAGGAGAGCATTAAAGCCAACACGGCTTCTGAGAGTACGCTTGCCAAGGGCTTTTTCCTGCGTGATGTAGATATAAGCTTGCTGCCTAACTATTTGTCCCCGGTAGATTCGGGCTTTGACCACTTTGTCGGCCCGTTAACGGAAACTAGACGCTTCTTTACTTCATCATTACCTTTATTGCATCGTGATGATAAAGAGCCGGTGCGGTTGATTACCCAAGACGGTGATATTCAAGATATTCAGGCAATTTTTGCAAAACACGCTGTTGTGCAAGCAGGACGCGATTTAAGCAACTTGAGCTTGGACATTCAAAATATTCAAGGCGATGATGTGACCATCCTATCAGCAGGCCGTGATATTAACTATGATGTCCCGCTAGATGACGATTTCGGTTTTTTGATTGTGAACAACGCGACCGCTCCATTCTTGCAAATTTCAGGTCCTGGGGATGTTTTGGTCAAGACCGGACGTAACTTAGATTTAGGCGTGTCAAAAGGTTTGCTCACGGTGGGTGGGGAATTAAACTCAAATTTAGACAGTAAAGGCGCAAATGTCAGCGTTTTGGCGGGTTTAAACGGATATGGCCTAAATTACACGGGATTTATCAGCAAGTATTTAGAAGACTACCCTTTAGATAACAATTTTGATGCGGTAAGCGGGCTGATAACGACATTTATTCACGAGCGTTTGGGTGATGACAACATTACCACGCCAGAAGCGTTGAAATTATTCAAAAACTTGGATCTAACCGAGTATGCCGGTATACAGGGTAAACTCAACGCACTTATCCTGCCTGTTTACCAAAACAACGGCCAGCTCTCCTATCAAGGTATTAGCAACCAAGAGATCATTGACTCCCTTAAAGGCAATGGTAAGGTCAGCTATGACACCTTGATCGATAAATATTTGCAACATTTTGCCGTGGCGGAGCAGTTTAATAGTGCCTATGGTGTTATCACTGGTTTTATGCGTGATCGATTGGGTAGCAAGGATCTTACCGATGCCCAGGCTCTGGCTTTGTTCAAAGTTCTTGAAAGTGATGACTATTTAAGTATCCAGCAACAACTCAATAACGCGGTGTTACCTGTATATTTCAACGAGATAAAAGAATCAGGGGCCGCTTCGGCGAATGACAAAGCTTCTGGAAATGATAGGGCGTATGCTGCCATCAATACCTTATTCCCTGGCAGCGAGTTAAAAACTGACGATCAAAAGTTTCCATGGGCAGGCAATGTCAACCTTACTTTTAGTACGATACAAACAGTTGAGGGCGGCGATATAAACCTGTTGGTGCCCGGTGGAAAAGTCAGTGCCGGATTATCATTTGCTTTCCCGGGCTTGGAGTTTGATGAAAAAACGAATGAAGACGGTAAGAAGCCTTCTGATCTAGGCATTATTGCCCAAAAAGAAGGGGATATTAATGCGGTCGTCCGGGATGATTTTACAGTCAACTTGTCGCGTGTGTTCACCCAAGTGGGTGGGAATATCACTATTTGGTCAACTGAAGGGAATATTGATGCTGGGCGTGGTGCAAAAACAGCCTTGTCAGTTCCTGAAACGGTGGTGATTCCGTCAAATTATGGGAAAAAATCGGTTGTCAGACCGGCTGTTTCCGGTAGTGGCGTCCGTGCCGCAGCCCCTCAGGATAGCCTTACCGGGCAAGGGGATGTCTTCCTATTTGCGCCTGGCGGTATCGTTAATGCCGGTGAGGCCGGTATCGGCGGCAGTAACGTGACCATTTCCGCAACTGCCGTATTGGGGGCCAATAACATCCAGGTAGGTGGCGTAAGCACCGGGGTGCCTACGGCATCGGTCGGTAGTCTTGCGGCTGGCTTATCTGGTGTAAGCAACTTAAGTGCCAGTGTCAGCCAAATTGCCCAGGCTGCAACTGATACCTCTGAAAAAGACAAATCCGATAAATCAGATAAAAGCGCGAAATTGGGTATTTTAAGCGTTGATTTTATTGGTTATGGTGATGAAACAACCGACACCAAAAATAAAAACAAATCCCGTCCCGCATCTTAAACAGCATCAAGCTCTTTATGGTTATTTAATATCAAGGGAATACAACATAAGTTGCTATTCCCTTGTTTATCTTATGTGACAACAGAGCAAACCATTATCATAAGTTTGTTACTTGGCTTAGGCCACCTCGCGATTTAATAGCCCCCTTTTTTAGTAGCTTGGTATTAGTTTGTTAAAGTAATAATACTGTAACGATGTTTTGTAATAATTTTGGCATTAATTATGAATTTGAGAATAGCAATGAAACGGTTTGGTCTTTTACTGATTCTTTTTACACTTTTACCGTCATTGGCATCCGCATGGTGGAGCGATGAATGGGGTTTTAAGAAAAAAATAAGTTTTGATACAAAAAAACTTCAACAAGATGGCGTAACGATACCTGAAGATGCTTTTGCCCTGATTAGGTTGCATACAGGTAATTTTACCTACTTTATGGATCTTGCCGAGAAGGGAAAAGATATCCGTGTGTTGGCCGCTGATGAGGCAACACCATTAAAGTTTTATATTGAAAAGCTAGATCCCGTCAATGAAATGGCGTTTATTTGGGTCAAATTGCCTAAGGACATTGCCACCAACCCTGAACCTAGCTTCTGGCTATATTATGGCAATGCGCAAGCCGTTGATGGTCAAGACGTAGCCGGTTCATTTGATGTCAGTGAAGTGCTTGCTTTTCAATTTGATCAAACAGCAATTAAGGATTTGACTGCATACGCGCAACAAACTTCGGAAGCGACGGCAACTAATAGTGAAGGTGGTTTGATCGGTGGCGCGGCAGTGTTCGATGGCAAGCAAATTATTCGGATATCCGATGCACCTTCCTTAGCCATGTCGCCGGCTACTGGTTGGACGGTTGAAACGTGGGTAAAGATTGACCAGGCTCAACAAAGCACCGTGGTTTTGCAAAGGGCTGGTTTTACATTGCTTTTAAAAGAGCAAACACCTTATCTACAAGTCACCGATGCTTCTGGAAAAAAACAAGAGCTTGCCGCCACGACGCCGTTGACTCTTGCTACTTGGCAACATTTGGCGGTTGTCGCCACATCAAGCAATATTACGCTGTATGTGAACGGAGCGGCGGCAGGTGAATTTCAGGTAAGTTTGGCGGAATTGTCCGGCGAAATGACCCTCGGTGCAGATGCCAATGGAGCAAAGGGCTTTTCAGGATCGGTGGATCAATTTTCAATTTACAAAATCGCCCGCAACGCTAATGCGGTAAAGTTCGATATGCAAATGCAGGGTGCAAGCTCGGCAGTATTGGCCTATGGCGAAGATTCCACACCGGATAGTGAAGAAGGCGAATCTTACATTATGGGTACGCTAAATAGCGTGACCATAGACGGTTGGGTCATTATCGGCATCTTGGGGATTATGTTCGTGATTAGTTGGATGGTGATGATATCCAAAGCAATTATCCTTAACCGTACCGGCAGCCAAAACAAAAAATTTGAACAAGCCTTCGGCAAACTTAGCATGAAAGAGATTACATCATTGAATAGGGAAGATGACGAGGATGATGAAGATTACGAAGAATCGCCCATGTTGTTGTCATTGACATCAGATGAAGGTAATTTTAAGGGTTCTTCAACCTATCGTATTTATCATGTTGGCGTAGAAGAAATGAACCATCGTTTGGCTAAGAATAAAGGAACTGACGAGACTTTAAGCCCTCAAGCCATGAATGCAGTAAAAGCTTCAATGGATGCCGTGTTAGTTAGAGAGTTGCAAAAATTGAATTCGCAAATGGTGTTGCTGACCATTGCAATTAGTGGCGGCCCTTTTTTAGGCTTGCTGGGTACAGTAGTTGGGGTGATGATCACTTTCGCCGCGATTGCTGTTAGTGGTGAAGTCAATGTCAATTCGATTGCGCCTGGTATCGCCGCAGCTTTAACTGCAACTGTTGCTGGTTTAATGGTTGCGATTCCTTGTCTGTTTGGTTACAACTACTTGGGCGGGCAAATCAAATCAATTACTGCAGATATGCATGTATTTGTTGACGAGTTTATCGCTAAATTGGCTGAAGAACATACCTAATCGATTATCTGAGCAATAAGTTATGAAAGTACAAGAAGAAAATGCTGCCTATGACGAAATTAACGTCACTCCGATGTTAGATTTGGCCTATGTATTATTAGTGGTGTTTATTTTGATGACTACCGCATCCGTGCAAGGTATTACTGTCAATTTACCTAAAGCGAGTGACACTCCTAGTTTGGCTAAGCCGCAAACCAAGGCCATTACTATAACCGAAGATGGCAGTATTTTTCTGGATACTTATCCTGTGACAATGGAGCAACTGGAATCAATGTTACAGCAATATAAAGCAGTAAACCCTGCCTTGCCGGTTGTAATAAAAGGAGATTCCAGCGTGCAATATGTCAAAATCGTTGATGTGCTGGCATTGCTGGGCAAACTGGACATTACCCAAATCGGGTTAGTTACTCAAAACCTGGTTAAATAACACCTGAAACGATGACTAAGAAAAAGCACCTTCGGGTTTATCTGCCTACCATTTTAGGTGGGATTTTTTTGCTGGCTGTCACGGTATTAATTATCGATGCAATTAGTAATATTGAAGAAAAACCCGATAAAAAAGAGCGTAAGGTACAAAAAATTACCTTAACAAAACCCCCGCCCCCACCTCCACCACCACCCAAAGTGGAGAAACCGCCAGAACCCGAGGTTGAAAATAAAATAGACCAAGCTCCCGAGCCTGAACCCGAAGAAATGCCAGATGTTGCTGATGAACCGCCACCAGGGGATTTAGGTCTGGATGCTGAAGGTTCAGCAGGTTCAGATGGGTTTGGGTTGGCGGCACGTAAAGGTGGGAAAGGCTTGCTAGGCGGTGGCGGTAACGATCCATATGCTTGGTATGGCGGAATTATTAAAAACGATATTTTGGATATTCTTTCTGAGCACGAAGAATTGCGACGTAAAGGCTATACTGCAATCATCAAATTGTGGGTTGATATAGACGGTTCAGTAAAACGCTTCGAATTGGCGAAAGGCAGTAATGACAGTGACATAGATGAGTTGATTAACCAGTTGCTGAATAGGTACAAAAAAGTCAATGAACCGCTTCCACCTGGAATGGAACAGCCGATTAAGCTAAGAATTACTTCAAGAATCTAAATTAATTTACAGGTAATAGAATGGATAATAAAAAGCAGCTAATGGTCATGGTGCTTTGTGGCATGGCAAGCATAGCTCAGGCAGGTGAAAAGGAAGAATTGCTCAAGCTACGCAATACCACAACTAATTTAATCAAAGAATTGGTAAAACAAGGTGTTTTGAGCGAAAAAGCCGCCGAAGACATGATCAAAAGAGCGGAAGCCGATGCTGAAGCACAAGTTGCCCAACAAGCCAACGAAGCCGGTCAGAATGAAATAGCACCTGAACCCGGTGAAGTGCGCGTCCCTTATGTCCCTGAATTTGTGAAAGATGAAATTCGGCAACAAGTGCGTACTGAATTACGTGCTGATGTGGTTAAAGATGTTATGCAAGAGGCTAAAACTCAAAAATGGGGTGTTCCAGATGCCTTGCCTGAATGGATTAGCCGTTTTAAATTATCTGGAGATTTGCGTTTGCGTTCGCAAAATGATTTTATGGCTGATGATAATATTAGCGGGCCAAACGTGTATTCTGAATATCCCAATATCCAGG
The DNA here is from genome assembly GCF_028687615.1 of Methylovulum sp. Classification (GTDB taxonomy): domain Bacteria; phylum Pseudomonadota; class Gammaproteobacteria; order Methylococcales; family Methylomonadaceae; genus Methylovulum. The sequence goes on from NZ_JAQTZU010000002.1 coordinate 112,954, forward strand.
CTATCAATCAAGCCGGTGGCTTGAATAAAGTGGGGGAATTACATCGTGGTGTCAATACTGAAAATGACAGGCATCGTTTTCGTGAGCGTTTGCGTATTTCGTTAGATGCAAAGGTTGCCGATGGCCTGAATGCAGGAGTACGTCTTATCACCAGTAACTTGATTGATCCGGTTTCTACCAATCAAACCCTAGGTAATTCAAGTGGTCAGTATCAATTCAATATTGATAGGGCATTTCTTAAATACGATGCAGTAAATAATAAGGGATTCAAGTGGTTGACTGTTAGTGGTGGTAGGATAGCCAACCCTTGGTATGTCGGTGGTGGTGAGTTTACAGGTGGCAGTGAGCTGGTCTGGGATACAGATTTATCCTTTGAAGGTTTTGCTGTAACTGCCCGACATTCACTAGATAGTTACAATAAAAATACCCGTGATATTTCTAAATCTGCCCCTCATTCAGTTTTTATTACGGCGGGTGCGTTTCCTTTGCAGGAATCTGCTCTTAGTTCTAAAGACAAATGGTTGTTCGGTTCGCAAATCGGTTTGGATTGGGGCTTTGATAATCACGACGCGTTAAAAATGGGCGTAGCTTATTATGATTATGAAAATATTAAGGCTAAACCTAACACCAGTTCGGCTAGCCAGTTTGTTTGTAGTACAAATAATGCGGAAAACAGTTTATCAGTACCCCAATTTATGCAGCTTGGCAACACCTTGGCGTTAATTTGTAACGAGGATGCCACTACTCCAGGTCAGTATGGCCTAGCGGGGGATTATAAAATTGTCAATGTCTCTGGGTCTTATGACTTATCAATATTTGCCCCCCATCATTTAATTTTGGGTGCTGATTACGCCAAAAACGTAGGTTTTAGCGTTAATGATGCTGAAAAAACACGGTTTTTAACGCCTGGTACCAGACCTATTAGCGACGAAACTCAAGCTTGGCAAGTCAGGGTGGATTTTGGCTGGCCCAAAGTATCCCATGCGGGCGAATGGAGCGTGTTTACCTTTTATAAATATGTTGAAAGGGATGCAGTGCTAGATGCCAATACAGACTCTGATTTCCATTTGGGTGGGACTAATGCCAAGGGCTGGGTTTTGGGCGCCAATTATGGTCTGATGAAAAATGTCTGGGCTACTGGCAGATGGTTGAGCACAGATGTAATCAGTGGTCCAAAATATAGCAATGACGTTTTGCAATTAGATTTGAACACAAGCTTCTAATGACTGCGGATAACAACATCATGAAATCATTGCTGTGGATAATATTGTTGGCTGGAATTTCTGGAGGCGTTGTTTCTGCCGCCCCAAGGGAAGCTGGTAGTGGAAGTGCTAAGATTGTCAATAAATTGCAGACCATGGTGAAAGAAATCACTGGCGAACGTGATTTGCTTAAAACTGAAAATGCTAAAGTCACCACTGAATTAGAGGCGTTAAAAACCCAACTGAAACAGGATAAAGAAGCGGCTACTGCTACCCAAGAGAAACTGACGGCAGATCTGGGTACACAGAAAGCGGCAAGTGACGAAGTACAAAAACGCCTTGATAACACGACAGCGAAATTACGCGAAGTTATTGAAAAATACAATGCGCTAAATAAAGCCAAGAACGAATTGGCTATCACTTATGCCAATTTGCAAAATACTCAACAAGCAACTTCGGCTGAATTAAAAGCTTGTGAAAGCAAAAACATAAAAATGTACGAAGGTGCAAAAGAAGTTATTGAAGGTTACCAAAATTGCCAAAAACGCGGCATTATGGACACAATAATTGGAACTGAACCGTTCTCTCAGATCAAGGATGTTGAGTTTGAAACCATTATGCAAGGCTACGAGGATAAACTGAGAAAACAAAAGTATCAGACTAAAGCCGCTGCAATTCCCGTAGCGAGTCCCGTGACCCAATCCCCCAAGCCTGTTCCATCTCAAACGGCTAAACCGGCGGCACCAACTTCATCTGCACCAGCAAATCCTGTCAAAAAATAGCCATTTGAGCGGAGCAATCATCCATTTGGCCAATTGATTGTATGTACTCGTCCTGTAGAATTGCTTCTGTTTCTACAGGACAGTAAGGTCATACTTCATAATCAATCATTCGTTTTAGAAACTTTCTGTTAAGGGATTTCTGATTGAATCCTTCGAAAAGCTTTGCACAAAAGTTTTGTCTGCGGATGGATAGACGGCATAATTTTTAAATATCAGCCAATTCTCGTTTGTTTCTATTTTTACCCAATCTTCATGATGTTGCCAATGACTTATAGCAACTGGATTTAACCATGATACCCATAGCGTGCAGTTTAAGATTTTTACCCATTATCTGTTTAATTTCTGGCCTGTCGGCCTGTAATAATGCTGATGTTCAAAGGGATAAATATATCGGACAAGGCCGGCAAGCATTCAAGTCCGGTGATTATCAAACGGCACAAACTGCGTTTAATAACGCGATTGGCAGTGATCCCGAAAATAGTGCTGCGCATTATCAAGTGGCTGAAGTGTTGGTCCAGCTTGGTGATATAGAAAGTGCTGTTAGCCAATATCAGGCGGTGATTAAGCTGGATGCCCGGCATGTTGAGGCCCGCATAAAATTGGGCAACATTTATTTGCTTGCAGGAAAAGCCGAACTTGCCGAGAAATTGGCTAAAGAGGCGTTGGCAATTGCGCCGGATAATACCGATGCAATAGTTTTATTAGGCAGTGTTTTTGCCGCACAAAATAATAGCGATGCGGCGTTCGCCAAGGCGCAAGCGGCATTGGCAAAAAAACCGGACGATGCCGCGGCGACATTGTTGTTGGCGACACTGCATGCAAAAACCGGCAAAGTGGATAGCGCGCTTGCCTTGTTACAACAGTTTGTTGAAAAACAGCCAAATAACGTAACCGCGCATGTAATGTTGGCTAATTTGTATAATCAGCTCGGTCAAAAAGATAAAGCGCAAGCCCTGTTGGCGGCTCTCGTCAAAATCGAACCCCAGCAGCTTGAACATCGCAAGCGCCTCGCAGTGTTCTTGATGTCACAAAATCAGCGCGACAAAGCTGAAAATGTGTTGCGTACAGCGGTTACGGAATTGCCTGACAACGAACAGGCAAAACTGATGTTGATAGAGTTTTTGGCGACCCGGCATCCTACTGAAGTCGCTATGGCTGAATTGTTGCCGATGTTGGACTCAGACTCCAATAATTATGAGCTGCGTTTTAAATTGGCAGATTTACAATGGGCACAAAACCAGCCAGATAAAGTTGAAGAAACCCTAAATGATATTATCGAACTTGATAAAAATGGCAGGCAAACAACCAAGGCGCGGAATAAATTGGCCCGTTTGTATAAAGCGACACAACGTTTTGATGAAGCCAAAGCCTTGGTGAAAATTTTATTGGCCGATAATGCCAATGACAGTGACGCGCGTATTTTGAACAATGAAATTGCCTTGGCTGAACATCGTTTAGCCGAAGCCATCACCGGATTCAGGGCAATCCTTGCCGAGCAACCTAACAATATCCAAATTTTAAAATTGCTGGGCGCGGCGCATTTAGCGAATGGTGAGCCGATATTAGCCCGCGAAAATCTAGCCAAAGTCATTGAAATTAACCCTAACGACGAAACGGCACGGCTGGATTTGGCCAATCTATTATTGCAAGCAGGGGCAAAAGAGCAGGCGACAGAACAGCTTAATGCCTTGTTCAAGCTGAATCCCAACAGTAAAAATGGTTTGGAAGCTTTATTCCGAATTTATATGGCCCAGAAACAATGGGATCAGGCTTTACAAATGGCAAGACGGTTGGAAGATGTCTATCAAGACGATGCCACGGGCTTTTATATGTCTGGCCTTGTTTACCAGGCCGCTGGGAAACTTGATAAAAGCGCCGTTAGTTTTGCCCAGGCTTTGGCTAAACAACCTGAAGCCGTAGAACCTCTGACCCAATTGGTAAAAACTTATCTGGCCTTAAAACAAGCAGATAAAGCGGTGCAGAAATTACATGATTTGACCGTGCAAGAGCCTAAGCATTTTTATGCCTATTCTTTGCTAGGCGATGTTTATGCCCATGAAAATAAAGCCAATGAAGCGATAACCGCTTATCAAAAAGCAATCGAAATCAAACCGGAATGGGCGGATTCATATCGCCATCTGGCACTTGTTTATCTTAACCGTAAACAAACCGACAAAGCGGTTGAAATCCTCAACGAAGGCAAGCAGAAAACACATAACGCCTTGGATTTGGCTGCGGATTTGGCGGCGATTTATCATCGGTCTGGCGATTATCAGCGTGTCATCGCCTTGTACGAAGAACTTCATCAACAAAGCCCACATTCCTTAGCCATACGTCAACGTCTGGCAAGTTATTTGTCCACTTATGCGGGCGATGAAGCCAATCTGGTGAAAGCGGCAAAAATAGCCGAGCCGCTTGCAAACAGCAATAATCCTGGGATGCTTGATACCGCTGGCTGGATTGCCTACCAACAAAACAATCATCAAAAAGCCCGGTTAATTTTGTCCAAGGCCAAACAGCTCGATGCCGCCAATCCAGAGATTAACTACCATTTGGGCATGACTTATTTTAAACAAGGTGAGCAGAAACAAGCCAAAGAGTGTTTGGAAAAAGCCATTGAAAGTAAACAAAAATTTACTGGGCTTGACGAAGCAAAAGCGACTTTGAAGGCCTTGGGGAAAAGTGGTTGGTAACTTAGATCTTTGATGGCCAGAAGCTCGACAGGGTTGCCTGATGCGTTTATTGTTGGAACAAATCCGTTCCAGCTCCAGTTATCTTGAAAATATTAAAAACCGTTTGTGCTTATCTTGGATAGTCTGGTGCGGTAATTTGTATTGAAAAAATATGGCATGGCTTATATCCTGAGCAAAACAACGCCTTTTAATTTTCATCCCATCAGGAATAAACATGTCCAGCATAGAAAAAGCAGCAATTGAGCAGTTGCTAAAAACGTTTATCGACCCGAATCACGGCGTCGATTTGGTCACGGCGAAATCGGTTAAAAGCATTTCGATAGACGGTGGTCATGTCGGCGTCAAGATCGAACTCGGTTATCCGGCCAAAAGCATCATCCCATCGTTGCAAGCCGCTATTGGGCAACATCTCAAGAGTTTGGCGGAAATCGAAACCTTAAGCGTAGAAGTCACGGTGAAAATTATTTCCCATGCCGTGCAGCAAGCTTTAAAACCCCATCCGCAGATAAAAAATATCATTGCCGTTGCGTCCGGTAAAGGCGGGGTCGGCAAATCCACCACCGCAGTGAATCTCGCCCTGGCCTTAGCCGCAGAAGGTGCGGTTGTCGGTATTTTGGACGCCGATATTTACGGCCCCAGCATTCCGACTATGCTGGGTCTCTCTGGCTCACCGGAAAGTCATGATAATAAGACTATGATGCCTAAAGTGGCTTACGGTGTGCAAACCATATCCATCGGTTATCTGGTGCAAGCCGAGCAGGCAATGATTTGGCGCGGCCCTATGGCAACCAATGCCTTGCAACAATTGCTCCGTGATACCAACTGGGATAATGTCGATTATCTGATTGTCGATTTGCCTCCTGGAACGGGCGATATCCAGCTCACGCTGGCGCAACAAATTCCAGTCAGCGGTGCAGTCGTCGTCACCACGCCGCAAGACATTGCCCTGATAGATGCACAACGCGGCTTGAGCATGTTTGCAAAAGTCAACGTGCCGGTGTTGGGTGTGGTCGAAAATATGAGCCTGCATATCTGTTCCCAATGCGGTCATGAAGAAGCTATCTTTGGTGCGGGCGGCGGTGTGGCAATGGCGGAGATCAATAAAGTCGATTTTCTGGGGGCCTTGCCACTGGATATTAACATCCGCCAAGATGCCGACTTGGGCAGGCCCACCGTTGTCGCCGATCCAGATAGCCGTGCCGCTGAAATTTACAAAACCATTGCCCGCAAAACTGCCGCCAAATTGGCATTAAAAGCCAAAGATTTCAGTTCGCGATTTCCGACGATTGTTGTGCAAAATAGTTAAGCACTTTTACCGCAACGTGTCCGTTGGTAGGCGAGTTGCGGTCAATCTATGATAAACTTTTAATCCTTATTTAATTCAGGTGATTACACAACTATGAGCATTAAATGCGATAAATGGATACGCCGCATGGCGCAACAGCACGGCATGATCGAGCCGTTTGAATGCGGTCAAGTCAGGGACGCAGGCAGCGGGCCAATCATTTCTTACGGCACATCCAGCTATGGCTACGATGTCCGCTGTGCAGACGAGTTTAAAATTTTTACCAACATCACTTCAACCATCGTCGATCCGAAAAACTTTGATTCAAACAGCTTTGTTGACCTAAAGGCAGATGTTTGCATTATTCCTCCCAACTCCTTTGCCTTGGCCAGGACTGTCGAGTACTTCCGCATTCCGCGTGATGTGTTGACTATTTGCCTGGGCAAATCGACTTATGCCAGATGTGGGATTATTGTCAACGTAACACCTTTGGAACCAGAATGGGAAGGGCATGTCACCCTGGAATTTTCCAACACCACGACCCTTCCGGCAAAAATCTATGCCAATGAAGGCGTGGCGCAAATGTTGTTTCTGGGGAGTGACGAAGTGTGTGAAACCTCTTATAAAGATCGCGGCGGAAAATACCAAGGGCAAACAGGCGTGACATTGCCAAAGGCTTAAAAAATTGTTGACTAGATTGGATGCTTGTGTGATAGGCAAGCACCTTTCTCTTGGCGGTTAAATTATCCATCGCCATCCCGCCTGTCTATTCCGATTAATGCTCTTAAAGCGGAACAAATTTCTGTGAACTCTTCTGGGAATTCGTTTTTGAGAATGGCAGCCGCCTATTTGTAATCGTACACTTCGTAAAGGTCGGCTATATTTTCTGGAATATATTCTTGCCAAGCCATTTAGATCTTCACCAAAACTTCCCCACGCCCCATCTCCGCCATATCCCCCGCGTATCGCTGCACCCGATTAAAAGCCTCGGCACTGTCCGCGAATCGTGAATTAAGCATCTTAAACGCATTAAACAGCATCGGCAAAAACGCTAAAGTATGTGTACCGCAATCGTTAAAGCTCGCGGATAACTGCGGCGGGTTCCACAGCAATAAGGTGCCTCGGCGCATCGCATAGCCCAGATAGCGTCCGGTCTGGCCCATGACGGCGATGGTTCCGGCGGTCATGCGTGAGCCGCAGTAATCGCCTGCGTTGCCTTCGATCAGTATCGTGCCGCGCCGTAAATGGTCGCCGACGCGCTCGCCCGCGTTGCCTTTGACCAGAATCAGGCCGCCTTTCATGCCCATTTTGTTGCCTGGCAACGCGCCGCCTAAAAAGTCGCCGGTGTCGCCAGCGATTTCCAGATAGCCTTTTTTCATTTCGCAACCGGCATACAAGCCCACATTACCGGAGACTTTAATCTCGCCGGATTTCATGCCCATTGCCAGATACGCGCCCGCGTCGCCTTCGACCGTGATCGTGCCGCCGTCCAGCTCTTTGCCGATAAAATCCAGTTTGCCGAAGCTGTTTTTGATGATGATGTTTTGTGTGTCTGAACCGGACACGTTGAACAATTCATCCACACGCAGTTTGCGTTTGCCGCTTTGCAATTCAATCGCGGCGATGTCGGACGGGTCTTTGTCTTGCAAGAGTTGGCAGACCAGCGGCGATAGGTCCACGCGCTGGGCGGGGCGGGTTTTTAAAGTGAATGTCAATGCGCTCATGCCATGATCTCCTGTAAGTGAAAGTGGAACGGCCCCAGTTTGCCGCCATAATTGCCCGCGCTGATGCGTTGGATGCCGTTCGCCGCGCCCAAATCGCACACGGCCTGGATGCCGACACGCATGGCTTTATCAATGTCTTCTTTGGTCAAGCCGTCGATGACGATTTCCATTACCGATTCACAACCGGCGGGCAATTCTGATTTGGTCATGCCTTTTAAAGTCGGGCAAAACGCATCATTGGTGGATGCGCCCAAGGATTTGTATTTGGAGCCGACTTTAGAGCCGGAGCGCACCACGCCGCCAGGGAAGGGCATGATGACATTGGGGATTTTCCGCATGGCTTCGATGGCGGCTTCACAAGCGGCGAGGGCTTGTGGCTGCGATTCTGCCAATACTAAGAAGTTACCGCCGCCGACTGCGCTGACTTGTCCGGTGGTGGCTTCGGTCAAAAATTCGCCATCCATCACCGGAACGCGCCAGTAGCGTTTTCCGGCTATGACTTTGGCGATTTGGAAGCCGTCGCCAAAATAGCGCAGGTTTTTGCCCAGCGGGATTTTGGTGTCGCTTTCGATGCCAGCGAATAGGGCGGAAGTCGGTGAGGTGAGTACGCATTGCCCGGCACGGGTTTCCAATTGCTTCGCCAAACCTTTGCCGCCCATCGCAAAAATCATCACCGCCACGCCGGGACGACCGTCTGGCGTTTCTTCTGGGCTTAACGTGCGTTCAATGCCCGCTTCACAGCCACAGGCGATCACCGACGTGGCAAAGCCCGTCATGGCAAGGGCTGCGATCATCGCCCATTTTTCATTCTGCGCCGTGATAATGGCGCGGGTCGCCTTCATCGGAAAAGCTTCCGCGAAGGTTGCGTCGATGGTTACACCGTTAATAATCATAGGGTTTTGCTCATTGTTGATATATTTTTAGTTTTCGAGTGAAGGAACAAATTCCAAACCGATAATTCTTTCAAAGTGCCGTAAATTGCTAGTCGCCAGTTTTAACCGATGATGCAGGCTGGTTGCACCGATAAACAAGTCTTCCGCTTCGATTAACTGACCTTTTTGTTTCAAATCCTTATAAATTTCTGCGGCTTGCTCCGCACAAGCGGCATCAAAAGGCAAAATCTCCATGTTGGCAAACATCGTTTTCCAGTAACGGTCTTCATTCTGATTGTCGCCACGTAATAACTCGTATACCGTAATGCTTGAAACTGCGAAACGATAGCCTTGTATCGAAAGTTGGTAAAGTAAGGTTTTGCTCTTTTCCATTTTTTTCGTCCGTTTATGGGCAATAAGCACATTCGTATCCAGGCAAATCAGGGCCATTGGTTAAAATGCTTCCTTTTTTCGTCAATTGCCTGGTATTCCTCATCTGTCATTTCCGGGCTATCAAGCAAAAATCGCTGGAAGTCACTTGAATCTGTGTTGTCGTCGGCGGACAAAATAATGAGTTCGACTCGTTTGGCGGTAAAGTTTTTTGGCAGGTTGATGTGAATGCTGCCGTCAACGACTTCGGTGTATTGCTTGATGGCTTGCATCTGTTTTTCTCCTTAGGGCTGTGCAGGTTCAATGCTGCGGTCTTGGCGTTGCTCATTTTGCCACGCCACGCCATCGACTCTTGTGAAAATATCCAGCGCGACAGCATTATCCAACGTGTTTTTTAACCGTTCTTTGCGTTGCTGATGGTTATTTATCATTGTGTGTTGGGTTTGTTTTTGTTCTAAAAACAAAACAAAGTCAAACACTTCCGCTTGCTGTGCTGGAGATAAGGTTTTCGCGTGTTGTTGGATTATTTCATCTAAACACATGGTTTTTTCCAGACTATGTTTTTGTAGGCCAGATCATCTGGCAGCATTAAACGGTAAACCTGTTTGACAAGGGTTGAATTCTACACACTTCAATCGTTACCTAAAAAGTTCACTGTGCGAACCAAGCCGCGCCAGTTGCAATGTATTGTCATCGGGTTTTCGATAAATCAGCAACAAATCAGGCTTGATATGGCATTCACGAAAGCTGGCCCAGTTTCCATTTAAGCCGTGATCCCGCTGGCTTTCTAACAAAGCTTGATCGCTTGCCAAATTAAGCAAAATACTTTCGAGCAATTGTTCAATATCTTTATGTTTGGGCGTCGCTTTGATGCGTTTGTAGTCGCGTTTGAAGACGGAAGCGTATTCAATCGTCCGCATTTAGGTCTGCCATCAAGGATTTTATGCTATCAAAACGCACCCCGTCGCCCTGTTCCAATTCGTGCATAGCCTGCATAGTTTCTGCATTGGGAATAGCAAACGGCAATCGGTGTTCCGCCGCTATATTTTCCAATAACAGGCGTACGGCATCGGCTACCGAAAGCCCCATTGTCGCTAGGGTTTCGGTGGCTTCTACTTGTACGGATTCGTCAATTTGGAACGTTATGGTCGCCATAAGAACCTCTAGTTATTTAAAGGATGCACGGTAATGCTGCCACGCCCATCCTCAGTAATCTCATCATCACTCATCTTAAAATTACCCAGCTTCATGGTCAGGTAACGGTCAAAATAGTCTTTCAAGCCTTTTTCCACAGACGGATCAAAATCGGGCTGGACCACATGCGTTGTTCCCCATTTAACGTGGACGACTTTGCCATCAACAACAACCAACTCGCCATCTTTAAACACATAATCCGGTTTCTCGAACATTTGTTCGCGGTTGGGGTTGTCGGTGTAGACGGTGATGTCCGCCCACGCTCCGCAACCTAAATGACCACGGTCTTTCAGGCCGATCAACTTGGCTGCGCCGGCGCGGGTCATGATGGCGATTTCTTGCAAGCTGTATTCGCGGTCGATTGATGCCAGCGTGGTGCACAATTGCGCTTCAGGATGGATGGTCGCCAGCATGTCGTTGCGGAACGATTTGTCCATCAGCAAGCGGATCAAATGCGGGTAGCTGGTGAACGGTGCGCCGTTGGGATGGTCGGTGGTCAGGAAAATCCGCCACGGGTCATCGACCAACAGGAAGGTTTCCAAACCTATCGCCCATTGCAAGGCGTTGACGAAGTTCTGGTCTTTGTATTTGAACGGCACGATGCCACAACCGGCGTCGCATTCGATGTCCATCGTCACCCATTTGTTGGGGCTGGCGTGTTTGTGGTTGGCGTGTTGGCGCATACTGTCGCCGGACGCGGTGACGGTTTGCCCGAACAAAATTTGCCCGACATCAATGGTGATATTCTTGTTTTTATTGATGGCTTCGGCAATCTGCGCCGCGCCGGAGGAGAATTTGAAATCGCCTTCCGTGCCGTAGCTGTGGAATTGGATGTGCGTCAAGTGCATGGGCAAGCCGCCGATGCCTTGGATGGTGTCCAGCGTGGTTTGCACGTTGCCGGGCACGCCTAAGTTACAGCCGTGGACGTGTAGCGGATGGCTGACACCGATTTCTTTAACCGCAGTTGCCAACACTTGCAAAATATCGCGTGGGGTTACGCCGTAATGGGCGTTTTGCTCGTCCAAATCCAGTTTGCGTTGGTTGAATTTGAAGGCGTTGATGCCGCCAGGATTAACGACTTTTACGCCGATGGCTTTGGCGGCATTCATCGTCCACGCCACATAATCGTTAATGGCTTTTTGGTCTTTTTTGGCAGTGAGCATCCGCAGCAAATAATCATCGCTGCCGAGCATGACGTAACCGCCTTTGTCCAAAATGGGGATGTCGCCCATTTCCATGTGTGCTTGGCGGGCGTTGATGGGCAATAGCGCAGGTTCAAACCCCGCTGTGTAACCCATTTCTGCGTAACGGTAGCCAGTCACAAACGTGCTGGGCATCGCGTGTCCGCAACCGGAACGGCAGATATGGGTGCTGGCGACAGGGTCTTGGCGGTGATCTTCCGGCAACAAGGTGCGGGCGATATTGCCCTTGCCGCCGCCGATGTGGGTGTGCATGTCGATAGCGCCGGACATGACCACCTTGCCTTTTAGGTCGTATTCTTTGTCAGGTTTGGCTTCCGCTGGCGGGTTGATGATGCGCCCGTCTTGGATGTAAAGGTCTTGTTGAAGGCCTGCAATGCCAGCGGCGGGGTCGTAGATAGTGCCGCCTGTGAGTTTGATTAACATGGGGTTTCCTTAGAATGTATTGTGCCTGTTAGGTTGAACTGAGCCTTAAGCTCCCTACACGGTTAAATTTTTACAGTATTCCGCCGCTACCCGTAGCTAAGGGAAATATTTATAAATATCTTTGCGAGGTAAAATACGAGCAAATATTATCGTGTCATCAACGATTCCGATTCGATAGTCAGCCAAACGAATACGGTAAAAACGCTCATAGCCTTGCATTTTTTTCATGTGCTTGATGCTTGATAAGTTATCCGCCAATTTACAATCTTCGATAATCTTTTTCATGCGGTTTAAAATTTTGGGGTCTTGAATGGCGCGTAAATCTTTAGCAAATCGAGCCTCAAATTTTACCTTCATTCGTGCTTGCCGTTTAAGATGGCAAAAATCTCCTCTTCCGGGACAAAATCATCCTTCCTGCCTTCGCTGATCGCATTCGCCAGCGCCACTTCTTCCAGCACTTCCAAGAGGATTTCATGAAAAATCCCACGCTTATCCTTGATAAGGCCAATCATGACTTCTGTTAGCAAAGCTTTGGTTTTTTCATCGTCTAGTGATGCAACGGCATTCATTTTATACCCCTCAATTCATCTAATCCCATTCAAATTCCAGCATACCCGTTTTGCAAACCACCAGAGCTTGTCCTGGCTTCATCAGTATCACGGCAGCGCGACGGCTTTTTAACATGCCAAATCCCGCCGTAGTTTGCTCGGCGTTAGCATCGCTCAGGCGCAATTCAATGTGGTCGCCTACGATGGTGGCCTGCATTTTACAGCCAGCATTTATACCCGATTGTTCCCGAATGCTTTTGGGGAGGGTGATTTGCCCTTTGCTGGTTACAGAGGTGGTTTGCATGATGTCCGTTTTATTAATGCTATGTGTAATTGACCCAAGGTCATTTAATCTTCCGCCCAAGTATCAAATATCTCGTTCACACTCATTGCCAATTCTGGAAATAGATACGGCACGGCCATATCGTCGTTGGTGTACATGTGTTGCAATTCATATTTTTGTTGTGCGTTTAATACGAATTGGTGAATGGTTTGGTGCCCAGGGAACACTAGCCAATATTCCGTCACGCCACTTTCTTGGTAAAGCCCATATTTGGTATGGATTTCCCGTTTGGCTGTGCCTTTAGAGAGAATTTCAATAATCCAATCGGGCGCGCCGTTACAGCCTTGTTGGTCGAGTTTTTCTTCCGGTTGGCACACAACACAAATGTCCGGCTGGACAACGGTATGTATCTCTTCGTTTTTTAAGATCGATTTTTTGCGGTCATAAAGCCGGACATCAAACGGTGCGGCATAAACGCGGCATTTTTTGTGTTTGAAGTAGGGCAATAAACAACCAAGCAAGTTGCTGGAAATATCCTGATGCCTGACATTCGGCGCAGGTGACATCATCATAATCTTGCCTTTGATTAACTCCACCGCTTCCTTTAACTGCCATGTCAAATAATCGGCATAGCTGTAGCTTTGGTTTAAATCTAGTTGTTTGAGATGGATGATCTTGGGCATAAGCTTTTAATTTGTAGGGGTGGGTTGCCTAATGCGCCTACTTTGGGTAGGCGTTAGCCGTAACCCAACAATCAAGGCTATAAATGTTGGGTTACGCTACCATGCCCTTTTGGGTAAACTCAACCTACATTGCTGTTCTATCGCATTCATAACGTCTGCGGTACTCGGCAAACCCGAATCACGCAATTTTTTCAAACGGATAGCAACGACATTATCCATACGATAAGCATGTCCGGCATGGTCAATGCCCGGCGTACCCACGGGAATAAACACATCCGGTTCTTTGCTGAAAGTCATGCCGGAACGGCCGATTACAATGGTTGGTAATTCAGTCACAGGCGGAACGGAGGCGACGTTAAATGCTTGCACCCAAACCAGCGCATCCGCTTCGCCGTTTGCCAGCAAGTCGCGGGAATCGTTCAGGAACGGGTCGTATTCGGGATAATCCCGGCTAAAGCGTGTCCGCGCCGGATAGCCAGTCGTCCAGCCACAGACTTGGTTGGCGGTTTGGTCGCCTTCTTTCCCTGCCAGCGGCAAGCCGGAGCAGCGGGTGTTTTGGTCATTCAGGTCTTTAATCATTTCTGACAGCATTTGCACTGTCAATTCGGCTTGGCTGTAAGCCAATGCGCCAGCAGCCCAAGTGACTACGCCGTATTTGGCGGCTTTCAACTGGTCGGCTATGGTTTGCAAATCAGCGATGGCAATGCCAGCGACGCTTTCGGCGCGGATCGGTTGTTTTTTGACCAGGGCGCGTAGCACCGCCAGCACTTCCGGCAAATCTGCCGTAGCGCATTCCCAAACGTGCGCTTGGTTGCCGTTCGGCGAGGTGGAGGCGTCGCCGGATGGGGCTTTGCCGAGATAAACCACTTGCCGCTGGCTGGTGTCTTCAACAAACATCGCCTCCGTCCATAAATGCCGCTCGAAAAATCGTGGTGCGAAGGCTTCCAAATCGGTGCCGACAATCAACAACAAATCGCAACGGTTTTTCACTTCCGCCAATGTCGTGTTCATCCAGCCAGAATCTTGCAAGGCGAGGAAGTTATTGCGGGCGCCGACGAAATTCATATTATCGACCACTGCGCCACAACGGTCAGCTAAAGCCAAAAGCCCGCGCATCCCGTTGACATCGGTCGCACAGCCGCCGATCACGGGTAGATTGGTGGCCTTTAACAGCGTTGCTGCTTTGGCAACGGCAATCTCTAAGCTGACTTCTTTACCATCTACGCGCGGGTGGGTGTCAGTGATGGGCTGTTCAAACAGCGGCGTGTTGACCGCGCAGCCGTTGGCCGTCACTTTCAGCGATACGCCGTCAACCTGTATGGTTAGGTCATCGGTGCCGATACCACAAAAAGGACTGGGTACTTCTGTTATTTCAGTCATTAAACTATCCTTTGATGTTATTTTGATGGCTAAAAACGCCGGTTGCCGACGTAGATTGCTGGTATTCTAGCCTGAATTTGTCAGACTGTCTTGAAGCACACGACAGTAAATAGTCAGTATTATGAAAAAGGGAAATTAAAGAGATTAGAATTTTTAGTCGCTTTGATTTGGAAGGATTGTTCTGAAATGTCTGTTGAGAGGCCAAATAAGTTTTTATGATGTTTGATTAACAGCGTATATGGGCTATACTTTGTACCAATAAAGCCACTATAATTATCAAAGTAACAACAATTTTTTTTGTGGGTTGTTTAAAAACTATAGTGTTTTTGGCGTTTATTAATCTACAAAAGATTTATCGCCGGGAAAGCGTATTAAATATTTTTGTATGGCTCAAAATATAAAGGCTTGATTTATATTTTGATTTACTTGTTTTTCCCCCCTTAACCCTCTAGGAAAATTTTATGAAAAAATTACATGTATTGGCCCTTGCTACATTGACTGGTGTAGGCATGGTGTCCTTGGCACAAGCTGATGAAGTTGTTGATAACAGATGGTATGTTGCGCCTTTTGGAAGCTATGTCCGCACCGGTGGTGATCGTGGTGCTGAAGATGGTTGGGGCGCGGGCATGGGCGTTGGCAAAATGCTTGACAAGCATTTTAATGTTGAATTAAAAGGTTTTTATCAAGAATTCGATAGTAAACCGAAGAGTCAAGGCGAGTGGCAATTAGCGGGTGGAACGGCTGAATTACAATACTATTTCTCACGAGGCAAATTAGCTCCATACACAGTGGTCGGCGCAGGTGGAATGAATACTTCCGCTCACGGTGTTGATGCGGCTTCATTTATTGGTGAAGCTGGCGCAGGTTTGTCTTTTGAAGTGAATGATAATTTGTTCTTGCGTGGTGATGTCCGCTACCGCTATAACAACAATTTTGATGCCACATTTGGTCGGAATGATGATGAATTCCACGACATGGTGGTCAATGTCGGATTTGTCGTGCCATTCGGCCCAAAACCGGCGGCGCCGGCTCCATTTGTAACGCCGGCTCCGGTTGAAAAAGCGATAGATTGTTCAACAATGGATTCAGATGCCGATGGTGTCAATGATTGCCAAGACAAATGCCCTGCAACTATAGCGGGCAGCAAAGTTGATTTTGAAGGTTGCCCAATCAGCCTGGAACTTAAAGGTGTAAACTTTAAAGTGGACTCAGCGGAATTGACTGTCGATGCAATGGGTATTTTGGATCGTGTTGCTGCAAGCCTGAACGATTATCCTGAAAAAGACGATATTGAAGTGCGTGGACACACCAGCAGCGAAGCCAGTGACGCTTATAACCTGAAGTTGTCACAAAGACGTTCGCAATCAGTGGTTAATTACCTGAAAATGAAAGGAGTCACCAACCGTTTGTCCGCTAGAGGTTTTGGTGAAAGACAACCGATTGCTGACAATGCTACTGAGCAAGGAAGATCGTTGAACCGCCGCGTTGAATTGATCTGGATGGGTAAATAATCTTCTCGACAAGTCCTTGCTGTTGAAAAAACCCGCCGTAATGGCGGGTTTTTTTATGGTCAAAAATTAATCCGTTACGTGCGGATTTGCCTAGCGATAACAAATGCCATATCAGTTGGGGGCGGACTTTAGGCTATAATTTCGAGAATCCATCAAACCAAGATGGTTTTTTATCAACAGGAAGCCGTTAATTATGCGTTCACCCGCGTCAGAACTATCTCAAACCATCTACCATTGCCGACAATCTTTCCAATCCGCCGCTATTTTTAGCCTGTTCATTAATCTGCTGATGCTGTTGCCCGCCATTTATATGATGCAGGTTTATGATCGCGTGTTGGGCAGTAACAGCACATCAACGTTGCTCATGCTGACGCTGTTGGCGGTGGTGTTGTTTGCCATGTTGGGCGCATTGGAATGGATACGTTCACAAATTTTGATTCGGGTCAGCGCCCGTTTCGATGTCCTGTTGAATGAACGGCTTTATAAAGTCTTGTTCCGCCAGGCCCTGGTCAGCGGAGGCAAAAGCAGTACCCAGCCGTTGAGTGATCTGCTGGTGTTACGGCAATTTTTAACCGGCAATGGTTTGTTTGCTTTTTTTGATGCACCTTGGCTGCCTGTGTATGTCGGTTTGCTGTTTTTATTTCATCCGACTTTTGGCGGGGTTGCCATTGTTTCCGCCATTTTGTTGATTTTATTGGCGATATGGAACGAGCGGGCGACCCACGACGATTTGGAACAGGCTAACCGCGTGTCGGTGGAAAGCGCCAACATCACGGCACGCAATCTGCGTAATGCCGAAGTTGTCCACGCCCTGGGGATGTTGCCGGATTTAATGTCACGCTGGCAAGACAAGCAGCAAAAATTGATCATGTTGCAGGCCGTTGCCAGTGAAAAAGCGGGTCTGATCGCCGCTTTGTCAAAAACTTACCGGTTGACGATCCAATCGCTAATTTTGGGCTTAGGCGCATGGTTGGCAATAGAAAAGCAAATCAGCCCGGGTGTCATGATCGGCGGTTCGATTTTGTTGGGCAGGGCCTTGGCCCCGATTGATTTAATGATAGGGAGCTGGAAACAATTTTTATCGGCGCGTACCGCTTACGAGCGGTTGAATATCTTGTTGGCGCAATTTCCTGTGGAAGCCGAACGTATGCCATTACCTGCGCCTAAAGGCGAATTGAGGGCGGAACAAGCCGTTGTTGTGCCGCCAGGTTCCAAGATTGCCGTTATCAAAGGGATTAATTTTGTCATTCAACCCGGCTCTTTTGTCGCTTTGATTGGTGCTAGCGCCTCCGGCAAATCCACATTGGCGCGTACGCTGCTGGGCATCTGGCCGGTGGCAAATGGTGCGGTGCGCCTTGATGGCGCGGATGTGTCCCAGTGTGACCGTAACTTGATAGGCCAATACATGGGCTATCTGCCGCAAGATATAGAATTGTTTGACGGTAGCATTGCCGAAAACATCGCCCGGTTTGGTGAAGTGGACAGCAATAAAGTGGTTGCAGCGGCGCAAGCGGCAAGTGTGCATGAGATGATTTTGCATCTGCCGCAAGGTTACGATACCGAGATAGGAAGCACGGGCGGGATGTTGTCGGCAGGGCAGCGCCAGCGTGTCGGCTTGGCGCGGGCTTTATATGGCGAACCGGTGCTGGTGGTGTTGGACGAGCCGAATTCCAATCTCGATGACCAAGGGGAGCTGGCGCTTGCTAAGGCCCTGTCGGCATTGAAACAGCGCGGTAGCACCATCATCGTGATCACCCATCGTGTTGGAATTTTAAGTTTGGTTGACCGCATCATGGTGTTGAACGAAGGGGCATTGGTGTTGGATGGGGCGCGTGATGAAGTGCTGGCGAAACTTAACCAGCGGCAATTGCAACCGGCCGCCCAAGGAGCGTCGGCATGATTCCGGTTGACAAACAAGCCATTAATAAACAAGCTCTTGATAAACAAGCTTTTGATAAACGTCCTCTGGATAAACAAATGGACATGGATATAAACCGCTATGCCGATGACCGCCCGATACGCCACCTGGGCTATTTTATGGTCATTTTGATTTTTGGTTTTTTTGGCGCGTGGTCGGTGTTGGCGCCGCTGGGCAGTGCGGCTTTGGCTCCCGGCAGCGTGGCTGTGGAAGGTTACCGCAAGACCGTGCAGCATTTGGAAGGCGGCATTATCAAAGCCTTGCATGTGCGTGATGGCGACAGCGTCACCAAAGGCCAAGTCTTGATCGAATTGGAAGACACTTCGTCACGGGCGCAACTGGAAACCTTGCGAGGCCAGTTGTTTTCGGCATTGGCGCGGGAGGCGCGTTTAATTGCCGAACGCGACGGCAAAGCGGCCGTGGGCTATCCTGGACTGTTGAAAAACGAGCGTGGCGATCCCCGTGCCCAGGAAGCGATCCGGGTGCAAGACCAATCCTTTGCCGTGCGCAAACATTCGCGCAATGGCGAAATCGGCATCTTACAAGAGCAACGCCAGCAATTGGCCACCAAAATTGAAGGCATTAGGGCACAAAAATACAGCCGTAACAGCCTCGTCGATTCCCTTAGTAAAGACTTGGTCGATTTTCGTGCCATGCTAAAAGAAGGCTATGTCGAAAAACAGAAAGTGACGGAACTGGAACGGCGATTGGCGGAAGCCCGGGGCGATGAAGGGGACTTCACCGCCAATATTGCCACCGCGCAAAACCAAATCAGCGAAACCTCGCTGAAAATCCTGCAAATTGAGAAAGAATTCCAGCGTCAGGTCATAGACGAGCTGAGCAAGGTGCAGACCGAGCTTTCAGAATTACGCGAAAAAACCCAGTGGTTGGATGACACCGTCACCCGAACGGTCATCAAAGCCCCCGATGCGGGCATGGTGCTAGGTTTGACCGTGCATACCCTGGGGGCGGTCATCCCGCCTGGCGGGCATTTGTTGGACATAGTCCCGCAACAGGAAAAACTGCTGATAGAAGCGCAGGTTTCGCCGATAGATATAGATCGGGTGCATATCGGGCAAAGCACAGAAATCCGTTTTAGTGCGTTCAAAAGTGCGAAAACGCCGAAAGTTGCCGGACGATTGATCGCCTTGTCCGCAGACCGCTTAAGCGATGAAAAGAAAGAAAACAGCTATTACCTTGCCCGTGTCGAGGTCGATCAGGAAGGGCTTAAGGAACTGACCAAACGGGGGCTGATTTTATTGCCGGGTATGCCGGCTGAAGTCTTGATCAACACGGGAGACCGCACTTTTTTTGAATATCTGGTGCAACCTTTAAGCAATATATTTGCCCGCTCGTTAATTGAGGACTAAGTTGATGCGTTACCCGATAGTTTTATCTTTGCTGGCTACATTGAGTGCGCCAGTGGCGGCGGATGATTTATTGTCGCTGTACCAACGCGCCGTGCTGGCTTCGCCCGAACTGAACAGCAGCGAATATTCGTTGGACGTGGTCAAGGCCCAGGAAGACCAGGCTTTTGGTAAATTATTGCCGGAGGTGAGCGTGGTCGGTAACTATTCTTTAAACCGCTTCCATCAGGAAGCGGCGGGATTCCGTCGCGCATTTACCAGCGATTACCCTGGTACGCGGGCCAGTGTCAACTTACAACAACCGTTATTTGATTTGCAGGCGTATTTACTGATGAAAAGCCAGCAATCACGCACTTCGCAATACGAAGAAAACCTGCTGGCCGCCCATCAAAAACTGATTGCCGATTTGATCGAGCGTTATATCAACGCCTTGAAAGCCAAAGATAAAAATGAAATCATTGCCGCCGAATTAGCCTCCACCGAAAAACAACTGGCCCGTGTCGATGCCATGCACAAGCGGCAATTGGCGATGGTGACCGATTTGTACGAACTCCAGGCGCGTACCGAAACCTTACGCACCAACTTGATTGACAGCGATAACGACGCCCGGATTGCGTTGGAAAAATTGCGTGAATTGACGGGTGATGCGGTGACCAGTATCCAACCGGCGCGTCTGGATGCAACACAGCTTCCGCCCGAAAACGGTATTGAAACCTGGGTCAAACAAGCCGGGCAGATCAACCCGGAATTGCAAGGGCTCAAACACGCCGTCGAATCGGCCCGGCAAAGCATCAATGCTTACCGCGCCGGGCATTTGCCACGCATTGAATTGCAACTTAGCGGCACCTACAGCGACACCGTTTATAACAACCAGACCACGTCGCCTTACGATATAGGCACAGCCGCCGTCCAGGCCGTCGTGCCCATTTACGAAGGCGGCATCACCAGCGCCAAGGTCGGGGAAGCGGAAGCGCGGAAAAAACTCGCCGAAGCCGAACTTGAAAAGAAACTGCGGGAACTGGAGCAAATGACGCGGGCGGCTTATCTGGACATGGTCACTTCACCCAAACGCAGCCAAGCCACTGACCGGCAATTGCAAGCCAGTGAACAATCACGGGATGCGATGAAAAAAGGCTATGAATTGGGCGTGGTGACGATAGTTGATTTGCTCAATGCCGAAAAACAATTGTCCGAAGCGCGAAAAGCCCAGCGCGAAGCGCGTTACCGTTATTTCATGGCCCGCAGTTCATTATATTTCCAAACCGGTGGCTTGATAGGCGATGAGCTTATAAAATTCAACCAATGGCTGGTTGCCGACGCCCGCGCCAAAAAAGCACACTAATTGGGATGCCACTTCTATGCTTAGGATTTGACCATTAATAACTTCCTGATATTAAGACCTGACGGGTTTTTGAAACCCGTCAGGTCTAGAGTTTCAAGAATGGTTCAGGGAAGTTATTTTTAGCCAAATCCTTAGGAATGTGCATGGAATAAATTCGCGGATCAAGACCTGTCAGGTTTCTTGTGCCCCAGAGGGTATGAAAACCTGACAGGTCTGACGAGCCGGTGCGGAAATTATTCCATGCCCATTCCTTAAGTTTCTAGGGTTAAATCTCGCGATAGGATTAGACCTGTCAGGTTTCTTGTGCCCCAGGGTATGAAAACCTGACAGGTCTGACGAGCTGGTGCGGAAATTATTCCATGCCCATTCCTTAAGTTTCTAGGGTTAAATCTCGCGATAGGATTAGACCTGTCAGGTTTTCAAAACCTGACAGGTCTGACGAGCTGGTGCGGAAGACCTGTCAGGTTTCTTGTGCCCCAGAGGGTATCAAAACCTGACAGGTCTGACGAGCCGAAACTGTTGCGGAATACAAACCTAGGTTTGTATTCCCAAAACACACAAGTCCAGGCTTCCACTTAAAATCTTTAACCCCGTTGCAATTCAACCGCCACCCAAACTTGTTTGGCTTTTTGACTTAGCCGTGACCATGAAATTATTAATAGAATATTTGCAGCTTTGCTGGTTTATCAATAATCCCATAGACTTACACCCTTCCAGGGCGTTTTTGTGGAAAAACATCGGGTTTTATGTCATTTCGGGAATCATTGTCGAAGCCAATATCAGCGACCCTGCCGATGCGACGCTGGAAGTGGCGATGCGGACGATGGTCGCCTTGCTGTTGCTGTCCATGCAAATACTGTCCACCAAAAAATCATCGGTCTTTTACCAATTGCAGACCGCCGTTTTTATGTGCGAAAACTTTATTATGACCCTGGGGATAGGGGTCGAAATCTTCGATGCGTTTGCACAAGGCACGCAATATGAAGAATACCCGATTTATCTGGGTGCGCTGTTGGTTCTCTGGTATTTGGCAATTATCAGCTACATTTTCAAGCGCGTGTTCGGGTTCCATTATGCCCGCTGCATCGGCTTGGCTTTCTTGTATTTTGGCTTGACTTACGGCGGGCCATTTTTGCTGATGGAAGTGATGTGATGGCGGGTAAGTGGGCCGTTGCCCACAGTTAAGAGTTTAATTTAATTAAAACCCGACCTACATTGATATTAACCACAAAAACATAATCGTAACCGCATGAATATTATTAAGTTAATGACGATGCTTTCTTAGCCTTAGGATTTGGCCATTAATAACTTCCCGATATTAAGACCTGACAGGTTTTTGAAACCTGTCAGGTCTAGGATTTCAAGAATGCTTCAGGGAAGTTGTTTTTAGCCAAATCCTTAGGGTGAAAGTGTAGGCTGCGGATTTTACAAATTGTAATGTTAAAAGACGTTTGCGCCACTATTTATGCCAACGACTTATGCCAACGACATGACATTTTTTGTCACAAGCTGACTGGCGCGGGCAATTCAAGCGGGGGCGATGGCTGGGTTTATTCGCGGGCGATGGGCGGGCTAAAGCGGTTAACGCCCGTGGCGGTTGCTTTATAACGGGGCGATGGCTGGGTTTGTCGGCCCGGGCATCCGCAAAAACCGGCAAACCGGCGGTAAATAGCGGCGGTGTATGTGCAGTGGCACACATCCTGCTTTATCCTTGTCGAGTTTTCTCATCCCGTTTCCAAGTTGAGTTTTCTCGTCCCGTTTCTAACCCTAAAAGGCAATCTATTATGAAAAATCAAATGCAAAAAGTTCAACAAGGTTTTACCTTAATCGAGTTGATGATCGTGGTCGCGATCATCGGTATTTTGGCGGCCATTGCGATTCCGGCTTACCAAACCTATACTGCCAGAGCTAAATTTTCTGAAGTGGTATTGGCGACTGCCGGCGTGAAAGCGGCGCTTGATGTTTGCGCCCAAACCGCGAACACCATGGCAGGCTGTGCCGCCGAACCTGCGGTTGTCGCTGCTATGGCTAACGTCAATAATGCTGGGAATACTACTAAATATTTAGCCGCTGCTACTCCTGTAGTTTTAGGTATTGCTGGAGAGGTAGCCACACTGACAGCGACAGCGGCAGCAACTTTGAATAGTGAAACCTATATAATTAACGGCACTTACGATCCAGTTATTGGTGGTGGCGCAGGCGGCAGAGGCTCGGTAGAGTGGATAAAAGGTGCTGGTAGTTGTGTTGCTGCTGGCTACTGCTAATCTTGTAGTATCGTAGGTCGGGTTAGCGCTAGCGTAACCCGGCAACAGAAGCAGGGCGGGGTTTGAAACCCCGTCCGTAACGTTTCAAGAGACTTGTCCAGCCGCTATGTTTGTTACAAAAAACCGCTTTGGGTTGACCTTAAGCGGTTTTTTTATGTGTGTGCATTGGCGGGTGGCGTTAAAATAACAAGCAACCGGACAACATCGGAACGCAATCGTCGGGTTAGGTTAGCGCTAACCCGACCTACGCATTATGCGTTGACTATCGGCGGGTAATGTTAAAATAACCCGCCCGCCACCACGGAAATTGACCAAAAATGTTAATCACCCTCCACAAACCTAAAAAACGCGTAACGGCGGCGCTATTGCATTTTGGCGCCAGTATCGGCTTTTTTTCGCTGATCATGTGGGTTTTGATCAATTGCTGGTATCCAGGCGTTTATTTTGATACGGAAGGCGGCTTGCAGGGCATTAAAATTGTCGCTGGCATTGATGTGGTTTTAGGCCCGCTCATGACCTTGATTGTCTTTAACCCCCAAAAAAGCACCCGCGAATTGACGGTTGATATCGGCATCATTGCCGTCGTACAAATTATGGCCCTGCTGTGGGGTGTTTATACGCTGCATAAGCAACGGCCGGTGGCCGTGGTGTTTTGGGGGAAGGGTTTTATGACCGTACCCGCACAAGCATTGGATGACCAAGCATACAAGATTGATGGTCTGAGGGCTTTTAGTGATGCTTCGCCTGCAATTATCTATGCTGAAAATCCCATCATTCTGGCTGATTTGAAGAAAATGATGGATTTGATATTAAAACAACGTATCCCGCCGCATCATCAAACCTGGCTATATCGCCCGCTCAAAGACCATTTCGCCGATATAAAACCCCGGCAATTAAACATTGACGGGATCATTGCCAAACATCCCGATGTAAAAAACCCATTGCTGCCGATACTGCAAAAACATAAGCAAAGCATCCATGATGTGCTGTATTTTCTATTACAATCAAAATATCACGATGGCATTTTGATATTTGCCCGGAACGGTCAATATCTGGGGGCCGTCACGCCTGATTGACCGGTCTGGGCGGGCATAAGCTTTTCTGTTTTGATAATAGTTGTAATCTTTAACTTAGGAATGTGCATGGAATAAATTCGCGGATAAAGACCTGTCAGGTTTTTAAAACCTGACAGGTCTGACGAGCCGGTGCGGAAATTATTTCATGCTCGTTCCTTAGGATTTGGTCATTAATAACTTCCCGATATTAAGACCTGACGGGTTTTTGAAACCCGTCAGGTCTTAAGTTTCAAGAATGGTTCAGGGAAGTTATTTTTAGCCAAATCCTATATCCTGCCAATAAATGGCCCGGGGATAACTTTTATCCCCGGGCCTTTTTCATTTATGACAAATTCATAACAAGGACAACTGGTTTCTATCAGCGTCATAGGTTAAAATTACCCAGTATATTTGTGATTATTATAACGTAAAGGGAAAAGTCGGCCCAGGCTGCTTGGATATTACGAACGATATGACGCACACAAGAGTTTATAACTACTATCGAAGGGGCTGCTCCGTGAAAAATACAAAGCAACTATTCGCAGGTCTGTTTTTAATGGCTTCAAGTCTTGGAACAGCGCAGGCGGAATATACGCTCAATTTAACAAAAGGGGTCACAAAGGTCAGTCATGACGTTTATGACCTGCACATGCTGATTCTATGGATTTGCGTAATCATTGGCCTTGGTGTGTTCGGCACTATGTTTTACTCGATTTACCATCACCGTAAGTCGAAAGGGCATAAAGCGGCACAATTTCATGAAAACACGACTGTTGAAATCATCTGGACGATTATTCCTACCTTGATCTTGGTGGGTATGGCGATACCCGCCACGAAAACTTTGATGGAGCTTGACGATGTGCAAGATTCCGAGATGTCCATCAAAGTGACGGGATGGCAGTGGAAATGGGAGTACGATTATCTGGATAATGGCATCCATTTTTTTAGTAGCCTTGATGAGGCCAGTAACAAGGCGCGTCAAGTCGGTTCGGGCGTTGACCCCCGTTCAGTTCCGCATTATCTGTTAAATGTTGACCACCCTTTGGTCATCCCGACCAAAAAGAAAATCCGTTTTCTCTTTACCGGTGCGGATGTGATCCATTCCTGGTGGGTGCCTGATTTGGGCTGGAAAAAAGACGCTATCCCGGGCTTTATTAATGAATCTTGGACTTCGGTCGATAAACCCGGCACTTATCGCGGCCAATGTACTGAGTTATGCGGCAAAGACCACGGTTTTATGCCGATTGTCGTGGTTGCTATGGATCAGCCCGATTATGATGCCTGGGTTAAAAAGACTCAGGATGAATCGCAAAAAGGGGCTGATTTGAGTGACCAAAGCCATGATCAGTTGGTATCTAAAGGGGCGGGCGTTTATGCAAAAAACTGTTCGACCTGCCATTTGCCTGATGGCAAAGGTGTTCCGGGGGCATTTCCTGCCATTACCGGCAGCGCGGTGGTCAAAGGCGATATCAATGCCCAAATCAATTTGGTCTTGAATGGCAAGGGCGGAATGCCGGCGTTTGCAAAAATGTTAAAAGCTGATGAGTTGGCGCAAGTTATCACTTTTACCCGTAATGCACTGGGTAATGCTGTTGGCGATGAAATACAGCCAAAAGCCATACAAGAGTTATTGCCAAAAAAATCAGCCGCACCTGTTGTTAAAACAGAGGTTAAAGCCGCAACGCCCGAAAAAGTAGAAGCTGTTGCCGATATGTCCAAAGACGAGTTAATCGCTTTAGGAAAATCGGTTTATGACAGTAACTGTAGCTCTTGCCATCAACCGGAAGGGCAGGGCATGGCTCCTATGTTCCCTGCGTTAAAAGGCAGTGCTTTGATCAAGGGCGACATTAATGCCCAGGTGGATTTATTGTTGAATGGAAAAGGCATGATGCCTGCTTTTGGTCATACGTTAAATGCAAAAGATTTTGCCTCGGTTGTTACCTTTACCCGCAATAGCTTGGGCAATTCGACCAATGATGTTATACAACCATCAGCCATACAAAAATTGCAAGCCGCCCTGCCGCCTGCACAGGACGATGAATAAGGCATCACTGATTCTTGTCCATTTACGCTTTTTCTATTATTTCGAGGTATAAAACTATGTCTGCTGTTGTAGCTGAACATGATGGTCATCATCACGATGATCACGCCCACGGCCCTGAGAAAGGCTTGTTAAGATGGATAGTGACCACTAACCATAAAGATATTGGTACGCTTTATTTATTGTTTGCGCTGACCATGTTTTTTGTCGGTGGGGCTATGGCGCTGGTTATCCGTGCCGAGTTGTTTGAGCCAGGTTTGCAGTTTGTTGAGCCGCAGTTTTTTAATTCAATGACCACCATGCACGCGCTGGTCATGGTGTTCGGTGCGGTTATGCCGGGCTTTGTGGGGCTGGCTAACTGGATGATCCCGATGATGATTGGCGCGCCGGATATGGCGTTGCCACGCATGAACAATATGAGTTTCTGGATGTTGGTTGCCGGGGTTTTATTGCTGGCAAGCACTTTGTTTATGGAAGGCGGCGCACCTGCTGCGGGCTGGACATTGTATCCGCCGTTGGTTTTGCAAACGGGTAAGGCCCTGCCTTTTGCGATATTTTCAGTGCATTTACTGGGGGTTTCGTCAATCATGGGGGCGATCAACATTATCGCCACTATTTTCAATATGCGTGCGCCTGGCATGACCTTGATGAAAATGCCATTGTTTGTTTGGACTTGGTTGATCACCGCCTTTTTGTTGATTGCGGTCATGCCGGTTTTTGCAGGCGCGGTGACCATGTTGTTGACCGACCGGTTTTTTGACACCAGCTTTTTTGATGCCGCAGGTGGCGGTGACCCTGTCCTTTACCAGCATATTTTCTGGTTTTTCGGCCATCCTGAAGTTTACATCATGATTTTGCCGACTTTTGGCGTGGCTTCGACCATTATTCCTGTGTTTGCCCGCAAGCCTTTGTTTGGGTACAGCTCTATGGTTTATGCGACCGCATCAATTGCTTTCTTATCATTCGTCGTTTGGGCGCATCACATGTTCACCGTCGGTATGCCGATAGCCGGTGAACTGTATTTCATGTACGCAACCATGTTAATCGCGATTCCTACGGGTGTTAAGGTGTTTAACTGGACAGCGACTATGTGGAAAGGCTCCATGACTTTTGAAACCCCCATGTTGTTTTCAATTGCTTTTGTCGTGTTGTTTACCCTAGGCGGTTTCACTGGCCTGATGATGTCGATTGCGCCATCTGATTTCCAATACCATGACACTTATTTTATCGTTGCCCATTTCCATTACACCTTGGTTCCGGCGTCGGTCTTTATTCTGATGGCGGCAGGATATTATTGGTTGCCCAAATGGACAGGCCACATGTACAACGAAAAAATCGGCCAATTGCATTTTTGGTTATCTGTCGTATCAGTCAATATTTTGTTTTTTCCCCAGCATTTCTTGGGACTGGCAGGTATGCCGCGCCGGATTCCAGATTATGCCGTGCAATTTGCAGATTGGAATATGATTTCCAGCGTCGGCGGTTTTATCTTTGGAATTAGCCAATTGTTATTTTTGTATATCGTCATTGATACTATCAGAGGCGGAACTGGTGAAAAAGTCAGTGATGAAGTGTGGGAAGATGCACATAAACACGGTTTGGAGTGGACTTTACCATCACCTCCACCGTACCACTCATTTACTACACCACCGACTGTAATTCCGACTGAGCATATTTAAGCAGTTTTGCAAAGCCATGCACTTATTCGATGCGCCACTTGCTTTAATGGGGGGCGCATCAGGTGACAGAATGAAAACAAAAACAAAAAATATTTTGACGGCGGTATTATTGGCAATTGTCGCTATTGCAATCTATGTGTTTGCAGTGATCAAGGCGGTTTCTCAATGAACGATGATGTCAAGCAAAAAAACGCCAAATTAGTACGCACTTTGGTATTCGTGGTGGTTGCTATGTTCGGTTTCGGTTTCGCCCTCGTCCCGCTTTATGACGTGCTCTGTGATATTACCGGACTGAATGGCAAAGTGGCGTCGGTAGCAGTTAAAGAAATTGTTTATCCGGTTGATAAAGATAGGGAAGTCAGCGTCGAATTTGTGACTTCGCTGAATGAATCGGCACCGATGTTGTTCCGTTCGGAAACTAAAAAACTGAAAGTTCATCCTGGTGAATATTACACGGTTAATTTTTATGCCGAAAATTTGACGGATAAGGTCATGGTCGCACAGGCAATTCCAAGTATTTCACCAGGTTTGGCTGCCGAATATTTTAAAAAGACCGAGTGTTTTTGTTTTACAGAACAAACTTTCAAACCGCGCGAAGGCCGGACGATGCCGGTACGTTTTGTGGTCGATCCAAATTTACCTAAGCAGTACAAAATAATCACGCTTGCTTATACATTTTTTGATAATACTAAAACACAGTAGAAGGATAGGGGAATAACATGTCTTCAAACGAAACTTATTACATTCCGCATAAGGCGACCTGGCCGGTGATGGCTACCGCTGGTTTAATGTTGACGCTGGCGGGTTTTGCAAATTATTTGAACCATTCGTCTATTGGTTCACCCATGATGATTATTGGTTTTGCCATCTTCATCGTGATGCTGGCGGGATGGTTTACGTTACAGGCGACTGAGAGCGAAGCGGGCATGTATAGCGCCCAGGTAGGCATTTCCTATCGGATGGGCATGATGTGGTTTATCTTTTCTGAAGTGATGTTTTTTGCCGTTTTCTTCGGATCACTTTGGTACACCCGCAATTTGTCAGTGCCTTGGTTAGGTGGTGAAGGCATAGGTGCGGCGACTAAAGAATTATTATGGCCCGAATTTGAAGCCCATTGGCCGACTAACGGCCCAGCTAAATTGATCAACGGCTTGCCGACCCAAGACGGTGAATTTGAGCCTATGGGTGCTTGGGGGCTGCCGTTCTTAAACACTCTGATCCTGTTGAGCAGTGGCGTGACGTGTACTTGGGCGCATCATGGTTTGTTGGCAAATAAACGTGAGCAACTGATAAAAGGTTTGATCGCCACTGTCGCTTTGGGCTTTTTGTTCGTTGCTTTCCAAGCGTTTGAATATCATGAAGCTTATACCGAAATGGGTCTGACTTTGGGATCAGGTATTTATGGCTCGACTTTCTTTATGTTGACCGGTTTTCATGGTTTACATGTTTGTATCGGCGCCATAATTTTGAGCGTGGTGCTGTTCCGTAGCGCCAAAGGCCATTTCAAACCGGAAAATCATTTTGCTTTTGAAGCGGCGGCCTGGTATTGGCATTTTGTTGACGTGGTTTGGTTAGGTTTGTTTATTTTTGTGTATCTGATTTAAACGGCCCGAAAAACAAAAAAAGCGTTGTCTGTCTGTGGCAACGCTTTTTTTTTGTGTAAAGCTTTTGTAAGCCTTTGTTTACTTAACTGGTTGTAATGCTGGTGTTGCTTGTCTTATTGTGTTGATTTGTGCGCCTATGCCGTGCGGTTTCAAGATTCCGGTTGCCAGGGCAATAAAGATAAAAATGAACAATAAAACGGAAAGCGAGATACGGAAGGTCAAGGCTTTGACAATTTTTTCGGAATGTTCTTGGTTCTTATCTTTTATCAAGTTAAAAAGTGCGATGCCAAGGCTGATAATAATCAGGGCAAACGCGAAAATGGCTATGCTTTTTATGATCATGTCGGTGTTGTGCTTGTGGAATAAAGTTATTTTCGATTGTTCAGGTTTGAATACCAAACGTTAATTAATGCAAGTTCGATGAAATGATGCCATGCCGTTTAAAATAATCCCCACCTTGGTTTATCTGGTTTTGTTGCCGATTTTGCTTGCATTGGGAAACTGGCAGCTTAACCGTGCAGAAGAAAAACGGCAATTCCTTGTTTTGCAGGAACAGCAAGCCAATAGCGAAGTGATGGCTTTGTCCGTGTCCAGTCAAGATGATGTGCAAGATTTAAGATATAAAAAAGTACGGTTCACGGGGCATTATGACGTAGCGCATCAATTTTTGCTCGATAATCAGGTTTATGCCGGCAAAGCGGGGTATTTTGTGTTGACTCCTTTTGTGCTTGAAAGTGGGGCAAAAGCGGTGTTGGTCAATAGGGGATGGTTGCCTTTAACGCCAAACCGTGCCATTTTGCCAGATGTGAAATTTACCAGTATCCAAACAACAATTACGGGAAGAATCAACCAATTTCCGAGTGTCGGCATCAAACTCCCCGAAGCCGATATTCCGGCTGGTAATTGGCCTTCTGTGGTGCAAGTTGCCGATAGTTCAATTCTGGCTAAGAAACTGGGGTATCCTTTGTTCAGCTTTCAGGTCGAATTGGACAAGCATTTTCCAGATGGCTATACCCGCGAATGGCAAACAAGCACCCTGATGCCACCCGAACAACACACCGCTTATGCCATGCAATGGTTTGCGTTGGCTTTAACGTTGACGCTACTTTTTATTGTGTACAGTTTAAAAAAATCAAATGATTAACCAACAACAAAAAAACCACCTAATTATTTTAGTTATTTTTGGGATGTCGGTCATCCCCGTCCTGATTGCTTGGAGCCTTAGCAAAAACACCGCTTTGCTGACGGGTAGCGTCAATAAAGGTCAATTAATAAGCCCGGTTGTCGCGACTGATTGGGCCGAATTTTCGGGTTTTGACGAATTTTCCGAGAAAAATATTGGCGAAATCAAAGGGCATTGGCTGATAGTTAATGTCATGCCCAAAAACCAATGTGCACAAGTGTGTTTGGACTCCCTATTAAAAACCAAGCAATTACGTTTGATGCTTAATAAGGAATTGCCACGGACGCGGCGTATTGTAATGATACTTAAGGAAATTAAACCTGGAATCGCTAAACAGTATTGGCTTAAGGATGCTTTGTTATGGCGGTTGCGCCAAACCCAAAACAAACAAGATGAAGCGTTGTTTACAGAGTTGTTGCATGAACAAAATAAACTTGACGACGCATTGGTTACAAAATTGATAGCTCAGGACAAACCTGAGCTTGCCTCCAGTTCTGATTTAATCAGGATCAAACCTAGCATTAGTTTGATAAAAAAAATGACCGACATTAGAAAAAGCGATATACCCGATGGCATGTTGTTTTTAATCGACCCGTTGGGCAACTTGATGATGCAATACGAGCCTGGATTTGATCCTTACCAAGTGAAAAGTGATCTTATGCACCTGTTGAAAATCTCCCAAATTGGTTAATAAAAAGGGAACGAGAAGTAATGTTTAGAAAATTAACCCTGTTTAGCGTTGTCCTGGCGTTAATCGTTATCGTATTAGGTGCCTACAGCCGATTTTCCGGCGGGCAACTGAGTTGCCCCGACTGGCCGACTTGTTACGGGCAGTTATTCATCGGTGATATTTCGCAGTTGAACATGCCATCGGGTGTTGGACTTGTTGGCATTTGGAAAGAACTTGCCTACCGTTATGCTTACCTATTGTTAGGCTTGATTATTTTGCCGATGGTTATATTAAGTTGGCGGGAAAAATCCTCTCGGCTTGTCGCGGTGGCAACAATGTCGGCATTGTTGGTTTGCGTCGGTTCGCAGGCCATTTTGAATTATTGGCTGGTCAAGCTACAGGCCATGCCGATAGTCGTGACAGGCAGCATAATTCTAAATATGGTTAGTTTTTGGCTGTTGTGTGGATTGTATCTGTACAGTAAAGCCAATATTATTTTGCTAAACAAGGCTGCTTCAGTTTGGTTTTGCCGGTTTGCCATGCTGGTTTTATTTTTGCAGATTAGCTTAGGTGCGTGGGTCAGTGCCAACCATGCCAGCTTGGTGTGTGTCGGGTTTCCACAATGCAACGGGCAATGGCTGCCCGTAGCGGATTATCAAAACGCTTTGAATTTATTAGGCGGTTTGCTTAGTGGCTATAGTGGTGATTTGTCTTATGACCAGCAAGTGGCGGTCAATGTCTTGCACCGCTGGGGCGCGGTGGTGTGTTTCTTCCTGTTGACTGCATTGATATGGGGCAGCCTGTCGGTAAATAAACCCAGACCCGTCAGGGTGGCTGCTTTATGGTTAAGCCTCTTGGTTTTTGTTGAAATTAGCTTGGGCATTGCTGGTTTTAAATTAGCAATGCCTGTATGGGTCGTCGTTGTCCACAATGCAATAGCTGCATTGTTAATGTTGCCGTTGCTGGCGATCAGTTTTTATAGTCGCTATGGATTGATGGAAGCCGAACCGGTGCTTGCCGGACCGGAACCGGCGGTTGCCACGGTCAGCGAAGATATTGCCGAAGCGCTTTATGAAGAACCCGCTCCTGAATCATTGTTGTTGCGGCTGAAAAGCCAACTAAAACGTACCCGTTCAGGTTTGGGCGGTATTTTGACGAATCTGGCACTGGGTTCCAAGGCAATTGACCAGGATTTGCTTGAAGATCTGGAAACCCGTTTATTGATGGCGGACATAGGCATTAATGTCACTACCGACATTATCGCGCAGTTGACGCAACGGCTTGAACGCCATCAACTCAGCGACGGCGAAGCATTGTCGGCGGCTTTGAAAGAAGAATTGCTCAATATTTTACAGCCGTGCAACCAGCCGTTGTGCATACCGAAACAAGATAAGCCTTTTGTCATTTTGGTCGTCGGCGTCAATGGTGCTGGCAAAACCACGACCATAGGCAAATTAGCCAAACGTTTGCAGGTGCAAGGCCACAGCGTCATGCTGGCGGCGGGTGACACGTTTCGGGCGGCGGCGGTTGAACAATTGCAAACCTGGGGAGAACGGAACAAGATCCATGTCGTGGCGCAGCATACCGGTGCCGATTCGGCCTCAGTGATTTATGATGGTGTGCAATCCGCCCAGGCCAAGGGCATAGACGTGTTGATCGCCGACACCGCAGGACGTTTGCATACCAAATCGAATCTGATGGACGAATTGAAAAAAGTCAAACGTATCATGGCTAAGTTGGATGAAACTGCGCCGCATGAAGTGTTGCTGGTATTGGATGCGGGGACTGGACAAAATGCCTTGTCGCAAGCGAAATTGTTCAATGAAGCTGTAGCCTTAACGGGTTTGGTGTTGACCAAATTGGATGGCACGGCAAAAGGCGGCGTGATTTTTGCCCTTGCTAAACAATCAGGCATTCCTATCCGTTTTATCGGTATCGGCGAAGGTATTGATGATTTGCAAGATTTTAATGCCGAAAATTTTGTAAACGCCTTATTTGCCAATGATTAAGCCTTGATTAACTAAAATATCGCCTATGTTAAAGTTTGAAAATGTCAGTAAACGTTATCAGGAAACCGGCGAAGTGTTGCGTGATGTCAGTTTCCATTTACGGCACGGTGAGCTTGCTTTTCTGACTGGACATTCGGGGGCGGGCAAGAGCACTTTGTTAAAATTGATTGGGGTGATGGAACGCTGCAATAAAGGCCAAATATTTCTTGATGGTGAAAACCTAAGCCATGCAAAAGAAAAGCAAATCCCCTACTTGCGCCGTAAAATGGGCTTTATTTATCAAGATTACAAGCTGTTACAAGACCGGACGGTGTTTGACAATGTTGCATTGCCATTGGTGATCGCAGGTTTTGGACATCAGGAAATTGGCCGTAAAGTGAGGGCGGTGTTGGATAAAGTCGGCCTGTCGGGCAAGGAAAAAAAATTCCCGTTGGCTTTGTCGGGCGGGGAGCAGCAACGGGTTGGAATTGCACGGGCGGTGGTAAATAAACCGCCGATTATCATCGCCGATGAGCCGACAGGTAATCTTGATCCTGAATTATCTTCTGAAATCATGAGCTTGTTTGAAAGTTTCCAGCAAGTCGGCGTTACCGTATTCATCGCATCGCATGATATTTCGTTGATAAAAAAAATGAACCATCGTGTGTTAAAGCTTGACCACGGCCAATTGGTGTCGAGCTAGATGAACAAATATAATAAAAGACGGCAACAGACACGGGAAGTCAAACCGCCTAAATATCTTAAACCGGCTAAATCCGATAGCCGCCAGAATACGGTGGCTGGCGGTAGTTTTATGGATAAGCTAAATGCTTACCGTGACCTTCATGCCCATGCCCTTTTTTCCAGTTTAGGGCGCTTGGTGGCATCGCCATTCACATCTATCATGACCGTTGCTGTGCTCGCCATTGCCATATCCTTGGCTAGCGGTTTTTATCTGGTGTTGGTCAATTTTCAGCAATTGACCAGTCATTTGGAGACCAGCACACAAATTTCCTTGTTCCTTAAAGAGGAAGTGTCAGAACTCCATGCCAAAAAGCTGGCGGATGGCATCAGAAACAAGCCTGAAGTACAGCAAGTCACGTTGATTAACAAGGAGCAGGGCTTAGCGGAATTTAAAACTTACAGTGGTTTTGGTTCAGCTATTTCTGCTTTAAAAACCAATCCCTTACCAATAGTTATCCAGGTATTGCCGAAAAATTCCCTGACTGACAAGCGGCAACTTGAGGCACTTTTGCATGAATTCCAGCAAAATGTGGACGTTGATCTGGCCCAGATGGATATGCAATGGCTAGAGCGTTTGCAGTCGATTATCGCCGTTGGCGAGTGTGCGGCGACCATACTTAACCTGATGCTGGGTTTGGCGGTATTGTTTATTACCGCAAACACCATTCGTCTGGAGCTTCATAGCCGTCGTGAAGAAGTGATTATCGCCAAATTGGTCGGAGCCACTCATGGCTTTATTCAGAGACCGTTTTTATACGCCGGTCTATGGATTGGTTTTATCTCTGGTGTTGTGGCTTGGTTTATTGTCACTGCCATGATGTTGATATTGAGATCACCTGTAGAAACCCTGTCTTCTCTTTATGGCGGCAATTTTCATTTGGTGTTTTTTAGTTTTACAGAAACGCTTAAATTGATCGGAATTTCGTCTTTATTGGGTGTTGTAGGCTCCTGGGCTGTTTTGATGTATCAGCTTCAGCATACCAAACCTGAATAAAACTTGAACTTTAAAAATTGTTGGCACTCACTAGCACCGAGTGCTAAAATTTATCCAAGTTTTTACCTATCGGGGGACTAATATGAGTAACGCCTTAACTTTACCGGTCAATTTATCTGTCGGCACCTTTGACGCCTATCTGAATCTTGTTAGACAGATGCCTAAATTAACATCTGAGCAAGAACATGAATTAGCTTTGAAATACCGAGACGATGGTGATCTGGAAGCGGCTAGGCAACTGGTCATGACCAATCTGCGTTTTGTCGTGCATGTCGCCAAAGGTTACAGCGGTTATGGTTTGTCCATGCCAGATATTGTCCAAGAAGGCAATGTTGGTTTGATGAAAGCCGTTAAACGTTTTGATCCCGATATGGGGGTACGCTTGGTGTCCTTCGCCGTGCACTGGATCAAGGCTGAAATCCACGAATATGTCATCAAAAACTGGGCTATCGTCAAAATTGCGACCACCAAAGCCCAGCGCAAGCTGTTTTTCAATTTACGCAAATCCAAAGATGATTTGGGTTGGTTGTCCAATAACGAAGCCGAAGCCATTGCCAGTGATTTGAATGTCGAGTTGAGCAGCGTCTACGAAATGGAAAAGCGTCTGGGCAATCGCGATATGCCCTTTGATATGAGTGATGACGACTCAGATGAAGACAGCTACATCGCACCGGCTAATTATCTTCAGCAACATGGAGCCGACCCTGCAATGCTGCTGGAAAACGCCGATTGGGGCGGACATGAGCATGATTTGCTGCATGATGCGATGGCGACTTTGGATGAACGTAGCCTGGACATTGTTTCCAGCCGTTGGTTGGCGGAGAAAAAAGCCACTTTGCATGAGTTGGCGGAACGTTACAATGTTTCGGCGGAGCGGATACGGCAATTGGAACAAAATGCGATGAAGAAACTTAAGGCCGCCGTGGTCTTAGAAGCTTGAGCTAGCCAAGATTTAACACGTAACATTTGGTATCGAGTAAAAAGGCTTAACGATCCATCGTTAAGCCTTTTTTATTTGCGGCAATTATTCTTTCCGACGCTAATTAAAAGATAACAAGTCCTTAGGTGGGCTAGGGGTCAACATTAAAGCCCGTCGTTTTAAATTTATAATCGGCAAAAATTGCCCTAGCCCATTTAAAAAAAGGGGGATTCTTAAAATGTAATGATGCTTTCGCCGTCACTGACCAGCACAATATCCGCAGGACGCACGGCAAACAAGCCGACGCATACTACGCCGGTGATATTGTTGATCAGCCGTTCTAGTTCAATCGGTGTTGAAATCGTCAAACCGTGGACATCCAAAATATGGTTGCTATTGTCGGTCACGCAGCCTTCGCGGTACACAGGTGTTCCGCCCAATTTCACCAATTCCCTGGCGACATAGCTTCTAGCCATTGGGATGACTTCCACTGGTAAAGGGAATTTGCCCAATACATCCACCCGTTTAGAACCATCGGCGATGCAGACAAATTTTTCGCTGGCGGCGGCGATGATTTTCTCGCGCGTCAATGCCGCACCGCCGCCTTTAATCAATTGTTTCAATGGGTTGATTTCATCGGCCCCATCGACATACACTTGCAGCGGGCCGACCGCGTTCAAATCCAACACGGGGATGCCGACTTTTTTCAGATGCTCGGTGGTGCCTTCCGAGCTGGACACCGCGCCTTCAATTTCGCCTTTCATATCGGCGAGATAATTGATGAAATGCTTGATGGTTGAACCAGTGCCTACGCCGATGATGCCGACATCTTTCACATATGGTAAGGCGGCATGGGCAACTTTTTGTTTTAACTCGTCTTGTGTCATAGCGGTTGTAGCTCCTGTAAAGTGTTTGGGGTGTGCGATATGAATTTTCCCATTAGTTCTTGCACGGTATACTTAATAATACCGTGCAAGAACTAATGGGAAAATCCATATCCAATTCAATAGGTTATTAATTGTTTCATAAGTGCTTGCCAAAGCAATTTTAGTGAAAAAAACGATTTTAGTGCAAGCACTTATGAAACAATTAATAATACCGCAGAACCCCGTATTATTCAGCCCATTTTTAACTCATGCCCCAAAAATACATAGAAAAAATACTCCGCGCCAAAGTCTACGATGTCGCGATAGAAACCCCGCTTGATTTCGCCCGCTCCCTGTCCGAACGTTTACAAAATACCGTCTATTTAAAACGTGAAGATTTACAGTCCGTGTTTTCGTTCAAACTACGCGGTGCGTACAACAAAATGTCCTTGTTGGATGCCGGCGAAAAACAACACGGTGTTATCGCCGCTTCCGCCGGCAACCATGCCCAAGGCGTGGCGTTATCGGCAAACCGCTTAGGCATCAACGCCTTGATCGTCATGCCCACGACCACGCCGGAAATCAAAATCAAATCCGTCCGCGCTATGGGGGCTGAAATCGAACTGTTCGGCGATTCCTACAGCGAAGCCTACACCCATGCCCAGCAATTGGCGGACGCATCACAACGCGTTTTTATCCATCCTTATGATGATCCCGATGTCATTGCCGGACAAGGCACGGTGGCGATGGAAATCTTGCGCCAACACACCGCCGGTTTGGACGCGATTTTTGTCCCTGTGGGTGGCGGTGGCCTACTGGCTGGCGTTGCCGTGTATGCCAAATTCGTCCGCCCTGACATCAAAATCATCGGTGTCGAACCGGATGACGCCGATTGCCTAAACCGGGCTTTGCAAGCAGGTAGCCGGGTCATCTTGAATCAGGTGGGTTTGTTCGCCGATGGGGTCGCCGTCAAGCAAGTCGGCGCGGAGCCGTTCCGTTTGGCAAAAAAATATGTCGATGAAGTCATCACCGTCAACACCGACGAAATCTGTGCGGCAATCAAGGATATTTTCGATGATACCCGCTCCATCGCCGAACCGGCCGGCGCGTTGGCGATTGCAGGTTTGAAAAAATATGTAGAGCGTGGACAAATCACCGGACAAACACTGGTGGCGATAGACAGCGGCGCGAACATCAATTTTGACCGCTTGCGCTATGTCGCAGAACGGGCGCAAGTAGGTGAACACCGCGAGATTTTGCTGGCGGTCAGCATCCCCGAAGAACCCGGCAGTTTTTTGGCGTTTTGTAAATTGCTGGGCGGGCGGAGCATCACCGAGTTCAATTATCGTTATTTTGATGCGGCAATGGCGCAAGTGTTTGTCGGTATTTCCAGTAGCGGCTTGGAAACCGACCGCGCCAGCGTCATCGCCCATCTGCAAGCGCACGGTTTCCTCGTCACCGACATGACCACTAATGATCTGGCGAAAGAACATATCCGTTACATGGTGGGGGGCCATGCACCTTGCGAATTGCACGAAATTATTTACGGCGTCGAATTCCCCGAACGTCCCGGCGCGTTGTTGAAATTTTTGCTTGAATTGGGTGGGCGCTGGAATATCAGCCTATTCCATTACCGCAATCACGGAGCGGCGTTTGGAAAAGTGCTTATGGGTTTGCAAATGCCGCAAACCGAGCAAAAATCTTTCGAACAATGTTTGGAGGAATTAGGTTTTATCTATCAAGAAGCGACCGAAAATCCGGCTTACCGTTTGTTTTCGGGTGGGATGAGTTAGTTTTTGCATGTCTTAGGAATGGGCATGGAATAGTTTTGGCAATTACCCGCTAGACCTGTCAGGTTTTAA
This sequence comes from Methylovulum sp., assembly GCF_028687615.1. Classification (GTDB taxonomy): domain Bacteria; phylum Pseudomonadota; class Gammaproteobacteria; order Methylococcales; family Methylomonadaceae; genus Methylovulum. The sequence goes on from NZ_JAQTZU010000002.1 coordinate 151,622, forward strand.
AAACCTGACAGGTCTCAATCCTCGAACTTATTCCATGCCCATTCCTTACGATGTGTTGGGATTATTGTTTGAATGGCTTTTATGCCTAAAATTAGGCTCATTAGATGAAAACATTGGTTGTTATTGTCATTTTGTGACAATAATTGTCATGTTACCAATCAATCAGCGCAATTAGTATGCTTAAAAATACGGCTTATTTGATTCTAAAATGGTGTTTTTATTAAAAACACTTATTTTTTTAAAAAATAGGCATCGATATTGCTTTGTTTATTGAAAATTCTACATTTATCGAGTACAAACCAATAATGCCAAAAATAATTTGCCCGACCAGCAAACCGAAAAATACTTTTCGTAAATTACTCATTTCTGGAGTCAGCGCGTTCTCATTTTTACTATCCGGCGTCGCCCTTTCTGGACAAGTCAATTTAATACACAATGGCTCTTTCGAGTCCACCACCGTCAGCAATTCGGCTAAAGTCAACAACTCTAATCTTAGCGGTTGGAATATAGGGACTGGTACGGGAGGCGGATATACGTTTTTAACTTTTTCAGGTCAGGCAGGTGTCAATGTTGGCGGCGGTTTTCCTTTATGGAATGTGAATAATGTGATTCCGAATTCAAGTCCTGATCAGGGAAAATTTATTGTATCAGATGGTGCATACCACTTGACGACCCTGTATCAAACAGTGACGGGGCTGACGGTTGGAAAATATTATGACCTGGCTTTTTATCAAGCTGCGGGACAACAAAAGGGGTTTGATGGTTCCACAACAGAGCAATGGCTGGTTAGTTTTGGCGGGGCATTGACTACCACAAATAGCATCCTTCTCCCTAGTGGGCAAACTTATACTGATACGACACAGGTTGTTACTGGAGGCCAAAATCAATATTCGCATCTAATGAGTAATCCAAATCATGGTTTTGTTCCTTGGGAGCAGCAACATATGACGTTCAGGGCAACGGCCCAAAGCGAATTGATTGGGTTTTTGGCCTTGGGTGGGCCATTAGGCCAACCACCGTTTTCTTTGATTGATGGCATTTCCTTAACCGAACAAGTGCCAGAGCCCGGCAGCGTGTTGTTGATGCTGGTGGGCGGGGTTGCGTTTGCATTCTTGAGAAGACGTAATCTGACCAAAACAGTTGCCAACGTGTAATTGAAAACTGTGGTATAAGCGTGTGCCGTTTCCTAAACGGCACACGCTTTTTTGTTTTTATCTTTTTCATTAATTATGGAAATTCTCCAGCAACTGCACATAGCCCCTTTTGTCGTCGATGTCTTCAGGCTATCGATTTGGTTGCTGGTCATCATGGTCATTTTTGTGCCTCTGGAAAGGTTTTGTCCTTTACATCCGCAGAAATTTTTCCGTAAAGCATTTTTTACCGATTTCATTTATTTTTTCTTAAGCGGCCTTCTGCCTAAATTCTTTATCGCCTTACCGATGTCGTTAATCGCGCTAGGTCTGCATGGCTTTATTCCCGGTGAATTGCATCAACAAGTTGCCAGTTTGCCAATGTGGGCACGTTTTAGTGCGGCAATGGTTGTTGGAGAATTTGGCACTTACTGGGGGCATCGCTGGATGCACGAAATCCCGTTTTTATGGCGTTTCCATGCGATCCATCACAGCGCGGAACAAATAGACTGGTTGGTCAATACCCGTGCCCATCCTATTGATCTGGCCTTTCCCCGTCTCTGCGGTTTTGTCCCCATGTATTTATTAGGATTGGCCCAGGCCAGTGGCAATAGCATGGATCTGATGCCTTTACTGGTCACGTTGGTGGGGACTATTTGGGGATTTTTCATACACGCCAATCTTCGTTGGCGATTTGGCTGCTTGGAATGGATGATCTCAACCCCTGCTTTCCATCATTGGCACCATACCAACGATGGCCCGGAGTTTATCAACAAAAACTATGCCCCCATGCTGCCTTGGATGGATAAACTTTTCGGCACCTTTTACCTGCCTAAAAAACAGTGGCCTACGCGTTATGGTATTAATGACACAATGTCGCCCAGCATTGTGCAACAGTTGATCCAGCCTTTTTCCTCCTCTAAAAAGCTTCCGACCCGGAATACAGGTTTTTAATCTGGGGCTATGTCACCTAAGCATTTAGCTTGGTCGCCCATGCTAAACCTAGCAAAGTATAACTAGCAAAGTATAAATAGCGTGGATTCAACTGTTTCAATGCCATTTTTGCATAGCGACAAGTTTTAACTTTACTCCTTCCCGATTTTTTGGCATAACAAAACCACTTTATGGTCAATTTGTGCTGACAGCCATGTTTATTTTTATCGCGTTCAGTTTGGGCTTATGTTTTTTGTTGCAGGCCGCCAGCCCTTGGCTGGGTTGGCTGGTGACGCCGTGGGTGTTGTATGGCGGTTTGATCGTGGCGGTGATAAGTTTGGTGGCGGTGATGCTTGACCGAGGTTTTTCCCGATTTTGGCATGATCTGTTTTCGGGCAGCGTGTTGCTGGTTTGGTATGCCCACTGGCAGCCGTTGTTTAAAGATGACACGCCGGTGTTTTTTGCTTATGCCTTATATTTTGTTTTTATGACGGCGTTTATTGAATTATTTTTCATTGCCCAACGGCAAAATATTGATAAGGATGTTTTACGCCATTTGCAAATGCTCGCCAAAAATCTTCAGATCAAATCCTGGATGGTGATGGTGTTGGTTTTGGTGAGCTTGGAATTGCTGGATCATTACATGCTGTATCCGGTTGCTATGACTTTGTTAATGTTACGGTATGCTTTGTCAACTTATTTGGAACCGGAATCGGGTTCGTAGCTAGGTTTAGGGTTGGTAAGCTTTAAATCCAAACAGATGACATCCTTTGGCGTGATGTTTATCTGTTTGGATGGGATGAAATATCCTGTGTATCTAATCCTGTGTATCTAATCCTGTGTATCTAATAAAGGATGATGCAAGCCATTTTGCATGACGTGGGGATGGATGCCCATCAGGCATTAGCCATTACGATGATAACGGCTTTTATTTGGCTTGATGGTTTTCGTCAGTTTGCTGATTTTAGAAGTGCTGCGTACATTGGTTTTACTGGTTTTAAGCGTACTGCGATGATGAGCTTTGGTAAATTTAGCTAGGCTTGGGGGATGGCTTTTATTGGTATTTTTGGCGATCCTGATGGCTTTTTTATGCTTGCCTGAAGGGTGGCTGATGTGGGCGTGACGGCTGTGGGTGAGTGTTTTGCTGTGATGTCTTTTCGGTGGGGTGTATTGTGCATAAGAGTGGCGCGGTGCATCATGGCCACAACCGAGCTGGTAGGGTGGTGTGCTGGGGAACTTGGCCGGTATCGCGGTGATGGTTTTATTAGGATAATCATTTAGGGCATTGCCAAAACCATCATCCATCATCGAAGTCATCAGTTGGTAACGTTCTGAACTGGTCATGCCGCCCATGACCACCCCAATCAAGCGTTTGCCGTTTTGTTGGGCGGAGGACATCAGGTTATAACCGGAACCGCAGGTGAATCCGGTTTTCATACCTTCTGCACCGGGATAATTGGCGGTAAATTTATTGATGCCGCGCAACTCCTGTCCACGGAAATAAAAATTGTGGGAGGCAAAATACGGGTAATAATTCGGAAAATCGTGCAATGTCCGATAAGCCAATAAACCTAAGTCACGCGGCGTAGTCACTTGCCATTGGTGGGGCAGGCCAGTGGCGTTCATAAAATGGGTGTCATACATCCCCAGTGCATGGGCTTTTGCCGTCATGCGGACGGCGAAATTATCTTCATTGCCGCCTAGATGCTCAGCTAACACCACGGCGGCGTCGTTGGCGGAGCGCGTGATCAATGCCAGTATCGCTTCTTCGACGCTCAAGTTTTCGCCAGTCCTTAAGCCCAGCTTGCTATTGGGTTGGCGGGCGGCGTAACTGGAAGTTGTCATCATCTCGTTTAACTGGATTTCCCCTTGCCGCAAGGCGGAAAACGCCATGTACAGCGTCATCACTTTGGTCAGCGAAGCCGGGAACCAAGCGTGGTTGGCATCTTGCTCGAAAATGACCTTGCCGTTATCCGCGTCTATCAAGATGGCGGCATGGCGGCTATAACTGGCTCCCGATACTAGGGATAAGCACAGTGACATTAAAACAAGCAGGGTTAGTTTTACATTCTTCATGTTAGAAAGTTTTCTATAAGTCGGACACTCAAAGACCATCGCCATTTTACTGTTGGTTTTTACTTGCGTGGCAAGCGGATTGCCAACAGCGGCTGTAAATAAAGAATGTCAGGGGGATCGGCGGGAGGATAAAGGTCAAGTAATCAATCCTATTCAAAAAGAATATTGATTGTTTCATAAGTGTTTGCCAAAAAAGCGTGGGCGCGGTATTCCATGTTCAATGCAAGCACTTATGAAATAATTAACAGTAACAACATGTGGTAATTTTGCACACTATCACATTCTATCAAACGAAACCCGATGATAAAACGCTAATATTGGGTTGAATGATAAATAAACGGTCTGACAGACATTAATATGCTGCCAGGCATGCTTTGCTAAATGACAATATTAATCAATCTTTGCCGAGTTTCTTGCTACAGGCATAAGGCGGCCCGCCTTGGCAAATGCCCCAATATTTTCCAGATTGGCCCTCATTGCTGGGCTTCCAATTTTCTGAAAATGCTTCAAACACCACGCCTGAGCGGTGCGCTTGCGCCAATTTTTTAAACGTTGACCGCACCACCAAGGCTTGGTTTTCGGCACTGGCAATGCCGCAACGGTGTCCGGTCTTATCATTGATCGACACGGCTTTATCAGGGCCATTGGGCCAGCCGAATTCGGTAATCATGATGTCTTTATCGGGATTGGCCTGATGGACTTCATTAAGCCGGGCAAGGTGGAAATCCGCCGCTTGTTCTGCACGGGTGCACGGGTGCAGGCTCGAAAAATGATTTTCCCACCACGGAAAAACATTGATGCCGATCCAATCAACTTGGTCAGAAAAAATGGTTTTTTCACAGCGCAACGAGCGGTTGCACCATTCCCACCAGGTGTCAATCGTAGTTACAGGTTGCGGCACTTTGGCCTCGCGCATGGCTTGGATGCAGCGTGTGATTTCACCGTCGAATTTATAGCCATGACGGGTTCTAACTTCCGAACCGCAGCTTAATTTGATGATGGTTTTCGGAAACGTCCGGGCGAGATAAATTCCTGTGGAAATGGATTGCGAATTGACTTTCTCATCCTTGTCTATCCACAAAATCGCAATGACTTTAAGATGCCGCGCTTCGGCGGCGGTAAAGGTGTAATCCAGGCCGTTGAGGACACCATAAGTCATAATGCAGCGAAAAGGCGTGTCCTTGACTATTTTATCCAGCAAGGTATCAATCAATTTTTTGGACGGGTTCGGGCCATAATCAGGATTGATCGTACCGACATAAGGGCTGAAAGCGACACACTGCAACGGCGGCTCGATGTGTTTTTGCTTACTGGACTCGGGGGCGGGTTTGTTGGCGGCGATGGCTAGGCCAGCCAGATTTAGGAACAGCGAAAACAACAACAAAAATACGTTGGTCATGATTAAGCTCTGCGGGCAGGCTAAAGGAAAACAATATGATAGGGGATTTTGACCATTAGCTGTTTATTTCTTAGCATTGGCATTGGCAGATAACGTCCTCGGAGGGTGTTATCTGAATCGACTGGCCCAAGTTTGGATGGGGATTAAAAAACTAAAGACGCTGTGCAGATCAAATCAATATATCTGGATTTATTGACCACGCCTATGTAAGGGCCGCCAATGCAAAAGGTACGCACAGCGTACCCTACGATGGATTGCTAAAACCGAAAACGTGACCGTTTGAAGTATAGTCGCACTAAAAAATTTGGAAGATACCGCTGTGATGATCTCTGGACAACGTCATAAAGCCATTGCCTTTTTACGCCAAAATCTTTTCAGCAGCTTGTTGATGCTGGTGTTTGCGTTGGCCGCAGTCAAATTGTATAGCTTATACGCCCAGGCTGATGTTGATGATGGACATTGGCAACAATTTAAAATTGACCATGATTGTAAAATGCAGGCTGGTGAAAAGGGCTTGCAACGCTTAAGCTGGAAATGCAATGACGGGCAAATTTATTATAGTTGGCGGCAACAGCGTTAGGAGGGTAAACCACGTCCCGTCTGGGCACTTTGCGGCTACCCTGTTTCCAAGCTCATCGCCTTTGGGTAACGGCTTGCACTAAGGTACAATGTTACAAGCCGTGTAGGGTAAGACTAGAAGCGATGGCTTCGGTGGAAATACCCATCATGCTGAATTTTTTTAAACCATAAAAACGAGGATATATCATGAAAAAAAGTTTGTTTCTGGCTATGGCGATGCTGTTTTCCGGTTCTGTGTTGGCGAGTGCCGACCATTATTTGTTGCGTGACGGCAAGCATGTCCATCACTTAAAAATCATTAAGATGAATGATGAAATTACCGTCAGTGCCGATGTGGATTTTGAACCGAACGCCAATGAAGAAGGCAAATATCCCTGTTCAGCCGATGTTTCCGGCACTGCCAAACAAGTTGCCGATAATGAATTGATCATGAAGAAACACTCGGAAAGCGAAGCCAATTACTGCGAGCTAAAAATCCATTTGACGCCAACAGGTGCAACCGTAGAGCAATCCAAAGATTGTGATAATTTCGCGGCGGGCATTTGCCATTTTTCTAGCGACGGCAAAGAAATGGTTAAATTTAAATAAGGGATGTTGGGGGCTCTCCGTTTTCTTCCGCCCCAGAAGGAGCGCGTACCCTTTCTGGGGCATAAAGGCATCCTGCCCGCCAATTGCGGTCAAGAGACCTAAGCTCCAAAAAACGAAAACCTGAGCGTTTAAAAGCGTACATAAAACATGACCGTAGAGACGCTGCATTGCAAGGTCTCTACGGTCATGCCGGTTTTACACCAACCAAACCCCGCCAGCCGCCAAACCGTCGGTATTCAGGTTTGAAGCTAAAACGCCCGTCAACTGCACCGCCGTATCCGCCGCGCCATTGCCTTGGAAGACATAAGTGTTGCCCACGGCGGTGAACGCCACCGTCTCCCCTGCGCTAAAATTGGCTTGCAGGTACTTGAACGCCGTCGCCATGTTTTTAACGGATAAAGCCAATGCCGTGCTGTAACTGTTCACATCGTCGAAGCCGAACTGTTTTTACCCAGCAACACGTCGTTTCCACCGTGCCTTGCCAGGCCAAGTTTTCGACGTTGGCGGTGAGGGTGGTGTAGTTGAAGGTGCTGATGACGGTGTCTGGAACTGGCGGCTTCCGTGACCACATCGCCCACGTCATCGACGAAGTACAGGTCGTCGCCTAGCAGCCTGCCGGACTTAGCCCCCAGTTAACTAGGCAATGTGCTTTCAAAAACAAAAAATACGGATTTCAAGGTTACTAACGCGGTTTTATAGCTAAATCCCCCCCGTTTTTCATCGTAGCCCGCTTGCCCAAGGCGGCGGCTGGAAAACACGCCGGTGGCATAGCCATAGACCAGCAAGGACAACAGCAGGGCCGGATGGTACGCCTTGCCGCCACGACCGGCATACGCTTGGGTGATGACGGCCAAGTCCAATTGGCCTATGACTTCCACAATAAAACGAGCCGGATGATTTTCGGGTAACCATTCATCCAATGAGGGGGGGCAGATAGTCGGTGTAGCGGTCGATGGTGCGAAAGCGGCTCAAGTTTATAACCCGTGTGGCAATGGGGCTGTTATCGCATTACATGCAGCAGTAAGTCCGACAGGCTGCTAGCGGCGAAAACCGTCTTAAACCGGCCCAACCCAATCACGCGTTTGTCATTCACCGGTAATAAATAACTGGCATGATTTAAGGGATTATCAAATTAGTTTGTAATCATAACGATACTATTTTCATTCACTTGATATGAGCACATCCCTATGAATGGCAAAAAATCATTTTTTTATTCATCGCTAGCACTCGGTGTTGCTTTAGCGATCAATAGCAGCACGGCCCTAGCTACCGCCCCCGTGACGGCAACTCCAATCCAACACCTTATCGTGGTCATTGGCGAAAACGTCGCTTTCGATACCTTATACGGTGCTTATAAGCCAGCTAAAGGGCAAGCTATAAAAAACTTATTGTCCACCCGCATTATCAATGCGGACGGTACCCCAGGCGTTAATTTCGCCAAAGCCTTGCAACGTGAAGGCAGCAACCTGACTAAACGATACGATGCAAGACCAGTGCGTGGCGCGCCTTATGCGGCATTGCCACAACCATTACAAACCGGCATTCTCGACCCCAGCACTTTTACATTTGTCGGTGGCATTCCTGACCCGCGTTTTCCGGCTGACCTGCCCAACGGCCCGTTCCAAATCACCAAATATGTCCCTTATGGCTCAGCCAACTCGGCAACTGGCGATCCAGCCCATAGATTTTTCCAAATGTGGCAACAAACCGGCGGCAATAACCGTGACCACAGCCTATTTACTTGGGTGGCGACAACGACTGGCACAGGTGGCGACAACGGACCCAACGGCCCTAAACCAGGCGATTCGCAACAAGGCGGCGAGCTGATGGGCTTTTTTAATATGTCACAAGGCGATGCGCCAATTTTCAAGCAATTGGCACAAAACTATGCGTTGAGCGATAACTTCCACCAATCGATTATGGGTGGGACCGGGGCGAACTTTTTCTCCATCGCCACTGCTGACGTTGCGATCTATAACAATGCCGGTGTACTGACACCTCCAGCTAATCAAATTGAAAATCCAAGCCCACTGGCAGGGACTGAAAACTTCTACACCCAAGATGGCTATGCTGGCGGTTCTTATGTGAAGTGCTCGGATGCCAAACAACCAGGCGTCAGATCAATTCTAAGAATCCTTGAGACCCAAAACCGTGCCAGCAATTGTGCAAAAGACGCATTCTATTTGGTCAACAATTACGATGTCCCTTACAACGTAGACGGTTCAGCCAAAACCCTGGGGCCAACCCAGTTTGTCTATCCACCACAAACCGTGCCAACCATAGGCGAAGCCTTGTCAGCCAAGGATGTGAGCTGGAAATGGTATACCGCAGGCCGTGACACGAATGATATATTGAATGACGAACTGTATCCTTATATCCATGCCCTTGTCGATAAGCAAGTCCCTATTGATACCCCAAACCGTGCACAAGTTGTCGATGCCATCACCTTTTCAAATACCCGGACGGTGGTTTATAACAGCATTGGCGATCCGCACAACGCCTCTGCCAATGTGGTCACCACACCTGCATTGCGCGACCATCTAAAAGGTATGGAAACATTCCTGAGCGATGTCAGCAATGAGACGTTGCCTGCGGTTTCTTTTGTCGTACCTAAAAATCTGGTTAGCGGCCACCCTGGTTATTCAGCCCCTGTGCGCTATGAGTTGTTCATCAAAGACTTGGTTGAATCAGTACAGGCCAAACCGGCATTATGGGCGAACACGGCAATCATCGTCACTACAGATGAAGGTGGTGGCTATTTCGACTCCGGTGTGATCCAAAATCTGGACTTTTTCGGTGACGGCCCACGGATTCCAATGCTAGTCGTATCGCCGTATGCGAAAAAAGGTTTCGTCGATCACGTCTATCATGACCATGCGTCAATTTTGAAATTTATCGAACATAACTGGGGCTTGAATCCTTTATCAGCGCGTAGCCGTGATAACTTGCCTAACCCGGTTGCCGGCAGCAATCCTTACTTGCCTGCCAACCAGCCAGCCATTGGCGATATGACCAGCCTGTTTGATTTTCCTGCGCCATAAACAGATTTAGGTCTTAGCACCATTTCGGTACCCTGTGTAGGGACAGGCTAAAACCTGTCCCTACCATTCAAATAAACAACAACGAATTACCGCGTTAATCATCTACAAATCCCTTGCATTCATAAACACAATCCCGTATTAAACCTGCGGCAATAATCCCATACATAGAAAATGGCTCAAGATTTAGCCAACAATGCGGTTGCCTGAAAAGTTATCCCTTTCCAGCCAAACTTCATAAAATTCCTGATATTCTGATGTCCCGTACCATCGGGGTTTTGCAAAACATCGATACGGTAAAAATCCCCAAACAGATTTAGCGTTGTTTGTTCATCAAGTTGATGGATCATCGCGAATGCAAAAATTTTGCAAGATCCCTCGTTAGTCCCTGCTTGATTTATCAGCATTTCATCACCCAAACCATTGCTGAATGTCGTGGGCTGATAATGATAATGTCCAGTAATGACCGCGATGGTGTCAGCAAAACTGACCGGGACATTGTCGGTTATTTTTTCAAGAAACAAAGCCAATGGCATAGCTCAACACCTTAAGATCAACGAAGCAAACGGGAAATAGCTTTAAACTCAGGATGGGCGGCATCACGCAGCCATTCGAATACCACAGATTCATGATTCGTCACCGTCACACCTTGCTGGCCCAAGCGTTTGAGCGCGTAAAGCTTATGCCCTTCTTTACGTGAACACACGGCATCTTCAACCACCTGGACCTGGTACCCTAAACACAACAATTCCAAAGCAGTCTGTAAAACACAAACATGGGTTTCCAAACCCAGCAAGATGATTTGCTTACGTCCAGTTGCTAGCAAAGCCTCTGAAAATCCCGGCGCGGCGCAACAAGAAAACCCTGTCTTTTCAAAAAACAAGGTGTTTTCAGGCAGCTTGGTAACAAGCACACGTTCAGTCAGTCCCAAGCCTTGCGGATATTGCTCGGTGACTAATACCGGAACGGACAAGCGTTGCGCGACTTCCAGCAAAATCCCGGCATGGAAACATAGCCCTGGGGCTTCCGCCATCACCGCCGTTAATTTACTCTGGACATCAATAACGACGATGACACTGTCCGCCGCCGTCAACAAAGAGGTGTTCATAGTTAAGCCTTTTTCATAATCCGCGCTTTTTCGCGCTGCCAATCACGGTCTTTTGAAGCCGCGCGTTTATCGTGCAATTGCTTGCCTTTAGCCAGGCCAATTTCCAGCTTGGCCCGGCCATTTTTCCAGTACATCGACAATGGAATCAAGGTATAACCTTTGCGCTCAACCGCTCCAATCAACTTATTAAGCTCATGGCGGTTCAGCAGCAATTTTTTTGACCGCACCGACTCAGGGTTGATATGCGTGGAAGCCGACAACAAAGCCGAAATATGTGCACCGGACAACCATGCCTCACCGCGTTTTATCGCCACATAGCTTTCTTTTAACTGTACTTTGCCGGCCCTGAGACTTTTCACTTCCCAGCCTTGCAAGACCAAGCCCGCCTCAAAGCGTTCTTCAATGAAGTATTCATGGGTGGCCTGACGGTTGACGGCGATGGTCGAATTTTGTTGGGATTTAGCTTTTTTAGGATTTTTATCAGCCATAGGGCGGGAAAGACAATGAATGGAGTAAAGGAATTGCGGATGTGCCGCGAATTTAAAACTGACGCAAGGGAATAATTTTGTTATTTTACGCGATTATTTTTCGATAATAATAATTAAAGTCAGTTTTTGAGGACGCGCATGTCAGATACAAAAAAATCCCCCCAAGGCGAATGGTCGTCGCATTTTGCATTTATTCTGGCGGCTACCGGTTCAGCGGTCGGATTGGGCAATATCTGGAAATTTCCGTACATCACCGGCGAAAACGGCGGCGGCGCGTTCGTGCTGGTGTATTTGCTGTGTGTCGCCCTGGTTGGACTCCCGATCATGATGGCGGAAACCCTGATGGGTCGACGTGGGCGGCATAATCCGGTGACCACGATGGAAGCCCTGACCGCCGAAGCCAAAGCCGATGAGCACTGGCATTATCTAGGCTGGATGGGCATTATCGCGGGCATGCTGATATTGTCTTACTACAGCGTGATTGCCGGCTGGGCGACCGCCTATGTCTTCAAAGCCTTTTCCGGCAGTTTTTTTGATGCCGACGCCCACGCCATCAAACAGCTTTTTGCTGATTTTATCGCCAGCCCTATCCAGCTTATTTTTTGGCATACGGCGTTTATGCTGGCAACCATGTCGATAGTCAAACGCGGCATAAGCCACGGCCTGGAAAAATCCCTGCGTTTTTTGATGCCCTGTTTGTTTGTCCTGCTGATTCTATTGGTCGGCTACGCCATGACCACGCCCGGTTATTTTCAAGGCCTACATTTTTTATTTAACGCCGATTTCAGTAAATTAAGTGGAAACTCGATACTCACCGCATTAGGCCAGGCTTTTTTTAGCTTAGGCATAGGCATGGGTGCAGTGATGGTTTACGGGGCTTATTTGCCGAAAAAAATCTCCATCACCGAAACGGTGGTCATTGTTTCCATTGCCGACACGGTCGTCGCGTTGTTGGCTGGCATCATCATTTTTCCGATTGTTTTCACAAATGGCCTGGAACCGAATTCCGGCCCAGGCCTGATTTTCGAAACCCTGCCGATTGCGTTTGGCTCAATGATCGGTGGCTGGTTGTTCGGAATTCTGTTTTTCGTCATGCTGGTCGTTGCCGCCTTGTCATCGTCGGTCGCCTTGATCGAACCGACGGTGACTTGGCTGATTGAAACCCGTGGTTTTAGCCGCGAAAAAGCTTGCCTTTGGTCAGGTTTGGTGACCTGGTTGGTTGGCTTTGCGAGCATTTTCTCCTTCAATAGCTGGTCAGAGTTCAAGGTTTTTGGCCTCACGCTGTTTGAATTGCTCGATTATGCCACCGCCAACCTGATGTTGCCGATAGGCGGTTTTGCCATCGCCATTTTTGCGGGTTGGGTCATGGTGCGGGACCACAGCGAACAGGAACTGGATTTGCCGAACCCGCAAAGTTACCAGATTTGGGAATTGCTCATCAAATACCTTGCCCCCGCCGCCGTTTTTTTCGTGTTCTTAGACGTTGTAGGAGTGCTTTAAGGATGACGATTGTACAAAAAAGCGCGTTGGTCAAATATTCTGCCAAACAAATGTTTGATTTGGTCAATGACATTGAAGCCTACCCGCAATTTCTGCCGTGGTGCAGCGACAGCCGCATCCTGAAACGCAACGATGGTGTCGTTGAAGCGGAACTGTCCATTTCCAAAGGTGGTTTTAAAAAATCCTTTTCCACTCGCAACAAAATCGATCAAGGCGGCACCATCACGGTTTCTTTATTGGACGGGCCGTTTTCGTATCTGGAAGGGGTTTGGAATTTTATGCCCTTGCGCGAAGACGCCAGCAAAATCTCCTTAGATTTAGAATTTGAAATGTCCAGCAAACTCGCGAGCTTGGCGTTTGGTGCCGTGTTCAACCAAATCTGCAACACTATGGTCAGCTCCTTCACTAACCGCGCCAAGCAAGTTTATGTCTGAGACTTTGGAGGTCGAAGTCGCTTATGCCCTGCCGGGCCGACAAACGCTAATCGCGCTCGCATTGCCAGCCCCTACCACCGCCGCCGACGCAATTGCCACGTCGGGGATTTTGGCGCAATTCCCCGAACTGGATCTGGCAACGCTAAATGTGGGGATTTTTGGGCATATCACCCCACTGGCCCAGCCCCTGCGTAAGGGAGACCGCGTGGAAATTTACCGCCCGCTTATTCATAATCCCAAAGACGCTAGACGGTTACGGGCGGCGAAGTAGCCATGCTTCAAACAGCCATGTTTTCGGTTTTTAGTGGAGTGGGGAACGCGTACCTTCTGGGGCATAAAGGCATCCTGCCCGCTAGTTGCGGTCAAGATGACCGCGCTCCAAAAACGAAAACGTGATTGTTCAGAGTATATGTCCTAAATATTTTGGCATTTGACTTGTAGTTATGAATACCCTAGAGTCTGTAAGCTTGGCTTGCCCGGGTCGTTATTTATCAATAACAATTTTAACGAAGAGGAATAAACATGAAACAATATGTAGCGGAATTTTTTGGGACATTTTGGCTGGTTCTTGGTGGTTGTGGTAGCGCGGTGCTGGCGGCGGCATTTCCAGATGTGGGCATTGGCTTGCTCGGCGTGTCTTTGGCTTTCGGTTTGACGGTTTTAACAATGGCTTTTGCCATAGGCCATATTTCAGGTTGTCATCTTAATCCAGCCGTGTCCATCGGGCTTTGGATGGCCGGACGCTTTCCTGCCAATAAATTATTGCCCTATATTGTTGCCCAAGTCATCGGCGGCATCGTGGCGGGTGGTGTTTTATACCTGATTGCCAGCGGCAAGGCCGACTTTAGTCTGGCAGGCGGATTTGCAGCGAATGGTTATGGCGAACATTCCCCAGGTGGTTATTCGCTGGTGGCTGCGCTAACCACGGAAGTGGTTATGACTATGATGTTCCTGTTCATCATACTCGGAGCCACCGATGCCCGCGCACCGGCAGGTTTCGCGCCTATCGCCATAGGCTTGGGATTGACACTGATCCATTTGATCAGCATTCCGGTGACCAACACGTCGGTTAATCCAGCCAGAAGCATGGCGGTTGCCGTTTATGTGGGAGATTGGGCTATGGCGCAACTTTGGCTGTTTTGGGTCGCCCCGATAATCGGGGCGATACTGGGGGCGTTGGTTTATCGGTTTATTGGCAGCAGTGACGATTGATCGTCTTGCTTTGGGGATAGGCAAAATAGGTTGAGGGGGGATTTGAAAATCCCCCCTCAAACCCCCTTTACCAAAGGGTGGGCAAGTTTGCTTGCGAAGTTGGTGATCAAGACGTAAAGCCATCCTTTTTATAAAGGGTGGCGGCACTACATCATCTGGTTATTCAATATCTTATGGGTTCTTAGCTATACAAACCCCGTCCAATTGATTTCATAACCCTCCGACAAAATGCCTTGGCATATTGCCCGCCCTTAAACAGGTATTAAAGTATTAAGTTCGCGGCTAAAGGGGCGGACAGGATACCGTTTAGGGAGATACTAAAATCTGCTTGGAGATCCCCATTGATGTCACCATAAAGGCCTGCACCAGAGAATCCATTGTCGAAACGCAATTGACCTTCCACCCCGGTAAATTGATTATTACCAATGTAAGTGAACGCTTGGTTGCCATTTTCGTTGATAACGGCATCTATCCCAGAAAGGTCAATCTTATCTAAGCCTGCAAAATCGTTAATGCTGTCTTGCCCATTATAAAAAAAGTTTTGGCTCGGACTTTGTACTTCGTTGAGGGCTAAGAACTTGAAAATATCGTTACCCGCGCCACCAATCAGCGTGTCGGAACCTTGCCCGCCAATCAGCGTATCGTTGCCGTTACCGCCAGAAAGCGTATCATCGCCTGTCCAGCCAGTAAGGGTGTCATTACCGTCGCCGCCGTTCACCGTGTCATTCCCCATGCCGCCATTTAAGGTATCGTTACCGGCTAAACCATTTAGCATGTCATTACCGTTGCCTGTTGTTTTGGTATCCGCTAGCCCCGTGCCTGTGAATACCTGGTCTGTGGCGATAATCAAGCGGTTGCTGCCAGCGGCGGTTTCTTGCAGCATTTTGGTGAAATTGCTCAGTTGAATGCTCGCATCTTCTTGATAATCCCCATTAAAGTCGAATTCAAGGGTGGCGTAATTCCCGGAAAGACTAAAAGAAGGGGTTTGAACCAAACGATATTGACCGGTTTCGCCGCTAAACTCGGCATCGCCGATATAATCACCCCAGAACTGGAAATCTTGGATATTCATGAATAACTGGTCACCAACGCTAAAATCGGTGATTACGTCCGCGTGCATGCCATCGGGTTCGGTAAATCTGAAAATATCGTTACCCGCGCCGCCGTTGAAAATATCCCTGCCAAAACCACCGTCCAGCGTATCGTTACCATCACCGCCAAAAAGATGGTCGCGACCTTCGCCACCGACCAGGTAATCGTTGCCGCCCAAGCCTAATAAACGGTCATTGCCTGAACCGCCAGTCAATGTTTCTCCTGCGGCAGTCCCGGTTTTAATTTGATTGGCGGCAACGATCAATACGCCTGAATTAAGGGCGGTTTCGACTAGGTTGACAGTATTTTTTATAAATATCGTGGCATCGGCTTCACCATCACCATTGGCATCAATTTCAATACCCGTTGGGTAAGGATAATTAATGTCTATAGGCAAGTTAGTTAGGTTGTTTGGGTCATCTGTATAGCGGATTTCCCCAGCCACTCCGTTAAACTGTTGATTGCCAATGAAATGATGCGCCGTCAAAGCTGAAAAGTCGATGCGGTCACCCACGGCAAACGACTGGATTTTATCGCCGTTGGCATCCGTAGCAATTTTGTATTGAAACGTGTCATTTCCGGCACCACCATGCAAGGTGTCTGATCCAGCACCACCTTCTAGAATATCGTCTCCCAAGCCGCCCGAAAGATAATCCGCTCCGCCGCCGCCGCGTAAAATATCGTTTCCGGCTAGTCCGAACAAAGCATCAGTGCCTGCCGTGCCAATCAAGGTATCTACACCTGCTGTACCTACTTTTATTTTGATGGTCATTTATTTATCCTCGTGAAGGTTAATGGTGGTAAATCAGCGATAATTTTCCAGCGGTGTCGTAACTCATTTAAAAATATTGAACATTTACTTTAATATCAATAACATGGATAGATAATAGTGATGTTCAAACGGGCGATACCGACACCGCTGTGGAGGCATCGCCCAATAACTCTAAGGATATGGCAAAAAATAACTTCCGCTAATGGTCCCCACGCTCTGCGTACCCGCAGGGCATAGATGGAAACCCGGTCAGGGACGCTCTGCGTCCCGAACCGCAGAGCGGGAACGATAATATACCAAGTGGATTTGATAATCCCGCATCTTGTTATGGTTTGCTATGTATTTATCGTTTTACAAACCTAGCGATAAATCCCCTTCTATATCCTGGATATTTTCCAAGCCCACCGAAATTCGGATTAAACCGTCATTAATACCCGCCGCCGTCCGCGCTTCGGGGCTTAAACGGCCATGCGTGGTGCTTGCCGGATGGGTGATGGTAGTTTTGACATCTCCCAGGTTTGCGGTGATGGATAACAAGCGGGTCGAATCAAGCAAACGCCACGCCGCGTCTTTGCCGCCGGATAATTCAAAACTGACGATGCCGCCGAAATGGCTTTGCTGGCGTTTGGCGAGTCCGTGTTGTGGGTGAGATTCTAAACCAGGGTAATAGACTTTGCTGACACTAGGTTGCGCTTCCAGCCATTGCGCCAAAGCCAAGGCGTTGTCGCAATGGGCTTTCATGCGGATCGCCAAGGTTTCCAAGCCCGACAAAAACACCCACGCATTGAACGGGCTCATGCTCGCGCCGCCTGTCCTTAAGTAAGGATAAACCGATTTTTCGATAATTTCTTCGCTGGCGATCACCGCACCACCGACGCAACGGCCTTGCCCGTCGATGTATTTGGTCGCCGATTGCACGACAATGTCCGCGCCTAAAGCTAAAGGTTTTTGCAGGGCGGGGGTGCAGAAGCAGTTATCGACCACCAACAAACTGCCGTTTTGATGCGCCAGTTCGGCGAGTTCGGCAATATCGGCGATGCCCGTCAAGGGATTGGATGGTGTTTCCAAAAACAGGAAACGTGTGTTGGGTTTGATTGCCGCCGCCCATGCTGCCGTGTCGGTCAAATCGACGAAATCGCAGCTTACGCCGAACTTACCAAAATAATTTTCAAACATCAGCACGGTGTTACCGAACACGCCCCGCGAGCAAACGATATGGTCACCCGCTTTCAGCAAGCTCATCCCCACCGCCATGATCGCCGCCATGCCGGAAGAAAACGCCAAACAGCGTTCGCCTTGTTCCATCAAGGCCAGACGTTCCTGAAACGCCCTGACCGTGGGATTGGTAAAGCGCGAATAAATATTGCCAGGCTTTTTGCCGGTAAAGCGCAAAGCGGCATCTTCTGCGCTGGCGAACACATAGCTGGAGGTGGGGAAAATCGCGATGCTATGTTCATCTTCGTGGGTGCGCTGGTGTCCGGCGCGGATGGCTTGGGTTTCCAAGGAGTATTCGTTCCAGTTGATTTCGGTCATGATCGGCGTGAGTTAGTGAAGACGTGAGTTAGTCAAATAGTTGAGGGCGATTTTAACATTGATTGTTTATGTCTGGGATTCCAAAAATTGTGTGGACAGTTGAAGCTGGAATTAAGTGGAAACATTTCGGCATAGTTGGGAAAACTAACGCTGGCCGGGGGGCGGCAACAGGCGGATGCCCTTGAAGACCAAAGTCGTGCCGCCGCCCTTTGCCGGCCACGACCGAGGGGATGGCGGCCTTCACCGCTGAATTTGGCGTGCTGGAAACCGAAACCGACATTGAGTCATTCGACCAAAGGCTTGATGAAATTGTCGCCAGGATTGAAGCGGATGGCTTGATGTCTGACTGCAATCAGGATAAGCGATGCGCACTACGCGGGCTGTTTGAAGTATATGTTGATGGACGCTTATAAAACAACTCGTAAAGTAATAGCTTATCAATGGATTATCAATGGATTAGTCTCTAAAAAAGTACAGATTCTAAGCTTTCGCAAACTTGTGGCTGATAAAAATGCTTAATTCGGATAAAGTGGCAAGCATTCATCGTAGACTATGCTTAAACTGCCCGGGCTACTGATCTAGTTTCAACGCAAATCCTCAAACTTTTGTTTAGGAATGTGCATGGAATAAATTCGCGGATCAAGACCTGTCAGGTTTCTTGTGCCCCAGAGGGTATCAAAACCTGACAGGTCTGACGAGCCGGTGCGGAAATTATTTCATGCCCGTTCCTTAGGCAGTACCCAAGTGGCTTCAAAACCCATCAACCCACGAGCAAATCCCTATGAAAAATCTCCAACAAACGTTCATCTGGCTTACCATCGCCATTATCGGCGCGTCGGCAATCGGCGGCATTGCCATCCAGCGCGGCGAAAGCATCAATGCCTTGTGGTTTGTCACCGCAGCCCTGTGTGTCTATGCGATAGCCTTCCGCTTTTATGCCGCATGGATTGCCGCCACCGTGTTGGTGGTGGATGATACTCGCGCCACGCCCGCCGAACGCTTGGATAACGGCCATGACTTCACGCCGACCAACAAATGGATCGTGTTCGGACACCATTTTGCCGCGATAGCCGGTCCCGGCCCTTTGGTCGGCCCCACCCTTGCCGCGCAATTTGGCTATTTGCCTGGCACGCTGTGGATTTTGTTCGGCTCGGTCTTGGGCGGTTGTGTGCAGGACATGGTGACGCTGTTCATGTCCACGCGCCGCGATGCCAAAAGCCTAGGGCAAATGGCGAGGGATGAATTGGGCGCGTTGGGCGGTACGGCGGCGTTGATCGCCACGTTTACCATCATGATTATCCTGATTGCGGTGCTGGGTTTGGTGGTGGTCAATGCCATGAAACATAGCCCGTGGGCGACGTTCACCGTGTCGGCGACGATCCCGATTGCCATCATTGTCGGTTTTTACATGCGCCATTTTCGCCCGGGCCAAGTGCTGGAAGCCTCGGCGATTGGCGTGGCCCTGTTGTTATTGTCGGTTGCCGCTGGTGGTTGGATAGACCATCATCCCATCATGCGCGTGTGGTTTGACCACGAAGGTTTGACCTTGGCGTGGTGGGTCATGGCCTACGGTTTTGCGGCGGCGATCTTGCCGGTATGGATGCTGCTTGCCCCGCGTGATTATTTGTCCACTTACATGAAGCTAGGCACGATCACCTTGCTGGCGGTGGCGATCATCGTCTTGCAACCCAGCGTCAAAATGCCCGCCATCACGCAATTCATTGACGGCACCGGGCCGATTTTCGGCGGCAAACTATTCCCGTTTGTGTTCATCACCATCGCTTGCGGGGCGATTTCCGGCTTCCATTCCTTGGTCGCCTCCGGCACGACCCCCAAACTGTTGTCGAACGAACGCGATATTTGCACCATTGGTTACGGCGGCATGTTGCTGGAATCGTTCGTGGCGATGATGGCGATGATTGCCGCCACGGTGCTGGACCCTGGCGTGTATTTCGCCATCAACAGCCCAGCAGGGATTGTCGGCAAAGAAGCGATAGATGCCGTGGCGAAAATCTCGTCTTGGGGCTTTCCGGTGTCGGTCGAGCAAATGCAAGTATTGGCGAAAGACATGGGCGAAACCAGCTTGTTTGCGCGTACTGGCGGTGCGCCGTCACTCGCCGTTGGCATGGCGAGCATATTCGGCAGCGCATTTGGGCAAGGGATGCTCGCGGTGTGGTACCACTTCGCGATTATGTTCGAGGCGATTTTCATCCTGACCACATTGGATGCCGGCACGAGGGTAGGGCGGTTCATGTTGCAGGACATGCTCGGCAATATCTGGCCGAAAATGGGCGAAACGTCGTGGATGCCATCCGCGCTCATCACCAGCGCATTGGTGGTGTCCGGTTGGGGCTATTTTTTGTACATCGGCGTGATCGACCCGAACGGCGGCGTGAACATCCTCTGGCCTTTGTTCGGCATCGCCAACCAAATGCTGGCGGCGATTGCACTGTGCGTGTGCACGACGATCTTGGTCAAATCCGACAAACTGAAATTTGCGTGGGTGACGGGTTTGCCGCTGACGTGGCTGATCATCATCACCAGCACCGCCGCGTGGCAAAAACTGACCAGTGATGACGTCCGCATCGGCTTCTTTGCCGCCGCCAACGACATGAGCGGCAAACTCGCCAGCGGCAGCCTGCCACCCGAAAAAGCCGCCATCGCCCCGCAGTTGATCTTCAACCTGCAACTGGATGCTTACATCACCATCGCCTTCGTCAGTTTGTTATGGCTGATTGTATTCGACATGCTGCGTGTCTGTAGCCGTTATTTGGCGGGAAAACCCGTGCCGCTGCTCACCGAGTCGCCGCATATCCCTAGCCGTTTGCTTGAAGACTGGGTGCGTGACTGATGTTGCGGCAATTGAAAGTTTTTTGGCGCGGTGTGCGCCAATTGTCCGGCGATGATGCTTACGAGCGGTATTTACGGCATTATGCCCAGCATCACGCCGATGCAGAAATTCCGCCGTTAAGCAAAGCCGAATTTTTTAAACAGTGGCAAGATGGGCAATGGCAGGGGATTAGGCGGTGTTGTTAAATAAAAATATCCAACTTTCCATATACATCAGCCATTTTTTCAATTAAAATTCGTCCCCTCCATGATTTTGGGGTGTTAGCTCAGTTGGTAGAGCAGTGGACTCTTAACAAATAGGAGCGTTTATTGGCAACAATAAACTGAACATGTGGCTGTATGCTGGAAACCCCTAAGAGCTTCAACTACGCCTGCCAGCGTAAAAATGTTGAAGATTGGGCAATCAGCAGGCAACTCTTGACAAAGTTTTTTGATTTATCAAAACATTACGTTAGTGGCACGGGATGGTGATGTTAGATAATCCAAATAAAAAAGGAACTTTGGGAGAAATCGCCGTTTGCAAGGAACTGTTGAAACTGGGTTTTGATGTTTTTGTAGAAGTTGGCAGCGATTCAAAAGTTGATTGGGTTGTTTTAGATGAAAACTATGTTTGTTATAAGGTTCAAATAAAAGCAACTTACTCAAATAACGAAACCGTTGAAGTTTATTCTAAAAAAAGCTGTCTTAATCCAAAATACAATTCAACTTATCAAGTTCAACAAATTGATGCTTTTGCTGTGTATGTCATAGATAAAGATATTGTCTTTTATGTGTCAGCAAAAGAGATCCTTAAAAACAGCAAACGCTCTAAATTCAGATTAATGCCAAGCAAAAACGGACAGCAACTGAACGTCCGCTATGTGCAAGATTATTTGGATTTCAAGAAAGCCCTCAGAGACTTAACGCCGCACACCCAAACCGTTGAAACGGCGGGTGATGAGAAAGTCCAGACTACAACGTTTTGATGATAAAGCGGTTGGTGAAAGCCAAAGTAGCAAGTAATCCATAGGTCCAGGGTTCGAGTCCCTGACGCCCCACCAAAAAATATCAAAGGCTTAGGTTGTTATGACCTAAGCCTTTTTTATTGGGCGCGAAATAGCCAAATTAGCATAGCTTTCTTGTTCGAATAGCTTTCTTGTTCGAATAACTGGAAAAAATTGGAAACAACTTTCTTGGTTATAATGAATCGCCCCATAAATACCGCGCAGTTATTGTAGGGTACGCTGCGCGTACCTTTTAAAACATGGCGGCTTTTTCCCATGTCTTTCCTATCTATCAAAGTACGCGCAGCATACCCTACTTTTGTGGCAAAGTTTTGATCCCAAAAGCATATTAAAACTTATGCAACGGTTAAAAAATGCAGGCTTCGGTTTTAAAACAGGCAGGGTATGACTGATTCTATCGACCCGGCCGCCCGTTCGCGGACGATGGCGGCTATCCGCAGCAAAAATACCCAACCGGAAAAATGGGTGCGCTCGGCCTTGCACCGGCAAGGTTTCCGTTTCCGGCTGCATAATAAAAAACTGCCCGGTTCACCAGATTTGGTTTTGCGTAAATACCATGCCGTTATTTTCATCAATGGGTGTTTTTGGCATCAGCACCAGGGCTGCAAAGCGTCGCATCTACCTAAAACACGGCAGGATTTTTGGGGGCACAAGTTCGCCCGCAATGTCGCGCGTGACCAAAAAGTGCTATACCAGCTTAAAATGCTGGGCTGGCGGGCGGCAATTGTTTGGGAATGCGGCTTGAAGAAAAAACATAGGGAAGCGACTTTACAGCACTTGGTGGCCTGGTTGTGCAGTGGTGCGGAATATTTTGAAATGCCGGTGTATGATGAATTTAGTGATTTATGACGCGGTTTATTAACATCAGCCTAAGGCGATTTTCGAGAAAGAACAGACCATCAAAAATCTGATTCGTAGAAAAACTAAAGTCCACAGTCCACGAAAATCACGAAAGGCACGAAAAAAAATAACGTGGAGACGTTTTTTTCGTGTTTTTTGTGTCTTTCGTGGACAGATTTTTTGGCAAATTCATTGCAGGAAATCACCTTAAGAAGCCAAGACAATCATGAAACGTCTATTTTTCGGCATAGAACCCGACCACGAAACCCGCCAACGATGCACCATAATCATGCAGGCACTCAGTAGCCAGAAAAACCGACCCGTTCCGGCGGCAAACCTGCATGTCACCTTGCTATTTTTAGGCTTGATAGAACCGGCCAAAGAAAGCGCGTTGCTTGAAGAGGCGGCTACGGTGGCATTCCCGCAGCTAACCATCACCTTCGACCAGCTTAGTTATTGGCAAAAGCCTGGTATTTTGTGCCTGACCGCCAGCGGCATAGCCCCCCGGCTCTTGGCGTTGGTTGACCAGCTAAGCACCATAGCAAAGAAATTGGCGGTCACTGTTGACGGGCGGCCTTATCAAGCGCATGTCACTTTGGTCAGGAAAGCCAGGCAGGCCGTTGAGTTGGTGTTCGATCCGGTTAGTTGGCAGGCCGATAGTTTTTGTCTGTTTGAATCCTGTCCGTCTGAAAACGGTGTGGAATATCGTGTACTCAAGCGATGGCCGATGGAATGACAGACGGTTAAAAAAGTGTTGGCATAGCCCTGGCTTTCAAACTGAACCGCTGCGATTTTTGTGGTTTATTTTCTGATTGACCGAAATGCGCCTAAAATAACCATTCCGATCCATAGTGACCTACAGGCGATGAAAGAGCAGTTGTTTACCTTCGAACAAATTCACATTGAAGTTGCACGTAATGCTTCCGATGACTTCAACTTGTTTCACGACAAACACAAATGGCTGGAGATTACCCATAACCCGTTCAAAGGCCCGATTGTGTTGGGTTTCCAGTTAAATACACTGATCGAGTACCAGATGCGTATGTACCGCGAGGCACTCCATGAGGATGAAATCATCGCCGACAAGCAATTGCGTTACAGCAATTATCAGATCATCTTCGTCAATGCCCTGCGCCCGCGCCAGGAAATGTCGTTGGAAATTAAAAAAACCCTGATCAACACCATTCCTGACCTGACCATATCCAACCGCGTCACGATTAAATCGCAAGGCAAAACCATCTTGCTTGGCTACAAAAAAGAAACCCAACATCCGCTGTTTTTGAACGGTACGGATTTAAGCGTGTTGCCGGATTTGAACACCCTGCCCGACAAATCCCCAGTGCCGGGCAGCGATTTCTTTTTAAAACGCAAATGGATGTATAACGGCAACGTCAAAAATTTCCTGTCCGGTTCGCTGGCGGAACAATCCGATTATTTTGATGAACTGGCCCATATCGCCCGGTATCCCGAAATGTTTCCGTGTAGCTTGACTTCCGGGGCCTTGTTGGACAAGGCCCAGCTTGAGAATCACGATTTCAAGGCCAATCCGATGGTGTACACCTCGCATGATATTTCGGTAGACCGGTTTTTGGTCAAGCAAATCAAAAATAACGATAAAGTGCATATTTTGGTCAGGCAATTGCCGGAATCAAAAAGCAATACCCTAAACCACACCAGCATTTTGCTGCGTACCTACGAATGTTACGGCTTGCTCGAAAATCGGGAGATTCTGTTCAGGATCAAGCTGAATCTGGTGCCCTTGGAAGAAATTATCAAAAACTTGCGTTCAAAAACTTAGTGGCGATGACGTGGCGGTTTTGTCTGTCTGGTCATTTTTAAATACCCGCTTAACTTTTGCGTAATTCCGGCCATACCAAAACATGCCCCATCAATTAACAATTAAAAAGCTTAGGTTATGGTAAAAACAACTTCCGCCAACCGTTCCCACGCCCTGCGTACCCGCAGGGTAAAAATGGGAACGATAAAACCAGCTCAATCAAGCTATTGCAATTATTCCTACGTCAAACATTACTAGCCCATAAACACAGAAATTATGAATACTTTAGAACTTTGGCAACGCTATCTGGATTGGCTTTATTTTAATGAAGACTTAGGGCTGTATCTGGATGTTAGCCGGATGCGCTTCGATGATGAATGGGTGGCGGCACTAGAGCCGAAATTCGCCCAGGCATTTAAAGATATGGACGCTTTGGAGCAAGGCGCCATCGCTAATCCTGATGAAAACCGGATGGTCGGTCATTATTGGTTGCGTGACCCTGATTTGGCCCCGGCGGAGCTGAAAAATGAGATTGTCGAAAATCTGGATAAAATTGAAGCTTTTGTCGGGAAAATACACAAGGGCGGCATCCGTCCGCCCCGTGCACCCAAATTTACCGATGTGCTGTCGGTTGGCATCGGCGGTTCGGCGCTGGGGCCGCAATTTGTCGATGAAGCATTGGCTAGTGATTTTCCACCGCTGGCTATCCATTTTATCGACAATACCGATCCTGCGGGCATTGACCGCATCCTCAACCGGCTAAAAGACCGCTTAAGCAGCACCTTGGTCATCGTCACCAGCAAATCCGGCGGTACGCCTGAAACCCGTAATGGCATGATGGAAGTGAAACATGCCTATGAACAACAAGGTTTGGATTTCGCCGCCCATGCCGTCGCCGTCACCATGTTAGGCAGCAAAATGGATGAGCTGGAGCGCAATGAAGGCTGGCTCGCGGAATTTCCTATGTTCGATTGGGTGGGCGGGCGCACGTCGGAAATGTCATCGGTGGGCTTGTTGTCAGCATCTTTGCTGGGGATTGATGTCCACGCGATGTTGGCGGGTGCAAAAACTATGGACTTGGCAACCCGTACCCCCGAAATCAAGCGCAATCCCGCCGCCTTGCTGGCACTGTCCTGGTACCATGCGGGCAATGGCAAAGGTGAGAAAGACATGGTGGTTATCCCTTACAAAGATAGCTTGCTGTTGTTCTCTCGTTATTTGCAACAATTGGTGATGGAATCCCTGGGCAAAGAAAAAGACCTGGACGGCAACACGGTGCATCAAGGCATTGCGGTTTATGGCAACAAGGGCTCTACCGATCAACACGCGTTTGTACAACAGCTACGCGAAGGGATTGCCAACTTCTTTGCCATTTTTGTGGAAGTGTTGGAGGATAGGAATGGGGCTTCAATTGAAATTGAACCAGACGTGACTTCTGGTGATTTTCTCTTCGGTTTTTTACAAGGTACGCGGCAAGCACTTTACGAAAATCACCGCGATTCAATCACCGTGACGATTGCTAAAGTGACCCCTAGGACGGTCGGTGCGCTGATCGCTTTGTTTGAGCGGGCCGTCGGTATCTATGCCACGTTGGTGAACGTCAACGCCTATCATCAACCTGGCGTGGAAGCCGGCAAAAAAGCCGCCGGGACCTTATTGGGCTTGCAACGGAAAATTCTGGCGGTTTTAAAATCAACCAACCAGCCACTGGAACTTGCGGAACTGGCAGAAAAAGTGGGGGCAAGTGATCAGGTCGAGCAAGTTTACAAAATCGTCCGGCATCTGGCTGCCAATCAGCGGGGCGTTGTTTTGCTTGGCGATCATGGCAAACCAGACCAGCTTGGCGTGAGTTACAAGTCTCTTGTCAACTAGAAAAATAAAATAATTTTATTAAATCAATTGGTTGTTTAGTTTTCTGGAGATTTGCAGATTCTTAACAGCATAAAGCGGCTTACCTGAGGGTACAGCCGCCATTAAAATTAATGGGTAGAAGCATAAAGCTGTTGGATTTCTTTATACCGGTTAACTGCATCGGCTAAAGCCGTTTTAGCTGTTTCCACGTCGTTTTTTTGCAGTGCCGAACGAACTTGCTTCAACACGTTGCTGGCTTGATTACGTTTTACATCCAGCACGTTATTGGCAATGTCTTTTTGTAACTGCCGGGCTTCGTTGACCAAGTCGATCAAGGTGTCGTTATTGCTGCCGTTGTTCAGCGCGGCTTGGGCTTCTTCCACTTTAGCCAAGGTATTGGTGATCGCCGCTTTCACATCTCCATACGATGGATTGGCGACGGCAAACGCATTGGCCGAAATGGCTGCCAAAGCGACCGCCATAACAAAAGAAACTAGGATTTTTTTGAATGTGTTCATGGCATAAACCTCACGGTAGATAAATAAAATGGGGATACCTAACAACTAACTAAATGCTGTTTAGCTAAGGGCTAGTTAAGTTAAATTACTAGGATGGATAAATTCTAGCATATTTAGTTCTAATTAAAACCAATTTTGTTTTAATCAGAACTATTTTTTATTTCCTAGTTTTTTGCTTGGTATTTCTTATCCGCAGAAATTCAGAAAATAGCTATTTATAGTTATTTATTTATTCCATCCGCTAGCTTTTCCAAGCCCTGAACTCAGGTCGGCGATAACTCAACCTCCGCAAGCCGTTCGGAACCAACATGGTATTTAGCATTTTTAATAGCTAGGCATGGAAAATAACGGCATTATTTTGTCCTAATTAAAACTATTAATGTTAACAAAATGACCACTCCCACCACATTTCCGACCGTGTTACGTGAGTTGCTGAGGACGCATCAGGCCTTTTTGGCCTATGCCGCCAGCCATGTGCATAAACTTGACCTGACTTTGCCGCAATTTGACATTATCATCACCCTGGGCAATACACCCGGCCTGCCTTATAAAAAGCTGGGCGAAAAAACCTTGATTACCAAAGGCACTTTGACCGGCGTAATTAGCCGCCTGGAAGATAAGGGACTGGTGCAACGGGTGGCTTCAGAAACTGATGGCCGCAGCCAGATTATCCGCTTGACCGAGGTAGGCAAGACCTTGTTTGAAAGCAGTTTTCCAGAGCATTTGTCATTTATTGGTCGGTTATTTTCAGATTATGCGCCGGAAGAAGTTGATGCCCTTGAAGCGGCATTGAAGCGATTGCATGAAGCCGTGGTGACAATGCGCAAGAATGGTGGCGAATCCTATGCGGATGAAGAATGAGCTATCGCCCTGAAATCGGACAAGCCATCAATAAATCCTAAATCAAACTAGCGCCCCGTGTGGCTGCCACGCACGAAACCGATGTGGGATACGACCTGCAATCCAGCCTGATCGTCAGCGACCGGACGGGGTTGCCGTTGGCACCGGTGGCGCAACGGCTGGTCAGCGCCGACGGGAGCTACGCCACCTGCGGTGATACGGCATCCTCTTCGCCCGCCAGACCCCATCTGGAGGAAGCGGGCGATTGCATCCGGCATTTGGACGCGCAAGGTTTCCCCAAGCCCAGAGTAGCATCTGATTGACCGCGAAGGCGGTTCGGTCGGCCATATCCGCCGTTGGGGTGCGGTGGGCGGCCTCTGGGTGGTACGGGCGAATGACAACCCCACGGTGGACTGCGCGGGCAAGCCTATGGCCTGCAAAGCGGTGGCGTAAAAACTGGCCTTCAGCAAGGCCCGGCAAGCCAGCTATCCAGGCAACTGCCCTGTCCATAGACCCCCCTTGTAGGGCGTTGCCCTAGCTCCTGCATCCATACAAGTCGATGGCAAGACCTATTGGCCGTGGATGGCGGAAACGGGGCCTTGAGCCGTCCTGCCAAACCCAGCCACTTGTGCCCTGTGGGTACACTAGCCCGGAAGCCGCCGAACTGCGGACATTCCTCATCAAACTCAGTGGTAGGCAAATGCGCCATAAACTGGAATTCACCAATCCCGCATTGTTGGCGGGTTTATGGGTTTTCCTGTCCATGTCCAAAATCATGGATGCCTACTTCCAAGTGGAGCTGGAGGCTTTAAAGGCAACCGCACAGCAATTTTTGGGGGATGTTGTGTAGATACTTATGCACAATGGGGGGCACAAGCGCCGGAAACGCCCGTCCTTCGCTACGCTTTGGACGATTTTATTCCGGCCTATGTATTAATGTAGGTTAAAACCGCTGTAATAGTGACATCCGTTTGCTATCTCGCCACAGTTCACTATAATGTGCGGCTTGCTTTCAGGTTCCAGTGGATAACTATCCACTGGTTAAACGGGAAGTCGGTGAGGTTTTCCAAATCCGACGCTGCCCCCGCAACGGTGATTCAGTAAAGGCTAGTCAAAATACCACTGTGCTTCGCATGGGAAGGTGACCAGCCAGGCCCACAACGCCACTGATAAGCCCGGAGACCGGCCTAAAAGCACTTCGGCACAGCGGCGGGCTGTCTGCGAAATAAGGCTTTATCGTCTTTGCGACGTGGGTCTTGTTTGTGGTCGTTTTCGCGCTGTGATTTTATCTTCACGATGCGCGGGCGGCGCAGAGGACATCATGCAAAAAATTATAGCCAATTCCGTTTTACTTCTTATCCCTATCTCTTCCCTTCAGGCGGCACAGCCCGTTAATTTACCTGGGGTTATTGTCACGGCAACCCGGACCGAAACCCTCCAAAACGAGCTGGCGGCTGGCGCGACGGTTTACACCCGTCAAGACATTGACCGTTTGCAAGTCAAAACCTTACCCGATTTGTTTAAAGGCACGCTCGGCCTTGATATTGCCCAGAGCGGCGGTTACGGCCAACCTACGGATTTATTTTTGCGCGGCACCAATCCAGGCCATGTGCTGGTGTTGATTGACGGTATAAAGGTCGGTTCGGCAACGGTTGGCACAACGCCTTACGAATTGCTTCCGATGGACCAAATCGAGCGCGTGGAAATTATCCGCGGGCCACAATCGAGTTTGTACGGTTCGGAGGCCATAGGCGGGGTTATCCAGATTTTTACCCGTAAAGGCAGCCATGATGACGAAAAGCCGCAGGTCTCGCTGCAAGCGGGCGGTGGTTCTTATGATACGGCGCATACCGCCGGGACGGTGAGCGGCAAACTGGGGGCAAACTGGTATAACTTGGGGGTGTCACACATTGATTCACAAGGTTTCAATGCCAAACGCAATAGCGACCCTGACCGTGACGGTTATGAAAATACCGGTGTGAATGCGCGTGTCGGGCATCGGTTTGCCAATGATGCGGAAATCGAGGCGTTTTTTATGCGCTCACAAGGCACGAACGACTATGATTCCAGCTTTGGCGGCAACAATTCGGCGTTCGTCAATCAAGTATTCGGGCTTACGGGTAAGATGGATGTGCTGGAAAGCTGGCATACCCTATTGCGCTTAGGGCGGAGCAACGATGATTTGGACACTTTTTTCCCGGATGGCAGTTTTGAAAGCCGCTATAACACCACCCGCTGGAATGCCAGTTGGCTGAACCAAGTCCAGTTAAGCGACGCCCATCAATTGACACTCGGTGCGGATTACCGTTTCGATGAAGTCGAAAGCGGCGATTTGGACACCTTTAGCCCCGGTTTTAACACCTATAGCCAACGCTCACGTTATGATGCGGGTTTGTTCACCGAATTGCACAGCCGTTTGCTAGACCATCATTTTCTTAACGCGTCGGTGCGCGGCGATAAAAATGAAGCGTTTGGGGATTATGTGACGGGTAATGTCGGCTGGCGTTATAACTCGGCTTTCGGTATCAGCCCTTTTGCCAGTTTTGGTAACGCGTTCAAAGCCCCCACATTCAATGAACTGTATTGGCCTGACACGGGTTTTGGTGGTGGCAATCCCCATTTAAAACCGGAAGAATCACAATCTGTTGAAGTGGGCTTGGCGGGGGATCATGGCAAATTCCAATGGGAATTGCGGGCCTATCATACCGATGTTGAGCAGTTGATTTCCGGCTGGCCTCCGGTCAATGTCAATAAAGCGCGTATTGAAGGCATCGAAGCGCAGATCAGCACGGACTTGTTCGGCTGGCACCACAAATTGAACCTTAATTTGCTGGACCCGGTTGATGTGGCGACGGGTTTGCGCTTGCAACGGCGTAGCGATAAGTCATTATCTTTTGATGTGTCGCGTTCTTTTGGCGAGTTTGATGTGGGTGGTTATGTGCTGGCACAAGGCGACCGCCCTGATCTTGACTTTAGCACTTTCCCGGTTTCCCGCGTCAATCTGCCCGGCTTCGTCACGGTGGATTTGCGCACGGCCTGGCATATCAA
This sequence comes from Methylovulum sp., assembly GCF_028687615.1. Classification (GTDB taxonomy): domain Bacteria; phylum Pseudomonadota; class Gammaproteobacteria; order Methylococcales; family Methylomonadaceae; genus Methylovulum. The sequence continues at coordinate 182,232 of NZ_JAQTZU010000002.1, forward strand.
TAAAAACTGGATGCTCAGTGGCAAGTTGAACAATTTGCTGGATGAGAAATACCAAACGGCGTATGGCTATAACACGCCCGATAGAAACTTTTTTGTGTCTGTGCATTATAACCATTAAGCTACACGGTATTGGCGTTGCCCCTTGCGGAACCCTTGAGGGGCGATGCGATACCACTTTATTCAATTTAGGAGAAACACGATGAAATTAACGTTGAACACTGCCATCCTGCCATTGCTCATGCTGATGGCGGTCACTCGGGTGCATCATTTCGGCTCGGCCTGGTCATTGCCCGACGCCTCGTTGGCGGTATTTTTTCTGGCGGGTTTGTACGTCGGCAACCGTGCCTGGTTGGCAGGGTTGTTGGTGGCGGCGGGCTTGCTGGATTATCTGGCGATCAACCAATTTAACGTCAGCGACTGGTGCATGTCGCCCGCTTATGTTTTTTTGATCCCGACTTATGGCGTGATGTGGTTGGCGGGGCGTTACTGCGCGAAAGTTGCCGCGACTGGCAAACGGCAACTGGCGGTTTTTGTGGCTTTGGCGGGATTGGCGGCAACGGCGGCGTTTGTTATATCGAACGGCAGTTTCTTTTTGTTTTCAGGCCGATATGCAGATTTGTCCGTGCTGGATTATAGTTTGGCGGTTGCCAGCTATTTTCCGGCTTATTGGGCGGCTGCGGTGGTTTATGCGTTGGCGGGTTTGGCTGTGGTCAAGGCCGGTGGGGTTTTGATGCAGATTTCAGACCAGCATAAAATGGTTTGATAGTGGTTGTGATTTAACTGTTGCGGAGTACAAACCTAGCACTCAGTCATTTTTATTTTGACGGGTATTTGCGTAGGCCGGAATAAGCCAGTTCGAGCGATAGCAAGCGCTGGTGTTTCCGGCAAACATCCTTTCCATTGCCGGAAACACCCACCCTGCGCTACGCACGGGCGGCCTTATTCCGGCCTACGTCAACTTGGCAGTTTTTGCAAACCAGCAAAAACCTACCAGGTCTACGTCGGGTTATCCGATAAACCCGTAATCCGCCAAGGCGGTGGTGGCGGTGTTGCCGATAATCGCCACTTGGCTGAGTTCGCTGGCGGTGACCAGCGCGTCGGTGTTGGCGGCAGTGAACAAGAACAAGCCAGATGATGCGCCGTTATCCACGGCAAACAACACCGTTTTACCCAGTGAATATCCCGCCGTTGCCGAACCGATGGCGGCGGCGGCACTGGTGGTGTTGATGGCACCGGCAATATTTTGCTGCATGACCACCAATTCCGCGCTATTGGCAAAACCGCCGCTGCCTGATGCCCGCGCAATTCCGCCTTCCACCAGCAGATCGCCGTCCCCGATACGGATACCCGACTGGCTGAACTGTAGCTTATCGCTTGCGGATGCAAAATCCGTGAGGGTGTCAAAGCCCATTTTGCTGTTAAAGACAAACGTATCCGCATTTGAACTTCCCGTGAGCCTATCAATACCCGCCCCGCCTTTTAAAATATTGGCACCGCTGTTGCCGACCAGCGTATCGTTATAATCACTGCCGGTCAGGTTTTCAAAATTCAGCAAAATGTCCGTGCCGGCACCGAGGGTGTTTTGGGCATTGTTGTTGGCGATATTGACCGTCACGCCCGCCGTCGCATTGGCGTAAGATACGGTGTCGATGCCATCTAGCCCCTTGAGCGTGTTGTTGCCTGCGGTTCCTGACAGCGTGTTAGCCAGCGCATTGCCAGTGCCATTCAGTGCGCCAGAACCTAACAAGTTGAGGTTTTCCAGCGTTGCCGCCAGCGTGTAGGAGAATGTGCTGTTGACGGTGTCGATACCGGAGCGGTCACTGATCTGGTCGCCAAAATTGTCGATAAAATATGTGTCGTTGCCTTCGCGCCCGTTTAGGGTGTCTGCGCCACTGGAACCATTCAGGACATTGGCGAAAGCGTTGCCGACTAATACGTCGCCGTCGAGCTTGCTGCCCGTGAGGTTTTCAATACTGATCAAAACATCGCCTGTGGCATCGCCACCGCTGCTCGTGTTTTCCCAAAGCCGGACAGTCACTGCGGTTGATGAAGCCAGATAGCTGGCTGTGTCCTGCCCGCTCCCGCCGTCCAAGGTGTCATTTTTGGGATCATAAAATCCGGGATTGTCGTTTCTGCTACCACCTGTCAATATGTCATCGCCCGCCCCGCCAAGCAAGGTATCGTTACCACCGCCGCCAAATAATTGGTCGTTGCCCGCCCCGCCGAAGAGTAGGTCGTTGCCATCCACGCCACTGCCGTCAGGGCTGGTGCTAAGGTAGCCGAACAATTGGTCGTCCCCTTGTTCCCCGAACAAACGGTCATCGCCTAGCCCTCCTGACAGTTTGTCATTGCCTAAGCCGCCGAATAAATCGTTGTTTATGGCATCGCCAGTGCGGGTGTCATTCGTGCTTGTGGCGGCGCCGATGAAGTTGGCGGTGGTCAGGGCGCCTGGCAGTACGCCGTTGATAAATAGTTTCGTGTCATAGCCATTCACATGATAGATGATGACCAAACTGCTGACCGTAGAAATGTTGCTCAACGCTTTGACGGTGTCAAAATCGCTGATGCCCAGTGAAGACACGTCCAGTTTGTCGAAACCAAGGTCAAAATCCAAGATGCTGTCATTTTGGTTGCCGTTTTCAGCGCGAAGGATAAAGCGGTCACTACCGGCACCGCCAGTCATGAAATCGGAACCCGCACCACCATCCAACTGATCATTGCCATCGCCACCAAATAATTGGTCTTGTTGATCGCCTCCAAACAACAAATCATTGCCGGTACCGCCATACAGCAAGTCATTGCCATCAGAAACCCCATTGATGGCGGCGGTATTGCCGTAGAGTTTGTCATCACCCGCTTCCCCGAATAGCCGGTCATCACCTAGGCCACCCGCCAGCGTGTCATTGCCCAGGCCACCAAAAAAATCATCTTTTAGGCCGCCACCCGTTAAATTGTCATTGTTGGTGCTGGTCGAGTAAATAAAATCGGAGGCGATGAAATCATCTTTTACGGCACCTAGCATAACGGTTGAAAAGGTGCTGTCATTGCGGTAGAAACCGAAGCCGCTGTTTCCAGTCCCTGCATTGCCAAACAGGGTTTGTATTGAGGCAAAATCAGCGATCCCCCATTTTGAAACGTCGATGTGGTCTATACCGAGTTCGAAGTCATTGATTTGATTGTTAGCCGCCGAGCTCTCCTTATTGACGATAAAAATGTCCTGGCCTGCGCCACCAATATAAATGTCATTGCCGTTGCCGCCTTCCAGCTTGTCATTGCCATTGCCGCCCCTGAGTTCGTCATTGCCGTCATCGCCGCTCAGATAATCATTGCCGTCATTGCCCAACAATAAATCGTCGCCACCGAGTCCATATAGTTGGTCATCCGCATTGGTGCCGTCAATTTGTTCGCCGTTATTCGTGCCTGTTTTAATCGCCATGATTGTTTGCCTTTTATAAATAGAGGTTGGAGTAAGAGGAAAATCTATAAAAACTAAGAGATCAGCACTGTGGTCATAAAAATAGGCTAATTCAAACAACTATTAGACAGAAAGTTTCTATTTTACTTGGTAAAATGCTTAATAAACCCTTTTATGCCAACTGCGAAAACGAGTGAATTATGCCAAATAAAACCTTTAGAAAAAGCCAGCCCAAATCGACCATCACGTTGGTTCCAGATTTAGGTATGGAAATCCATGATATTGTCGCTGATTTTAAACGTAATTACAGCCATCGTTTAGGCCGCGACCAAAATTGCCGGTCCCCCCATTACGCTTATGAAGCGTTATCACTGACCATCAGCGACCGTTTGACCGAACGCTGGAAAGATACCCAAAGCGCTTATCGCGAACAGGATTGCAAGCGAGCCTATTATCTGTCGATGGAGTTTTTGATGGGGCGCACCCTCAGCAATGCCATGCTGAACCTGGGTATTTCTGATGCTGTGGAGAAAGCCATGTATGAATTGGGATTGGAAATGGAAGAGCTGATTGAGAGCGAGCCGGATGCGGGTTTAGGGAATGGCGGTTTGGGGCGTTTGGCGGCGTGTTTTATTGACAGTTGCGCGACCTTGCAATTGCCAGTGACCGGTTATGGCCTGCGTTATGAATATGGCATGTTCTGCCAGGCGATAGTCAACGGCGAACAAGTCGAAAAACCTGACCATTGGTTACGATTTGGTAATATCTGGGAAATCGAGCGGTCTGAGTTTACCTACCGGATCAAATTTGGTGGACATACCGAAAAACATATTGATGAAAACGGTTATACCCGCGTAAGTTGGATTGATACCCATGATGTATTAGCGATTCCTTACGATACCCCAGTCCCTGGTTATCAAAACGGCACCGTCAATACCTTGCGTTTATGGAAAGCCACCGCCACCGAAGAATTTGATTTGCAAGAATTTAATGCGGGCGATTATGCCGAATCCGTTGCCGCCAAAAATACCGCCGAAAACATCACGATGGTGTTGTATCCTAACGATGCCAACGAAAACGGCAAAGCCTTGCGCCTGCGCCAGCAATATCTGTTGGCTTCCGCCAGCTTGCAGGATGTGATCGCCAGTTGGGTACACCGGCACGGCCATGATTTTACGGACTTTGCCGAGAAAAACTGTTTCCAGTTGAATGACACGCATCCGAGTATCGCCGTCGCCGAATTGATGCGCTTGTTGATGGATGTTCATGGTTTAGGGTGGGACGCCGCCTGGAAAATCACCCGCAACACGATGGCTTACACAAACCATACCTTGCTGCCCGAAGCATTGGAAAGATGGTCGGTCAATCTATTTAAACAGTTGCTGCCGCGGTTGATGGAAATTATTTTTGAGATCAACGTCCATTTTCTTGCCGAAGTCTCCGCACATTGGCCGGGCGATAAAGACCGTTGCATCCGCATGTCTTTGATAGAAGAAGGCCATGAGCAACAAGTCAGGATGGCTTATCTGGCGATAGTCGGCAGTTTTTCGGTCAATGGCGTCGCCGCGCTACACTCAAAGCTGTTGCAACAGGGCTTGTTCCGTGATTGCTATGAATTGTGGCCGAAGAAATTCAATAACAAAACCAATGGGGTAACGCCAAGACGCTGGCTTGCCAACTGTAACCCCGAACTTGCCAAATTAATCACCGAAACCATCGGTGAGGGCTGGTTGACTAATTTGTCGTTATTGAAAAAACTGGAACCATTTGCGGATGATAAGGCATTCCGTAAACGCTGGTATGACACCCAGCAACAAGCCAAGCAACGGCTGGTTGATTTTAAAAGGCAGGAGCTGGATATTGAGTTGAATGTCGATGCCTTGTTTGATGTCCAGGTAAAGCGTATCCACGAATACAAACGCCAGTTGCTCAATGTCTTGCATGTGATCCATCTTTATGACCGCATCAAGCGTGGGGATACGGCGAACTGGACTAACCGTTGCGTCTTGATTGGCGGTAAGGCCGCACCCGGTTATTTCATGGCAAAAAAGACCATCAAGCTGGTCAATAACGTTGGGGCCGTGATCAACGACGATCCTGAAATCGGTGATAAATTAAAACTGGTCTTCCTGCCTAATTACCGTGTTTCCGCGATGGAAAAAATCTGTCCGGGTGCGGATTTGTCCGAACAAATTTCCACCGCCGGGAAAGAGGCTTCCGGCACGGGCAATATGAAATTCATGATGAACGGCGCGTTGACCATTGGCACCCTGGATGGCGCGAATATCGAAATCCGTGAGGAAGTCGGCGATGAAAATTTCTTCCTGTTTGGCTTGACCGAAGAACAGGTCGAGCAATTACGCCACCATTACGATCCAGTCGGAATCATCAACGACAATGAAGAGTTGAAACGGGTCATGTATCTTTTGGAATGCGGACATTTCAACCAGTTTGAACCGGGTATTTTTGATGCAATCATTTCATCGTTGAAAAGCCCTTCAGACCCCTGGATGACGATTGCCGATTTCGCCAGTTTTGTCAAAGCACAGAAACGGGTGGAACACGCCTTTCAGGATAAAGACCGCTGGATCAAAATGAGCATTTTAAATTGCGCCGGTAGCGGCAAGTTTTCCACTGACCGCACTATCAATGAATACAATCAGGAGATTTGGCGTTTGACGCCGGTGGCTGTTAATCCCATTTAAGCATTTTTCCTGTCATTTGGCATTAGCCAGGGTTTCCTGGCTAATGCCGCAAGTTGATTTAAGTTAGGTCTCTTTTATTTTACAATCACTTGTGTTGAATTAATGTTTTCTATAGAAAACTTAATTGAGCGTCGTTTTTGATCCATCCGGTTCAAGGCTTCCACTGCGTTTAAATTTATACCCCTCCACAAAATCCTTGCTGACGCCAAGCTTCATAGCTGATGACCGCGACGGCGTTTGATAGGTTGAGGCTCCGGTTATTGGGCATCATCGGAATTCTTAGGCGGCGGTCAGGAGCAATGCTGTCAAGCACTTCAACAGGCAGGCCCGATGTTTCGGAACCAAAAAGCAATACGTCACCCGTTTGAAAAATCATTTGGTCGTAGGATTGTGTTGCTTTGGTGGTGCACGCAATTATCCTCCTGCCTTGCATGGCGGCAACAAACTCAACATAGTTTGGATAGTTAGACACTCTAGCGAGATCATGATAATCAAGACCCGCCCTCCGAAGGTTTTTTTCCTTCAGATCAAAACCCAGCGGCTCGATCAAGTGCAAACTGAATCCGTTATTGGCGGTTAAACGTATGATGTTGCCTGTATTTGGAGGGACTTGGGGTTCAAAGAGGGCAATATGGAACATGTTGACAGGCTTAGTAAGGATTTGCGAAATTGACCCCAGCGGGAAACTGGGTTTGTTGTTCCGATTCTAAAGCAGCAAAAAGCGAATAGCCGGATTATTTATTCCGATTAGGCAATTTAGAACGTTTTAATGTGGTTTATTGGGATGCGGGGATAAGCTGTTTTTGATTTTTACCCATCCGCCCTAATGAACGGGTGGGCTGTATTTACTTTTTTCTTATAGGAAACAACGATGTGGATTATCATTTTTATAGTGGCATTGCTGTTTGTATTAGGTGGCGCGTTGTTATTGTTACGTTCGGCAAAAACACCGAAAATACCCAAGCAACTAAAGCCCCAAGCCTATGATGATGATGACGATGATGGTGGTTGGTAGCGTAAACCCCGATTGAAAATTCTATAATTACCAGGGCATGCTGTGTCGTATCTGATGTTACCCAGTTACTTGCGTACCGCTGTGGAAAGCGATGCTTACATTGGCTTGCTACTCCGCATTGATTCAGAACGCTGGCAATAATTATCGGATTGCATTTCGATGAGCCTTGATACGGTGCGTCTGAATTCAAACGCCCCATCGCCTTCGGTGTAAAGGGCTTCGGCTGGCACTTGTGCGCTACAGACCAGTTTTATCGTGTGTTCATACAGCACATCAATCAAGGTCATAAAACGTTTGGCTTCATTGCGTTTTTCAGCCGTCAAGCAGGGGATCGCCGCAATGATGACGATGTTGAAGCGGTTTGCGATTGCCAAATAGTCCGCTGAGCCTAAAGCCTGCCCACACAGTTCGTCAAACGATGAAAACAGTATGTCTTTATGCAACGCGGTCAATTGGATTTCCCGCCCTAATACCGTGATGCTGCCGGGCTGCGATAAAGTGCCGCCCGTCAATTGTTGAAAATATTGCCAAGTGGCTTCTTGCGTAGCACCATCACCTGATTGGCCCAGGTTTGCCGATGGATAAAAATAAGTGCGTTGTTGGGTGGCTTGAAAGTTCAGCCGGTAATCTTGATGGGCGGACAGTTCGACAATATTGGCGGCATTTTGTAGGACTTTGACAAAAAATAAAAACTGTTCCCGTAGCAAACCGCCTTGATATAAATCATTCGGATGGCGGTTGGAGGTGATTACGACCACGAGATCCAGTTCAAACAGCTTACTGAACAAACGCCCTAAAATCATGGCGTCGGCTATGTCGGTGACATGAAATTCATCAAAACATAACAGGCGTACGGAGCCGCGGATATTTTTCGCCAGTACCGAAATAGCGTCGGCTTGGTCTTGTTTTTGCCAACTATGGATAAATGCGTGAACTTCCTGCATGAAGGTATTAAAATGCACCCTTCGTTTTTGGCTAATCGGACAGGCATCGTAGAACAACGCCATCAACATGGATTTGCCGCGTCCGACATCGCCAAAAATGTACAGGCTCTGGCAAGGCTTTGAAAGAAAAGGCCGGTTGCCGGAATCGTTGGCGACCAGCCATTCCAGAATCTGTTGCAGATATTCCAAAGTCTGGATTTGTGCCGGATCGTATTGGATATGTTTTTGTGCAACCCGTACGATATACTGTTCCGCCAACAAACCTGACATATCAGGGCTTGTATCTAAGGGTAGCAAATCGAATTGTCGAAAAATTTTTTTTAGCATGGTTCGTAAGCGATGACAAAAACACCAGTTTTTGTTTGGTAATGTTGCAAGTATCAGTCATGAAATATTCATACCATGAAATATTCATACCATGAAATATTCATACCATGAAATATTCATACCATGAAATATTCATACAAAGAGTAGCATTATTTGCTATGGCAAACCATCGGCAGTTATCCCGGACAAAAAATTCCCCTCAAAATCTGTTTAACGCCAGTTGGCTATTGAAAATACAGGGCGTTAGCATTCCGCATTATTAGCTAGTGTGGTAATATTCACGGTTTTTGCTCCTTTCATTCGGAGTCATCTATTTTATGATTAAACAGCGAACTTTAAAAAATACCATCCGTGCCACGGGTGTGGGCTTACACAGCGGTGAAAAGATTTATTTGACACTGCGTCCTTCAGAACCCAACACTGGTATTAGGTTTCGTCGCGTCGATTTGGCTGAGCCAGTCACTATCAAGGCTTCGCCTGACAATGTTGGCGAAACGGTATTATCGACCACATTGGTCGCAGGCCAAGTCAAAATTTCCACGGTAGAACATCTGCTGTCGGCTTTTGCCGGTTTAGGCATAGACAATGCCATCATTGATGTCAGTGCGGCGGAAGTGCCTATCATGGATGGTAGTGCCGGGCCGTTTGTATTCTTATTGCAATCGGCAGGCGTTGAAGAACAGGAAAGCCCTAAGCAATACATCCGCATTAAGCGCAGTATCCGTGTCGAAGAAGGTGACAAATGGGCGTCATTTGAGCCTTTTGACGGCTTTAAAGTGACTTTTACGATTGATTTTGAGCATCCGGCGTTTGAAGAAGATGTCAAAACCGCAACGATGGACTTTTCGTCAACCACGTTTGTGAAAGAAGTCAGTCGGGCCAGAACTTTTGGTTTCATGAAAGACATTGACATGTTACGGCAAAATAATCTGGCCTTGGGCGGCAGTCTTGACAATGCCATTGTGGTTGATGACAGCAAAATTCTCAATGAAGAAGGCCTGCGTTGTGCCGATGAGTTCGTCAAGCACAAAATCCTGGATGCGATTGGTGATTTGTATCTGCTAGGACATAGCTTGATCGGCGAATTTACAGGCTATAAATCGGGGCATGGTTTGAACAACAAATTATTGCGCAAACTGCTCGAAGAAACTGACGCCTGGGAAATGGTCACTTTCGACGATGAAGGCGACGCACCGATTTCCTTTATGCGTTCCGCCCAATCGCAACGTCCAGAAGCCTAAAAAATTTATTTGGCTTCACGTCCACCATAGTCCGTGGGGCGCGGTTTGTGCCCCAAGATTATCCCTGCATTTTCAGCTCTGTACCTGCCTAGCAGCACACTGCTCGATCAAATCCAAGCTTAGTATCCGCAAGGTATCAGCAAGCAAAAGACGCCTCAGCCAACTATTAATTATGGCTCAAAAAAAACCTTCTGACCGATGATTCTCCAGGATGAAAAATTATCCAGATGAACATCGCCCAGAAGGTCAAGGGGTTTCGATGAAAAATACAAATATGTTCCCTAAGTACACTAGCAATAAAGGCAAACGGAACATGCCAAGTTATACCAAAACTTTATGGTAAAGATCCTTATCCCCCGATTATTTGTTGTAAAAATCCCACTCAAAACACTATGCAAACACCGAAGCGTGCAAAATAATACGCTTCCATTGCATTAAAATTGCTTGTAAAACCAGGTTCAAGGATATTATGCTTTACCAAGCCCTAGTATTTAGAGCCAACACCTTATTTCCATGCGGAGTTTATGGTTTTAATAAGGGCAATCAACACCTAAGACATCTGGTTGTGATATTTCAATTGCCGAAGCACAGCCGAATTAAATGCCCAGTCTTGTCAAGCTAAGCTTAAAGGATCGTCGATTATGAAAATCAGTACATTGGGTTTCCCCCAAACTGAAGAAAGCAAACTCGGCAAAATTCTGCCGTTGGCCAAACACCGGCAATTCAGCTTGCAGCCGTTTCTGCCCCAGGATTTGCCGGACGTTTTGCTCGTGTTTGGTGATGCCGACCATTACTCAACTGAGCTTAATCACCTGCCTGCCGGACATGCGGTCAAAATTGTGACCGTCGCCAAGCAGCCCCCGGCGCAGGATACTTATTACCACCTGCCTTTTCCGTTGGTGGCATCGCGGGTGTTGCGGGTATTGGACAAGCTTTCGGCAGCCGATGGAATGGATTCAAATCTTGTTAAAACTAAGGTGGATGAGGGCATAAAAATACCGGAAGCAGGACAAGGCGCAGCCAAAACTGAACTGCTTGTTGGACCCGTTATAGATGCAACCAGTGTAGCCGTTACAATCCCTGCCGATGTTATTGAAAACCAAACTCTGCCCCAATACCGGGTACTGGTGGTTGATGATAGCTTGCCGATGCAAAAAGCGTTGGCACTGGAGCTGGAAAAATTAGCGGCAAGCGTCCACATTGATTTTGCCGGCAGTGGCGAAGAAGCCTTGGAGCAAACGGCGGTTAAAGAATATGATTTTATATTCTTGGACATCATGATGCCCGGCATAGATGGGTTTGAAACGTGCAGCCAAATGAGAAACCGCCCGAACATGAAAAAACTCCCGATCATCATGCTTTCGGCAAAAACTTCGCCTATGGATGAGGTAAAAGGGGTGATTTCAGGATGCACCACTTATCTGGTCAAGCCCATCGTCCATGAGGAATTTCAGAAGGTCATGCAGAGGATCACCAAATGGGTGGACAATTTTACTCTTCGTGGACAGGTTGCCGGCAACTAACCAATCCAAATAAATGGGCATACCAATGACCACGAAAAAAAAAATCCTCATAGTGGACGACACCCTGATTGATCAGCATCGGATTTGCACCATCCTTGGCAATGCCAATATCGACGTGGTTATTTTATTGGCACAAAATGGCAAGGAAGGTTTGGAAAAAGCGCGTAACGAACATCCTGACCTGATTTTTATGGATATTCTTATGCCGGAAATGGACGGATTTTCCGTGTGCCGAAAAATAACCACATCCGCCGACACGAAAGATATTCCCGTGGTCATCGTATCGATTAAAAACCAGCCGGTCGATAAAATGTGGGCGACTTTGCAAGGCGCGGTGGCGATGATCACCAAACCTTACACCGATGACCAGATACTTGAACAGGTTGCAAACTTTATCCAGGCCCGCCATGAATGACATCCTGCCAGTTACGCAAGACACGCCGGAATTGGACATTCCTGCAATTCGCCACGGCTTTAGCGTCGACCAATTGAATTTGCTGATGCCGACCGGAATCCCTGTAGAATTGTTTGATGAAGCCAATTGGTCACCGATTCCCTTGACCCCCTCTTGGTTTAAAGGCATGACCAACCTTCGCGGTGATGTCATACCTGTGTTCTCCCTGCCGCAATTGTTGTCGGCAAAATCGCAGCAGACCACCGCCAAAAACCAGAATTGGCTGTTAATCCTGGATAAGCCACCCAGAATGTCCGGCCTGTTGATAGACAGCTATCCACAATTGCTCAATGCCTTGCAAGAAATTGACCCGGCATCCGTCACCGACGTTCCCGCGCTGATAAAACCCTATACGACCCGTGCCTATCAGGCCAATGACCAGAATTGGTTGGATTTTGACTGCGACGCCTGGTTGCTGTCATTGAAAACATTGTTTCAGAATTATCTATCATTACGCTGATTGACCGGTGCAACATCGCCGCCATTGACTTGCGAGGAACCGACATGCCTTTATTGACGCTGTTTCAAAATTTAAAGCTCCCGATCAAATTTATTATTGTGACGGGTTTTTTGGGCATAGGCTTAGTGTCTTTAGGGCTTAATTATTACCAAACCGTCCAGATTGAAGAACATTCACTGGAAAGGAATAAGCAACTGGGCACTTTGTCCAGCCTTATTGATGCGGTGACTATTGATGTGCTGGAAGCCAGGGCTTATCAAAAAGACTACCAGTTGAAACAACAAGCACTTGCCATTGATAATTTTGACGAAAGCATGTCCCTGGCCAATGATGCGACGGTCGCCGTTGAATATTTTTTGCGTAACGACGAAGATAAACAACTGGTCGACACGATCCAGGGGCGGCTGAAAAATTATCAGGACGAATTCCATAAAATCGTTGATCTTGGCAATGCCTCTACAGAAAAAAAGCCCATACTCTACGCCCGCATCGATAGCCTGATCAAAGCGATGGAGCCATTGATGGACAGGTTTTTCGCCATTAAGCAGGATTACCAGGCACTGGATAAAATGGTTTCTGATACAGAAAAAAACCTTAAATTTAACCTGTTTGTCGCTTCCATCATGGTGATGCTGTTCGCGTTGATGGCGACGTTCATCATTTTACGTAACGGTGTGTTAAAACCAGTGGAAATTATCCAAAATGCCGTCAGAAAAATTTCCTTGGGCGATACCGAAACGAGAAGCCGCTTGGACAGCACCGATGAATTGGGCACACTGGCAACCACCCTGGATAATTTGCTGGATGAAAGGATGCGGGCCTTGATGCTTAAACAGCGTGAAAACGATTTGATGAATGATTCCATTATGCAGATGATTCATAAAGTCTTCGCCCTCAGCCAGCGTGACCTGACGATTTATCTGCCCGTTGCCGAGGATATTACCGGAGCGATTTCCGATTCCATCAACCAACTGAGCGAATCCATCCGAAGCGTGTTGGAAAACGTCCGGGCGGTCGCCGAAAAAGTCGTCGATACGTCCAACCAAGTCAAATCGCAATCGAACACGGTGATCCAATCGGCACGCGAGGAGCAAGAGGAAATTGAACAAACCTTGGCTGAACTTGAAAAAGCGGTGGCAGCCATGCAACTGATTTCCGAATTGGCGCAATTGACCAACGAGGCGTCTTTACAAGCGATTGACACCACTAAAAATGCCGAACAATCGGTGTCGCAAACCATAGGCAGCATCAACAAAATCCGTAACACGATCAATGATGCCGAAAAGAAAATCAAACGCTTGGGTGAGCGTTCCCAAGAAATTGGCGGCATCGTCAAATTATTGAACCGCTTTTCTGCAAGGACCCATTTGTTGGCGATGAATGCGAGCATGCAGGCCAATTCATCAGGTGCCGCCGGAAAAGGTTTGCTGGGGGTGGTCGAGGAAGTGCAAAGGTTGGCGGAAAGTTCCAGCGAAGCGGCGGCCGAGATCGAACAATTGGTCAATAACATCCAACAGGAAACCGCCGATACCGTGAAGGCGATGAATGCGGTGATCAGCAACGTCGTCGAAGGTACGCAACTGGCAGGACAAGCCGGTGAGCGTATGCAGCAGACGCGGGCGACGACGGAATCGCTGGTCGAATCCATACAGCGTATCGCCGATAACGCCATTGCCCAAACTGCGGTCGCCGAACAATTGCGTTTCCGCGCCGTCAGCATTGATGCCAGCGCCCAATCCACTTACGATAAAATGACCCAACAAGCACGCCTGTCCGAAGATTTGGTCTGGTCGGCGAAAGAATTGCAGGCGGCCATAGGCGTGTTCAAACTGAAGCCATAAAGCTTTTGGACATCGACAAAGAAAAAACATCAGGCTTCTTTAGCACGGTCACACAGGTAAACCTATGCAAGCCCAATTTGTTGAAAGCATCATCACGACCCTCGATCACGAACTGCATTGTTTGCAAGTCGGGCAAGATAAAGAAGCCTTGCTGGGGCGGCTGTCGTCCGATTGGCAAGATCTTATCGCATTGGCCGGGGAACAAAATTATCTAGGTTTAGCCGATTTGTTGGCTTTTTATGTTGAGTTACAGGAACAATTTATTGCCGATAAAACCAGCCTAAACGATCACGATTGGCTTTTTTTGTCACAAGGCGTTGCCCTGCTTAAGATGTTCCTGCAAACCGGCGATGCCGTGGCAATGACAGAACTGCTGGAGTTTTTGCAGTATCCGCTGTGGATAAATCCCGTGGCTGCCGAAGATATAGCTTATTTACAAGATTTGCTGGCAACAGACCGGCAACTGTTGGCGGAACCGGAAATATTGCCAGTGCCAGCGGTAACGACAGCGGGGGCCGGGCAGTCATCCAGCGACGAAGTGGGTGATGATGAAGGCGGCTTTTGCCAGATTGACCCTGAGTTATTGGTTGGGCAAATGACGGTCGATGCCGCATTAGCCAATATGGTCGGCGGGCAATGCGTGTTATTGCTCCAGCAATGGCAAGCCCCCGCCAATGTACCGGACTTGCTCGCCAAAACCTTGGAGGCATTGCAACCCATTATCCGCGCAACCGAAACCATCCAGCTTTGGGGCGGCAAATGGGTGTTGTCCGGTTTGCTGAAAAATTTGCAGTGTTATCAGGAAGACATGGAATTGATCGGCGATGCAACGCCGTTATTGTTCGAGCAGGCTTTTGCCGCGATCAGTAGGTATTTTCAGGACATGACCGCGCCATCAAACCAGGCGGCGCTGATTGAGGTTTTCGAAAATCCCGAATGGCCTTTTTGTTTGAGCGAAGGGCAAAGTGCGTTTTTAAAGCAACTCTTTGCCCAGGTGCAGCTTGCCGCCAAGCCCGTCATAGCGGTCGAATCGGTGGCCGGGCAGGATATGAGCCTGGACATTCCCGATGAAGTCGATCCGCAATTGCTGGACATGGTGTTCCTCGATTTGCCGGCACAGACGGAAGACTTTGCCAAATTCCTGCATCAATTCCTTAAAACCAAAGACCGCGAAGCCTTGCACACGGCACAACGGGTGGCGCATACCGTCAAAGGCCTCGCCAATATGCTGGGTGTCAAAGGCCTCGCCACGCTGACCCATCGGCTAGAGGACATACTGGAGCTTTTGCACGGACAAGGGCTGGCACCCGATAACATCCTGGCCGAGGCATTGGTTGAAGCGTCAGATTGTCTGGCGGCGATGGGCGAAGCTTTATTGATGCGGACATCGGCGCCGGAGATGTCCTTGGTGGTGTTGCAAAAATTGGCGGATGCACATTATCGCTTGCAGACTGGCGAAATTAGCGAAATGGGCGAAACGGGCGCAGCCTTCCCTGAACCACCAAACGGCATAGTGGCGGAGCCAGCGGTAGGCAACCAGGGGATGCAGGATACGGTCAGCCGCGAAGAAACGTATATCCGGGTCCCAAAAAACTTGCTGGAGAATCTGTTCCGTATTGCCGGCGAAGTCAAAATCCTCGACGCCCAGCTTGATGAGCAGTTAAAACAAGTTAGAAGCCTGCTTAAAAGTGGCGGTGTGCGTTACCGGACTTTGCAAAGGGTTATCACCGATCTTGAACAATTGATAGCGACTGGTTTAAACAATCAAGTCGCCAGCACGGCGCATGATTATTTAGAAGGCCGTTTCGACCATTTGGAAATGAACCGTTTCAATGAAATGCACAGCAGTATTTCCAGATTGTATGAAGCCACTGCCGATAGCCGCGAGATCGAGTGTGCGGTGGAAAACTACCTGCGGAAAATGCACGCCAGCGTGTTGGGCTTGACGCAATTGCACGAAGAAAATCTGGAAAACATCCTCGATACCCGTTTGGTGCCCGTGGAATCCTTGACACCTCGCTTGCAACGCACGCTCCGGCAAGCTTGCCGGATGGCAGGCAAACAAGCCGAATTGACGGTCGTAGGGGAAGACACGCTGATTGACAGCCAAATCCTCAACCAATTGGCAGACCCGTTGATGCACATTATCCGCAATGCCGTGGATCATGGTTTGGAAACGCCTGAGTATCGGTTGCAGGCCGGCAAGCCAGAAAACGGGCAAATTACCCTAAGCTTTGCCAAAGAAACCGACCGGATTGTTGTGGTTTGTGCGGATGACGGGCAAGGGATTAACCGTCTGGCTATCAGGCAAGTGGCCCTCAGCAAAGGCCTGGTTGAGCCAACGGCTACGTTAAATGACCAAGACATAGACCGCCTGATCTTGATCCCCGGCTTTTCCACCAGCGCGTCAGTCAGCCAATTGTCGGGCCGGGGGATAGGCATGGATGTGGTTTATCAAGAAATTATCCGTTTGAAAGGCAAGTTGGAAATCTATTCAAGCCCAGGACAGGGATGCCAATTCACCTTGTCGATTCCGTCCAGTTCCTTGTTGCTGAAGGCCACACTGGCACAATGCGGTGCTTATACCTTGTCAATTATCCAGTACGGCATAGACCAAACCATTCCGTCCGATGAGGGTGAATTCCACGAAGCGGGGGAGGATATGTGGTTCCATTACCAAGGGGAACGTTATCAAGCCTATGGCATAGAATCCTTGGTGGGTGTCCCCGCGCCGTATTATGCAAGGAAAACGGATTTCCATGTATTGCTGGTCAATCTGGGACAAGGCGAAAAAGTGGCGGTGATGGTCGAGAAGCTGCTCGATAGCCGTGACCTGGTTTTTAAAGACTTGGGCCGCTATGTCCCGCATAATCCCGCGATACCTGGCGTCACCATCTTGGCGGACGGGCAAGTTTCCGCCGTGCTGGATTTGCCGGAAGCACTTCGGCATAAAAGTACCTATAATCAACGGATTATGGCTTTTGTGGCACAAACCGTGGTCAAGAAGCTACCTAAAATTTTGGTCGTTGATGATTCGCTCAGTGCGCGTAAGTCGTTGGCGACATTGTTAAAAGACAGCGGTTACGAAGTCGCCACCGCGATAGATGGGCAAGATGCCTTAAGCCAGATTGAAGCCAGCCAGCCGGATTTGGTCATCACCGATATGGAAATGCCCAGGATGAACGGCGTGGAATTGACGGCAACGCTCAAACAACAACGCCGTACCGCCAAACTTCCGGTGCTGATGGTCACATCGCGTTCCACCGACAAACATCGCATGGAAGCCGGCATCGTCGGCGTCAATGCTTATTTGACCAAACCTTGGTCAGAAACTGAATTATTGCAACAAATCGAGGCATTATTATGAAAATTGGAATCCCTAAAGAAATCAAAGACCAAGAGGGCAGGGTCGCAATGACCCCTGCGGGTGTGCAGGCTTTACTGGCGCAGGGGCATACTGTCGTTGTGGAAAGCGATGCGGGTTTGGGCGCTGGATTTACCAACCAGCAGTACCAGATGGCAGGCGCAAAATTGGTGCCGGTGGCGCAAGCCTGGGATGTTGATTTGGTGGTCAAAGTCAAGGAACCATTACCTGCCGAATACCCGTATCTCGATACGCAAATGGTGTTTACCTTTTTCCATCTTGCCGGCGTAACGCCTAGCCTGACCGAAGCCCTGCTGGCAAAAGGCACGACGGCGATAGCTTACGAAACCTTGGAAGACGGGCACGGGCGTTTGCCCATCCTTGCCCCGATGAGTGCGATAGCGGGCAATATGGCAACGCTGATGGGTGCTTATTATCTCGCCCGGTTCAACCAGGGCAAAGGTTTGCAGTTGGGGAAAGTGCTGGGCAAACCCCACGGAAAAGTGGTGGTGGTTGGCGATGGCGTGGTCGGGCAACATGCCGCGCAAGTCGCTTGCGGCATGGGCGCACAAGTGTGGGTTGCAGGCATTGATGCCGGTTTTATGGCAAGCATCAAAGCCAAGGTCTTGCCCGAAGCAAATTTCTTCTTATCCAGTCCTGAAAATCTCAGCCAGCATATTGCCGATGCCGACCTTGTCGTCGGTGCCGTGCTTTGCCGTGGCGCGCTAGCCCCCAAAATCATCACCGAAGCGATGATCCAGTCCATGACCACGGGTTCGGTGGTGGTCGATGTCAGCATAGACCAAGGCGGCTGTATCGCCACATCCAAACCCACCAGCCATTCCCATCCCGTGTTTATCGAGCATGGCGTGGTCCATTATTGCGTCACCAACATGCCCGGAGCTTATCCTAGAACAGCCACCGTCGCGCTGGAAGATGCCACCTTGCCTTACACCGTCGCCATTGCCGCTCTGGGTAAAGCCGGGCTGATGTCCGACCAGCGGTTCGCCAAAGCCGTCAATGTCATGGACGGAAAAAT
Organism: Methylovulum sp.; assembly: GCF_028687615.1. Taxonomy (GTDB): domain Bacteria; phylum Pseudomonadota; class Gammaproteobacteria; order Methylococcales; family Methylomonadaceae; genus Methylovulum. The sequence goes on from NZ_JAQTZU010000002.1 coordinate 200,560, forward strand.
CACCTGCAAAGCCGTTGCCGAGGCTTTGGGGATGATGGATGTGTGGGCGGGATAAATGTTTGGCTAACCCTGATAGGTTTGTCCGGTTTTAAGTGATGTGGACAAACCTAGCAGCTCCCCTTTGGTTTTGTCGGGTATCCCTTTCAGGACATGAATCCAAAGGCATTTACAGGGTTTTCTACATGACGTAGTGTAAGCAGCCTGTTGACGTTGGGGATAATGCTGATAATCTTTTGTGAGCTTATCTTGGTTAAATACCAAACGACACGTCCGATTCATTAGAGGTACTTTTATGCAAACATTAAAAAAACAATTAAAACAAAATCTGGTCTTGATTTTTTTCAGCACCCTCCTATTGGCTAATAACCCGGCGACGGCAGAAACAGATCAAGCATCCCAGGAAAAATTGCTCAGGGCACGGGTGCTGAATAATCAGCAAAAAGCTGATCATTCAGCCCATTTAAAACCTATAGAAAAGGCTCTGGAGTTTCATGGCGTATTTTACGGGTATCTCCCTTGCAATGACTGTGACGGGATTAAGGTGACGTTGTCATTAAAACAAAATAACAATTATCTACTGGTGACCCAGCCAGCAAGAAATTCCTCAAAGGAGTTTTATGAAAAAGGAAAATATACTTGGAATGATAAAACCCGCACCGTAGTTTTAACATCGCGTAAGGACGGAAGCATACGGCAATATCGTATTGAAGATGAAGGGACGATCATTCAGCTTAACAATGATGGGTCACCGATGGCAGGTGATAAAGACAGCTATGCTTTACGCAGAAGCGATAAGGTAAAGTCGCGTGAGGTGCATATTCACTGAGTGGTCTGTCAGGATGGCGTACACGGAATTTGGATCCACGATGGATTAAACCGGGACAACTTGCCGGTGTAGTGTTTTATCCGGGGCATCCGTTTGCTTGCAGTTTGTATGGTTCGGCTGCCCAGTTCAAAGTTTAGCCAAAAGCGGGAATCCACTTCGAAACCAACAAACAACCATAACATGTTGTTTTTGTTTATAAAAAAAAGACAACAATTCATCCAGATGTATAACCTTGCTTTGTACATAAGAACAAAATTCTTTTGGTTTATGGTGTTGCTAACCAAGTCAACTCAAGACGCATCATCAAAAGTTTACAAATTTGTACCAATCTAAGATTTCCGTGCAGCAGAGCGGCGCATATCCCGCCATCAAAGGCAAATCGACATGGATACCGCCACGATCAGCCAAAAAATCGGGCAACCGCTAAGGATTTGGCCATTAATAACTTTCCGATATTAAGACCTGACAGGTTTTTGAAACCTGTCAGGTCTAGGGAGTTTCAAGAATGGTTCAGGGAAGTTATTTTTAGCCAAATCCTAACTACCCCGCCCAATTTGTTATTGGCGTGTGGTATCGGTTTTATCATCGGCGAATTGACTAAACAATTCCCGGCTACGGACGAAAACGGCAATAACGGGCCAGCCAACAAAACCACGCCTTTCAAAATTACCCTGAACCTGTTTTCGTCTATCCAAACCTTGTACACGGCTTTGCCATTGGTTTTGATGATGACATCGGCCTTTGAAACGAAAACGGAAAGGCGTTGAACATAGGCCCCGATTAATTTAATTAAAAGCCTGCTTGCTTTATAGCCCTCTCTATTTCCTCTTCGTCGCAGACTATTCCGTCTAAATTGCTTTCGATGACTGAATTTATGCTTAATTCTTTATCAATTTCCTTTATCGCCTCTTCTTGCATAAAGTGTTTAAAAAACATACGCATAACGTGGTTTACACCGATGTCTGTCACTTGCCTCAAGTCGTCTTGGAAGTATCGGTCAGCACTCGCTGGCGACGTGATAATTTCGTATGAAGGAAAATAAATGACATGATCAAATATTTTTTCAATTTCATCCGCAGCGACCCGCAGGGCGGCTTTGCTTACAGTGGTAGAAACCCATACATGCCTGTTTTCATAAGTCGCTATCAGCGGTACTGGGGATACCGTCAATAGTATGTTGATCTTGGGATTGACTGATGTGGCTTTTTGTACAAAGTCCTTTAAATCAGCAATAACTTCATTGGCGGTAAAATTAACGAATTCATGATCTTTTTCAGCAAATAAACCACCCGCAACTCCCGGTGCCAAGGGATAGATCGCACCATCCTTTTTTGACCGCCACGCCTCTGTCAACCCCAGTGTCAATATCAACCAATCACTTTCCTCAAAAATAGTTTTTACGCAAGCCAAGTGTTTCGCGCGGTCTTCTAACAGTTGCTCTTTTGATTCAAAGCCATTCGGTTCTATTTGGGGTCTAAAAGCGTCGATATAGACTGAATCCTTCCTCCAGATGTTTTCGTCCGGTTTAAAAAGTCCAAAAGCCCGGTCAAATAATTGCACGGCTTGTTTCACCGTATAAAGATTCCCATAGCGGGCTGAAAATATGCCGTAATTTTTTTTTGTTGCTTCTGCGTTATCAAGCCCTGGCGGGGGATTTTCGGTAACGAAATAATTAAATCCAGATTTTGCTATATTTTTTGCCAAATGTTGGGCGAAGCAGCTTCCCATCGTGGAGACTTTATCTGTTGCCTTTATCGTTTTGTACTTAACGACGGGGTCAATATGGCCCGGCGCGGGGGCTGTCATCGCCTTGAACCAAAAATGGTAATCTTGCAGTGTAGAGTAAGGGTTCGTCATCTTTTTTTCAGCTCCGTATTTAACACACTGTCCAGATGGGGGATTGGCCATTTAGAAACCAGATCTGAGGGTTGTATCCCTTGCTCCAAATATTGCTGATAGGCAAAATCCAGGTAAGATTCCAGGCCTTCGATTTCTTGGTTTCCTATTCGCCAAACGTAGTTTCCCACGAGTCCCAACTCCTGGCCTATCTCTGGATAAAGCGGCCAAATTGTCCCGATTAAGCTGTCTGGAATAATTATTTTTCGCTTGACAATGCCTTGATCAGCACCCAATCGAATTGCTATCAATTTACAAAATTCGACTATTGTCTCCGCGCTGGGATGATTTACTGAGTGCATAAAAACGCCCCTTCGTTTAACCGCTAAGAAGAATTGATTAAACTCTATGTCGCTGAAATCATTTTGACGAAATGAAAGTTTTAATCGCTCTGCATTTGCTCCCCATTGGTCAAAATACCCCAATGCCTTAAAAGTCGAGCCGTTAAACAGCCTTACTGCATCCGATGTATCAATTTGATTATTAAACGCCCAGATCGCAATTTGGGAGTTGTAATGCACTTTTGTTAATGTATTCGCAGACTTTTTTTCCGCATAGCACAAATCCGGATGGAAGGCGTGAAAATTGATGCTTGGAACTTTTATGACTTTGACAGGAAGATTTTGGGCTAACTCAAACCTTCCTCCAGTTATCCAAATAGCAGCATTTGCCAATTCTGCGATGAGCGCATTGCTCCCCTTTTTGTCGTTAGCTGCTGATGCCCGAATTGGGACGATGACTTTACCAGGATAGATCGCTCTCATTGTAGCGGCGATACCGCCCGTTTGACAATTTGATGAAATGACAATTGTTTCACTCATAATTCGCTTTGCTTGCGAAGTTTACTCATTTTACACCGCGCTATTGGTAGATTTATCGAAAAATGCCGTCCTAGCATTGTCAATTAATTTCATTGCTTTGGCAATAACATGCGAAGCGCCAAAAATAAAAAAGTCCTTCGGCGGCCAAGCATACTCGAATAGCCAAGATGACCTTGATAGCCAAAGTGAAATATACTTTGCCGGTAGCGAAAACAAAAACGACCTTGCGGCCGTGGGTTCGGTAAAGGTCGAATTTTAACTTGGAGCCGTTGCAATAAACGTGCAGTCGGGCAATTTTTTCTGCCCGACTTTTGGGTGTTCAATTGGATGTTATCTATTAATAGATGTTGGGTGTTACGATACCAAGATATTGGATTTCATCGCTGTTACAGGGCTATCCAGAATTTATTCTGCTGGTGTGGCATGGTGTTGGGTATGCCCCGGTATTTCATTATTGCCGTGATCGCTGGCCTGGGCATCAAACCAAAAATGCAGTGCCTGCACCAACAGGGGATATTCTGTTGAATAGTGAATCTGCGCCCCATTTGCTAAAGCTACATATTCAAATTTTATATCATCAGGTTTAGCGGTTTTTAACTGGGCTAAACCCGGCATACCCGCTCCGTGTATACGTTCGCTCACAGAAAAATCACCTTTCCTGAAGTCATTGGCAAGCTTGAGTAAATAAGCTTGGATCAATTTTATTTGCCTAGTATTGGCTGCTGATTTGACGACCAGATGTTGGACACCGCCGTGGACTGTTTTGGTGAAGGACTCCACAGTTTGGTCTACTGCAAAGGGCGTTACTTCCTGCATGCGTTGCTCCACTTCAGCGATCTGTTGGGTACCGCTTGTGTCAAGGGCCAGGCTTGTTGTAGAAAAAATCAAAAGTCCTGTTAAAACTATCAGCTCATGTTTCATATCCGTACTCCTCGTTTATTTTCTTATAGTCGATTGGAAGTGTTTATTTCAACTTCATTCAAGTGACATATTTTCAGGGGATCAGGTTCAAACAAGTCAATCTAATAATAAAGCTTCATGGCGTTGCCGGGCGATTAGCCGGACTTCTTCTTCAGCGTCGTCAAACAGGTGTTGTAGCAATGCGGGAGATGCCCGTAACGCCACTTCATAGCGGACGGTCCAGTCGTCGTCCTTGCTTATTAACTCCAGATCGTCAGGTTCCATGCGCTGGGCAATAATACGACGAATGCTGACTTCGGGATCGTTGACCATCAGGCCCAGGCTGACGGCGGGGATGCGCTCGGCTACCGTGCGGCGGACTTCATTGTCGGGGTCGGCGACCAAGCGGAATAAGCGGCCTTCCGGCAGGCGTTTGGCGACATAGACCCGTACCAAATAATCAGGGTCAGTGACCATCAACTCCAATTCTTGCTCCGGCAAGCGGTCGGCGACGGTGATCCTGACTTCCCGGTCAGGATCGTTACGCAAATCTCTCAGCCACTCCAGCGGTACACGGTAGGCCAGCACTCGCCTGACCGCTTCGTCGGGATCGGTCAGCAATGGCTGCAATTGGCTGGTCGGCAAATACCGCGCGGCGATGGCCCGCCGTTCCCAGAAGCCGTCTTGGGTGTAATCGGCGGCAAGGCCCGGATTGGCGCGGAAAAACCGGTCGATTTGCCGTCCGCTGTCGGCGATGACGCAACAATCACCTGGCTTGCAAGCACCCGCCACCAGTAATGTCCCTCGATAACCGCAAAGCGAGCAGTCTGCAATAGGTGTCAGATCCGTTATGTCATTATCCTTTTGGCTAGAATCCATTGTCTAGGCCATTTCGGTAGCTACTGGCAAAAGCTGCGGGGTGATTCGCGCCAACCAGATTTTCAGCCTGTCCTCAGTCAGGTGCGGCTGGGTGCGCTGATCCAGTGCCAAGCCGACAAAGCGGTTATCGATGACGGCATGGGAATGTTCAAATTGATAGCCCTCCGTATCCCATTGGCCGACGATATTGGCGCCGTATCCGTAAAACAGCCGGTAAAGGTGGATCATCGAACTGGCGAAGCGGTCGGCGTAGCGTTCCTGATTCCCCAAACCAAACAGCGCGACGCGTTTGCCGGACAGGTCGGCATCGTCCAAATAAGGCACAAACTCCGCCCAATTGGCCTCCATGCACCCGGTGGCCAAGCCCGGTAATTCCCCAACACCATAACTGGGAGTGCCCAAAATCAGCGCATCATACTGCAACAATTCGGCAACGCTGGTGCGGTTGATGTTTTTAGGCTTGTCCGCCAAGCCGTCACCCAATAGGCTGTAAATCTTTTTAGCCACCAAGCGGGTGCTGCCCGTATCTGTTCCGAAAAAAATGCCGATTTTGTTCATAATTCACCTGTGATCAAGATTGCAGGACAAGGGGGCGTACTGTTGTATTTACTATAACCAGCAAAATTCGATCCAAACGCTAGTCATATTATTTGATATTTATTATCAGATACATAGCCGGTTTTTGTGCGGCAATATCTTGGCAATTGTGCCAGTATGACGACAAATGACATCCGGGACTGGGAGATTTGCGACATCGTGGTGATATGGCGGCTTTTGATGCCAAAGTGGCAATGAAATACTGGCATGGCGATTGGCTTTTTCCCGCGGCTCCGTTTTATGAGGGATCTGCGGCATCTTCTCCTTCGTCCAGCGCATCGGCAAGCAGGCCTTGCTGGCGGATCATGGCTTTGAAAGCTTTCATCACGGGGCGCGAGATAGCTGTTTCCGCCAGCAGGCGTTTTTCATAGATGAGGTTTTTTATCGCATCATCGGGATGCTTGCGGGCTTGTTCAATCAACAGGTGGAGTGCCGTATCGAATAGAACACCGGGGCAAGACTTCACCTCGTCGTAAAGCTGTTCCATCACCTTTTTTTCCGCTGTCCGCATCTTGCATTTGCCGTCAAGGATTTTCAGTATCACGGTGATAGCGCAATCTACATGAACCGGTGTTAAAGGATGTGCCAACACCCAGCGGGCGACAGGGTCTTTGTTCATACGTCCTCCCCGTTTGTGGTAAGGCTTTGCATATAGTCGAGCAACGACGCTTCGATGGCCTCGTAGCCGTAACGCGAAACGGCGCGGACTCCGACGGCCTTGAGCTTTTCCGTCGGCCCGTCGCCGATTTTGGCAACGAAAACGGCATGGCAATCTTTGATGCTTTCCAAGATGCCGGCCATAGCACTCTGGTCGGAATGTTGGCCTAGGCAGTAATGGGCCACCTCGCGCGTTTCCAGTAGGCGGCAGTAGTCGGGTGTGGACTCGTAAATCCGAAACTGTTTGGCATGCCCAAAGTGTTCGCTGATCGCCAAACCTTCCTTGCTGGCTACCGCCAGTTTTATTGGAAATTTAATCATGATTGGCCCCCTCCCATCCATAGTTCCACGCTCCAGAGGGTGCACCGGAGCGTGGGAACGGTATAGGGTGGTATTTTTATGGTTTGCATGGCGGGAAATGGATGCGGAAGGTTTTTATAGGGTTTTATAAGTTTTTTATACAAGCAAGAGCGATACCAAATCGTGTAATACCAATCCCAACAAGTTTTCATATTTAAAGCATAGGATTATACTTGAGCTTTAAAGTAAAGACTAAAGAAAGGAGGCCGCCATCTCACGCCCAAAACAATTCCCCTTATCGCTCCAGGC
>NZ_JAQTZU010000023.1 GCF_028687615.1 Methylovulum sp.
CTGCGGTAGGCCGCTATTTTGCCAGCATCGCCATATCTTCAGCCACCTTAACCCGCCAAACGTCGGGGCTGGCGGGATAGTGCCGGTACGCCGACAACACCACGCCATAAGCCGCCGCAATGCCAATCGCCGGCGCACCGCGCACCCGCATGGTGGCAATCGCTTCGCTCACGCCAGCGGCATCATCATAGACATCATAAGCAATCGTTTCGGGCAACCGCCGTTGATCCAGCACTTTCAAAGCATCGCCCGTCCATTGCAGGGCTTGTACCGTTAATTTAGTCATTTGTTAAAAAGAAGGCTCTATATGGGTTTTAAGGTCTTTTGCTAAAATGGTCGGATGGAAACCTCAATCATCACCATCAAACAACTGGTCAGTGAAGCCCAATGCTACGACACCATCCGGCTGTATAGCTCCGCGCGATCATATACCCATCCGTAGCTGGCCGTTGTTCCGGGCAAAAGCGTATTTACAAGAACATTATCAGACTGCTAAACAGGAAACAAGCACATGGGCCACCAACATCCATTCCCAAGCAAGAACAACGCCCATAATCCGCCAAGAAATCAAGGGTTCGGCACTGTCAGGCCGGAAGCTGGCCGGGCGGTATCACATTAGCCGTAGCACGGCGAGGAAACCCGCTTCAACTCCGCCGAGGAACTGGAGAAGACTTTGTTGAGTTATTTGATCATCTACAACCATCATATTCCACAACGCGCCATTAACCATCAAACGCCCATGCAAGCTGTTCAAAAATGGCAAGTAGATAAGCCTAGGTTGTTTGTTAAAAAGGTTTATGAACAGGCGGGACTTGGCATCTAATACCTTTATTTTTACAAACTGGTTGATGACATAAGCGCGGACGATGCCGCCGAGCTCGGCCAGTCATTAATAGTTAGTTTGCTTACGGTAAATTTAACAGCAAAAAACTCCCACAGTTCTCCCATTACAGCAACGCCGTTTTATCCGATACTACACACCATGTTGTGAAAGCGGCTACCCAACGCAATGAAAAAGCCGCATTGCCAATTTTAAAGAAATGACCCAAACGCTTTAGGTTAAGGCCATTTATTCCAGCCAAAATCATGGGGAACACCAAAATGACCAGATTGCCAGAAACCGTCACCAGCAAAGTCGCCGACTTGTTCGCCGCGCTGCACTACGCCGCCGATGATTTGAAAATTGTCGGGCAGGAAGCCATGTTAAGCGGCGATTTTTCGCAAGTGACCGACAGCATGGAAGCCTGCCGCAAACTGCAAGCGTTAGAATTGGAAATTAAAACGGCTGTAGACAACTTCGATTACCTCTAAATGCCATTGCTGAATAATACAACTATGCCGAGGACATTAATCCGAAGCGAAAAAACCCAACAACCCAAACAGGACACAGCAATGAACATAGGCGACCACTTGGTGACACCCAGAACCGGATACACCCATCATGGCCTATATATTGGCAATGGCGAAGTGATCCATTACTCTGGTTTCGCCAACGGTTATTCCAGTGGTGAAATCGCCATTGCCTCACTTGAAGAATTTGCTAACGGGCGGGGCATTAGTATCAAAAATCATCCCTTACGCATACACGATGCCGCTAAAAGCGTTAAACGGGCTTATAGCCGTTTAGGAGAAGACTGGTATAACGTATTGCTCAACAATTGTGAGCATTTCGTCACTTGGTGCATTCAAGGCTTTCATTCTAGCTCACAAGTCAACCAGATGATTACGGCAGTTGCCACAGCCTATAGCGTCCTTAAACAAAAAGAAACGCTCCGTACCGTAACAACTGCCGCCGCACACCATGTCATCCAGAAAGAAGCAGAACGCCAAGTAACCCATGCGGTAACATCAAGCCTCGCTAAATCAGTGGCCAATAGATCACTTGAAGCGGCAACGGCGGGAGCCGCCGCATACAGTGCAAGCACAGCCGGAACGGCGTTGGTGTCAACTTTTGTTGGTGTCTCTACAGCCCCTGTTTTGGTTCCGGTTTTAACAACCGTTTTTGTTTTAACGGCAGTTGGGGCTATTTTTAACTGGTTTGATTGATTAGCTATCATCACGGGCAAATGGCAACCAAAGGCATTCTAGCTTTTGGTTGCCGCTGGTGTGAGTGGATGCTGTAAAATTGAATTGAAAGGCGCGTGTACAAAACAACAGGATTAAAAGTAATGGCAAATATTATTTATCCAGATGAAAATGGAAATGTCGATTGGAACGAGATAAGAAGATCGCAAGATCAAGATAACTTTAATCAATATAAAAAAAATGCCGAACAAGGAGATATGCAAGCCCAATATAAATTAGCTGAGAACTATCTCTGTGGAACAGGTGTAGAACAAAATTTTCACGAAGCTGTTAAATGGTTTCAAAAGGTGGCTCAACAAGGAGATAGTGCGGCTCAAGGCCGTTTGGGGGATTGTTATTATTACGGTCGGGGCGTAGAACAAAATTACAGTGAAGCCATAAAATGGTATGAAAAAGTGCTTATCACTAAAGGTTCTTTGAATTTTACGGCCACAAAGAATCTGACAGAGTGTTATATCCAAAAAAACAATCTAGCTAAGATGGTTGGATTGAGGGAAAAAGAAGTTAAATGGCTAGAAGAAGAAATTAAATCAAATAATCAGTATAAAAAGTGTAGATTGCAAGAAATTTTGCCTAGAGAAATAACTGGTCTAAAAAAAATATACTCAAATTTATCAAAAGCTAATCCCGATAATCAACTATTTCCTCCGCTTGAAAACGCAATTGAACAAAAATGCAAAACTGTTGAAAATGACATTGAAAAAAATATAGAGGAATTGTTAGCTCCTATCCGAATTAGGCTGGCAGAATGTTATAAGCAAGGGCTTGGTGTTCAACAAAATTCATCCATCGCTATTGAACATTTAAGAAAAGCCGCTGATAAGCAACGAGGAGGGAATGACAAGCTTGCCCAACGTAAATTAGCTATTCATTTCTTTTTTAAAGAAAATTATGAGGAGGCTTGCAAATATTTTGATATGGCACTTAGAGATAATAATAACTCGCTAGAAGAATACGGACAGAGTGAAGCAGAGCTAGGTATTTTTTATTATTACCGCAGTAAACTGGATCAAGCCATTGAATATTTTATCAATTCAGCGATACAAAAAAATAATGCCGTTGGAATTTTATGGTTAGCGTATGTTTATAACAAATATCTAGAAAGGACTATTGAATTATTAAAAGCTCAGGAAAAGACTTGTCATAGAAGCTCAAATATTTATGTTAATTTCAGTTCATTCGAAAAGTTGCGTGGTCTTACCACTGATTCCTTATTGCGTAAAACAGCCGCTAGTTTGTTTTTAAAAAACGATGAGGATTGCAACGACTCAGAGATGTTGAATTATGCTTTTCCTGTAGAGATTATTCAATTTTTAGAAAATCAAAATAGTTCGCCTGCTCATATTGTTTTGGCGTTTTACTATCAATGCCAAGAAGAAAAAGAAAAATATCTAGTATATTTAGAACAGGCATCCTCAAAAGATATGCTTGGTAGTTATTTATTAGGTAAATACCATAAAAATACAAAGAATTTTGATAAAGCAATCCTTCTATTTGAACAAGTAGAAAAAAATCAAATTGAACAAGTAGAAAAAAATCAAAAAATAAAATATTCTCCAATTGATGAAAAAAAAGCCACTTTAGATGAGTATGATTTAACAACTCAACAGTTCTTAGTTTATTCAGCCCAAGAAGAGATTAGTAATATTGGGCATCAAAGAGAAATAGAAAAAACAAATAATTATATTAAAGATGCAAATCACCGAATGCAAAGATTAGTCGAACAGTTCACGCATTCTTTAGGCAACGTGATTTTTCCCGACACCATTTACCAAGTTGCAGAGCGTTTAAAAAACAATCCTGAATGCCGTAAGGATGTTTTATTGCTCCATGAGGCTTATCACTCAGAAATCATCATCAAGTTACAAGGCGAACTATTGCGCCAACGCTATACCAACACCAATCCTGAAAAATTTCGCCAATTTATTAGGAGTTGCCGCCGAACTCCGAATTCTGCCGAAAACACCAAGTCCATTGAAGATATTTTGGATTATGCGGCTAGCCGGGTAACTGCACGGTTTCTCAATCAACATTATGCGGGGCTTAACAGCATCCGCGATAAAATGCTGTCAAAGAAAAATATCAGCCTTGATGCCTTAAAGCAAAAATTTGAGGATGACATTTTGCTCAACAAATCTTTGCGACCTATCGCATGGATTAACCAAAACCTGCGGCCTATTCAAATAGCCGAAATTAGCCCGCTGTGGAAAAAGGTTTTCATGCTTTCAGAAAGTCATGCCGAAGCCTTATTGTTTGGTTATTTTTCAGAAATTTTGTTTAATGCCTTTAAATATGCAGACCATGACAAGGATGAATTTTTAAGGTTAGATTTTGATGAAAAAACCATCAATGACAAAACGTATTTGACGTGTAGTTGGCTTAACCCTGTTAAAGACAAAAGCCCAGCAATGCTAGGCACCGGGAAAGGCTTGGATGCCATTCAAGAAGATTTAAAACAACTCAACGATACCGTTTACCCAGAAGAAAGTTTGTTGATTTTTCAGCAAAACAATCAATTTCAGGTGACGCTGTTCTTTAAAAAGGACTTGCTAGTGAATGACTTGCCTAGCCTTAAAATAAAACGCAAAGCCAATGTGGAGTAAAAAATGCTGAAAATACTGTGGGTTGAAGATGAGTATTCGGAACAAAAACAAGTTTCTTGGTTTAACAACAGGTCGGTTTGTGTAAAAACTTCCTTTGATGAGGCTGAAAACGCCATTAATCATTGTTTGACGCAATTCGATTTGATTGTATTGGATATTAATTTAGAGAATTCAGAACATACTGACAGAGTAAAAGCACTCGCAAAGCAATTTAAAATTTCCGAGCAGGCGTTTTTACAAGAAAGTGGAATGAATTTGTTTTTAAACTTGCTGGAGCATGGCTTTCCGAAAGACCAAATTATATTTTTAACCGCTAATGCAGATATTAATATCAGCAGGATAGATGAATTGCGGGAATTTTATAGGCAGGGCGATGATGATGCTTTTAATGAAATTCTAGGGGCTATCACAAACGGGCTTAGCGAAGAAACGGTAATAAAATGCGCTGAATTAATCAAGGCTGAAGATATTGAAGGCTTGTGCCAATATCTTGAAAATTATTTCAACAAATTGAATGATGGCGTAACAAATAATACCTACAACAGATTTTGTGAAGCTTATCGGCGTTGTCGTATTGAACCGCCTAAGGCTATCAATAAAAGTTTAAACGAGGCTAAGCACCATCTAAATCATTGGTTAGAAAATCACGAAAGAAACGATTATTTGGTTTTGCGGCGGGGGGTTATTGAGGCTTGCAGTTTTTTAAAATCCCACATTGAAAAAAACGAAGACACTATTCAGTTTAGAGATTTTATAAAAATTGAAAACCAGCAGCCTACTATAGAAATCCCTACCGCAGACATTGGCAACTACCTGGAAACGCTAGCGCAATTTTTGCCCCTCAAACAATCAGATGACCCAATTATTTTTTACCGCCTGTTTTTGCGGACTCTCGTCCATGAATGGGAAGAAAATATTGAGGCGAAATGGCTAAAAGAAAAGCATGGGAATGATTTGAGCAAAATCCGCGATATTTACACCTTCGCATGGCTAATGAAAATGACCCGTAACTGGGTTTCCCACGCCAATTTGCTTGAGCCGTTAAAACCTCAGTTCATTGCCTTTTTATTTTTGGTCAACATGCGGGCGATGTTCAAATTAACGAAAGCAATACAGCCTTACGAAAAGATTTTGTTGCGTTGTATTTCTCTATCACCAACCAACTCAATTATCCCCAAAGAGTTACAGGATTACGTTAGTGGTGTAGAAAAGGATATTGACGGTATTTTGACTGGGTTAAAATTAGACCAAACGGGACATTTCGGCGAAAAAATCAATGCTATTTACCGCCAAAATACAGGTAATCCAGATGCCGAACCACATGATTACCAAAAATTTTTATTGCACTATTTCTGGGTTAACCAAAAAGCTGATTTAATACATTTAACAGCCACTTCGGATGAGTTTTTGCCGACATTGGCAAGGCATATCTACAACCGTAGTTTCCCTTAAAAATACCGAGGTATAAAAAATGCAATGGTCAGACGTGTTAAACGACAAAAGCTTAAGCAATTTACCTTACAAAATCGAACTCAATGAATACGGACAAATCGTGATGTCACCCGCTTCCAATCAACACGGATTTTTACAAGTTGAAATCGCCTTTTTTTTACGCGGCAACAAAATAGGCAAAGTCATCACTGAATGTTCCATTGATACACCCAAAGGGGTAAAAGTCGCCGATGTGGCTTGGGGAACAAATGATTTTTTCTCAAAAAACGGCTTGGCAACACCTTATCAATCTGCACCTGAATTATGCGTGGAAATTTTATCGCCCTCGAATTCAAAACAAGAAATCACTGAAAAAATAAACCTTTATCTGCAACAAGGCGCGAAAGAAGTGTGGACTTGCAATCACAATGGCAACGTAGAAATTTATAACCTGTCGGGAAAAATACCCAACTCGATTCTTTTTGATAATTTGCCGAAAAAGTTTGAGTAGCACGAAGGTTGGGGTGTAAGCAAAAACAGTTAGTTTTGAAACGAAACTTATAAATAAAGTTAGGAGAAAACCATGCTTAACAGCCAAGAGCTTTACCAGCAAGCCAACCAATTGCCACCGCTGGAAAAATTACGGCTAGCGGAATTATTGCTGGCTGATTTGGACACCCCCGACCCCGGCATTGATGCTATCTGGCGCGATGAAGCAGAAAAACGCTGGCAAGCCTATCAAGCCGGAGAGCTAAAAACAGTCAGCCATGAAACGGTAATGGCAAAATATAAATGAAAATTGAATTTCTTGAAAATGAAAATCGAATTTCTTGAAGCGGCACAAGCTGAATTAGATGATGCTTTTGAATGGTATGAAGCCCAGCAAAAAACTTAGGCGTACAGTTTATCAATGAGTTTGAGGCGGCGGTTAAAAGAATATCCACCTATCCTGACCGGACTAATAATGTGATCCGCATTATTTCCGCCAGAAAAGCAACCCGCAACGAAAAAACAACCTATTTGAAGAGGGCTAGAAAATGAAAGATGAATATGATTTTTCCAACGCCGAACAAGGCAAGTTTTATGTGCCTATCGAAGACATTCAAGCACCGATTTATCTCGACCAAGACGTGGCAAGGGTTTTAAGCCAAACATGCAGCCCTGAAAAACTGCAAATGTTGGTCAATGATTTGCTGCGCAAAGATATTGAGATTGCCCAGCGGGTTGCAGTTTAAAACCTTTGCCGAAATATAACTGCCTTTTAGATGATTTTTCACCGACATTGGCCCGGCCTATTTGCAGCCTTAGATTTTTCATAAAATGCGAATCATAGCCAAAAAAGCCCTACGCGACTTTTGGGAGCAATACCCTAATGCACAAGAACCCTTGGAGCAACAGGGCTTAGGCTTAAATGACTTGACTGTTTATTTTGGCACGCTGGAAAAAGTCAAAGCGTTTTTTGATGGCAAAGTGCAACTCACCTTAGAAACCATCAGAAAATTACATGACGCCTTAAATATTCCTTTAGAAAGCCTGATTAATAGATAAAATCGTTCCAAGATGCCAAGGAATATGATTTTAAAAGCTGTTTATTGCAAAATTTCGGGTATCAACCGCGTAAAACTGGCTGGCGTTTATCAATCAAAGCAATGGCTGTTTAGCGGCTGATCCTTTCGGGCATCCAGTTGATGCCTGAGCGGAAAGCCAGCCTTTTAAAAAAACATAAGGGAGAAAATCATGTACACCACCATTAACGGCATTTACGACAATGGCAAAGTCACTTTAGAAGAGCTGCCGCCCACTGAAAAAAGAATGAAAGTGCTGGTTACCTTTGTTGAAGAGACTGAACCGATGCCCAACAAACTCACCGTAGCCGCCCTGCAAGCCGCCGAACAAGGCGATTTTGAAGCGGTTACCTTGGGTGATTTAAAACGGCAATGGGACAGCCTGTGAAAGCAATCGTCCAAACGTCGCAATTTAAGCAAGACTTGAAGCGGTTAAAGTACGCGGGACGTTATGATATAGACGATTTATTGGCGATTGTTGGTTTACTAGCCAAGGATGAGCCACTACCCGAAAATCACAAAGACCATAGTTTGCGAGGCAATTGGAAAAATTACAGGGAATGCCACATTAAGCCTGATTGGCTGCTGATTTATCAAGCCTTAGCAGACAAGTTGGTTTTAGTCCGCACGGGTTCGCACAGTGAATTGTTTTGATTTATGCAAAACAAGAGCCGCTGAAAAAAACGACTGTGCTGGAAAATTATCTTTAGGGCATGGGCGGATTTTAAGCACCGATAAACGCGATTTTCATACCTACCGTTGGAAAAATACCCAGCCTTTTTCTAATCTGCCATGCCCTTAACTTCCATGACAACCCCATTGATCCAAACCCTCATCCTCCATCTGCCCCGTTACGCCGAAGAAGAAGGCGATTTCTACGCCGTTCCACGCACCGCTTTGGTTGATGCGCTGTGCCAAGCGCAGCAGGTTGACTGTGCCGTTGCCGAAATGGCGGTTGCCTTGCTTGAAACCTTGCTCGACACCTTGGCGGTACTGGATACGGATTATTTGCAAAAGGGTGAATGGTGTTTTATCTCGTTTCCGGCGCAATTGCTGGCGTTGTCGTTGTTGACGGCGTGGGGTGATCCCGATTCGCGGTTTTTTGCCGCCCATTTTTGGAACACGCAAGGCATCGCCGATGCCAAGAAAGAGCAACAACGCGATGTGCTCCACGCAATTGAAACCCGCCGCGTAGAACATCACGCGCAACAAGCGGCGCAACCTATCCGCACCATTTATGTGGCCTGGAGCGTCATTAAATTGGATGGCAAGATTTTGTTGCACCAACGTGAAGACACCCGCAAACGCTATGACGTGCTGGCGGGCGATTATGGTTTGGTGGGCGGGCGGCTGAACCAGCGTGATGTGGCGGGTGCTTGGCAAACATCCGATTTGCTCGCCGCTTTGCAAGCCGCCAATTCCCCGTTGATGAAAGCGGCCTTGCCGACCACATTGCAACGCGAATTGCACGAAGAAACAGGGTTGGAATACGGGCGGCATTATCAGTTCAAACCTTGGCGGTGCTTGCGGTCTTATCGGCAAGTGCAAGGTGCCGCGCCTAACCACGCGCTGACGGATTATCATTTTGAGGTGTTCCAGATCGAATTGACGCTGGAAGGTTGTCTGTTCCTGCAACGGCAAGTCCGGCAAGATGAACGGCTGGTCTGGTTTAGCCCAAAAGACATGTTGCCAGGAAAGTCGGCGGGGGATTTGCCGTATCTACATGCGTTATTGGCGGATTTTGACAATGACAGTGTGGCGTTTGAAAAGGCTTTGGCGGCGTTGCCGGACAGTTTTGGCGCAGGTTATTTAGTCGATAAGCTCAAATATGGCGTGACGGTGTTGCTGGATGCGGAAAAACCTGTGTTGGCGGGTATGTTGGGCAAGGAAAAACCGTTAGATGTGGTTTTGACCGCCCGGCAAACGGCCTTATTGTTGGGTTTGGCGGCGCATGGGCGTGGGTTTGAATGGGCTTCGGTGACGGACAATGTGGCGTTTTTGCCTTATGGTTGGGTCGATGTCCACCCTCATCCGGCCTTGCCAGCGGAATTGATGGCGTTGGCGGGGCTTTTGCAAAACACAGATGCCTGTGTTGAGGTTTATCAAGATAGCCTGTTCCGTTTGTCGGTCAATCCGACGATGGTGTTTTTTGATGAAAGCTTGTTCACCTTTTCGGTGCAACAGGCGGATTTGCCAGGCAAGCAAACGAAAATACCCGCCACGTTGACCCGTAAACGTTTCATGACGGCGTTTGGTGAGGTGGCGGAGGCAAAGGAAGTATTCGGCCTTAAACGGGAATTTACAAAACAGTTATGGCAAATTGCCCAAGGTGCATTGGATGCAGTTTTAGATTTTGATTCCGTTCCCAAAGCGTTAAAAATCGAAGATGCTTACGAAAAAACGCTGCATAAGGAAACACGTTTTTTAGCCTTGGGCTTACGGAAGCTGCTACGCCATACGGGTGGTTCCATTAGGTTTTGTTGCCATTTCGATAATGCCTAACGGTTGCCTTTTAGCCTATTCCCTGCATAAGCCTTAGCCTTCGCGCCTTTCTGATTATCCAAAAAATAACTGGGGTCAAAATAACTGGGGTCAGAGCGAATAACTGGGGTCAGCGAATAACTGGGGTCAGAGTAAGCTTAAATCCTGCCATTTTAAGCTTACTCTGACCCCAGTTATTTTTGCGCTTTTGCCCGAAACAACGGCCAGCTACGGATGGGTATATAATCGCACGGAACTATACAGCTATGAAGCCTCCCCCAGCTACAAGTCCCTAAAGACTTTAGCCGTGGGCATCGTCATCAGGTTCATTTTTTGGGGCCGTTCTCGCCATTAATTCCGCTCGGTTTATCGAGTTTTGCAAGTTCCTCCAATTAAAAGATTGGGTAGTCCTGCAATTGGAATGATAATAGATTTGTCAATAAAATATTGCGATGACTGTACGCCTTGAAGTACGGGCATTCGACCCAATAAATCGGTAGGCTTGACTTTTTACAAATCATTCCGATTGCAGGACTACCAAAGATTGTAGACAATCTTTCTGAAAACCTTTACTTTGATGCCAACAAATTATTAGTGTTGTTCTGGTCTTTAAAAATGAAATCATAAGGATAAGAGCATTGAACATTCCCCATTCATCCGCAAAAACTATTCTCCCACCGAAGCTGTTCGATCAGTTGAAGATTAGCGAACAATCCTCAGAACCGGCCTATTTGCAGTTAAAAAGACAGATAGACGCTTTAATCGACAACGGCGTTTTGGAAACGGGACATAACTTGCCTTCGGAGCGGGTTTTGGCAGAAGCGCTGAGCGTAAGCAGGACTACGGTTAAGCGTTGCTACGATGAACTACGCAACAGCCAGCGCTTGAGCACCCACGGACGGGGCGGAACCATTGTGCAAAGCCCTTCCAGGGTTAATCCGACGCTGGGTAAACTGAAAGGCTTCACCGAAGAAATGCGCGAGCAAGGCAAAGTCGCATCCAGCCGCGTTTTGGAATACGGCATCGTTAGCGAACGAACGATAGCCTGCATTTTCAAAAGGCCTTCGGCAGCCATTTTCCTACATATCATACGCCTGCGTTTAGCGGACAATGTGCCAATGACGCGCGAAGTGGCCTGGTACGATTTGTCGGCGGTGCCGGATTTGGAAAAATGGGATACCAGCGGTTCTATTTATACCTTTTTGCAAGATACATGCGGCATCCCTCTGGTTTATGCGGAGCAGACCATAGAGGCGGTTATCAGCAACGAAAAAGAAGCGGAAGTATTCGGGTTTGACAAACCGGAGCCTTGCTTACTATTGAAACGGCACAGCTATTCGGCATCGGGACAGCTCATCGAATATGTGGAGGGTACTTTCCGCGGCGATGCGTATGTTTATAAGCTAAAGCTTCGGTAAATATTCTTGGAAGTCGGCTTGACTGGGAATCAAGTCTTGCATCCCTGCAAGCCTTGAATGTTTACTCCATTATTTTTCCTGATGGGCGGAGCAACAGCTCGCCCGCCCGGTATCCTTCAGTTTTAATTGACGTTCAGGTTGTCAACCGGCCATCCCATGATGCCCGCCGCACGCTTGCGGGCGGCTTCCGGCGTCGCGGCGATGACGCCTTTACAGGTGAACTGGCTAGGATTAAGGTTTTCCGATTCGATTCGGTACAGCGACCACATCATAAGCCCATCCCGGGTTCCCCGTGTTTGGTTGGCTATCTTGATAATATTGGCGAGAGTTTGTACTGAATAAGGACGGTCGATCACGCGCAAAACCGGCGGAGTTTGCCAGATGGCCGAATATTGGTCGTTGAGCATGACCGTACCCGGACACGCTTGGGCGTCCGTGTCCGTGTCATTGACCATCAACAGCGCTTTTTCCGGCCCGTTCGGGCCGCCGATGGTCGCGGAGTCGAGCACTTCCAGCCCTAAATTGACCGGAACGCTTTTAGGCAGTAAAGAACGGTATTGGCGATACGCCAGTTTAGGATCGTAAGCCGTATAGCCTATGTCGTAGGACATGATATTCAACATGTCGACATATTTGGCCATGTGAAGCCCTTTCAGGACACTGCGTTCGATGCCACCGGAACCCCAGGCGGAAGCTAGCTTCAAGTGTTGGCAATAGCTGTCCGTGGTGTTGGCAGGCGAGCAATCGGCGCCGGTTGGCGCGGCCGCCATCGTGAACAATTTAGGGTTGGCGTTGCCTGCCGCATTGATGTCGTTCAGGTTTTTCGCAACGCGGTACAAGGTGGCGAGAATTTTGCTGTACTCAGTTACCGTCGCATCGTTGTTGACATTGGCTGCTTCGTAGTCCATGTCGATGCCGTCCACGCCAAGCGCATTGGCGAGTAGCAACAGCCGTTTCCGGTATTTGTTGTCGTTAATGAGATTTTGCCAGCCGTTGCCGTGTCCTGCGCCATTCAGGGCGTTTTGCGAACCTCCGACCGACAAAATCACTTGGACTCCGTCTTGTTGCAAGGTGGCAATTTGGCTGCGGATTTGGGCGATGCTATCTTGGAACAATAGCCCGGTGTTGCTGAAAGTGGTCGATTGGGCGCTAAGCGGACCGATATCCGGGAAGGCGAAGGCCAAAAAAACATGGGTAAATGTCCGCGACACTTGATCCAGGCTTTTCCCGGGTTGGTTCAACCAGCTCGGATAATAACCTACGAACGGCGTGCGGGTGGCGGGAGTCACGCTCACTTGCCCACCTGCGGCCGCCAAGCTGCGGGTTTTTGCCCCAGCGGATTTGTCGAAGGTGATCCAAACGCTGTACGCTGGTTTTGGATAACCGGAAAAGGCTTCGCTTTCGATATCGTTGATATAAACTTCAGTCAAGTTGCTACCGATAAACGGCGCGGTTCCCCAGGCAAGTTTTTTGTTGTCGGTCGCGCTTGCCGTCAAGCCGTATTGAATCGACTGGTACGACCATTCCCAATCGCAAGGCATCAAGGCGGGCGCACAACCTTTTTTCAATGTCGAATTTTTGCCCCGGTCGTCCGACCAACCGCTGCCCAGGGTGCTGTCCTTGTAAAACTTGTTTTCGACAATGCCCATTTCGTATTGTCCTGCGACAAGCAAGTTATAACGCGCACCTGTGTCCAACGTATCCCACTGCCAGGTTGATTGCGTAGTGATGCCGCCCGTGGCGGTCGGCTGGGCAACGAACAGATATTTGTCGCCCCATTCCAAGCCGCTGATAATGCCGTCGCCGTTATTGTCGAAGCCCATGTTACCGTAAGGGCCGCGCATGTCGGCATAGACCACATTGGTTGGCAAAGCGGAAAAGTCGTATTCCACGCCCCATAATGGATAATCGACACCGTTGATAAATTCCCAGGTGATCTTCACGGGAATGTCGTATTTTTGATGGGTGGCCGGATTGGTCGAGACCAAGGCGTCATTGGCCATCGGATTGACTGTGCCCCAGTGCGGATAGTTGAGGGTAAATTGATGGACGGCCTTTTCCGTATCGGCGGATACGGCGGTGCCGGTACCGACGAAGTATTTGCTGAGCGGCGAATCGTCTTGTCCGTGCAAGCTGGCAATAGTCCCGCTTGTGCCGTTGGAGAAATTCCGGTATAGCTCGTGGGAAACGAAATAGCCAAAGCCGCTGTCGCCGCCAGCCACCGGGTTGATGACGACGGCAGTGCCATCGTCGGCCTGATAGGTGAATTGCCAGGCGTAACCGCCGCAATTCGTCCCGGCGGCGTCTTGACAGGCTAACGAGGCGCTGCGGGGTTTGTTGGCGCTGTCCCGCCAAGTGTAGCGCAACACGGTCTTGCCGTTGACGGTGCCGACTTCGGCTTTTACGTTGCCGCTGGGGTCGAGTACCGGCGGATTTAAATCAGTCGCTAGTGTATTGGTGGCTATGGTCAAAAAAACTAGACCCGATAACCACCGAGTTGTGGTAATGAACATGGTTAATCCCCTAAGTAAAAAATCAAGACTCAATGAAATAGGTTTTGCTATTCTCTCCAGTCTAACAGCGTTCAATTAAAAGCCTGTCAACTTGAGGACTTCTGGGCTGACTTGCTTCCAATCTCTACATACCCGCTGAGATAATCTCAAAACCTATTAACAGGATAACCATAAACCTAAATACATCCAATATAGATCCATTTTCTTTGTGATGGAATTCTCATAAAAGTATCCACTGCTATGACATAACGGCAATAGGCACTAACGTCGGCATCAGTAGAAAAATCAGGACTCCAGTAGGAAATTGACGGTTATTGGCAACCCCCAAATCAGCCTCTAAAAATGACCCTTCTCAGCCCTGTTTTTCCATTATTGAAACTAGCCCCTAGCCTACGGCACCGGGTTTACCCTAAGGTCTTTAGAAGAGTAACGTTGTAGGCGATGTCTATGATTTAAAATAAAATTTCAGTAAAAAATCTTGGAGTTCGGCTTGGCCGGGAAGCACCTCTAATACGCCGCAGTTAGATGCCATGATCGCTCCGCAGGCATTGCCGTAACGCAGTGCTTCCACAAGCGGCGCATGGTTGCCCAATTCTATTAAAAAAGCGCTGGCAAAGGCATCCCCGCAACCGACGCTATCCACGGCTTTCACGGCAAAGGAGGGAACATGATGCACCTGGCCGTCGCGTTCGATAACCAAACTACCGGCGCCGCCCATCGTGACAACCAATAATGAGCCATCCCATTTCAACCAAAATGATGCCAATACCTGCCGTAATTGTCGTAAACAAGCCGGTAATGATCCAGGCAAAGATGAGTCCAAGGCGAGCAATGCTTTCGCTTCCACTTCATTGACAATGAGTACATCAGTGGCGTCCAACAAATGTTGCGGTAATTCCTGCCACGGCGAAGGATTAAGCACGGTGCGTGCACCATAACGTTTGGCCAGATGAAAAGCGGCGCTAACAGCCATAAGCGAGGTTTCCAATTGGCCATAGACGATATCCGCCGCGCCGATAGACTGTTCGGCGGCCTGCACATGTTGTTCCGTCAGCAGTTGATTGGGTCCCGGACAAATAGCGATCATGTTTTGTCCATCGGCGGCTATCAACCCCGCACCGTGACCGGATTGGTTTGATAAGCGCCAAACATGTTGGGCGTCCAATCTTTCTTTAATCAACAACCTCAGCAATGCGTCGCCGGCTTCATCCCTGCCGATACCCAGCAGAACGTCCACCTCGGCACCGAGCCGCCGGGCTCCGATGGCGACATTAAGCCCTTTGCCTCCGGGTTCCATCGACAAAGCCAGAGCGGTCACCGTTTCACCGGGTTTCGGCAACCGCTCCACCTGCCAACAACAAGCTTGGATAAAACTGCCTAGTATGAACAAACGCAATATTTTTTCCTGCTATCAATTTAATAGTTTTGTTAAATAACTGGGGTCAGAGTAAGCTTAAAATGGCAGGATTTAATCTTACTCTGACCCCAGTTATTGGCAGGGATTGCCGGAATGACGACCAATAAAACTTGTGTAGATACTTATGCCATGACAGATAAGGCGTTCTCATCGACACCAATATTTTTTAATCAGCCACCCGCCCGCAAAAACGCCTCAAACATCAATAACGACCAGATCGGCGCACTGTAGTCACGCAAGCCGTTTTGATGCTGGTTGACGATATTCTCCAGCACCGCCGGTTCAAACCAGCCGGATTGCATCATGTTATCGCCTAGCAACGCATCCCTGACCTTGTCTTTTAACGCGCCTTTGAACCACGCATTCAACGGCACACCGAAGCCCATTTTCGGGCGGTACAAAATATCGTCAGGCAAATAATTTTCCAGTGATTTTTTGAAAATATATTTGCCTTCACGGCCTTTGAGTTTCAATTCCGGTTGCAAAGTCGCCAGCCATTCCACCAATTGATGGTCGAGCAAGGGTACGCGCACTTCCAAGGCGTGGGCCATGCTGGCACGATCCACTTTGGTCAGGATGTCGCCCGGCAAATAGGTTTTGATGTCCAGATATTGCACTTGCGACAAGGGATGGTCGGTGGGGGCATTGCGCAGATGTTGGCGGAACACGTCCACGGCTTGGTAGCCTTGCAGGTCATGCTTGAGTTGCTGGCTGAACAATTTGCCGCGCAATTCGTTGGACATGACCGAAACGCTATGGAAATAGCCTTCCACGGAATCGCGGCCTATGGATTCCAGGGTGGATTTGGCGCGGAAGATTTTCGGGGCCCAATCGGCTTTCGGATAGACGCGGCCTAAGGTGCCAAACACCGGCTTGCGGAGGCTGTCCGGCAACCATGAACGCATTTGTTCTTCGTAAGTATGCCATCGGTGGCGGCGGTAGCCACCTAGGTTTTCATCGCCGCCGTCACCTGACAACACCACGGTCACTTGTTTTTTTGCCAATTCACAGACGCGGTACGTCGGCAACGCGGAACTGTCGGCATAAGGCTCGTCATACAAACCAGCCAATTGGTCAATCAGGCTAAAATCATCAGGATCGACTTGTTCGACGCGGTGCGCGGTGTGGTAGCGTTCGGCGACTTGCGCGGCGAATTTTGATTCGTTGTAGGCCGGATCGCCGAAAGAAATCGAACAGGTGTTGACCGGATCAGGCGACAAACCCGCCATCATCGCCACCACGCCGCTGGAATCCACGCCGCCGGACAAAAACGCGCCCAGCGGCACATCCGCCATCATACGGATTTTCACGGCTTCGCGGAAACGTCCGACCAGCTCTTCGCCAATCTCCTTCTCGCTACGCGGCGCGGGATTGACGGCAAATTTGACATTCCAATACTGGCGTGGCTTGATAGCCATTTGTCCTTGTTTTAAAGTCAGGCAGAATCCTGGCTCCAGTTTGTAGACGTTTTTATAAATGGTTTTCGGGTCAGGTACATAGCCAAAACCGAAATATTCTTCAATGGCGGTAGGGTCAAGCTCGCGCGGCAAATCAGGGTGTTCTTTCAGGGCTTTCAATTCGGAAGCGAAAATAAATTGCCCGTTGGCAAGCAGCGCGTAATACAAAGGCTTGACACCGAGGCGGTCACGCGCCAGAAACAAGGTCTGTTGGTTACGGTCCCACACCGCAAAGGCGAACATGCCCCGGAAGCGGTCAACACACCCCTCCCCCCAGGCTTGCCAGCCATAGACGATGACCTCCGTGTCGCAATGGGTTTGGAAGCTATAACCCATCGTTTCCAATTCCTTGCGCACGTCCATGAAATTATAGATTTCGCCGTTGAAGGTGACGACGACATTGTTATCCCTGCTGTGCATGGGTTGCTGGCCGCCGCCCAAGTCGATGATGGACAGGCGTCTATGGCCCAAACCCAAACCCGCTTCGATATGGATGCCGCCTTCGTCGGGGCCGCGATGAAACTGGCTTTCGTTCATGCGCGACAGCAATTCGCGGTTGATCCCACGTCTGGCTTGCAAATCAAAAATACCGACAATACCGCACATAATTATTTTCCTGGTTGGGTAAATGCTTGCCTTGAAAGGCTTAGATCTTAGGTAATTCGCAAAAAATAAACTGTCACAGATTCACAGAACAACGTCATTAAATCCACTAAAAGAGTTGTCCACGAAAGCCAACAGTAGGCGCATTACGACTGCATGGATGCCCCACAAGGGGGTCTATGGACAGAGCAGCGTAGCGGTGTGCCGGGGCGACACGAAAAGCACGAAAACTCTACAACACGATGCATTCGATTGTTTTTTCGTGCTTTTCGTGGACTATTTTTTTCTTGTATTTAATGCGCGAGCTACCTTAAGTATTCTTGCTTATAACGGGTCTGCAAGCGCCTGCAACACGGCTTCGGGATTTTTTGCAATCACCCGCAAATACGATTTTGCCGCGCTGTCTGGCTCCCTGACATGTTGTTCCCAGTCCCTGAGTGTGCCGAGTGGCAATTCGAAACGGGTGGCAAATTGTTGCTGGGTCATTTTTAGACGTTTGCGGATTTCTTTGGGATTAGGCACTGGCCGCAAGGTTTTCAGCTCCTCATCGGTCAACGGCGGATTATCAATATCTGCTTGTGCCGCCGCGTCAATGTTTTGTTCGGTCATCGCTTTTAACCGCGCCCAGTCGGTGCTGTCTTCAATAGCGCGTTTGCTGCCGTCCGCCATAAGCTGCATGACGGCACCGTTTGTTCGTTCAACTGTGATTGGCATATTGGAACCTCTAGGCTGGGCTGGATTGCCTTGTTGTCGCATCGCATAATGCTTCCGTTCATTCTTGCTGGCTAAGCGGGCGGAAATCAGCCGGATTCGCTGCGCCCTATCGGTGGAAACCACCGCCACAATGAACAGGCCGTCCATTTGGCCTATCGTTTTTGTACGGATTTCCCCTTGTCCTGATTGTGTGCAATCCATTTCCAAGCGATTGGGATCATCATACACGGCGGTTGCCGCCACAAAATCTATACCGTGCTTTTGCCTGTTAATCAGGTTTTTCTGCTCATCCCATTCAAATAGTTTCATAATGGCAACTACTAGATACTGGTAACCAGTATAAACCTAATGGCTATCATTGCAAAGCTTCACTTTGAAGGCAAAGAGAGTCATAGACCGCTTGGTAATTCGCCACCATCGCCGTTAATGAGAAATTCTGCAACACCCGCTGGTGGCCTTGCGAGCCATGTTGGCGCAAGGTTTCGGGATTGTGGACGTAAGCGAGGATTTTATCCGCCATTGCTTCGGGGTCGTTGGCGGGAACCAGCCAGCCTGTCACACCATCGACCACCAGCTCTGGATTGCCGCCCACCTCAGTGGCGATGACGGGCAAGCCGCAGGCCATCGCTTCCAAAATGGTGTTGGATATGCCTTCGGCTAAAGAAGGCAAAACAAAAATATCCAGACGGCGGTCAATTTCCGCGACATCGTCCCTCACCCCTGGCAACCACGCTTGCGCCGACAAACCCGCCGCGTCCAATAAAGCTAATGCTTTGGCACGAAGCGGGCCATCACCGATGATTATCAGTTTGAGGCGGTCACCCAGTTCAGTTTCTCGCTGGCAAGCCAAAATAAACGCCTTCGCCAAGGTGGTTTGGTCTTTGACCCCGTGCATCCGGCCTATCGTGCCGATCACTGTATCGGTTTCGGCGAAGGTGAACGGGCAAGCGTCCAGGGGCTGTTTCCGGGCTGGGTGCGGGTAAAAAATCTGCGTGTCCACGCCATTGATGATGCGGGTGATTTTGCGTGGCGGCACATGGACTTTTTCCAGCAAATAGCTTTCCAGATGCCGCGACAAAGGGATGAAGCGATGTACAAACAGGTCCAGCACGCGCCGTAGCCATTGGTATTTGACATTCGTACCGTCCGGGTCGGCGACATCCCAACCGTGTTCGCCGTGGACGCGGTGTTTTACCCCGGCGCAGAAAGCCGAAATTTGATATTCCATAGTGCCAATATTACGGGTATGCACAATGCCGGGCCGAAGCTGTTTCAGCAAACGGTACATGGCAATAAACGATTGCCAGTCTTGCCCGTCTTTTTTATGCAGTTCATGGACTTCCACATCATTTCGGACCAGACGTTGCCTAAAATCGGTGCTGTCTTTCAAGCAGACGATGGCATGACGGTAAGCCTCGGCGGGCATGTTGTTGATCAGGTTGACCAGGCCATTTTCCAAACCGCCGACACCCAGGCGATAAATGATATGGACAACCAACGGCGGTTGGCGCATAAGTTTGTTCCTAGTTGATGGATGATGATTGGCAGTTTGTGTGGATAAACCAAACCAGCCGGAATATCTCTACCCCTGTAAAAATCCGGCAAGCTGATGGACATTTTGCTGCCAACTGAACCCCCCGATAACAAAATCACGGTTGGCGTTGACGGATGTCGCCGCAGGATTTTGCAATGCCTCCCATAATTGCCCGACCATCGCCTCGGCATCATCACTGACCGCCAGGGCCAGGCTTACTTCCTGATAGGGTATACCTTCCATAGCCGCCGAGGTGGCGACGATGGTTTTGTCCATCGCCATCGCTTCCAGCACCTTGTTTTGGATGCCCCGCGCAATACGCAAAGGTGCGATGGCGAGGCGGGCGTAGGCGACATACGGGCGGACATCATCGACCCGCCCCGTGACCGTGATCGCCGGATTGCCGGCCAGCTCCAGCACGGCTTTGCCGGGCTTGCTGCCGACAATATAAAACTTGATAGCCGGATATTGTGCTTGCAGTTGGGGAAATACGTCTTTGGCAAACCATTCCACCGCATCAATATTTGCCCAGTAATCCATCGCACCGGTAAACACCAGCACTTCGTCACCGATTTGATACGGTGAAACGTAATCATGATGCGGTGAAAAATAGTCGGTATCGACACCATTATTGACAAAACCCACCTTGTCGGCGGCTTCCGGCGCGAGGGTTTTAAACAAGGCCGCTTCCTGTTCGGAAACAAACAAGCTGGTTTGGGCACGGGCGGCAAGTTGCCGCTCGTAAGCCAGCAAATACTTGGCTTCACGCTGGTATATCCACCGCGCCAAACCGTGTTTCTTCCCGGCGTATTGCCGCCATTTGTCGGAATCGACATCGACAAAATCGACCACCATGCCAACATCGTGTTGCGGCTTGATGAACCGCGCCATCACGGAGGAAAAAATCAGCACTTTACTGATGGCATGTTTTTGGATGGCATCGTCAACCCAGTTTTGCAGGGCTTGGCTCTGGTAATACGGCAAGCTCAAAGGCTCACCCGTCAACAATCCTTGCAGGCTTTTGATTTTCGCTGGCAAAGCTTGCAATTCTTGATAACACGTCCCGGCACATAGCGCATCAAGCGCATCGGTGTATTGCCAATCGTGCGGGTCATCAACAAACGTGCCTAGATAGACATTGAACTCGTCCGCCAAATATTTCAAAAAATGATAGGAGCGGATTTTGTCGCCTTTATTGGGCGGGAAGGGAATCCTGTGGACGAGGAAGAGTAGGTTTTTCATTATGCCGGTGTTTTTTCAGGATTTCGGTATCTTGGTATCTTGGTTTAATCAGGACGGCGGTGTTGGCATGTCAACCTAAATCTTTCGACAAAAACGGGCCAATAAATTGGCTGATCGGCAACGGCAATTTTTTCCACGCGGCAATGAACAATTGGTATTTCGGGTTCAGTGGATTGATATCCGGCAATTCGGTCGCTTTGACCAGATAAAATTCGTAAAACAAAGGCTCCGGCGTGAAGCCCCAGTTCTTTTTGAAACTATACGAACCCGTACCGATTTTGCTACGCCCATAGTCGAAAATTTTCACGCCCTTTTCGACCGCACGGCGCATCACTTCCCAGTACATGAAATCATTGCCCTTCAAATCCCTCGCCAAATCGGTGCCGCCGCCGTAATAGGGCAACACTTCGTCACGGAAATAAAAATTCATGACGCTGGCGATCAGCTTGCCGTTGTGCTCAACGCTTAACACTTCGCATTGCCCGCCGAACACGTCTTTTAAGGTTCGGAAATATTTTTTCGAAAAAACCGGTGTGCCCAGATTGCGGACGCTTTCCGAATAGGCCAGATGCAGCCGCT
Source organism: Methylovulum sp. (assembly GCF_028687615.1). GTDB lineage: Bacteria > Pseudomonadota > Gammaproteobacteria > Methylococcales > Methylomonadaceae > Methylovulum. Next base: position 21,643 of record NZ_JAQTZU010000023.1, read on the forward strand.
CGACATCAGTGTCTATGGTGCTGGTCAAACCCGCTTCCATGCCTTTTCTAACCATCGCCCGCTGTTTGCGGGGAATCGCCAGCATGTTTGTTTCGACATCCGGCTCCAAATGCTTGCGGAACGTCACATACAATTCTTTGTAAGGCCGTTCGGGATGCTTGCGTTCGCGGTGACGCAATTCCAGCGTGTCCACACCGAGTTGTTTAGCCAAACGGCAGGCTTCGGTGTCGAGTAAATCATAACTGGCTTCGTTTTCGGCAATAATTCCGCCGTAGACACAAAATGCGCTTGACACCAGATTATTGCCAAACAGCAGGCTATTGACATGCACCAGCGGCAAAACGCCAGTTATCGCACCGTCATATTCCGTGTAAAGGAAATAGGTTTTATGGCCAAAAGCCTTTTCGATAACTGTTTTCCATCCAGAGAGATGAAAAAAAGTACCGTCAGGATGGGCGTTGACGAAATCATCCCAACGCTTGAAGTTCGCTTTATCCAAAGTCTTTATCACGGATTTCACCTTTATCATAAAAACACCTTTGCCATCGTATCCCAGTCAAAGTCGGTCAATAGTTGTTTGATGCGGCTTTCCATCCGTTGCAAGTTGAGATAATGCCGAAAACGGGTTTTCGCCGCCAACCCGTGTTGGCGCGGTTGGCCGGGATCGATTTCCCAGGGATGGAAATAAAAAATGCCTGCTTGTTGCTCATCACTGTTGACACGCTGGAAAGCCCATTTGGAAACGGCGTAAGGATAAAACCGGAAAAATCCGCCACCGCCGCAAGGCAGGTTTTTCTGCCCAAAACGCAAGGTGGTGATGGGGATTTCTTTAAAATCTGGATGCCCGGCAAGCGGCGAATACATGAAACGCGGTGCGTCAGGCATTCCGTAAAGGTCGTGCTTGACAGGATAAATGCTGGAACTGTACAGAAAACCTTCGTCTTGCAAAATGTCCAAGGCCCATAAATTGCTGGCGTTGATGGAGTAACTGGCGGCGCGGTAGCCTTTGACCCGCACCCCGCCAATGTCTTCCAACAAACTTTTTGTCTTGGCGACATCGGCCCGGAACTGCCCGGGTGTTTGTTCGGTGACGCGGATATGTCCGTATCCGTGGCAAGCGAGTTCATGACCATCGGCGACAATGCGTTTGACTAGCTCAGGATAACGTTCGGCCACCCATCCTAGGGTAAAAAACGTGGCTTTAATGCCGTGTCCGGTAAATAAATCCAGAATAATGTGGGTGTTCCTGTCCACCCGATGCGGCAAATTATCCCATTGATCCCTGGCGATATATGGTTCAAATGCAGAAACTTGGAAATAATCTTCCACATCAACAGTCATGGCATTTTTAATACCCACAATGATCGCCTTATATTTTTAGAATCAACGCATTATTAAAAAATCCGGCGTCTTAAACCCACCGGCGACCCTTAACTTGACCATATCAAACCACCCTGCGTATGTTGCAGGTCACTTCAGCCCTTGATGGTAAGCATTTAAAACTTGATAAAGATCCGCAAGCAATTTCTCCAGGGCAACGACGCGTTGTTCCAAGCCAACGGGATAAGTTTGTTCTGAAAGAAGGGCGACGGGATCGTAGTTTTCATCGACTTCAATCAGCTCTTCCTCTTCAATGTCGGCAATGACTTTTTGCACAACCGATTGGTCAATGACTTGTAGTTCATCCAAAAAACCAAACATCATCACTCTTTCACATAAGGTGTTGATTTTTCTAGGAACACCTTGTGAATGATTGAAAATTAATGGGAAAGCGTCATCTTCAAACAGCGGCGATTGTTGCCAGCCAGCTCTTTTTAAGCGGAAGAAGACGTAATTTTTAGTTTGTTCCAAATCCAGGGATTTTAATTGATAGGTGGCAACGACACGCTGCCTTAGTTGCTCCATTTCTGGTAAGGCCAAGGTTTTATTGAACTGTTTTTGTCCTACCAGAAATATTTGTAGCAGGGTTTTTCCCGAACTTTCAAAATTGGACAACATCCGCAATTCTTCCAATGAATGTTTGGGTAAATTTTGCGCCTCATCAACAATCATCAACACGCGTTTGCCCCTACTCGCTTGATCAACAAAAAAGCGTTCCAATCTGTCCAGCAAGGTGGCTTTGTCGTCACCTTCGTAAGGCACGTTAAGCGTAGCCGCAACCATCCTCAACAAATCGTCGGCGCCAATCTGGGATGACACTATCAGCCCCAAAGTGAATTTTTCCCGATTGATACTGTTCAACAACTGTTTGATCAGCATGGTTTTGCCAGTGCCAGGCTTGCCAGTGATGACGATAAAACCTTCACCTTGGGTTATGCCATAGCGCATATAGGCCAAAGCCCTTTTATGCACTTCACTTTTAAAAAAGAAATCGCTGTCAGAGTTTAACTGGAACGGTTTTCTGCTTAAATGATAAAAGCCGTCATACATCGTCAGAATCTCAAAAATAAGCTGGCAGTCGCGCGATTTTCTTCATAATTATTAGTGGTGACTGCTGAAGATTGATTTAGGTGGCGAAATTCTAAACGACCATTTAGGCGGTTGGTGATTGATCTGTTCAAGCCCAATGCAAAATCATAACGGTTGTCTTTTTGTGATAAGCCCCGGTCTATTTGCTGCCATCCGGGATTGATGTAGGCACTGGTTTTAGGCGCAAACTGCCAATTCCAACGACCATTGATCCCAGTCACTTTTTCATGATTGCCTGTCACTTGAAATGACCGGTCTTGATTAAACGCACTGACGGCAATATTGCTTTTACCCGTGACAAACGACACCGAAAAGTCCCAGGTTTTGGTCAAAATAACTTGATCGGTTTGAGTGGGAAAAAAAAAGGGGAATTGCACAGGCTGGGTGATAAGCGGGTCTGGATTAATGTCAATGGTGATGACGCGCTGCTGTAATAACAAGGTTTGCACCGTCGTTGTGTCATTGTTGTGCGATAAAGACCAAGTAGTGCGTTGGGTGCGGTAATTCAAGGCCGTTTGCCAAGTTTGCCCTGAATTTAGGCCAATTTTGTTGTCCCTGAATGTGGTCACCCAGGTCAAACGCTGCATAGGGGAAATATTTAAGGTGACATGGGCATTATTCCCATATCCGGCCTCAAGACTATAACGCTGGCTAGGCATCCACTGGACACCGGCGGTGTAAAAAAAGCCATTATTGCTACCTGTCAATGACTGAAAACTGTTTTCACTATAGCCACCCTGAGCAAAAACATTAAACTGTTTGTTTAAATAAGTCCTTACGGTCGCATTTGAATTTTGGAAGGAAACATCATTACCAGACGCACGATAATTTTCACGGTTGTTAAATGATAAGTTCCAACTAACCCGTTTGAATGCAGTACCGCTATTTAACTGGAGTTGCTCCCCTAAATTAACGGTGTCAGAAATACCTGCCCTATCCGAAGCAGCAATGGTATCGGTGGTCAAGGTATCAAAATTGGCACCTATAGAACCATTGGCGTAATTACCAAAATGTGGCGTCCAATTTGGCGAAAGGCTAAAGGTATTGACATTGGCCCGGTTTCCAGAACCCGATATATTGTCGTTTGCAACTTGGGTGTTACTGATGTTTTGTTGGCTGACAGAGCTGTTCGCGTTCAAAAAAAATCTATTGGGTATCAAGGTGTTGTAGCTATTAAACTGTAGCTGGTTAAAGGTTGTGGCTTCGTTGTCACCAGATGCATTATATAAATTCTGCATACGGTAATTCAGGTTGAGATTACTCCGCCCTGATTGCCTAACAACAAAAATACTCGGCGTGGCTTCTGTGACAAAAGCTGCCGTTTCATTGCCTTTCTGGGCTAATTTAATATTATCTGAATAAATTTCTTGAAACTGTATATAAGGTCTTAAAGTCCAGTTTCCGGCATGGGATGGTTGGCAAGTGACGCATAATAACAGGCCGGCTAAGCTAACTCTCGGAACAGTGCCATTAAAGTGTCTTGACAAAGTTTCCCCTCGTTTGCAAGATGTTGAAACTTTTATATATAGTTCCATATAGAGTTGTCTGGCAACGGACGATTAAATAAAATGGTGGAAGACGTTGCTGACGGTAAGCTGGGCATCCATAAAACGGGTTTATCTGGATGATTGGATATCAATGGGTGGCATATTGTCCGTAACCATAGCCATAATAATATCCGTCACTCAAACTGATTAATGTTTTGTTAAATACCAGCAAGACCACGTCACAGACAGATAGCTTGCTGACAGATTCCATGACCATGCTCTGCAAGGTCTTTTCGGCTTCTACAACCAAAACAACTTGACCGACCAGCTTTGCCAACACTTCGCCCTGGGTGGCGGCCAATAAAGGCGGCGAGTCGAAAATCACAATACGGTCAGGGTAGCGGTTGCTTAATTCTTCGGCAAACAAGGCCATTTTATTGCTGGACAATAACTCGGTTGAATATTTATGCAGCTTTCCGGCTGGAATAATACGCAATCCTTGCATATCGGTCGCCAATTCTATATCAGAATAAGCCACATTTTCCCCTTCCAGATAATCGATCAAACCTAACATTGAGGGTGAATGAATCCCTAATCTTTTCGACACGGATGGCCTGGCGACATCGGCATCAATCAACAATACCTTTTTGTCACGTTCATTGGCAATGCTCAAAGCCAGATTAATCGCAGTAAAGGTTTTGCCTTCGCCCGGTACGCTGCTTGTCACCAAAATCAGATTCGACCGGGCAATGCCCACACTCCCCGCTCCAAACGCATTGTAAATAAGAGGCCGCTTGATGTTCCTGTATTCCTCTATAGTTTTGGTATTCACATCGCTAGGCGTGACAAAGCCCAATTCAGCCAACCTGGCCCAATCAATATCAACCCTCTCTTGCCGGGCCTGGTGAGGCTCCCCTATATTATGCCCAACGCCAGCCTCATTAGCCGCAGTAAACATAGGTTTGTTTAACGAAGGGGGTTCTGCCTTAAATAATTCCGTTTCGACCGCAAAATCGGCTTTGGCAATCAGTGACGGCTCCGTGTCTTTATTAAAAACCTTTTCAATTGTTGCAGAGACACTAGGCGTGGCGGGAAAGGCGTCGCCCTCAAAATGCAAACTCGTTTCGGTAGACAAATCGATGCTTTTATTAACTTCCTGCTCTGTTTGGTCGGCTTTGTTGACTGCTTTTTCAATAATACTCATCAATGACCTCTAAAGATTTTTTTAGTGTATACGTTGCAATAATTTGACTAAACTTGATACGTCAATATGCAAAATATCAATCATCATAAAAGTGATGTAAATCACAATAAGCCCGAAAGTGCAAAGACCATATTTAAACGGTTCTTTTTTATTCTTTTTAAGCTCAAGATCATTGATTTTCATTGACACACTGCCTAGAACTGGAAGCCCGGTCAATTGCCTAAGTTGCGCGGTTGTCATCACCGTAGGCCTAATTAGATAAATTAAAAACGCAACACCAAAACCTGAAACCACACCGACAAGCAGGACAATTGAATCCATGATGGGCTTGGCTGGTGACGAAGGTAACAGCGGCTTGTCCGGGGCATCAGCAATTTTAAATTTTAAAGATTCAGCTTGGTCATCCACTTTCTTTGATAAGCTTGCCTGCTCTCGCGTCGACAGCAATTGTTCATAATTTTTCTTTATGGCTGAATAATCCCGATTTAAATTCTGCATTTCCGTCTCAAGTGAGAGCCGGGTATTCCATTCGCTTTGTGCCAACTCCAAACGTTTTTCCAACACATTAACACGGGATTGGATCGATGCGACATTTGCCTCCGCTTCATTCAAAGCTATCTTAATCGATTGTGTATAGGGATTGGTCATCACCGAACTGTCAAGCCCTCCCGCTTCTGCTTGTTTGGCGCGTTTTTTTTCGCTGATTTTTTCCAGCTCCTTGATGGTTTTATTTAGATGCGCTATTTCAGGATGATTGGCAGTGTATTTAATGAGCAAATCATCCCTACGCAGTTTAAGTCCGGCAATTTTTTCATCTTCTATAGTGGATTGTTGGTCTGCTAAAACGCCCCACTCTTCGTCGTTAGAAACCAAGGCTTCATCAAATTGTTCTTTTAATGCTTGTTTCCTTGAAATAGCTTCATCCAAAATCAATTTCGCATCTTGCAACGTAACGGTCATTGTATGCATTTGCTCCACTTGATTGCTACCCTGACCAGGTAACATCCCCAAATTGGCACGCATAAAATTTTCTTTAGCTTTTTCTGCATTACGCAGACGGACTTCATATTCCTGAATTTGCCGGTCAATAAAATGATGCGCGGTGTCCGCCCCTGCCATCGTGGACAATTGTGTCTGTTCAGAGAAGACCGTTAATACCGCCTGCACCACATTTTTTGCCAAATCAGGATTATCTGCTTCATATTTTATGGTAAAAATATCATCGCCTAGGGCGGTTATCTTAATATGTTTCTTCAAATCATCTATAAGTTGCTCCTGATCACGGGGATTTTTTATCCTCTTCTCCAAATCGGACAAGTGGATGATTTGTTCGACATTATTTTTGGTAAACATCAATTGTTGCATCACCCTAAGCAATGCCCTGACATCAGATTCGACTGTCATCCCCCTCATCAAGGGCCTGAGCATGGTGCTGGTTTCAACATGCACTTTAGCCTCAGAGGTATATTGCCTGGGCATAACCAACACCACCAGCCAACCTGTCAGGCAGATTATCCACGCCAATACAATCGCTATCCATTTGTACCTTAAGGTTCCTCTTAAATAAAAAAGGATCTCTATTAACTGCTGCATATCTTTTCTGTTCTTGGGAGTTTTTCGTTAGATAGTTAAAAAAATGCTTCAGGTATTATGACAATATCTCCGGGCAAAATTTTCACATTCGCTGACAAATCAGCATTTTCAATCAGATCGTCAATCCTGATGCCAAATTGTTGCATTTCTCCGTTGATGTTACGGACAACACTGGCCCTATTACCATCTGCATATTGCCCCAAGCCGCCCACTTGTATCATAAGGTCCAGTAATGTCATATCTTTCTTATAAGGGAAAGAACGGGCGGAAAAACGCGAGCCGCCACCCGAATTTGCTCCTCCCCCATAACCAGAACCACCAGAGAATCCACCGCCAACGCCACTATTAACTCCACTACTTCCACCGCCACTTAATTGCCCGATTATCCGCACTTGCTGGCTATAAACGCCTTGAAAACCGCTCACCATAATGACCACTTGGGGATCACGTACATATTTTGCCAACGATTTTTCCATAACCCTGGCCAATTGGGTTGGGGTTCTGCCACTGGCGGTCAAATCTTCCGCCAAAGGAATAGTGATTTTGCCATCAGGCCGGACAGTTGCCGTCGTAGAAATGTCCGGATTTCCCCAGACATAAATTGTGATGTTGTCACCAGGGCCAATAATGTAAGTATAATCGGAAGGAATAGTGGCATCATCTTCCTGTGTCAATTGCGGATGCCCACAACCCAACAGCATAAAAATAAGCACTGCTAACAACCATTTTCTGATTTGCAAAATTAACACCTTCATTACCTCATTTTTACCCTATAAAAATATCAACGGACAGAATTATCTAAACCAGTGGCCTTTACCAAACGGAATACGGGCAACGGACTAGCTTGTTTAGTAGAGTTGTTATTATTACAGCCGCCACAAAGTAATACCTTCAGGAACAGTGGCACGATCCAATTTGGCTTTGACATCAATGACCACGCCTTTTTGATGCTCTAACAACGCCGAGAAATAAGACCAATCTTTAGCCATAAAGTAACGGTGGGGAACCACAAACAACACGGCTTGGGCAGGCAGTAACTGACGTTCATCAACAACCATTTCAACCGCATATTCCGCCATTATTTCATGTGCGTCAGCCATCGGATCAAAGATTTGGACACGGATACCATAATCTTGCAATTCCCTGACTATATCAATGGCACGGGTATTCCTAATATCAGGCACATTTTCCTTAAAAGTAAAACCTAACAAAGTGGCAATACTGCCTTTTACGCAATGCCCAGATTTAATCAACTCTTTTACGGTCTGGCTGGCAATAAACCCGCCCATGCTATCATTGATGCTACGCCCGGATAATATAACTTGGGGCGTGTAACCTAGTATGGCAGCCTTATAGGTTAAATAATACGGGTCTACACCGATACAGTGCCCACCAACCAAACCTGGCTCGAAAGGCAGAAAATTCCATTTTGATGAGGCGGCTGCCAATACGTCTTTGGTATCTATATCCATTTTATTAAAAATCAACGCCAGTTCATTCATCAAGGAAATATTTAAATCCCTTTGCGTGTTTTCAATGACTTTTGCCGCCTCGGCGACTTTAATCGTAGCCGCTTTATGCACACCCGCAGTGACCACGGATTCGTAGACGGCTGCGACTATGGCCAGGGTTTCCGGGCTATCCCCTGACACCACTTTGGTGATAGTTTTGAATGTATGTACTTTATCGCCGGGGTTTATGCGTTCGGGTGAATAACCCACTGCAAAATCAACGCGCCATTTTAAACCGGATTCCCGTTCCAATACGGGAATACAGTCTTCTTCAGTTGCCCCTGGATAAACCGTTGATTCGTAAACGACAATATCACCTTTTTTTAGCTGTTGCCCGACGGTTTTTGACGCTTTCAATACTGGTGATAAATCCGGCTGTTTGGCATGATTGACCGGAGTCGGGACGGCGATGATATGGAAATCAGCTTTTTGTAAGTCGTGGGCATCGGAGGTAAATAAAATATCGCTCTCGGCCAACTCAATAGCGGACACCTCGTTAGTCCGTTCAATACCTTCCCTTAACTCGGCGATCCGTTCCTGATTGATATCAAAACCGATGACTTGCTGATCCTTACCAAACTCAACAGCTACAGGCAAACCGACATATCCCAAGCCTATTACCGAGATTTTTCGACCATGAGCATTCATCAGCTTACCCTGTAAAAATTTTTGTACCATTCAACAAAATTACCGATACCCACTTCCAATAAGGTATCAGGCTTATAACCTAGGTCATCCACGAGATCAGAGACATCCGCGTAAGTATCAGGAACGTCACCAGGTTGCAAGGGCAAAAAGTTTTTTATCGCTGTTTTACCAAGGCATTTTTCCAGTGTTTCAACAAAAGTTAATAAATGTACCGGATTGTTATTGCCGATGTTGTAAACGCGATAAGGTGACAGGCTGGTTCCCGGGTCGGGATTTGCCCCTGACCAATCGGCATTGGGTTGCGCCGGTTTATCTATCACCCTGACCACACCTTCAATGATGTCGTCAATATAAGTAAAATCGCGGCGGTGATTACCGAAGTTAAACACATCAATAGGTTTTCCTTCAAGTATACTGCGCGTGAATAAAAACAACGACATATCAGGCCTGCCCCACGGCCCGTAAACAGTAAAAAAACGTAATCCTGTGGTCGGCAACTGATACAAATGGCTATAAGTGTGGGCCATCAATTCATTGGCTTTTTTACTGGCGGCATAAAGCGAGACCGGATGGTCCACGTTATGATGAATGGAAAAAGGCATGTTCGTGTTTGCGCCATAGATGGAACTAGAAGACGCATACGCTAAATGTTCCACGTCATTATGCCTGCATCCTTCAAGAATATTAAGAAAGCCCACTATGTTGGAATCAATATAAGCATGGGGATGGGTAATTGAATATCTGACACCGGCCTGGGCGGCAAGGTGCATGACTCTTTGAAATTTCTCAGTTGAGAAAAGCCCCTCGATTTGTGGCTTATCGCCAATATCAAGCTTAATAAACCTAAAGTTTTTATATGGTTTTAAACGTTCCAGACGCGCCAACTTTAAATTGACATCGTAATAATCATTGAGGTTGTCAATGCCTACGACTTCCTCGCCGCGTTCCAACAACCTAAGGCTAAGCGAGGAACCGATAAATCCTGCCGCACCTGTTACCAGTACCTTCAAAACCCTCTCCTAGTCAATCTGCATCACTATTTATTGCTTAACAGCAATTATTGCCTTGCTTTGGTTATTTCCGCCAATAATGATTCAGCCGCTTTTTTTTCAGAGAAATTAGCATTTGTCTTTGCCAATTCCAAAGCTTGCTTCAATTCAGAACCCGCTAAACCGTCATCGCCATTTTTGTGGTAAGCCATTGCCAAATGGTATCTGAAAGCAGGCACATTAGGGGCAGCAGCCACTATCTGGTTTAGGATACTCAAAGCATCTGAAATCCTATTCTGTTTAATTAGAATCCAGGCGTAAGTGTCTTTGTAATAAATCTGTTCAGAATCCTTGAATTTTTCGGCCAATTGGGCGGCTTTGTTCAACTGCTCTTTATCGGTTGCGTTTTCACCAAGAATCCAGGCCAAGTTATTAACGGCCAAATCCAGACGCGGGTTTTTGTCGATCAATTGCTCGTATAACTTGATAGCCAGATCATTTTTTCCGAGGCTTCCATACAAAGAGGCAAGAGAGATTGTCAGTTCAACACTTTCGGGATTTTTTTTCAAGCCTTCCTGATAGACAGCAACGGCTGAAGGTTTATCATTTTCAGCTAACTTAGTATTAGCTAATAAGGAATATAATTTGGGGATATTGGCGTCTATTTTAATCAGTTGATTCAATAAATTTTCAGTTTTTTCAAACTCTTTATCCAGACTATGCAGTTCGGCCAGTAAAACTCCAGCCGATATGTTTTTAGGCTTTTTGGCCAGAGCGGCGTTTAAATAGGCAACCATCTCCCCCCGTTTACCCATTTTCTCATAGCAACGGCCAAGGCTGACCAAGGCATCACTGTTTTCAGGGTATTTCGCCAATAACTCTTTATAAATCGCAATGGCCTTAGGATATTCACCTTGACCTTGAAATATCTGCCCTTGTAAAAAAGCGGCGAGATCTTTTGCCAAAGGGTTTATGACATTCTTGATTTGCTGCACAACAATTTTGGTTTCATCCCAATTACTTTCCGATAAATTAATTTTTGCCAATTTTTCCAGCAATAGTAAATTATCGGATTTGATTTTTATCGCCTTCTTTAATATATCTTTAGCAAATTTCACATCATTAGTCGCCAAAGCTTTGTCATATACATAGACCAAGGCTTCATAATTGATTGGATTCAGCTCCAATGCCTTGGCAAAGTTTTTATCGGCTTCTTGCTTGTTATCTTTGATTAAATAGGCTTGTCCCAACAAATACAGGACTTCGTCGGAATTTGGTTTTGAAAATATAATTTTATTCAAGATTTCAATTGCTTCATCGGGTAACTGTTTAGCAATAAATAATCTTGCCTTGAGTATTTTGGCAGTTTCAAAATCAGGTTTAGCTTCCAATAACTCATCAACAATCTTACCGGCAACATCATAATTTTTGTTGTCCAGGACATTCTTTGCCAACAGGGCCTTAGCGGCATAAGCGGTATTAGAATCTTTTTCTGAGGCTATAACCTGATTAAAAACAGCGTTGGCTTCATCAAAGTTTTTTCTTGATGCCATCCAATTAGCAAGCTCTATCAAAACCTTGGGCTGGTTTTTTGACTGTTCGACGAACTGATGAAATTCTCCGATTGCCTTATCTTTGGAAAACATGGACAAAAAATCAAGCAACAGTAATTTCGGCCTAACGTCATTAGGAAGCTCGGCAATTACTTGGCGTAACAGTTCTTCCGCTTCTTTTTTCTTGTCTGTCTGAATGTAGATTTTAGCTAAAATCACTTTAAAATCTTTATTCTCAGGATGCGCCAAAATTAACTTATGGTAATCCGCTATCACCGCATCCATATCTTTTGCTTTTGCATGAAGCTGAACTTTAAACAATTGGAGGACAATATTTTTAGGATCGTTTTTTATCGCGCTATCAATTAATTCCAATGCGGTGGATAAATCATTTTTTTCCATAAAAACCATTGCTTTCAAAGACAAAGCATCAGTGTTATTAGGATTTTTCGATAAAATATCGTCAATGATTGCCAAAGCTTCTGCTGGTTTCTTTTGGCTGATAAACGCCGAGGCTTTTAAGGTACGTCCCTGCAAATTTTGACCGTCCTCTTTCAATATAAAATCAGCTTGCTCTTGCGCCTTTACCGGCTCACGCAGAAGGAGCAAAACATTACCCAGTTTTATTCTTGCTTCAGTATGCTTTGGTGCCAATTCAACTGCTTTTATAAGATTTTCTTTCATCGCCTTATACTGTTGATTTTTTTCGTCCAGTAACGCGAGGTAGTAATAAGTTTGTGCGGTATCCTTATTGGTCTGGCTGGAAGTTTCCAATTCCAGCTTAGCTTTTTCATATTCACCTTTATCAAGATACTCAATGCCTTTCTGAAGGTGGGCATTTCCATCGTCCTTGTTATCACACCCTTCCGCAAGCAATATTGTTAAAAAAATCGCACTGGCTATTAGCTTTTTTTTACTACCGTGATGAAAATCGTTCATTTTTTAACCTATTAAAATTGTAAATAGTTACTGGAATAAATTGTAATAAAAGCTGCCCCCTTGAAAAGGCCTTTTCCAGTTAAACAAATTCTAACAGAGTTTGAAGGCCGGCTTTAGAACATATCAAGCAAAAAATCAAACTGGCAAACTGCATTACTTATAAAATCCCGTCCACATCGGAAACGCGGAATGAATAACCTTCGGATTTTTCTTTAGAAAATACAGAAAGACGGATAATTTTGGAAAAAGCGGGTAAATGAAACACAGATTTTAAATCCACATCTATGCCACTTATGATGCTTAAATTATTTAAAAAATAAAAAAGCCCAATTAAGGGCTTTTTTAAATAAAAATGCCTTCTTTTTATTGAAGATTTTCAAGCAAGGCCTTGGCTACTAATTGTTGCTCATTAGTACCTTTTTCAAGCACTTCACGGGCAATTTCATTAGCCGCATCACGATCACCCATATCAATATAAGCCATTGCCAAATCAAGTTTAGTTTCCATTTCGTCCATTTCAGCTAAATTAGTAAGGCCAAAACTTTCACTGCGATCTTTTTCAGCAAATCCCAGTGAGGGCTTAGTTATATCAAAATTGATGCTTAACGAATCATCCTTAAACAAGTCATTCTTTGTTTCTATGTTTGCTGATAAATCAAGCACTCCAATGCTTTCATCGACGTTTTCAAGATTTTTGGGTTTTACCGCTTCTATTTCAATCTTGTTGTCATCATCTAAATCGGCCTCAATAGAACTGAAATCAAAATCAAGTGCAGTAAAATCAGATCCACCCTGTGCTAACGTTTCGCCTAAATCAGCATTTGGTTTTTTTGTTTCTACGTCAGCCGCACTCAAATCAAAGTTGAATGTTTCTAACTCCTCTTTACTATCGGATGATGAAGGCTTCTCAATTGAAACGCCTACAGTCCCGTTAGCAGGCTCTAACGATGGAGTTTCAAAAGCAAGTGCATCCAAATCAAAATCTATACCGTCATTATTTTGATCGGATTGAGTTTTATCATTTACTGGCTGCTTCGTTTTAGCAGTAATGTCCTTATCAAGATCAAGATCAAACAAGCGGTCTGCGGGATTACTAGAATCATCGCTATAAAATAATTCTTCAAAGGAAGCCAAGTCAAAATCCATTTCATCCAATTTACTCTCACCACCGGCCGGGCCATTAGACGTTAGCCCATCACCGCCAAGGGCATTCTTCTTGAGATCAATTGGCACCGTTTTCGAGGCAAAAAATATCGAATCCGGACAAATTTCACCACCCATCTCTGTCACTTTAGACCAAAATGCAATATCGTCTATTTTACCTTCGTCAATCAGTTCTGCCGTATATTTCTCAAAATCCTGTTTATTTTCATTGGCATAAAAAATCTCCAACAACTTCAGTTTAAATTCATCACGGTTAGGTTGTTCTTTTATGGCATGCCGCATCAGATCTTCTGCTTGTTGGTAACGCCCGTAAGCCAAATAAACATCGGCTTCGGAAATCGGATCAATTTCGGCTTGATCCATGTCAAAAACATCAAACTCACCACTGTTAAAATCACTTACAAACAGGTTATCACTACTGATCGCGTCAACGTTGTCAATTCTGATTTCTTGATCGGAATCGGCTAATTGCCCAACCGACACTGACCGACTCCCAACACCCGACGATTTTAGTAAACTTTCGTAATCATTCTTACGTCTTTGCTGCCAAAACCACCCCAAAAATGCTAATAAGCCGATACCTACAACACCGTAACCTAGATAAGCCCACAGGGAAGTGGACTCTTCTGGTGCCGGTGAAACTATCCGGCGCACAGGGGGTTTGGCTAGAGCTGGTTGCTGCCGGGGTTCTGGTTGGGCTTCTTGTTTATTAGGCAAGGCCACATCACCGGTCGGAGACGGCCCTTGTACTACGGGCGGTTGGACTGGTTGGGGCTGATTAGTTGCTGGTTGCGGCGGTGATACAGGTTCTGTTACTGGCGGGCTTACTTGCGGTTGGACAGGCTTCGGTTGCGCTTGATTTTGCAAGGCGGCAAGCTGTTGATCTTTTAATGCGATCAACTCTTGCATGGTCGCCAATTGTTTCTCTAAGGCAGAGATTTTCGATAAAATAGCCTCGTCAGCAGTTCGATCAGTTAACTCTTTTTTAACTTTGTCAGGTGATAAAGATGGTGTTTGAGGCGACGCCTCATTAACGGCCTGATTGGGTGAAGCTACAGCCGCATCATCGCTGACACTATCTTGTGCGGGCGCACTCAATGTCAACTGATTCTCTGATTTCTCTTCTGGTCCAGCAACGACACGGGCAACTGAGGAAGGATTTTTCCAAGCCCGCATTTGCCGATTAAACTCATCCAGAGCATCGCTTTGGGAAAGTTTTAAAATTTCTTCTTTATTAGGTATTTTTAGGGTCTTGTCAGGCAACAACGCATTTATGTTGGCTTTATAAAACGCCCCTTGGTTCGCATCGTATAACGCCACCATGAGTTGTTCCATAGACACGCCATCACCGCCAATACGTCCAGCTATCTTTTCAAGCGTATCATTTTTAACAGTCGGCCCATAACGTTCACTACTTAAACTGGCACTAACCCTGGCACGAGGCTTGGATGACTTTTGTACTGGCGGCCTATATTGGGGTTCAGGTTCATAACTTTCAACTGGTTCAGAAACTGGGGCAACAGCTTGCCCATATTCAGCCGGTGGATCAACCAATACAGTAAACTCGCGATATAAATCACCTTTGGGCCAACTGACTTGCAACAAAAAATCCAGAAAAGGCTCTTTTAATACTTCTCTTGAAGTAATTTTGATAACCAGTCGCTTACTATTTGACTCAATGGTCTGAAACCTAAGTTTCGAAAGAAAATAACTCCAAGGTATCCCTGTTTCATCAAATTTATCGGGGGATGCCAGATTGACTTTAATATCGGCGGCTTTTTCCCCGGACGATAAAAGCAAAGCAATTTCTGCATCCAAATTTTGATTTAGTGCTGAGTGCAATTTAATCTCGCCTATTCCCAAGGGATAAGCACTAGCCGGTACCAACAAAAATGCAACCGCTATAGTTTTAGTTAAATTGCGCACACCGCTCTCCTTCAAAATAGTTACCACAGTTTCATTACCATGAATAGTCAGTCAAATGTTAAACTAATCTTAGACTAGATGTGATTTTTTACCAGCACTTCTGCTATTTGTACACTGTTTAAAGCCGCACCTTTGCGGACATTATCGCTAACCACCCACAAATCAATCCCTTGAGGATGTGATATATCTTCCCTAATTCTCCCCACAAATACATCATCATGGCCCGATGATTCCGTGACCGCTGTTGGATAGCCTCCATCCACACGCTCGTCAATGACTGTCACCCCAGATGCTTTCTTAAGCAACTCCCTGATCGAAGCAATATCAATTTTTTTGCGGGTCTCGATATGCACTGCTTCGGAATGACCGTAAAATACCGGAACCCGCACTGCCGTCGCGTTCACTTTGATTCTATCATCACCAAGGATTTTTTGCGTTTCCCAAACCATTTTCATTTCTTCTTTGGTATAACCATTATCCTGAAAAACATCAATCTGAGGCAATACGTTAAATGCAATTTGTTTTGGGTACACACGGCTGGCAATAGCTTGCATATTTAGCAAGGCTGCCGTTTGTTTGGCCAATTCTTCTATCGCCTCTTTACCAGTACCGGAAACCGCTTGATAGGTGCAGACATTGATACGCTCGATACCTACAGCATCGTAAATCGGTTTCAATGCCACCAGCATTTGAATAGTGGAGCAATTCGGATTAGCGATGATACCGCGATTTTTGTAATCGGCGATTTTTTCTGGATTAACTTCCGGGATTACCAAAGGAATATCGTCGTCATAGCGAAAGTGCGACGTGTTATCGATGACTATACATCCCGCTGCTGCGGCTTTAGGCGCATATTCAGCAGACACGGAGGCACCCGGAGAAAACAAGCCTATTTGCACTTTAGAAAAATCAAAATCAGCCAAATTTTGTACACTTAAAGATCCGCCTTTGAAAGGGATTCTCTTGCCTACTGACTGGCTGCTGGCTAAGGCATAAACCTCGCCGACCGGAAAATCCCTTTCTTCCAAAATGGACAACATGGCTTCACCGACGGCTCCGGTAGCACCGACAACGGCAACATTATAAAGCTTGGTCATTACGCCCTCTCTTTTAAGGCAGAAATTACAGCATCACCCATCGCTGAGGCACCGATTTTTTGCATACCATCAGAATAAATGTCTGCGGTACGGATATTGGCGTTTAGGGCGGCATTTACCGCCTGTTCAATACGTTCTGCCGCTTCATTTTGATTAAAACTATAGCGCAACATCATTGCCGCCGATAGGATAGTCGCTAAGGGATTGGCTATGCCTTTACCTGCTATATCAGGTGCGGAACCATGAATCGGTTCATACATGCCTTTATTATTAGCATCTAGTGACGCTGATGGCAACATGCCGATTGAACCTGTCAACATGGCGGATATGTCAGAAAGAATATCACCGAACATATTCGTAGTCACCAGAACATCAAATTGTTTGGGGGCGCGTACCAATTGCATGGCGGCATTATCGACGTACATATGGCTAAGTTCAACCTCTGGATACTGCTTGCCCGTTTCCGTGACCACTTGCCGCCATAACTCAGTACACTCCAACACATTGGCTTTATCGACTGAGCACAGGCGGCGGTTTCTTTTTTGGGCGGTTTGAAACGCTACATGGGCAATCCGGCGAATTTCTGATTCACTGTATACCAAGGTGTTGTAACCCTGTTTTTCTCCATTTTCCAGCAACCTGACCCCGCGTGGCTGGCCAAAATAAATGCCGCCCGTCAATTCACGGATAATCATAATATCAAAGCCGGAAACAACTTCAGGTTTTAGGGTGGAGGCATCGACCAATTGGGGATATAAAATAGCTGGACGCAAATTGGCAAAAAGCTGCAATTCCGAACGCAAACCCAGCAATCCTTTTTCAGGACGCACAGAAATGTCCAAAGACTCCCATTTATAACCGCCGACAGCCCCCAACAAAATAGCATCCGATTGTCTTGCCAAATCCAAAGTTTGCTGGGGAAAAGGCGTAGCATGCACATCATAAGCGGCACCACCAATCAATCCGTTTTCGAAAACCAAGCCCAAATCCATATCGGCATTCAAATAATCCAGCACTTTAACCGCTTCGGTAATTATTTCCGGACCGATGCCATCACCTGGCAGAACTGCAATTTTTTTTGTCATTATTTTTTAAACCTTTTTTCATCCATTGTTGCTGTTGCTCCCGCTCAATTGGTGAACAACCACGGAGCCCTTTTCGCACGTTCCAATTCATAAGCCGTGATTTTATCAGCTTGTTGCAATGACAAACCAATATCGTCCAGGCCATTCAATAGCCGGAATTTACGGTTTTCATCGATATCGAACCCGATAATCCGCCCCGTGGGGGTGGCAATTTGTTGCACATTTAAATCAATCACCAGCCGGTAAGTTTCCGACAATTCCTGAAACAAACTATCCACTATTGCCGAAGCCAACACAATTGGCAATAAACCGTTTTTAAAGCAATTGTTATAAAAAATGTCGGCAAAACTGGGGGCAATGATAGCCCTGAAGCCAAAATCTTCTAACGCCCAAGGCGCATGTTCGCGTGACGATCCGCAACCGAAATTTTCCCGCGTCAATAAAATTTCTGCGCCCTGATATTCAGGTTGGTTCAAAATAAAATCTGGGTTCAAGGGACGATGGGTGCAATCCATGTCTGGTTCGCCGTGATCCAAATATCGCCATTCATCAAATAAATATGGGCCAAAGCCAGCCCGTCGGATGGATTTGAGGAATTGTTTAGGAATAATCGCATCGGTATCGACATTAGCGCGATCCAATGGGGCGACGAGGCCGTTTAATAAAGTGAATGCTTGCATATTTTTTTAGCACTTAAGAGTGGAAATACAATCGTTAGTGTTGAAATCATGATCTGCCAATGGCTTCACCGACTCTTTCCAAATCCTTTCCAATGCCATGAATTGTGTTGTAGGCCGGTATGGCTAAAATTGCCGCGATGACCAAATAAAATAATCCAATTTTTCATAATTACCTGTTATACCTCAAGATATTGACGTACGTCGACAAAATGACCGGCAATCGCCGCCGCCGCCGCCATCGCCGGGCTGACCAAGTGTGTGCGTCCGCCATAGCCTTGTCGGCCTTCAAAATTGCGGTTGGATGTCGATGCACAACGTTCACCTTCTTCCAAACGGTCGGCATTCATCGCCAGACACATGGAACATCCTGGTTCACGCCATTCAAAACCGGCGTCAAGAAATACCTTGTCCAAACCTTCCGCTTCGGCCTGCCGCTTGACCAGACCGGAACCCGGTACAACCATTGCAAGTTTAATGTTATTGGCAATTTTTTTGCCTTTTGCAACATCGGCTGCCGCCCGTAAATCTTCAATTCTGGAGTTGGTGCAAGAACCAATAAACACTTTGTCTAGTGCGATGTCGATAATCGCCTGCCCGGCATTTAAGCCCATGTATTCCAAAGCCCTTACCATGCTTTGCCTTTTCACGGCATCCAATTCTAACGACGGATCAGGTATGCGCCCAGTTACGGCAAGCACTAATTCTGGAGATGTTCCCCAAGTGACTTGGGGCATTATAGCTGTCGCATCCATCTCGACCACTTTATCAAACACGGCATCCGCATCCGAGTGTAAATAACGCCACAAGCGTTCCGCCATAAACCAGTCACCATCTTTTGGCGAATACGGCCGGCCGCGGTAATAATCAATAGTCACCTCATCAACCGCCACCAATCCGGCGCGTGCGCCCGCCTCTATCGCCATATTGCAAACTGTCATACGGCCTTCCATCGACAAAGCGCGGATCGCCTCACCAGCAAACTCGATGGTATAACCGTTGCCCCCCGCAGTGCCGATTTCGCCGATTATGGCCAGGACTATATCTTTAGCTGACACACCTGCACCAACCTGTCCATTAAACTGGATCAACAGATTCTTGGCTTTTTTCTGCACTAAGCACTGGGTCGCCAAGACATGCTCGACTTCTGACGTACCTATGCCAAAAGCCAAAGCCCCGGAAGCACCATGCGTGGAGGTATGCGAGTCGCCGCAAACCACCGTCATTCCCGGCAGTGTTGCACCTTGCTCCGGGCCAACCACATGCACAATGCCCTGGCGTGGATCGTTCATGGCAAACTCGGTAATGCCAAATTCGGCACAATTTTTATCCAGAGTTTCTACTTGCAAACGTGAAACCGGATCGGCAATGCCTTTATCACGGTCAGTAGTGGGTACATTATGGTCAGCAACGGCAAGATTCCTTGCTTGCCGCCAAGGTTTGCGGCCCGCCAAACGCAGGCCTTCAAAAGCCTGGGGCGAAGTCACCTCATGCACTAAATGCCGGTCGATATATATAAGTGAGGATCCGTCATCTTCCGTAAAGACGACATGGTCTTCCCATAATTTGTCATAAAGTGTTTTACCTGACATAGCTCTTTTCACTGATTGTACAGCACAAGCGGCTGATTTGATTATTTTTTATGCCGACATGATACAGATCAAGCCAAAATGGCAAAGACCTTTTGGGTGATTGCATCAACCGATCCGACACCCGTTATCGAACTAAACCTGATGTCTTTTCCGGTGGCGGAATAGTACAAAACCAATGGCTTGGTTTGTTCATGATAAACACTTAGCCTTTTACGCACCGTTTCTTCTTTATCGTCATCACGCTGGATCAACGCCTCTCCGGTCAGGTCGTCAAGACAGTCAACTTTAGGTGGATTGAATTCAATATGATAACTACGGCCTGATGGCAAATGCACACGCCGTCCCGCCATGCGTTTTACAATTTCTTCATCTTCGACAACTATTTCAATCACTGTGTCAATGTTGACTCCCATAGCCTCCAACCCTTCTGCCTGGGCAATCGTGCGCGGAAAACCATCCAGCAAAAATCCCTTGACACAATCCGCCTGGGTAATCCGCTCTTTAATAAGGCCCAGGATAATGTCATCGGAAACCAACCCGCCCGCATCCATGACTTTTTTTGCCTCAATGCCTAGCTGAGTCCCTGCGCGTACCGCCGCCCTGAGCATGTCACCCGTCGAAATTTGGGGAATACCGTATTTTTCGGTAATAAACTGTGCTTGAGTTCCTTTACCTGAACCCGGACTCCCTAACAGGATGATGCGCATGAAATACTCCGTCGTCTCTTTATAATTAGTTTACTAAATATTTATCCGCCCCCAAATGGGGTGGTGATTGAACAGGGACTGTTTTTCAACTAAGTTACCTCTTTGCAA
Organism: Methylovulum sp.; assembly: GCF_028687615.1. Classification (GTDB taxonomy): domain Bacteria; phylum Pseudomonadota; class Gammaproteobacteria; order Methylococcales; family Methylomonadaceae; genus Methylovulum. The sequence continues at coordinate 42,392 of NZ_JAQTZU010000023.1, forward strand.
ACTGGATTGGCTATCGCTGTCTAACGACCCTAGCAATCCTTACCGGAAGATACACGTTGACTTGAACAGTTGGACTGCAAGCTCCACCCAAAAGGGTAATAAACAGATAAAAGTATAACTGAACATTTTATAACATTTCTTCGTTTATCTCTTTTAAAAAATAGCCATTTATCACTTTATAACTATTTTTTTAGCCCGGACCTCCAGCATTCGGATAGTGAAAAAATATTATCCGGCACAACAGCCAAACAAACTGAATGCAGACCGCCACTACATTAGCAGTATGGGTCATGTTGCCGCACCCCATCATTTTCGGCATACTTATGACTTTTGCTGTGACGAGTCGCCAACCAGCGGCTTGGTGAGCATTTCCCCCCCATACTCCCCTGCTTTTTACTATGGGACTGGCAGCCCACTTTTGCCTAAGCCCTACAGCAAGCGTTTGCTACAAGACACCAACATAAAACACGTTATTTCGCATTACAATAAACTTTAATAAAGCAGGATGGATCATGGGAAATTTCGTTTTTTATAGTTATTTAACAGCCGCAATCGCCTATTTTTTGTTATTGCTGTTCGCAATATTCGGCACAAAAAAAAACAATGTCTCCATTTCTTTTATCGTTGCCGTGGCTTTTTCCCTATTTTGGGCTGCTTGTATTACGTTCACGCAATACAGTTTTGCCGACGGTTTTCTAATTTCCGACAGTTTGGCTTATGAAACCTTACGCAATGCGGCGTGGTTTTTCGTACTAGGGACGCTGATTTCCCGGCAATATTACAACAACAGCTATCAATTGCTGTTTGAATCGCGTTTTACTTATCTGCTGACCGCATTCATGCTGTTTCTGTTTGCTTTTGAAATCTCTCAAAATTTTCGCAATTACATTTTGGAAATCATCGGTCAAAGCATCAAGTTACGGCTGCTTTCCCATCTCAGTTTTGCGATTATCGGCTTGGCTTTGGTCGAACAGCTTTATCGCAACGCCACCACAGAACTGCGCTGGGTGATTAAATTCCTCTGTATCGGCTTAGGCTCGTTATTTACCGTCGATTTTATTGTTTATAGCAAGTCCTTGTTGTTTACACGGCTTGATTATTCGCTTTGGAGTTCACGGGGCGTAATCAACGCATTGATTGTACCCTTGCTGGCACTGGCATGGCATCGTTCGCAAACAACGAGCATGGCCGGCATCACCCTATCAAGGCAAATCGTTTTCCATAGCACCGTGCTGATGGGAACCGGTTTTTATTTGATCCTGATGTCTTTGGCAGGGTTTTATATCCGCGATTTTGGCGGCACATGGGGAGAATTTGCCGAAATTGTCTTTATTTTCTTGGCAATCTTGTTGCTGTTGGTTTTGTTTCTGTCCGGCAAAGTCAGGGCGCTGGTCAAAATTTTTTTCAACAAGCACTTTTTCAGCTATAGCTACGATTACCGGGAAGAGTGGCTTAAACTTAGCAAAACGATTGCCCAATTGAATTCGCTAAGTGATTTGTCATCTGCGATTATTACAGCCATGTCCGATTTGGTGGACAGTTCGGGAGGCGGTTTATGGCTAAAAGACGATCAAGGTGATTTTTATCTGGCTGAAACCCAAAATATAGGGGTTGAGTTGCCCCAGAACGTCACCGCCAACCACTCAATCCTCCATTTTATGGTTGACAAGGAATGGGTGATTGATTTGTATGAATTCGCGGACAATCCCGACATTTATGAAGGTGCTGACCTGTCGCAATGGTGCCCGGCCGAGAAAAATGTCTGGTTGATCATCCCCTTATTCCTGCAAAATGACCTGGAAGCTTTCGTCGTATTGACCCAAGCCAGGGTGCCAAGGGCATTGAATTGGGAAGACCATGACCTGTTAAAAACGGTTGGCAAACAACTCGCCAACGCCCTTGCCCTCAACCGGGCCAGCGACGCGCTGTCCCGATCCCGACAGTTCGAGGCTTATAACCGCCTCTCCGCCTATCTAGTCCACGATTTAAAAAATTTGATCGCACAAATCGCCCTGATTGTCAAAAACGCAGAAAAACACAAGCGTAATCCAGAGTTTGTTGATGATGCCATTATCACGCTGGAAAACGTCGTGAATAAGATGGAGCACTTGATTACCCAGCTCAAAAAAGGCCACGGCACTGGTAATTCAAACACCCGCCTCAACCTCTCCGACATCGCCGCTGATGTGGCTATTCAGCAAGCGGGCAACAAACCCGTTTTACAGTTGATAAAATCGGCTGGCAGCGATATGTTTATCAACGGTGAGAAAGAAAAATTAACCGCCATCCTGGGCCATCTGGTACAAAATGCCCAGGACGCAACACCCGACAATGGCGCTGTCAAAATGGAATTAAGCAAAACCCAACAACATGCCGTTATTAAAATCTTAGATAGTGGTTGCGGCATGGATAAAAAATTCATCGCAGAACGCTTGTTCAAACCGTTTGACACCACCAAAGGCAATGCAGGCATGGGCATTGGTGTTTATGAAGCGCGTGATTATATCGTCAAACATTCGGGTACTTGCCAGGTTGACAGCAAGCCCGGTATCGGAACGACATTTACCATTACCCTGCCGCTTGCCGATGACATTTTATTACTGTAACGCCCCGTCTTGACCGACAACAACCAAGCCAACCGCTTTGTTATATTGCCCGATGATCAATAGACTAAGCCCCCACTATTTTGGTATAGTTGTTGCGTTTTCCGAATTTTTGCCACACATCCGTGTAATTTTCATTTCATCCCCCCCCTCTGGAGAAACTCAATGCCAATTAAAGTTGCTATCAATGGTTATGGCCGTATCGGTCGCAATATCGTCCGTGCCTTATACGAAGCAGGCCGTACCGATGAAATCCAAATCGTCGCCATCAATGACTTGGGCGACGCCAACACTAACGCTCATTTGACGCAATATGACTCCGTGCATGGTAAATTTCCTTTCGATGTCGTCGTCGATGGTGATTGCATAGTGATCAATGGCGACCGGATCAAAGTTTTCTCTGAACGCGACCCTTCCAAATTGCCTTGGGGCGACTTGGACATTGATGTCGTCCATGAATGCACCGGTTTGTTCACCAGCAAAGCCAAAGCCTCCGCCCACATCACGGCAGGCGCGAAAAAAGTCATTATTTCTGCGCCAGGCGGTGATGATGTCGATGCCACTATCGTTTACGGTGTAAACCATAACATCTTGAAAGCGTCAGATACCGTCATTTCCAACGCTTCTTGCACAACCAACTGTTTGGCACCGCTGGTCAAACCTTTGCACGACGCCATCGGCGTTGTCCACGGCTTGATGACCACCATCCATTCTTACACCAACGACCAAGTCCTGACGGATGTTTACCACAGCGACTTGCGCCGTGCCCGTTCCGCCACGCAATCCATGATCCCCACTAAAACTGGCGCGGCGGCGGCGGTAGGTTTAGTCTTGCCTGAACTTGCCGGCAAACTCGATGGCTTCGCTATGCGCGTACCAACCATCAACGTTTCTGTTGTTGATTTGACCTTCACTGCCGCCAAAAGCACCAGCAAAGCGGAAATTGATGAAATTTTGAAAGCGGCTGCGGCAAGTTCGTTAAAAGGCATTCTGGACATCAACGAAAAACCATTGGTGTCAGTTGATTTCAACCATAATCCTGCTTCATCCATTTACGAAGCCCCATTGACCAAAGTGGTTGACGGAAATTTTGTAAAAGTCCTGTCTTGGTATGATAACGAATGGGGCTTCTCAAACCGTATGTTAGACACTTCTATCGCCCTAGTAAACGCGGGATAAACCACCATGTTAAGAAGAACCAAAATTTTAGCCACACTAGGCCCCGCTACGGACAAACCCGGTGTGCTTGAGGGTCTATTTGCGGCTGGCGTTGATGTTGTACGCATGAACTTCTCTCATGGTTCTGCCGAAGACCATATCGCCAGGGCAAATGCCATCCGTGAACTCAGCAAAAAAACCGGACGGCGTGTAGGCATCCTAGCTGATTTGCAAGGACCGAAAATACGCATCGCCCGCTTTACCAACACCAAAGTCGTGTTGGAAGAAGGCCAGGATTTCGCCCTGGACATCAACTTCGACCCGATGGCGGGTGACAATACCCAAGTGGGCATCACTTACGAACCCTTGGCCTTGGAAGTCAAACCAGGCAGCCGGTTGTTACTGGATGACGGGCGCATCGTTCTGGATGTGGTCAACGTAGCCAACATGCGTGTCAACTGCACCGTTGTGGTGGGTGGCGATTTATCCAACAACAAAGGCATCAACCTGATGGGTGGCGGCCTTTCTGCGGCGGCACTGACAGAAAAAGACAAAGAAGACATCAAAACCATCGCGACGATGAAATGCGATTATGTCGCCGTGTCTTTCCCGCGTTGTGCCGAAGATTTAAACGAAGCGCGCCGCTTGTTGGAAGCCGAAGGTTGCTATGCGGGCATAGTCTCCAAAGTTGAACGTGCGGAAGCGATTATTGATCCGGTTATGGATGAAATCATTCTTGCCTCCGATGCGGTGATGGTGGCGCGTGGTGATCTGGGTGTGGAAATTGGCGATGCCAATCTGCCTGCGATCCAGAAAAAGCTGATTAAACGTACCCGCGAGTTAAACCGCGTGGCGATTACGGCAACCCAAATGATGGAGTCGATGATTGAAAATCCGATCCCTACCCGTGCCGAAGTGTTTGACGTCGCCAACGCGATCTACGACGGCACGGATGTGATCATGTTATCGGCGGAAACCGCATCGGGAAAACATCCGATTAAAGCAGTCGAAGCCATGCACCGCATTTGCGTGGAAGCTGAAAAGCAACCCGTCGTACGTGAATCTGACCACCGCATCAACATCCAGTTTGAACGCATCGACGAAGGCATTGCCATGTCTGCAATGTATTTGGCTAACCATACCAAAATCAAAGGCATTGTGGCATTGACTGAATCGGGTTCGACTCCGTTATGGATGTCCAGGATCAGCTCAGGCATCCCTATTTTTGCTTTTAGCGGCGTAGAAGAAACCCTGGGCAAAGCCACTTTGTTCCGTGGCGTATTCCCAATCTATTTCAAACTTGAAGACACTCAAGACCATGCCGAAGTCAACCGCAGTATCGTCAAGGAACTTAGAAAGTGGAATATCGCCAAAGACAGCGACAAATTCATCATCACCAAAGGTGATTTGAACGGTGTAAAAGGCGGAACCAATGCTTTAAAAGTTATTGTCGTCGGTCAGGGCTTAACGCCCTAGCAATCTCTTCTGCACTCAACCCTTAGTTGGGTGCAGAACTTCCTCCCTCCTTCCCCAAATCCAGTCCGTTTATTTCTATCTGTAAAACAGGCTTCATTAAAGCACACCATTTCGTTGCATTAAGCCCCGGCGTTTATCAATCCGGTAGTCCTGCAATCGGAATGATTTGTAAAAAGTCAAGCCTACCGATTTATTGGGTCGAATGCCCGTACTTCAAGGCGTACAGTCATCGCAATATTTTATTGACA
>NZ_JAQTZU010000051.1 GCF_028687615.1 Methylovulum sp.
GCTGTCGGTTGGCTTTGCTGGGTTTCACTGCGGGTTGGGTTGAGCGTCACTTTCTGAATTCTGCGGGTTGTTGGCACTGTCGTCACTATCCATGTTTTGCGGGTTGTGGGCGTTGTGGCTTGGGCGGGTTGGTGCTGTTGGAAGCATCTTGTCCGGCAGCGTCCCTTGCCGCCCCTTTCATTTCTGGCGGTTTGTTTGGTTGTTTTTTTTGGCTGGCTGTCGGTTGGCTTTTGTTTTGCGGTTGTCGGCCCTGGTTTTTGTCGTTTACTTTCGGCCTGTCGGGTTTGGGTTGCTTGCCGTCACCATCAAGCGGTCGGAATGGGTTTTTGTTTTGTGGTCATCGGCTTGCGGAACGGAAATCCGTTTTTTATGGCTGGCTTGTGGGTTTTTCTGGCTTGTCATGGCAAGCGGTTTTGGCGGGTTCGGGTTATTTTCAGTCGGGTGTTGTCGGGCTGGCGGTATGGGTGTTTTTTGCGTTGTGCGGCATTGCGGTGCAGCGGGCGTTTCCGGTGCGGGGCAAACCCATCGCGTCAATGGTGACAATGGCGCCGCGTACATCCAACCATTCCAATAGTTCAGGAATGGCGGTGATTTCGTTGGATTTCTCGCTGGTTTTAACTTGGCCCAGGACGATACCCGCTTCGCTGGCAAAGGCGGACACCAAGTGGATGGGCGATTGCCCGCCATCATGGCTGCCGCGTAATGTTTTGCCACTAGTGCCCCGTGTGGGTATCAATTGCCACCACCTTGCCCGCCACTTCAGGACTCAACCACGCCCGGACCCATTCAACAAACAAGCGCTGGAACTGCGTCGTGTCAATGGCGCGGAAAAATCGCCGCAAGGTGTCGTCGCCCGGAATCCCGGATTCATACGGCAAATATTGGCGTAAAAATACCAGCTTAGCCTTACCAAATACCTCTATGTCATCCCAGCTTTCTGCCCCGCAGATCACGGCGCATAACGTCAGCAAGAGTATTTCTGGCATCGGGTGCAACTTTTTTCGTTCAATACGGGGATCGTCGAGCTGTCCAAAAATATCTAAAAAATCCGTTTCTCCATCGTCCTTGGTCAATTGCTTATGCCGCTATTATCTAAAATTCTGTTGGTTGGGTCGCTATTTTTAATGAGGTAGCCCTGCGGATGGCCTCCCATTCCCTATCACTGATTGTTAATCGGTTCGCCATTTCAAATGGCGCATATATCAACGGGTTTCTGTTGTTATGTCAACAGAGCCTAGCAAAGACGACACATTCCACAACTCACCTGACAAAATCGGGATAGTTGACCAGCGTTTCCAGATCGGCAAAAAACCATTGCGCCCAACCCACCAGATAACGTTTACGAAGATCATCATCCGATTCAAACAAATCCCCTTGCAGGCCATCATCAAAACGGTAGCGGTAAGTTGCGGCGATAATGTCATGGACATCTTGCAAAACCCGATGATCAAAACGTTCTGGTAGTCCTGCAATCGGAATGATAATAGATTTGTCAATAAAATATTGCGATGACTGTACACCTTGAAGTACGGGCATTCGACCCAATAAATCGGTAGGCTTGACTTTTTACAAATCATTCCGATTGCAGGACTACCAACGTTCTACTGTTTTGGCACTGGCAGTAATCTTAAGATTGGCGTTCAAGATAGCATCTGCCTGGATAAACTTCTTTTTTGCCGCTGAAAATAACTCACTGACATAGCTTGAATAGTGGTCATGTTGTAACCGTTTGAGGATTTTGTTGTCATCTGACGGATAGACTTTGCAGATTATCATGGCTGGTGTATCTCTAATTTAGGTAAGGCGTTGACGATTTTCATCGTCTCAAGGCTGACGGTGATGACGCGCTGGAACAATTCCAGCGGATACCCCTACCTGCCCCGTGGCGTTGAGATTACCCGGCCCAATCAGGTCTGGAGCACTGGCATCACTTATGTCCGGCTGCCGCACGGATTTGTTTATCTGGCCGCGATCATCGACTGGTACAGCCGCAAGGTGCTGTCATGGCGGCTGTCGGACACGATGGATGCCGGATTTTGCGTGGACTGTTTGGAAGAGGCCATCACGCTGTATGGCACACCGGCCATTTTCAACACCGACCAAGGCGCCCAGTTTACCAGCGATGCCTTTACCGGTGTGTTGCTCAACAACGGCATCACCATCAGCATGGACAGATATTTGCTCCTGCAATATCTGCATTCCCCACATCCTTGTGGGTTATGGACGAGGCCGGGCATTGGATAATATTTTTGTCGAACGCTTGTGGCGGACCGTGAAATATGAAGAAGTGTATTTAAAGCAGCACGGCAACCTGCCGGACTTGTTGATGGGATTGACGCAGTACTTCCAATTCTATAACCAGGAACGCCGGCATCAATCACTGGCTTACAAAACGCCCGATGAAGTCTATAAAACGGCTATCGGCGGCGGTGCAAAGATTGTGGATAAATTTAAGGATACGGGTGAGGCATCAGAACCCGTACAACAAAATCGGGACGGCGCCGTTCAGCTGGAGTGCTAATTGAGTTCTATCTTAACACAGGTGTTTTTTGTCTGGGCTTTGGGGGCCACTTTACCGCGCTAGGGTCTTGCTCAATGTCATGCCGCTGCATGAGCAATCCGACCGGTTGCTCGGAACGTACCGCCTGTTGCACGGCGGCAATAGAGGATTTACGGCCTATCACCAGTGGCGAGACGTTTTTGGGGAACAACACGGTATCACGCATGGGCACGATAATCAGCGCGTTGTCTGGAAGGGCTGGCAATGGCAACGACGCTTCTGGTTTTATTTCCGTGGATGGTTCTTCGTTGTCTGCTGTCGGCCCTAGCAGTAAATTTTTTATATCCTTGATTTTCATAAGAAGTCTTTATAATTTCCGAAGTGATATGAGCAAACAGCCGTTGACAAATTCCCGCGTACCCATTTCGAAATGGCCTTCCGGTAATTCGATGCGCCGTTCAAATCGTCCATAAGGAATTTCCAAGCGCCGGATATGCGCTTGCGCGCTATCGGGCAAATGCCGTTGCCCGGCAATAATCAAATGGCCACCTTCCAAAATTATGTTCAAATGCTCTGGGGCAACTCCAGGCAGGGCGATCATAATCTTGCATTCATAACTGTTTTCATAAACATCGACCGGCGGTTCCCAAGTAAGCCGTCTGGCATTCATAACAGTGGGCCTGAAGAATTGCCGATGCAGCCGGTCGGCACGATCCAAAATTTCACAAGCTTCCGCCCACATCCAGGTTTCAAGATTACGCATAATATGTCTATCCTCTTGTTGGCTTACCAAAAACGGCTTGTTGGAACCGACCAAAATGTGGTTAATTCCGGCGTGATTTGTTTATTATTAACTGATGTTGTGCACAAACAGTGTTGTCCATGAAAAATGCTTGGGGCAAATAGGGGGCAGAGAAAATGAATATTCAAGAAGTGGCATGGCATTCCCAGACGCACCGTCGACCTGCCCTGTCCATAAACCCTTTCTTTAGTGTGCCATCGTTCCTGCGCTTTGGCGGAATGCCTCCCAATGACGCTCCGGTGTTCACGTCACGCAACGCCAGAGCGTTGCAAGATGCGTTACCACGCCAGAGCGTCACTGCCCACAGTTAAGGGTTTAATTTAATTAAAACAATGTATTGCGAATTTGTAGGTCGGGATTTTGTGCCAACCCGAAGGACAAGATCCACGGATGGATTTTGCAGCGTATCTCGCCTTCGGGTGCGAAAACCCGATTAAAAAACGTCGCGATAGCGACTCTACTTTAATTATTTACAACTTGCAGAAAATCTCTGCGTAACATCAGCTATTATTTATTTTCAATTCGTAGAAAATGTCCGCGTAACATCAGTTATGAAAATCAAAAAATCTGTGCTTGTTTGTACGCTGCTTGGCTTAATCGTGATGGTTATTGGCTTGCTTGGCCGCATCAATCCGCCTGTTGTGGATAAAGCCAGCCATGTTGCCGGCTTTGGCGATATTACGGTTGCCAGACCGCTGTGGGGTTCTAAAGGCTTAGCGTTAGTTTTTTCCGATACCCAAAAATTTCCGCCCGCCGCTCTAGGCAAGCGTTTGGCTAGTATGGGAATGACGGTGGCAATCATTGATTCGTGGCAATTTTTTAAGGGCTTTAATGCCGCAGCAGGACAATGTCTGGACGCGAAGCGTACTGCAAGTTCCATAGATGGCCTGTTACAAGCATTACGGTTGGCATCTGCAAAACCCCGGATAGTTGCCGGCATTTCCGAAGGTGCGTTGTTGCCTTTTCTTAATGCCCAATCGACATCGGGAAAGACGGTAACTAATCTGGCGATTGATTTTTCAGTGCATGTGCCTGACGGTTTGGTGTTATGCCCGGCTTTATCCGGTCAAGACCAAAACCAGAAAACGGTTTTGGTCGCCCAGGCTACATTGAAAGGCAATTGGCGTTCGGTCTGGACAGATCATCCGCCTGAAGAAACCGCCATTTTTATTAAGACATTGGGCAATGTCGATACGCAAATCGCACCTTATGACACGCCACTAGACACTGTGTTGCTTGATGAACTAAAAACCGATATGGGTGAAACCGACGTCTCTTTATCCCCTATGCCAATCGTCGAGGTCCCTGCGCCAAAACCTGGCGATACGTTGACGATTTTCTATTCAGGTGACGGGGGGTGGCGTGATCTGGACAGGATCATAGCCGGAGAAATGGCAGCCTTAAATTATCCGGTGGCAGGAGTGGATGCCTTGCGTTATTTTTGGAAACGGAAATCGCCCGAACAGACCGCCGCCGACCTGTCGGCAATGATGGCGTATTACCGGAAAACCAAGGGCATAAAGTCTTTTGTGTTGGCGGGCTATTCGTTCGGTGCCGACATCCTGCCTGTTGTTTACAATCGCTTACCGCAGCACGACCAAGACAATGTAAGCTTGTTGGTGTTGTTGGCACTGGCAAAGAACGCCGATTTTGAAATCCATGTTTCAGGTTGGTTAGGGCAAAATGCAGGCGAATTGCCCCAGGCACCTGAACTGGCGCAACTGCCCAAAGCTAAAATCTTGTGTGTCTATGGCAAAGAGGAAACCGCCGACACGGCCTGTACAGGTTTATTGAATACGGGGGCCAAGATTTTAGAATTGCCCGGCGGACACCATTTCGATCAGGATTACCCCAAACTGACGCGGCAAATTCTGGATATTTATCGGCAACACGGCATCAATTAACCGATGCCGCTCCTATCACACAACCATCACTAGCCCATGATCAGCGAAAAACTTAACCGAACCGCCCAAAAAATTACTGTTGTGTTGCCGGTCATTTTATTTGCTTGCGCACTTTACATCGTCCATACCCAACTCAAAACCCATAGCCTGGGCGACATCCTGGCATCGCTAGAAAAAATGCCGATGCGGATTGTGTTCGCGGCATTTGCACTGACGGTGATCAATTATTTGGTGTTGGCGGGCTATGACTGGCTGGCCTTGCGTTTCGCAGGATACCAGCAAATCCCGTTGCCCAAAATGATTGCCGCCGCGATGTTGAGTTATTCCATCAGCAACAATACCGGCCATGCCTGGGCGGCAGGCGGTTCTATCCGTTTTCGGTTCTATTCAAAATGGGGTGTGCTGGGCTGGGATATTTTAAAAATTTCCCTTTTCCAAACTACCACTTATCTGCTGGGCGCGTTGAGTCTGGGTCTGCTCGGCAGTTTGATATTGCCGCAGTTTTTGGCACACCCCTCCTCGGAGCCGCAAGCTATCCACTGGGTCAGCCTGATTTGCGCCGCCACCTTGATGGTCTACTGGGCGGCGGTCTTGCTTTGGCGCAAGCCGCTGATGATTAAAGGCTTCGAGTTATTTTTGCCTTCACCCAGTATGACGCTAGCCCAAACGGTGGTGTCCGCTATCGACATTGTCTTGTCATCGCTGGTGCTGTGGATGTTACTGCTAGGCAAGGTCGATATTGGTTTTGGCGCATTTTTAGTGGTGTTTGTGGTGGCGCAGGTGGTTGGCGTAATCAGCCAGGTGCCAGGCGGTATCGTCGTGTTTGAAAGCGCGTTCCTTTGGCTGATGTCGAGTATCGAAACGGCAGACCAACATTTACTATTGATCGGCGCGTTGCTGCTGTATCGGGTCATCTATTATTTTGTCCCCTTGCTGTTGGCTGGAATCGGCCTGCTGGGTTACGAAGTGTATAGCCGCCGAAAAATGCTCAGCGAAAGTGGCGATAAAATGAAGCGGACACTTTCGACCGTCATCCCGCAACTGTATTCGCTGCTCCTGTTGTTGGCGGGCGGTATTTTGCTGGTGTCTGGTTTCATTCCGGCAAATTCGGTGGCGATGGCTTGGTTGGGTGGGCTAGTGCCTTTACCTGTGATTGAATTGTCCCATTTGACGGGCAGTTTGATTGGCTTGCTGTTATTGTTCTTGGCGAGGGGAATCCGACTCAAAATCGATGCGGCCTGGTACGGCAGCTTGATGTTGCTGGGTTTGGGTATTGTGGCTTCATTGCTCAAGGGTTTCGATTGGCGTGAAGCTTCGGTGTTGTCAATGATACTGCTGTTGATGTTGCCAACCCGTAGCCATTTTCAACGCCGTTCGTCGTTGCTGCACATGTCTTTTTCAAAATCGTGGTTGGCGACGATGGCGATGGTGTTGGCAGGTTCAATTTGGTTGGGTTTTTTCGCTTACCGCGATGTCGGGTACGCCCACGAATTATGGTGGCAGTTTTCTTACGAAGGCAATGCGCCACGATTCTTAAGGGCGGTGTTGCTGATTGCCGTGGTGACGGTCTCCTTCGGCTTGTCGCGCTTACTCAGCGTTGCGCCACCGCAGTTGTTTACCAAACCCACAGCCGCAGAACTGACAGAAGCGCAACGCTTGGTTGAAAAATGCTCCCAAACCCGGGGCTTTCTGGCGTTGTTGGGTGATAAATACCTATTTTGGAATCTTGAGCGTGATGCTTTCATCATGTATGCAGTAACGCCGCCATTTTGGATTGCTATGGGGGATCCGGTTGGCAAGACGTCGGCCTTTGAAAATTTGCTCTGGCAATTTGTGGAACAGGCTGACCGCTATGGCGCAAAAGCCGTGTTTTATCAGGTTAGCCCGGACTTCTTGCCGTATTATCTTGATTTGGATTTGTCCTTGTTCAAGTTCGGGGAAGAAGCCTGCGTGGATTTATCAACATTTACCTTGCAAGGCAAGCGGCATGATGCCCAGCGCAGTGCCCGCAACAAGTTTGGAAAAATCGGTTATGTTTTTGAGATATTGTTTGGCAAGGATGTTGAAGCCGCATTGCCACGCTTACGGCAGATTTCCGATGCGTGGTTGGCAAATAAAAATACCCGTGAAAAAGGTTTCTCACTGGGTTTTTTCGCTGAAGACTATTTGCGCCGTACCGATGTTGCCGTGATACAAGACGAATCAGGGCAAATCATGGCCTTTGCCAATCTCTGGCAAACCATAGGGCATGAGGAATTGTCCATTGACTTGATGCGTTACGATCCTGAAAGTCCGAAAGGCATTATGGATTTTCTGTTCGCCGAGCTGATGCTATGGGGTAAGGCGGAACATTACCAGTGGTTTTCACTGGGAATGGCGCCATTGGCGGGGCTGGAACGTCGGCCCTTAGCCCCGCTGTGGCATAAAATTGGTGCAGCCATTTTCGACATGGGCGACCAGTTCTACAATTTTGAAGGACTCTACGAATACAAGGCAAAGTTTTTACCGCACTGGCAACCCCGTTATCTTGCCGCCCCGTCGGGTTTAGGGATGCCACGCGCCTTAATGGCGATAGCCCGTCAGATTTCAGGGGGTTGGCAAGGGATTTTTAGCAAATGATATTGCTTGTTCGCCATATTACTGGGCTGAACCCTGTATTTTTTAGATGACCTGCTTGATGCAGGTTGCTACGTTTCGGATATTTGGAGTACAAGGGGCAAAAAGATCCACTAACGCCATCATGGGCAGATAAACCACAACCTGAAACGCCGCCTTAGCCTTTTTCGGCTTTGCAAGCCATCATAAACAAGTTGCGGTTTTTTCCGCGCCGATTTTATGGCAACGAATTATGTCCAGTGGATACCCTGCCGAAGAAACCGAAAACTTGACCAATCCAAACCTAATAATTGGTCAAGACCTTCAAGTAAACCATTAAACGGTTTTCGGTTTTAAAAAATCCTGCGCGACCCAGCCATCAATCGCACCATCGCCTTGCAGATCGACGGCCGCCCAGCCGTCTTTTTCTTTGAGCACAAAAACTTCGGTATCCCTAGGCAACACTTTTGCAATATCAAAGTTGGCACCTGCACCAGAGCGCATGCGTAGGCCGTCGCGGGCGGCGACCAAATAGGAAATACGCGGATCATCGGCATGGATGCTTTGCGGCATATCGGTGCTGGTCAAAAACGGATCATCGCTGTCGGTTTTCAGCCACAACACAGCTTCAGCCGCCCGCCGCTTGACCAATCCCGGCAGGGCGATTTTCTGTCCGGTTTTAGGGTCGCTTGCTTTGACCCATTTCGCCAACTCGCTAGGCACACATTGGTAATCACCTGCATTAAGCCGTTTCAGCAACGTGCTCACGGTTAAACTGCCTATGCCTGCATTGAACACAAAACTGGCTAAGGCGGCATGTTGGTTGTCATTTAATTTGACTTTCACGCATTTTTCCACCTGTGCCCCCGATTCTGCCAAATCTTGGGCGAGGGTATGCTCCGCTTTATCTTCACTAATTTTTGCCCCCGGCTTTACACCAAGGGTATGTCCATAGCCAATTGTCCAAACACCCGCCGGACACCGGTAGGCATCCAATCGTAAGCCTTCGAATTCCTTGACCAGATTTAAACCATCTTCATTAATTTGTCTTGACATAATGCTTCTCCTCTTCGCTTGATAAAGTGATTATTTAGAGCTAACCCACACCAGAAGTGGAGTTATCATTGCCGCTGGTTTGCGGCTTGGATGCAACCGGCTTAGGATCCAGTTGCGGTTTAATGCTTGACCTAAAATTCATAAATTTATTGAGGACATCAAACCAAAACGGCGCGCCAAGGGAAACTGCAATGGCGGTGATAAAAAGGCCGAGGATTTTTTCTAGCCAAACCCAGTGATTTTGCGGCCACATTTTAGGGTCGTCCAAATACATCCAACTGATAGGCAAACCCATCTGGTTGAGTTTATCCAAACGCGCCATCTGTAAATCATAGCATTGCTTAGGATCATAGGTTTCCGATTGGCAGAGCGCCTCCTCGGCATGTGCCGCTTTGATTTTCACAATCTCTGAAGCCAAACCGGCTATTTGTTCTTTGTTGTCTGGCAATGGGATGCTGTTAAGTGCTTTGAGAGCCGCCTCCTTGTCTGCCAGAGCATCAATCTTGACGAACTGATCTGCCGAATCAATAATTTGTTCGCGTAGTTTGTCATTGACCATCAAGCTCTTGGCAATCGTAATGGTATCGACATTACCCATCACGGTAATCAACAGTGCGATGACGAAAGCTATGCGTTGTGCATGTTTTTTGTACCAGCCACTAATCCTTTCCCCCATTGCAGAATACCAGTCTTCAATGTTCTTCAGGGCGGTATTGATGTCGCCTTCAGCCGTATTGACCAGCAATACCAAGGTTTTTTTAAGATGCTCGGGAAGCGGGGAAGAATCGCTATTGATTTTATTGATTAGCGTTGCCGTATCAAAAGTATCGCCTGCCAGAATGTGACCGACCAATGCCAATGCGAAGGTTTTAGGGGCAATATAGGATGGAAGGTTTTTGGATAACTGGAGTTTTTGCGGCGGTGCCTGAGTTGTATTAGCCGCTGAAGCTTGTTGCTCGATTTTCAAATCCCCTTGGTACAAACCATAAATCAAGGGACTTTGATAAAACTCCTTAAGTAAAGCAAAACTCGTATCATTATGAATATTGCCGCCAAATAATTCATACAAACCTTCACAGAGTTTCTTGCCCCGGCAGCGATTAAAAAGATTTTCTACCGCTTCGGTCAATGCTGAACAGACCAAACTCAGCAGCAGGTAAACAAACACCAGACCGATAGCGACATCCAAAATACCCGATACATTTTGCATAAGACTAAGCTCCAACAATAGTTTTTAACTGTTGATAAAGGCTAGCGCGAATATTTTTAAAAAGCTATTAACTAACTCACATCGCTTATGCTAATTTTGCACTATAGCTAATCCAGTATAAATTGATGCGATAATAGGCTATTGTAAAAACGATCATCTTGAATGAAAAACGAATGGCCTATCCAGCGGTATTCAGAAAGAAACTACTTTCAGTCATGAAAGAACAAGG
>NZ_JAQTZU010000024.1 GCF_028687615.1 Methylovulum sp.
GCCTTGAACATGATCAGGCAAACCCCAAAGAAACGCATGAGTGTCAAACGTATGCGTAAGGCCGCTGGCTGGGATGACTTGCTTTTAACTGAGATTTTGGCTCAGGTATTTTAATGAGGTGGCCCTGTGGTCATGGTTCTGCCTGCTTGCGTTAAGTTACGGTCATTTTAGGGGTTTGGATGGTTTTTGTGGTTAAGTCAATCTCATCACTTTAAAAAGTGCCTGCCAATTTCAACACTAAAGCCGTGATCAACACCGTTTGCAAAACGCCTACGCCGACCACCCAACGCACCAGTTCGGCTTTGGTTTCGGCAATATCCCGTTTCAATTCTGACCGCACCAGTTCTATTTTTAACTCCGTTTCCTTAATCCGTGTTTCAAGTTTGACTTCCAATTCTTTTAAATCGCGTTTGGTGCTCAAGTCATCCAGTTGATAATCATGCTTCGCTTGCTCCAACGCGCTATCAATGGCTTGGGTGATGGTTTCCACCTGGGCGGCGGCTTGCTGTTCGGGAACGCCGGCCTCTTTTAATTTGGTCACTAATGCGTAAGTGTCAATGGCTAGGGTGGTCATGGCTATACCTGTTGATGTGGGGTTTGGGCCATTATATTCCGTGTAAAGTGTGATTCAAGCCAACACCCCCGAATAAATATCCCTAACGCTGATTTCACAATCCACACAAACAAAAGGCACGCGGTCTTCTTTACCGTAATGGTCTAAGAACCATCCTTGCGAGTTTTGATGGCGGGTATATTTTTCCACACGGTATTTGTCTTGAGCGACTAGGCAGTATTCTTGTACACTGGAAATATTTTGATAAGCAATGAGTTTTTCGCGTTTATCAATGAGAGCTGTTGCGGGCGAGAGGACTTCAATAATCAGGCACGGCTCGGTCACGGCGTAAGCATCGGTTTCATTTTGGCTACACCCTAGCATCACATCGGGGTAATAATAGGTTTTTTTGTGGGCTATTTTTAATTTGACATCGCTCATGTACACGCGGCAACGGGTATCTTTAACTTGGGTGTGCAGGAAACTCACCAAATTAATGCCAATTTGATTATGCGCCCGGCTTGCCCCGGTCATGGCAAAAATTGCCCCATCGACATATTCATGGCGTTCTTGGCTGGTCATTTCCATAGCCAAATAATCTGCTTCGCTAAGATAGGATATTAACGTATGGGCTAGCATGCAACCTCCAATAAAAATGCTTTAAATACCATCAAAAGGCGCGACTGCCATCATATTACCTTAAAAAATATGCATAAAACATCCAAAACCAATGGCGAAATTTATAAACGCCTGCTCACTTATGTCAAACCTCACCGTAAGCTGTTCATCATCAGCATTTTCGGCTTTCTGATTTATTCCAGTACCCAGCCTTTATTTGCCACGTTGATTCAACAAATTATCGATACCTTGCAAGCCAAATCGCGCGAGCAGATGTACTATTTGCCTTTATATTTTAGTGGCTTGGTGGTGGTGCGTGGAATTGGCAACTATTTGGGCAACTATTTTCTCGCCAAGGTATCCTTGAATGTGATCCATGCCTTGCGCTGCGAACTATTTGATAAGTATACACAATTACCGACTGTGTATTTTGATGACAACAACAGCGGCTACATGATTTCCCGTATCACCCACAATGTCGGGCAAGTCGCGCAGGCGACCACCGATGCGGTGCGTAAGGTCGTGCAGGAAGGTTTGACGGCATTGGGCCTGCTCGTTTATCTGTTTTACACCAATTGGCAATTGTCCCTGGTGTTTTTGGTGGTCGCGCCGGTGATTGCGTTGCTGGTCAACTATGTCAGCAAACGCCTACGGATGCTCAGCAAACGCATCCAGGATTCGATTGGTGACATGACCCATATCACCTCGGAATTGGTCAACGGGCATCGCATCGTCCGCAGTTACGGCGGCGAAGCGTATGAGAAACGCCGCTTTGTGGAAAGCAGCCTGTACAACCGCCGTCAATCCCTGAAAGCGACCACCACCAGCGGCATACATAATCAATCCATGCAGTTGGTGATTGCCATCGCACTGGCATTTTTAATGTATATGGCTTTGTTTTTTATGGAACAAGCCAGTGTCGGCGTGTTTGTCGGCTATTTGACGGCGGCGTTTTTGCTGCCGCGTCCGTTCCGGCAATTGAGCGATGCCAATAGCGACATCCAGCGCGGCATCGTCGCAGCGGAATCTTTATTCGAGGTGCTGGATACGGAAAGCGAACCGGACAACGGAACTTGCCGGCTTGATTCTTGCCAAGGCGCGTTGGAATTTAGGAATCTGACGTTCCAATATGGTAGTGCCAATGAGCCGGCGTTGATCGATATTAGTTTCAAAGCCGAACCTGGGCAAACCATTGCTTTGGTTGGCGCATCGGGTGGCGGCAAAAGTACGCTGGTCAATTTGGTGTCACGTTTTTATCCGCACAGCCAAGGACAAATCTTGTTGGATGGGGTGGAGATCAACGGCTATCAACTGGCAAACCTGCGCCGGCATATCGCGCTAGTCAACCAACAAGTGATTTTGTTCAATGACACCATTGCCAATAACATCGCTTACGGGGCATTGGCGGGCGCCAGCCGCGCCGCTATCGAACAGGCGGCGACCGATGCTTATGCGATGGAATTTGTCAGCAAACTGGAGCACGGTCTGGATACGGAAATTGGTGAAAACGGCGTAAAATTATCGGGAGGTCAGCGGCAACGCCTGGCCTTGGCAAGGGCGTTGCTCAAAGACGCACCGATTTTAATTTTGGATGAAGCCACCTCCGCCCTGGATACCGAATCCGAGCGGTATATCCAAGCGGCTTTGCAAAAAGTCTTATGCAACCGTACCACGCTGGTCATCGCGCACCGCTTATCGACGATAGAAAATGCCGATGTCATTTTGGTCATGGAGCAGGGGCGCATTGTCGAGCGTGGTTCGCATCAGCAATTGCTGGCGAAAGGTGGGGTCTATGCGCGGTTACATGCGATGCAATTTAAAGAAGACAAGAATACGCTCGATGCCGTTTAAGGCATGGTCATGAAATAGTTTCGACAATTACCAGACAGACCTTTCAGGTTTTAAAAACCTGAAAGCAACTGAAACTAAAAATGTGGAGAATTTCGATATGGTAGCGAATCTTAAACAAGAACCGGCATGGATGAGTGAAGAAGAGTATTTACGCACGGAAGTGGAGCGCGAAATCAAGCATGAATATATTGATGGTTATATTTATGCGATGGCGGGCGTTAAGAAAAATCATCAGCGCATTACGGTCAATCTTTCCAGCGCGTTCAGGATTTTTTTACATGGTAAGCCTTGTGAACCCTTTGCCTCTGATGTAAAGGTCAAAGTCGGCAGCAAATTTTTCTACCCCGATGTCATGGTGGTCTGCGAAGACAACAACCAAGACTACTACACCGAAACGCCAGTGATCATCGTCGAAGTGCTGTCCAAATCGACCCGGCGCCTAGATGAAACCATTAAAAAATTGGCTTACCAAAATATACCGTCACTGCAAGAATATGTGCTGATCGAGCAAGATTTTGTCGATGTCGAAGTCTGTCGGCGCAGCCAAGCTTGGGTGTCCAGCCATTATTTCTTGGGCGATAGCGTCCTCTTTGAAGCCATCGGCCTGGAGATGACTGTGGCGGACATTTATGAACGGGTCGAAAATGAAGACATGCAGACGTTTTTAGCCCAAGCCGAAACCGAAACTATCATCCCGTAACCAGGAGTTTTTTTGAAAACCTTTATTTCCGTACTGGAAGACCACCGCGAGATGGTCAATAACTTGGCGAGCTGTAACGGCGAAATCGAAGCGGCGGGCGAGTTGCTGGTCAGCACCTTAAACCACGGCGGCAAAATTCTGCTGTGCGGCAACGGTGGCAGTGCCGCCGATTGCCAACATATCGCCGCCGAATTGGTCGTGCGTTATGAAAAAAACCGTGCCGCGATGCCCGCTTTGGCTTTGACCACCGACTCGTCCATCCTGACCGCGCACAGTAACGATGTGGGATTTGAGAGCGTGTTTTCCCGTCAAGTCGAAGCGTTCGGCCAGCCGGGCGATTGCCTGGTCGCCATTTCCACATCCGGCAAAAGCCCGAACATCATCAAAGCCGCGCAAGTGGCCCGGCAAAAAGGCTTATCAGTGATTGCGATGACCGGCGGTGACGGCGGGCAGTTGCTGCCTCATGCCAGCATTGCGATTGTCGTTCCGTCCAGCGTGACCGCCCGCATCCAGGAAGCGCATATCCTGATCGGGCATTGGTGGTGCGGCTGGATTGAAGGGCATTGCTCAACATCATAGTGACTAAAAACCTGTTGGCCTTCCAAACGCTGGCACGTTTATGCAAATTATTAAGGAACACCCATGTTAGCCACCCTACCTGATTTTACCCAGGCCAAAATTATCGTCATCGGCGATGTCATGCTGGATCGCTACTGGTCCGGGCAAGCCTCGCGGATTTCCCCCGAAGCCCCTGTGCCCGTGGTGCGGGTCAACAACCACGAAGACCGCGTTGGCGGGGCGGCGAATGTCGCGCTCAACATCGCCCGCTTGGGGGGGCGCGTCACGTTGTTGGGCGTGGTCGGCGACGATGCCGAAGGTGATATTTTAAAACACATGCTGGAAGCCGAAGGTGTGCATTGCGCGTTTGTTTTCCAACCGTCAATACGGACGATATGTAAGTTACGCATCATGGCGCAGCATCAGCAATTGATCCGTGTGGATTTTGAACAGGTGCCATTGCAATTTGACTTTGCCGCTTTGCAAAGCCTGTTGCAGGAACAATTGCTTGACCACGATGTCTTGGTGCTCTCGGATTACGGCAAAGGCACTTTGACGGATGTCGCAGCCTGCATCCGAAGCGCGAAACAAGTCGGCCTTAACGTGCTGGTCGACCCCAAAGGCACAGATTTCCACCGTTATGCCAATGCCGATGTCATTACGCCGAATTTAGCTGAATTGCAGGCGGTGGTCGGAGCTTGTGCCGATGAACTGGCCTTGCAGGCGAAAGGCCGTAAGCTGATTGCCGACCAGCAAATTGCCGCCTTATTGTTGACCCGTGGCGAAGCGGGCATGACGCTGGTTTTGCCAGAGTCCAGCCATTCTCTGCCGGCCCGGGCCAAAGACGTGTTTGATGTGACGGGTGCGGGCGACACGGTCATTGCCGTCATGTCTTTAGGCATGGCGGTCAAATTACCGTTGCAGGAAGCGATGTATCTGGCAAATCTGGCGGGCGGGATTGTCGTGGGCAAACTGGGTACGTCCACCGTGTCACATGAAGAATTAACCCGCGCCTTGCATGGTGACCGTGATGCGGCTGTTTACGGCATCGTCTCCGAAGATGAACTGGCCTGCCTGATCAGCCATGCCCAAGCAGGTGGCGAACGCGTGATTATGACCAACGGCTGTTTCGATTTGCTGCATGCAGGCCATGTCACTTATCTGCAACAGGCCAGGGCCTTGGGTGACCGCTTGATAGTCGCGGTCAATTCCGATGCGTCCGTGAAAATCCTCAAGGGCGAAACCCGCCCGATCAACGGCTTGCAGCAACGCATGACCGTATTGGCGGCTTTGGCCTGTGTTGATTGGGTGGTGGCGTTTGAGGAAGAAACGCCGGAACGTTTGTACTGCAAGCTGTTGCCCGATGTCATCGTCAAAGGCGGCGACTATACGCAGGGCCAAGTCGCAGGGGGTGATTGCGTCATCAAAGCGGGCGGTGAGGTGAAAATTTTGTCCTTTGTCGAAGGACAATCGACAACCCACATGATCAACAAAGCTCGGGGTGAAGAATGATTATTGTCACAGGCGGCGCGGGATTTATCGGCAGCAACTTGATCCGCGCCCTGAACGAAAGGGGCGAGCGCAATATTTTATTGGTTGATAATCTGAGCAATGGTCATAAGATGCTCAATATCGCCGATTTGGACATTGCCGATTATTGCGATAAAAACGACTTGTTTGCCAAACTTGCCGTGCCGGAAACCTTGCAAAAAATCCGCGCCGTTTTCCATCAAGGCGCCTGTTCGTCGACCACCGAATGGGACGGGCGGTATGTCATGAAGAATAACTATGAGTATTCCAAACAACTGCTGCATATTTGCCGGGTTGACAGGATTCCGTTCATCTATGCTTCATCAGCGTCGGTTTACGGCAACGGGCAGAATGGTTTTAGCGTTGACCGGGCCTGCGAACAGCCGATCAACATGTACGCCTATTCCAAGTTCCTGTTCGACCAGCACGTCCGCCATATCCTGCCGACCACCAGCAGCCAGGTCGTTGGCTTCCGCTATTTCAACGTCTATGGCCCCCGCGAACAGCACAAGGGTTCAATGAGCAGCACCGCCTTCCATTTCAACCAACAAATCATCAACGATCAAGTCGCCCGCTTATTTGCAGGTTGCGACGGTTACGGTGACGGGCAGCAGCAACGTGATTTTGTTTATGTCGGCGATGTCGTGGATGTCAACCTCTGGTTTCTCGACCACGCGCTATCGGGTATTTTCAATGTGGGTACAGGCAAAGCCGCAACGTTCAACGCCGTTGCCGAAGCGGTGGTCGATTGGCATGGAAAAGGCCGCATCGAATACATCCCGTTTCCTGAGCATCTGAAAGGCGCGTACCAAAGCTACACCCAAGCGGATATTTCCGGCTTAAGGCAAGCGGGCTACAGTAAAGAGTTTTTGACGGTCAAAGAAGGCGTGGCTTGCTATCTGGACTGGTTGAATAAGAAGGGCTAAATTTTATTGCGGCACGGCGTAGCATCGGGCCACGAGGTAAACGCATCATTCATCATTCATTGGTTACGGAATGATGCGTATCTGGAATCGCGCTATTTTCAGGGCCGATGCAATTTCGAGGTTATTGCCAGATGCTTGGCTGTCGGTCGAGCACGGTCAACTGATTTTTATAGTTAGACTGTTGGGCTTTTTTAACATCCTAGTAAACCCCGCCTTTAAGGATTTGGCCATTAATAACTTCCCGATATTAAGACCTGACAGGTTTTTGAAACCTGTCAGGTCTAGGGTTTCAAGAATGGTTCAGGGAAGTTATTTTTAGCCAAATCCTAAATTACCTCATTGCACCGTCAAAATTAAGACCCGCCGTGTGATATGACTCAGGCAACTGCGTGATATGACTTATAGAATATAGTAAAAATCAGGTTTTGATACGCCGAAGGCCCTGATTTACCTAGACACCATCAATCAAACCAATAATATTAGGCGAATTTCGTGCCAAAATCAGCGTCATTTTGTCGCGCGGCAATATGCCACATTTTCAATTGTTTATCTGATCTTTAAACTCCGCCCTGACTGTTGGTGAATCTCGGCAGTCAGTATCCTTCCTCTCGACAATGCGGACAGTGGTTTAGTCCGCATTTTTTTTCACACAGGGGTGTATCTCAATGAATCGTAGCTATCTCGCCAAACAGTCTTTTAGATCAACGGATATGAAAGAGCTCGGCATGAAAACCGCCATCCATGAAGCGGGTCATGCTGCGGCGATTTATTTTGGTAATAAGCAAAAGCAACTGCCGCCAGTCTGTTTTCAAATCGCCATCACCGGCTTATGCCAGAATACGGCATCAGGAATTGTATGGCTTGCCAAAGTGGACGGCGGGCGTTTAATCCACACCCTGCCTTCGTCTGTACCCGAAGCGACACGGGAATTTTCCGCAGTGCAAAAGCAGGCCTATATCAATGCGTTTGAAGCGGACATCATCAATTTATTGGTCGGCCCTCTCGCCGAGGCCAATTATATCGCCTTGCGTGACGATGAAATTTTTAATTCCCGCCTGGTGAATATCAGCTCCCTGCATCACTACGGCGGCGCGACTGATTTGCAACTGGTCAACGATTATCTTGATTGCTTTAATTTTGATCCTATGGCACGCGAGCAAAAAATAGCTGAATTATTCGCCGTAGCGTTTACTTTTATTCATGACAGGGACAATTGGCGGGCGATTATAGGCTTGGCGAATTTTATCCTGGCGAACAGCCAACAAGTCATAGAATGCGAAGAAATTATTGCCGTGCTTGATGCACACAGCGGGGCAAGAAGAAAAGCCGCTTGAATAACGCCCAAGACCGGATAATTATGAGTTTTATCGGGCATACTGGACACTGCAAGCTTTCCAGCAGGGCGGATGTTTAAACATTTTAAACATTGGCCTTATTGCCATGCCTACCCCGCGCCCCAAACAACGCCGTCCCAATCCTGACCATTGTCGAGCCTTCGGCAATCGCCGCCACCCAATCGCCGCTCATCCCGAACGAAAACGTATCCAAACCCGCCTCATCCAGTCCGGCAACCACTTGCATCAGTGTTTTGTAGGGCACGCGTTGCTTGGCAAAATCTTCTTCAGGAGCCGGAACCGCCATAACACCGCGCACTATTAAATTAGGCAATGTAGAAATTTGGCTATAAATATCTGGCAACTCATACAAAGCTATCCCGGATTTGCTTTCTTCACCGCTGATATTGACTTGCAGGCAAATATTCAGCGGCGGCAAATGGTGCGGACGCTGCCCGCTTAGCCGATGGGCAATTTTGACGCTATCGACACTATGCACCCAGGCAAAATGCCGGGCGATGAGCTTGGTCTTGTTGGATTGGATAGGGCCAATGAAATGCCAGCTTATATCAAAAGCACCGAGCAACTGCTGTTTGTTGATGGCTTCCTGCACATAGTTTTCGCCAAAATGCCGCTGTCCGGCTTGATAAGCGGCGGCAATATCCTGGGCGGGTTTGGTTTTGCTGACCGCCAACAATGACACGGCGCCTGCTTTACGGGCGTAGGCTTGTTCGGCATGGCGGATTTGGTCTTGAATCTCTTTAAGTCGGTTGGCTATCATGAATTTTTACAAACGTGGAAGAATAAGGTATTAAACTATGCCGCTTGAAAAAAGCAAAGCGCTAAACTATGGTATAAAGCAACGGTATTTTTACTTTTCATAACAAGAGGAAATTATGGATATTAGCGAATTACTTGCGTTTTCGGTTAAAAACAAAGCATCGGATTTACATTTGTCAGCAGGTTTGCCACCGATGATCAGGGTCGATGGTGATATTCGGCGCATCAATATCCCCTCATTAGATCATAAAGAAGTCCATGCTTTGATTTATGACATCATGAACGATAAGCAACGTCGTGATTATGAAGAGTTTTTGGAAACCGACTTTTCTTTTGAATTACCCGGGATCGCCCGCTTCCGGGTCAACGCCTTCAACCAAAACCGCGGGGCGGGCGGCGTGTTCAGGACGATTCCATCCAAAGTGTTAAGCCTTGAAGACTTGAATGCGCCGAAATTTTTTGAAGAGTTATGTAAAAAACCGCGCGGCTTGGTTTTGGTGACCGGGCCTACCGGTTCCGGCAAATCAACAACGCTGGCGGCGATGATTAATTTCATCAACCAGAACGATTACGCGCATATCCTGACCGTTGAAGACCCTATCGAATTTGTCCACGAAAGCCAGAAATGCCTGATCAACCAGCGCGAAGTCCACCGCGACACCCACGGTTTTAATGAAGCCTTGCGCTCGGCCCTGCGGGAAGATCCCGACATTATTATGGTTGGCGAGATGCGGGATTTGGAAACCATCCGTTTGGCCTTGACCGCCGCCGAAACGGGCCATTTGGTGTTCGGCACCCTGCATACGACCTCGGCGGCGAAAACCATAGACCGTATCATCGACGTGTTCCCATCCGCAGAAAAGGACATGATCCGCGCCATGTTGTCGGAATCTTTGCAGGCTGTCATTTCGCAAACCTTGATGAAAAAAATTGGCGGAGGCCGGATTGCCGCGCATGAAATCATGGTCGGCACGTCGGCGATCAGGAACTTGATCCGTGAAGCGAAAGTCGCGCAAATGTACTCGGCGATACAAACGGGGCGCAAGGACGGTATGCAGACGCTAGATCAAAACCTGCGTGAACTGGTGGATAGAGGGTTGGTGAATGCCAAAATTGCGATGGTGAAAGCCGTCAACAAAGACATGTTCCTGTGAGGTGATGTATGGATTTTAACGCGCTACTTGCGCTAATGGTGCAAAAAAAAGCGTCGGATTTGTTTATTACCGCTGGTTGCGCACCGACAATAAAAGTCGATGGCCAACTCATTGAGGTGTCCAAAACAAAACTGACCCACGAGCAATCGTTGGCTATCGTGCTGAGTGTCATGGGGCAACGGCAAAAAGACGAGTTTTTACAAACGATGGAATGCCAGTTCGCCATTAGCTTTCCGGGGCTTGGACGGTTCCGGGTCAGTGCGTTTACCCAGCGCACGTCCGCGGGCATGGTGTTGCGGCGCATTGAGCATAATATCCCTGATGCCGAGGCCCTGCATTTACCGCCCGTTTTAAAGGACTTGATCATGGAAAAACGCGGCTTGTTGATTTTTGTCGGGGCCACCGGCACCGGCAAGTCCACATCTTTAGCCTCCTTGATCAAATACCGCAATGAAAACAGCAGCGGCCATATCATCACGATTGAAGACCCGATAGAATTCCAGCATCAGCATTTGGGCTGTATCGTCACCCAACGGGAAATCGGCATTGATACGGAATCTTATGAAGTGGCGTTAAAAAACACCTTGCGGCAAGCCCCCGATGTGATCCTGATTGGCGAGGTCAGGACCCGCGAAACCATGCAAAAC
The DNA here is from genome assembly GCF_028687615.1 of Methylovulum sp. Lineage (GTDB taxonomy): Bacteria > Pseudomonadota > Gammaproteobacteria > Methylococcales > Methylomonadaceae > Methylovulum. Next base: position 10,652 of record NZ_JAQTZU010000024.1, read on the forward strand.
GCCATTACTTTTGCCGAAACTGGACATTTATGCCTGACCACGCTACACGCCAACAATGCCAACCAGGCCTTAGACCGGATCTTGCATTTTTTCCCCGAAGAAATGCACGACCAAGTGTTGATGGATTTATCCCTGAATTTACGCGGTATTGTCGCGCAACAATTGATCCGGCGTTCTGATGACAAAGGCCGCTATCCTGCCGTTGAAGTGTTGATCAACACCCCCTTGGCCAAAGATTACATCCGCAAGGGTGAAATCCATAAGCTCAAGGAATTGATGAAAGATTCCCGCGAGCAAGGTATGCAGACTTTTGACCAGGCCCTGTATGATTTGTATGCCGACGGCAAAATCAGCTACGAAGACGCCTTGAATTATGCCGATTCCAGAAACGAAGTGCGCCTGATGATTAAGCTGGGTACGGAAAATAGCGGCACTATCATCAATGCCGGCATGGCCTTGACAGATTCCGACGAAGATAACGGTGTATTCAAAACCTTTTAACTGTCCATGACCGCCTGCAAAATAACAAAAACCAGCACCGCAACAACACAAGAGACACTATGACAGCCCCACACGCTTTACACCAATCCACACTGGCTACACTCAAACTGCTGGCGCGTGGCAAAGTGCGCGATATTTATGATATTGACGACCACACGATGCTGATTGTCACTACCGACCGCCTATCGGCCTTCGATGTCATATTGCCAGACCCGATTCCAGGCAAGGGCCGCGTGTTGACCCAGGTGTCCAATTTCTGGTTTAACAAACTGCAAGCCATTATCCCCAACCATCTGACCGACATACCACTGGAACAGGTTGTGCCAGACCCAACAGAACGGGAGCAAATCGAAGGCCGCGCCATCGTCGTAAAAAAATTGCGCCCATTGCCTGTAGAAGCCATCGTGCGTGGTTATTTGATCGGTTCAGGCTGGAAAGATTATCAAAAAACCGGCGCAGTGTGCGGCATCAGCTTGCCGGAAGGCCTGCAACAAGCCCAACAACTGCCTGAGCCGATTTACACGCCATCCACCAAAGCGGGCGTAGATCAACACGATGAAAATGTCACGTTTGCCCACACCGTTGAATTAATCGGGCGAAATTTGGCTGGGCAAGTCCGTGATGCCAGCCTGTTGCTGTACAAAACCGCCGCCGATTATGCCAAAGGGCGAGGCATCATCATCGCCGACACCAAATTTGAATTCGGCGTGGATGATAAAGGCACGCTGTATTGGATCGATGAAGCCCTAACCCCTGACTCCTCCCGCTTCTGGCCCGCCGACCAATACCAGGTCGGCATCAGCCCACCGAGTTTCGATAAACAATATGTGCGCGATTATCTGGAAACCTTGGCTTGGGACAAAACCTACCCCGCCCCGGCCTTGCCAGCCGAAGTCGCCGAATTTTGCGCCGCGAAATACCGTGAGGCGGAAGTCAGGTTGACGCAAGCTTAAGTGGTTTGGGAGATTGGGCGAGTGGGTTTGTAAGGCGCGGATGGACGGATGTTGTAGGCAGGGATGAAGCGATAGCGTAATCCCAGCAATAGGCCATAAGATGCTGGGAGTTCTTTAGTCATTCCGGGCTTGAAAGAAGAGCCAATTTCCCATTAACAAAATTGATGCTCCATTCCTTTGAATTTTTCATTGACCTGGATTGGTCAGGCTATCTACAAACGGAAAGCTTGATTGATATAGACGGCAGTTGTTTTTTTGCTGGATGAACAAAAAGAACGTCTGTAGCGACCATGACGCAGTGACGCCTACTGTTGGCACAAACCCATTCCGGCTTTTATTATTGTGAAAAATGTTAAAAGAATTATGGGGACCAGCCTATATACTTGCTTTTTGCAATTAATCACTTAAGAGCGGGTTGTTATGCGATTGCCTTTAAATACACAGATTTTTCTCGGCGTGTTCATCGGGGTGTCGATTGGTTTGCTTTTTGCCGTACTCGGCACGGATTCCGCGCTGACCAGGCAAGGGCTTTATCTCAGCGGCTTAATCGGTAACCTGTTTATTGATTTGCTGAAAATGGTCTTGGTGCCTCTGGTGTTTACCTCTATCGCGGTAGGTGTCGCCAATTTGCGCCAGCACCAACAAATGCACCGGGTCTGGATTTCCACCGTGGGCTTTTTTATGTTGTCGATGACGGTGGCAATTATCCTAGGCTTGACCGCCAGCAATGTGTTTGAACCCGGCAAAGACTTAAGCCTGGATTTGTTCCATAACGCCATGAACCACTTCGAAGCCAAGCAAATGACCTTGGCTGATTTTATCGTCAAGTTTTTCCACGGCCTGTTTATTAATCCCTTCGCCGCGCTGGCGCAAGGCAATGTCCTGGCGATAGTCATTTTCGCGCTGTTCCTCGGTATCGCGCTGGTGATGGGCGGCGAGCGTTACCGCAATATTTTGGTGTTGTTGCAGGAAGGGCTGGAAATCATCTTGCGCATGGTCGGCTGGATTATGCGCTTGGCCCCATTCGGCATTATGGCCTTGCTGGCGCAATTGGTCGCCACGCAAAATGTAGAATTGCTGGCGAGCCTCGCCAAGTTTGTCGCGGTGGTGTTTGGAACGACGCTGCTGCACGCCGTAGTGGTATTGCCGCTGATGCTCTACATAGTCACCCAGATCAAACCGCTGCACTTTTTTCGCGGGGCGAGGGAAGCCCTGATCACCGCCTTCGCCACCAGTTCCAGCTCCGCCACCCTGCCCGTCACCTTGCGCTGTACCGAACAACACCTGCACGTCAAGCCGGAAATCGCCAGATTTGTCGTACCGCTAGGCGCGACGGTCAATATGGACGGAACGGCGTTATACGAAGCGGCCGCCGCACTGTTCATCGCGAATCTTGCAGGGGTCGAATTAAATTTTGTCCAACAGCTTATCGTATTTTTCACCGCGATGATCGCGGCTATCGGTGCGCCGAGCATTCCTAGCGCAGGTATGGTGACGATGGTTATGGTGTTGCAATCGGTGGGCTTACCCGCCGAAGCCATCGCCATTTTATTGCCGATAGACCGTTTTCTGGACACCTTCCGTACTGCCGTGAATGTGCAGGGGGACATGGTTGGGAGTTTGATCGTGCAGAAGTTGGTTAAAGGAGACAGGCAATAAGCTCTCTTGGTTTTTTAAGGCTATGTAACCGTTAATTGTTGAAAAAATTTTATTTTCTGCGAAAAGCCTTATTTCATGCGGATTGTAGTTTTCTCTCAAAGCCGCGTCGTTTAAGGATTCCATAATTAACGGTGACATAGCCTTTTCAATAGGGATAAGCGGTTTGAGGTCTGGATAACCGGCAACGGCAAAGCGGCTGCCGCGCCCTGCCATAGGGATTACGATATTTAGCATATTAGTTTCCGTCAACGAGGTATTTGTCATTCGCCACGCAAGGCAGTTTAACCACCGTGGTCACGGTGTCTTCCAAGGCTTCAAAAATGCCTGCAAGGCTTACGAATCAAACGTTTAATGTTACACCATACCCAAGAGCATAAAGGGAAAGCGGCGTCTAATTGGCATCCTTGGCTTATATTCATAAGCCGCACACGGCTCTATAATGGTGCAAAATGCAAGCCACTAAAATTAGATATTATTTTTTAAAATAACATCTAGCATCCTAGGCTAGGTTGACGTTTCATCAAAATAAAATCAACGGGTTATCGTCATGCCGCCAAGGAATGGCAGCATCCAGACGGCATGGAAGCCGTTCCTGGATTCGCTATCGCGGTCTAGCGACTCTGATAGTCCATGTCGGAATGACGTGATAAAAACAAACATAAATATTTAACTGAATGAAAAATAAAAGATTAATTTTCAGACAAAATGTCAACAGAACCTAATCTTTACCAATCAGAAAACTTATTTTTTTGCTAGCATCCATCTTTTCTATGACCTTATCCAAGGGTAGCGGATCGTATATAGATGTCTGGCGGCTACTGTTATTAATACAATTTTGTAAGTGCCTGCGAAGACCGACATCTCCTTCTTTTAAGTATAAATTATATACCGCTTCCCAATGCTCGCCTCCAACTTGCATAAAACCCTGTTGTTTTGCCGCCGCAATGGCTACCCCACCGTTCATCACTTTTTTCTTATGATGTGGATAAGAACGCATACGAAATTCCCGATAAGTTAAATCCAAGCTAGACGTGTAATTGCTTATTTCTTTGCCATCCTGGGCAAAAATATGATGATTGCCTTGGCTAACATTAAATTGCAAATTTGCCCGCATGATGACTTTACTGGAAGTGTGTGTTACTGGCGTGCGATGGCCAATACGACGAAAAAACAAGTCGTCCTCTTCAACGGAATCACCGTCAACTAGATTATAAAAGCTTTTGGACGCCACTATGGCATCTATGGTTTTAGGAATACCGTCAAATATTTTATGAAGCGGTTGCTTCGGGCATAAAAACTCGTCGGCATCCGTTAAAACCAACCATTCGAGGTTATCCCATAATGACATCGCAAACCGACAAGCGCCGGTTACTTTTTTACCTTGATAATGGGCAACGACCGGATCATGCAATATAAAGACTTGCGAGTCCTCAAAAAGCCTTTCGAACAGCTTAATATATTCAAGAGTTCGGTCCGTAGACAGGTTATCAATAAGAAAAAACTTACGCAGACCTAATGCGTAATGCCAAAGCAAATTATAAAAAATAATATCTTCCTCATCCTTGACCATCGATATAAACGCCACATTGTCTAAAACTTGGTGTCCTTCCAGGCAGATTGGGTCTTCACTACTTAGGTTTCCATCCAAAAAACCTTTAGCAATGACATAGCTAGCGGCATCGTATTTTTGGGCATGGGGAAGCTCGGCAACTCGTTTATAGTTCAACGTATCCATCAAAAACCAGATAAGCACACGGATAACACTATCGTGCTCGACGTTAAGATTTACTTCTTCAAGAAGGGCAATAGCTTCTTCTATTTTGTTGTTTCTTTTTAACTCATGTGCCCGATTAAGCGTTTCAGGGATATTAAAAATAGTTTTGGTCATAAAAGAGATGCTTTTGGCGATAAATAGTTGGCTGGCATTCCGCACGCCCTTTAAAATTTTTTGATATTTTATCAATCCGTTGCTGAAATTTTGCATCTTTAAAAAGTATTTAAAAACAATAAGTTAAATTCTACTATATCGTTTGCAAAGATAATATCAATAGGATGAGGCCAGACATTTTAAATGCGGTAAGAAAACGTTTTCAAGCCCAATTCGATCTTTGGTCAAGCTTAAGCGGGAATTGGTGGATGTAACTGGCAAAGGTATAAAAGGTAAATCCCATAATCTGCTTAAAATATAAGTAGATTTCAAAAATTTTGAATTAGTTACCATAGGTTTTGATTATATCATTTCGTCGTTAGCTTATTTTTTTAGTTGTCTTTAAAATTTACAGAGGACTCTAGGCCAACCACGCATAAATATTAATTGTTTCATAAGCGCTAGCCTTAATTGATCACCTAGAAAACGCCCAATATCTTCCAGTCAATAGTTAAAATATGAAAATCTAGCAGCAATGCAGAGACCAAAGATTATTGCTGGAACTGCCTCGAAAGTAACCCGTCCGCATATCATTGGTTTTCACGATGATGAAGACATGGTTTTTAAAAAGAAAACAATAATTTCATATTTTTAACAATGCTATACTTAGGAATTTAAACTCAAAATCATCTTTTTATGGACGTTAATATTTCAGAAATACTTAATCAAGCCCACGATTTGAAAAAAAATCATAGAATTGAAGAAGCCATTGAGTTGCTCGAAAAAACCAATAACGAAGTGGAGCATATTGATGTTGTGCGTGTGCTTGCGTGGTTTTTAATGGATACGTTGAACTACAAAAAAATTGTTGAGCTTCAGCACATTCAAAAATACGATCCCAGAAATTATGTTATTGCCAAAAATTTTCTGGATGGAAATATTTATGGCACTGACCCTATCTGCTTGGAAGGACAACAAGTTTTAGAAAATGTGGCGTATATATCGATGATCAAGGACGAGGAAGATATTATTTTTTATAATTTGCTTTGGCATTATGAACTAGGTCTACGCAAGTTTTTTCTTATCGATAACTTGTCTACGGACAAGACCTTACAACGTATCAAACTATTTGAAAAATTATTTGATGATGCAGAAATATTTATACTGCATGATCCGGTAATTGCTCATTATCAAGGCAAAAAGATAACAGGGGCCTGTCGTTTCGCAATGACGCTATGGGATAACCTTGAATGGTTTCTTTTAATCGATGCCGATGAATTTTTATGTCCTCTAAAGCCACTTCATAACCTCCTTGATTCCACACCCAAATCAATAGACGCCATTGTAGCCCCCAAAAGTTTTTATAATCTTGTGCCTGGAGAATCTACTGAGGACAATGAGTTATTCTTTCGCCGCATAGTACATCGCACACCCATAACCAGTATATCCAGTAAGGTTATCATACGAGCTGATTTGCAGTTTACCGTAAGCCAAGGCAACCACCTTATCATTGACCAAAGTGGTAGCGAAATAAAGAACTATGGATGTAGCTTAGATTTAACGTACCGGGAATTTCGTATGCGTTCTTATACCCACCATAAGAAAAAAGTGCTCAACGGCGGCATAGCAATTGCCGCAGCAAAACAGCAAGGTTTCACGCAAGTCGGTGGCGGGCATTGGGAGGCTGTTTACAATCTCTATTTGAAGGAAGGTGATATAGGGCTTCGCAGACATTTAAATGATTGCATCAATATTTATGGCCCTCAGACATCATTATTGGATCCACTACCTTTAGAAAAAGCCCTTGAAAAAATGAATGCCAACAAATCAATCAGCGATCTAATCAGTAAAATTTAAAATCTTGGTCGAATAACAATATCATGAGCCGCAGAAATGCGGCGAGTCGAGTGGTTATGGAAACCTAAAAACATTACACATCTTAGTAGCATGGATTCCGGCAACTCCGACAGGTCAGTTTAGACGTGATTCAAGAAATACACGCATAAGATCATTAGGATCACATAAATTTAAGTTTCCCGTGTTTGTCATCAAAAATTGCCATAGCCGCTTGGTATAAGCGTACGTCATAGCCAATCATTGCCTTAGCCACCATCTGAACCTCGTCAGACAATCTATCTTGATCTATTATTGTAAAGCTGTTAGTTATCTCATTGGGAAACAGGTCTCTACCCCAATCCATGGTAGAGCATAACAAATCAAAAGATTCGCTTTGCCTTTCATCAAAACCTATAAAAATAAATTCATTTTCTAAATTGGCAATGGCTTTTTCCAGCATCGTTTCGGAGCATTTACCAAAAGCCGCATCATCATCCGAAACCATGCGGGTAAGATAATTATCGAGCGTTTTATGGCCTTTGTTTAAAACATCAAGCAAACCTTCAGAAGGCTCTTTGTTATTTTCTGCAAGTTTTGCCAAATGGTCTGCAAATTGGATTGCATGGCAATAAAGCCGCTGTAAAGGATCCCGTAACCAGATCATATAACGTGCTGAATCAATAATTTTCTTATGGTATCCATAAGTAAAGGTGTCATAAATAATATTCTTTTTAAGATACGCCTCGCTATAATTCGATAGGTCTTCAATTTTATTCGGTGTTTTTTTACCTGGAAAAACTGGGATTATATTACCGTGGGTTGCCATTTTTAAATACTGCCGTAGCGCAATATTAACGCTATGCGGTGGTTCAATAAAAATCTTTACACTGGAAATATCGTTTTTAGCCAGCACATTTTCCAACTTTAACTCAATAAACCTATAAAAATCGTTTTTATCAATCGAATAGCTTACCCAATCGTGGCCAATATCCTTATCTTCATCGATTACATATCTGCTTGGCAATAGATAGACTTTATTATTGGGATGAATGTGCATAGCAATACGCAATGCAATTTCAGAAAACCGTTTGCTTAAATGCCCAAACCCTGGTTTGCCCAATATGCGGGAAATATGCATCGATCCCGTGGCAAAATTACTAATAAAAAAATCGGTTACGTTGCCAACGGCAAGTTTTGTCAGGCTAGTTTCACCAACAACTGAAGCAAATTTTATTTCGGGATTTATTTTCTTGACTATTTTGTCTACGACTTGTTTATCTTTTTCGGCTTCCTTCACGGAGCCTGGCGATGGTGTGACAGGTAGCGTCCAACCATCAAAGACGACTCCAAGTGCCGGGTATTTTTCATGTAATTGATTTAAGATGTAAGCATAGCCATCGCTTTGCTCTAACCAACAACGTTTTTGCCCTTCCACGCCAATCCACACTATCGGATAGCAAGCTTCCAGGTGCTCAATTTTTTCCAATGCAATTTGACCAGGTGAATTAATGGCACTATCCACTAACGCATGGTCTACCCGTTCATAAAGGAAACGGTTGCGTAGCGAGTAAAGCGTACCGACGTGGATAAACCATTTGTTTTCATGCAAAGACAAGGCATTAATGCCTTCCGGGTCGAGAACGAGACATTTGCTTCTGCCCAACAGCGATTCAGTATGATTAAAATCGCGGTCAATACGCATGACCACATTAGGCAAGTTGGCGACAACTTCAGGTTTTTCACTTAATTCAAAGAGTACCGGCCAAATGTCATAATAAAAATGATAAGGTCGGTTGTGGGAGGCTAAAATTCCAAAAAAACCATTATCCGCTTTGGCATAACTGATAATATTGGCAAAGTCGGCCAAAAGTTTTTTCTTCAAATTTTGTACATGAGTTTCGTTGACGACGGCAAAGGAAATAAATACGTTCTCGCCAGGAAAATAAAGCCCATCTGCTGACGTTAGCCCCTGCATAAGAAAAAAACAGTGCCGATCATCAGTAAAACGTAAACAATTAAAATCACCATCCACTTCATAGCTTTCCTGACAGGAAGCTCGATCTGTTGAAAAAGGGCTAGCCAAGTTTAAATTATTGGCGACCCCCCCTTCAACTAAACTGACTGCGAAGTTCTCGCTTTTACATTCTTCAATCAATTGGACAATATTGCCTTCAAAGATCGCCCCATTAATAGCCTCCAGATAGCTTATTTTTTTTGCTTCACTCCAAATCGTAACGACTTCTGAAACAAGTCGATTGACCGCATCCACATGCTTAGATGAGATTTCTTTGTATTGATTGCTAAAAAAATAAAAAAGTGCTTCTGTAGCTAATGAAATAGAATCATTTAACTGGTTTTGCCTAGCCTTAATTTCGTTGATGAGCCACGTTTGGGATAACAAAAAATTGCTATTTTTAAATTGTTGCAAAGCCAATTCCGTTTGTTGATCAGCTTCCGCCGCTACCGGTGTTGTTATGATTTTTACTTTTTTCCACGGAATCAAAGAATGATCCACTTCAAGGTATAAATCAAAATCTTCAGTCGCTTCCAGTTTGAAAGAAAATCCACAACGCTCATTAATTGTTGTGCCTAATTTTTCACTCATGCGTAAAGCAGCAGCATTTTGTATGACATTTAATTCATGAAAAACTTTGATTCCTTGGGCCACAACGACGATATTTACTGGCCGTTGTTTTTTATCAATAACCCAGCCAAATAATTTGAAGCAACATTGTCCGGTATTCTTCCGGGATTTTGTTATCTTGATCGAGTGCCGTAACCTTTCTTTAATGACTGGATTATCCTTTTCGTTAAAGTTGATGATTTCAAATTCAGTCATTACAAAAATCCAAGTGCTGTTTTCTGCGTATTTTATTAGTCAATGGCGTGTGCATCAGAATGCGACGGAGAGAGTTGTATGAGGGAAACCACTATTGGCTTAGGATATTAATCGACATAAAATTGCTTTAACGCCAACGCCATTTGGTAATCTTCATTTTCATCAATATCAACACCTGCTATTTTTCCGACTATGTGGCGATAAGGATTTTTACCTAAAAAATAGCCTTCATCTAGCGTGGCTTGTTTGCTTCGCATGTACAAGCCGTTGGTCACCCGATAAATATTGGGCAACTCTTGGCTAATGGTGTGGTTTTTATCGGCTTGGTAGTTTATTGGGCCGTTATCATCCCAAAAATATTCTTTCAAGAGATTGACCGACACCAAGCTGTCGTGATTGGTGTTGTTGACGACATTTTCAATATAAAGCTCAAATCCTCTTTTATAATCACTAGGGGCCATCAACGGGACAACCACGGTGACCCAGGCAAAATGATCGGTTGGCAACTCAGACACCACTCCGGTAATGACTTCGCTAAAAGATGCCTGATGCCCTACACTTAAATATTCATTACGCGGCAGAAACTCAACACCCATTGCCTGGGCTATTTGCGCAACTTTATTTGAATTTGAACTTAAAAAAATCCTGTCTGCTGTCTGTACTTTTTTGATTTGGTCAATTTTCCATTCAAGCAAGGTCAATTGTTCATGGAAGGGCAAGAATATTTTGTCTTTTATACGACTGCTGCCCTCGCGTACTGGAATAACGATTGAAATGTCGGAAAAGTTCTGCATATTAAAAATCCCTTATGGCGGCACAGGCTGTGGCAAAAATGGCAATATCGACAGAATAGGCTATATAAGAAAAACCTTCGTTACATAAGCTTACATTTCTTGCCGGACTGTCGGAAAAAGCACCTAACAGGACTCCTTTAGCCTTGGCTTTGTCGGCAATTTCGCGCATTAGTGCGATGACTTCGGGCGCATCGACTTGTCCTGTTTTACCGACAGACTGGGACAAATCATAAGGGCCTATAAACAGGACATCAAAACCCTTGACATCCAAAATGGCGTCCAAATTACGAATGCCTTCCAATCCTTCTATCTGGAGAATAAGCAATTTTTCATTTGCCGTTTTAAAATAGCTACTTTTTTCTTGTTCGCCAAATTGTGCGGCGCGAACAAAACGGCAAACACCACGATTTCCATCTGGATGGAAGCGGGCGGCCTTAACAGCTAAACCGGCTTCTTCGGCGGTACTGATATTAGGCACCTGGACACCGGCCGCCCCTGTGTCAAACGCACTGCCGATGCTGTGTGCATCCACGCCTTTGACACGGATAATTGGCACCATTGTGGTCAGACTGGCGGCACGGACATGATGATGCAATGTTTCCCAGCTTGCCGGTCCATGTTCGCTATCTAAAATGATAAAATCCAGCCCTGCAATACCGGCGGCTTCGACAAAAGCACTGTCGGTTGTTTTGCTAAACAGGCCGGTACAGGTGCTGTGGCGTAACTTATCTTTAAAATTGGCAAGATGTATGTCAGTCATCACAAATCTCTACTTTATATAAGCGCGTAAACACTGCTTTCAGGAATTTGATAGCGTGTCGGGGTGATGCTGGCAATCGCGATGCTTTTTGGTTGATCCATATAGCATTTGAAAAGCCTGTTCATTTCGTGATTGCGAGGATCATCCTCGCCGTAGCCATCAAAGCCCGCAAGGTAAATGCAGCGGGCCTTGCCACTGGTGGCAATGGCTAAAGCGTAGGCAATGACCAGCGAGTTTGGCAATATGGCATAGTGCTCATGAAATTCGAAAGTGTCAGTCCGTACAGTGAGGCCAAAATCCAATAACGGTTTATCCCCTAATGCCGTAATGACATCTTCGGGCAACATGGATACAGGTGTTGCCAAGGGATGTGGCAAACGTGCGTGTTCTTCGCAATCGGCAAGCAAACGCACGGGATGACAGGCGGCGCGGATGTCGATCAGCTTGTCATCCACCGCTTTTTGGGTGTTTAACGCGATAACAAACGGCTTTTTCTGCTGGATAAAATTTTCCAAGGCCAAACCATGCGCTTTTGCACCCTGCCCCGTGCCCAGAATCAACACGTCCCTCTGTTGGATTAATGACTGTGGTTGCCAGCTTCCCTTGGGTTCGGTATTGTAAAAATGACGGGCCGTGTTCAAGGTCTGAAGGTTAAATTGCTTGCTGTTTTCGATTTTTAAATGCTCGATAACCGCCAATATGTCTTCGTCACTGTAACGGCTATCGGCAAGCATCTCCTGAATGTAGGAAGGATGGATCGAATATTTACCGGCCAGATAATAGTAGGGATTGCTGCCCCAACCATAATGTGCTTGCAGGGGTTTGAAATGTTTACGTATGACTTTCAAGAGCGTAGTGATATTACAATTCGCTTTCCTCGAAGATTCCAGCTCCAACACCAGGTATTCGGTTTTCACATTGCCTGGCCCGCGTCCCATGCCAGTTAAGGTGCCATCCACCCAAGCCACCCCGGATTGCACGGCAGCGACTGAATTGGCAAGTGCCAAGCCCATATTGTCATGGGTATGGATGCCCAAATCACCCGTCCAGGCTGTTCTGAACGCATCAACCACAGCCTGGGTTTTCTGTGGATTCATGCTGCCCATAGAGTCGGCAAAATACAACACATCCAGCGGATAACGGGCGGCTAACACAGCCAAGTCGCGGATTTCTTGCAATGAACGGTCAGCCACTTGCATCAGGTTGAAGCCAACTTCATAGCCTTGCTCTTTCAACCACAAGCAGGCAGGTAACGCTTTTTCAAATTCATGTACATGGCAAGCGATTCGTACCAATGTAACCGGTGATGCTGATGCCGCCCTGAACAGCCGCTCCAATAGAGCGGTTACACCTTGTTCGTATTGTACTAATTCACTGGCATTTATCATCACGCCCAACTTTAGTTCAGCAGGCACATTGAGCGATTTTATAAAGCTGTCAGTTGTATACGCGCAACCGCCTTTAAATCCATCGATTTTGAGCGAACGGAAGCCTAGTTCAACATAATCGGCACTAATGGCTTGCATGGCTTGCAGATAATCTTCAATGAGTTCGATTGAAAAATCCCAGGCGTTGTAATAGCCACCATCACGAAGGGTGCAATCGAGAAACTTCATGCGCAATTCCTTGTTAATCGGTGTGGAATGAACAATTTCATTATTTGCTGATGACCAATTGGATTTCATTAGTCCTTAAATCATATTCGGAATAGTTATTCAGCAATACAGGAGGGATGGCAAGCTGGTTCACTTGCGTAGTGCGCATTTCCATAACATGGAATCCGGCTTTAAGAATCTGGGCCAGCAATTGATTGACGGTTAGCTTATTCAGCGTTTTGTATTCGCCTATCAAATAATTTTTCACATTTTCAAATTCGTTTTCCCTGTACATGATGTCTTTCTCGGTATCAGGAACCGTGTCTTTTGATGCTTTTACCCGCCGCAAATAAGACGCTTCATCAGTCAGCAAATGCGCCCAAGGTTCATCGATCAACCTTTGCAGATGCGAGCCGAAAGGTGACGCATAGAAAGGCTCGATTTGCAGGAAAAACACCCCCTTGGGTTTTAAAATTCGATAAACCTCCGCCAAGGTTCCATCAATCATTGCCACATGTTCAAACACGGACCACGAATAGCCACCGTCAAAATGATTGTCTGGAAAGGGCAACGGCTTGGACGGGTCGACCTGCACAAAACCAAGGGTGCTAGGATAATCAGCGAGATGCAACGTTTCCAATGCTTTTTGCGGCAGATCCTTGAATGCTTCGGTGACGTCAAATCCAGTGACACCCCCGACCACACTACGGCTGACACCCAAGGCCATAATGCCATCGCCACAACCAAAATCAAACAACTGGCTATATCCCAAATCAATATATTTACTGAGTTTGGACGTGACGACGTTAGCGGCATACACATAGTGTGAATAAAACCACGGATCATTCTGTTGGAGCTTTTCGGCATCATTTTGGCTGATTTGTAAAAACGACGACATTAACTTTTTAATCATAATTTTTTTGTGTTTTAAGTGTGGGACGATTCATTTTCCAATTACCATTTTATGCCATTACCAAAAGCCAAAAATCAATACACTAATTTTATCGCGGCACTTGCCAACCACTTCATAAACCAAAACGGCCTAAACAAGATATAGATTTAGACAACAGCCAACGATGATAACTTTAACAATAACCCCGATTGGCTCGCTTATATAAGCGGCTAACAGTCGAATGCTTTTCTGACAATTATTTAACCCATAATAATTTTGGAACATATAAATAGGGTCAGGCAACCAAATTTAAAACCCAAGCCCTAGCGTTCTTCATAAAAATCGACTTTATTGTTTGGCAATCTAAGAGCCATCGGTATGACGCGCTATTTAAGCTTGTAGCCCAAACAACCGTATCAAGGCAATGCTTGTGCAAACTGGCCGCCGATATTTAAGCACCCATTCCGGTCGACAGGCAACAAATTCAATTTCCAAGGATGCTTTGCAACCTTGGATGAGTCAAAACCACCCGACGAACCAATTACTCTTGACCTTCTGCCTTGATCTTATCCCGTGCTTTTGCGACACCAAAAGAAATCTTTTTAACCGTCTCTTTGTGGCCATCTTTTTCGCGCTCAACTTGGCGTATCTTAAAGGTACCCAGTCTGGCAAATTTAACTGTACCTTCGTCCACTGAACTCAATTGCTTGCCAATTTCCAATAAAACGGCGGCTACGATTTTTTCTGCTTTTGAATCAGGCAATTTACTTAAGGTCTTAGGATTTGCTTGTTTTATCAATTCTACAATTTCAATCGATTTCATTTGTTCCTCTCTGTTATTTATTAAATAACATTAATATACTATCAATAACCACGATCAGTACCCGCAAAAACTTCTTCACTCAAGCAAACCTTTCTTGACAAAAACTTTACGCAGTGATTGCCAATGAAAAATAATATCTTGGGCAGTTGAATGCGTAGCACTAGATTGGTTTTCACGATCAAACCATTTTTCCGCCAAAACCATTGCATCCGCCAAAGTTAATGCGGCGATTTCTTCACGCAACATAACCGTCCGATGTTGCGTATCCAACCACCCCTGAAACGCCGAAATTTCAGCTTCGGTCATTTTTTTCTGCAAATCTTCGGAAAGCTCAGGCGTTGATAATTTTACCGTACCAATTATCACGTTATTGCCTTTCTTTTTAGTTTCATCATAGGTGATTCGGATAAGCTGAATGACGTTCTTACGGACACGAAAATGCATGATTTTATATTTTTAGCCGGAATAATGGGCAATATATTGCCCTATTTAATACACTAAAGCAATCTAAATGGTTTAAGCCACAATTTATTTAAGAAGTGGAAACACAGCGGGACAATCAAATTTGCGCATTTTAACGTAGACAGTCAGAAGTACGCTTCATAAACCTGCACACCGTATCGCCAGCACCCATTCAAAAACGGGATCAATGCTTGCTTAGCTTGCTTTAAACAATCTCGGCGCACGGTTTTTTAAAGCTGAATCCAAGATTTCTAAATCTTTTGTTAGTTCTGGATCGGAGTAGCCTTTAGTTTTGACCAATCCTTGGTCAAACAGCACGTTCCAAATGGCATTCAAATCTTGCAGGACATTTGCGTTCGCGCCTTTGATCTCGCCGCCGAAGCGAAGAAAAAAGTTATAAAACTCTGATTCAAATCCATTTGCTTTAGAACATAATGAAAAATTTTCATTGAAACGTTTAACCCGCGAAAAATGCAATAATTTTACACCCTTATTTTTAGCAAATATTAAGGTATGAAATGCGGAACCCGTAAAGCCAGCGACAACCGAAGCATTTTCAAATAGCCCGATTTGTTCGGTTAAAGAAAGTTTTTCAGGATGGACAATGGTAAAACCTTCATTATGCAATGCTTGTTCAAATTTTTTCTCCCCGGCAATAGCCCCTTTTTTTTGCAAAGACCGACTTAGCCAAACTTTATCGTACTTTAATGCCGGGGTTTTATTTCCAGTCAGTTTTTCACCTAATTGAATTAATGCAGCCGCTTGTTCTTGCGCGAAAAACGTTTCGATAATATAGCCGAAGCCAGGTATGATCAGTTCCTCAAAAATGAGCGGTTTATCAATAATTTTAAACCGGTCAATATCTATCACTAAATGACTTAAAATCTCTTTTTGCCAGGCCATTAACCCGTCATTAGAACCATTTTTTTCTTTTGCACCCGCACGGTAAAAGTAAATATCTTCCGAACTTTTGATGAGATACCAAGCACGGGAAAGGGTTTCAAGCAAAAAATGCCCATAATGATTGGATATAATCCCACCATATACCGCTTTTCCGGTTATTGTTTGGACTGTACTGCGATCTATCGTATAGTTTTTTTCGTGTTCTTGTATTTGTCCATACCCTCTTTTTAATAAGGATCCAGTGTGAGGCCTGTCCATAGCATCATAGATGCCACCGATAAAATTGACACTACCTGGATAACTTCCCTTATCATTTGGTCGAACGCCTCTCAATTGACTTATAAAACAATTTTTAAGCGAAACAACCGTCAAATCGTGTTTAAAATTAGGTGGTAGATTCATGGCCATAGTTAATTTTGAAATTTAAAACCCAAATATAAACAATTTTTTATCATTGTCGCTTATAAACAACTCTCATTTTATCCGTTAGTATTTTTGATTCTCTTTTTTCCATTAAACACCACTAGATATTTTTGTTTTTCGCAGTTCATCCGATAATTGTATTGGACTGTAACGGTTTGTTTTGTAAAAACCAGCTAAATCAGTTAAAAAATTTTTTATAGCTTTGCCGCCACCAAGTTAATCTGTAAGTGGCAAATCGCCTAAAATCACTTCCTAGTGCCGATGAGAAAACTGGTTTCCTGCTTACAATTGGGATCGATTTATGTAATCTACAATAATTTCGCGTTTATTATTAAAAAGGCATTAAGAAATTTGACTGGAAACACTGGTTAATTTTGAAAAAAGTATATTTATGACCATGTACGCGGATTTCTTATTGTTTCATCCAAACGTTTTAAATCTTCTTTCATGGTCGGATCTTTGTATATGCGGGTTCTTACCAGGCCTTTTCTATGAAGCAGCCTCCAAATACCCGTTAAATCTTGCAATACACTGCCACCTATACCCTTTGATTCCCCTGATTTAAGGTAATAATTATAATATTCTGCATCAAATCCAGCCGCCTTGGCACATAGATGATAATTATTATTCATATGCGAGAGCCGCGAAAAATGTATTAATTTTGCCCCCTTGTTTTTAGCGAGCAACAGGGTATGGAATGCTGAACCCGTGAAACCACAAACTACAGAGGCATTTTCAAATAATTTAATTTGTTCTGCAATAGAAAGCGTTTCTGGGTGGACAACAAGAAAACCCTCCCCACTTAACGCGGTTTCAAATTTTGTTTCACCTGCAATAGCCCCTTTATTTAATAAAGACCGGCTTAGCCATATCTTGTCTGCAACAATATCCTTACTGCAATTTGCCGTTATTTTTGACCCCAACAACACCAGTGCATCCCTATGGATTGGCGCACAAAAATTTTTACCTACAAGGCCCGCCTCAGGTACGATCAATTCATCAAATATTAATGGTTTATTAATAAGTTTTATACGGCTGGGATCGGTGACTAAATGACTTAATATGACCTGTTGCCAACCAGACAAATCATCATATGTACTGTCTTTTTTATTGTGTTGAAGGTGATAAAAATAGACATCTCCAGTACTATCAAGAAGATACCAAGTCCGCGCAAGGCTTTCCAATAAAATATGCCCATAATGGTTGGTAAGGATACCGCCGTAAATAGACTTATCCGTTATTCTCGTAGCCGCATCACGTTTAATTTCAATTGCATTTTCGTGCGCCTGCATCAGCAGCGTAGGTGCGCCCCTTATGAGCAGAGAGTCGATATGCGGTTGATCTGAACTATCATAAATACCGCCAATTGAGCCGACCCCTTTTGGATAATTAACCTTCTCATCTGCACGGATAGGCCTAATTGCACTAACATAACTCGATGTCAGTAATGGAGCTTTTAAATCAGGGGCATTATTCTTAGTCATTATTAATAATGTTTATTTATACAATACCTTCGCAAACCCTATAAAGCCAGTTAGAATTCCGGCCCATATAGCTAACCCAGCGACTTGAAACCAATCAATAGATTACATTTTAGTTAAATAAAATTCAAATTAGCGAAGACAGTGTTTGTTTAAAGAATGGTCAATATAAAAATTCACGGTTTTGATAAAAGTTTCGCCGCTTATTTGCTTGCTAATTCGTTTAAGCATAAATTAATGGCTTCTTCCTCTTCACAAATTCTAAGAATATCCATGTGGTCAAGAAGGTCAAAGTAGCTTAAGCGTGAAATAGTTTCTAGCGAGTTGAAAAGGGGCTTGCGCCATCCGTTGTTAGAACGCCACACCAGTGTCTGCGGATTTCCAGAACTAACAATAGTCCGGTAATTCATCCCCAGATGGAAATCATGCAAAGCAAAAATCACTTTGTAAACATCTCCATGCCAACGTCCTCCTTTACCACCCGCCTGTCTACGATAATTAACCGCCTTTTTTTGATGGGGAACTGCGGAATACACATCGTTAGGAATTGTGTCATCAATCAAAAAAATTGTCTGTTCATGGGAATGGACAAGGCTGTTACAAAAATCACGGTAAGTTTGCTCAAAAGTATGTAGGCCATCAAGAAAGATGACGTCATATTTAGTCGCTATGGGCAAGGTAGAAAAAAAGTTGTCCGATGTGGTCTCATTCAAGCTGGCATTTTTATCAGTCACGGCTGCCACATCAAAGAGAAATTTTGGATCGACGGCGGTTCTTTGAGGAATAGAAACATCAAAAAAAGTCCTTCCCTTATTGACGCCTATCTCGAGATAAGTCCTGGCATTTATGCCCTCAGCAAGAGTCTTAATCCGGCGTGGTGAATGGCTCATTGCTAATGCGGCGGCAGACTCTTGATCTACGATTTTATTCATTTTAAATCCTCTTTCTAACGATTATGAAAATTCTAGTTTGCTGTTTTTACAAAGTTTTGTAACATCAATATTAAATCAGTTCATAGGTTTTTTTTGCGTCCCCGTTTTGCACCAGCTTTTCATCCTCATCCAAAAGTTTATTATGCAGCGCATACATCCAGTCGGCCACAACTTGGGGTGGCATTTGTGGATTCCAGCGTTTAAGGTAATCGGACCCCAACTGCTCCGCCAACCATTGCAAATCCTGAGGACGGTAGCTTAATAAATCACTCTCCGAGGCAATTACGGGGCCTGCGTCTTTATGTGGCTCATCCATTGATACGCCTAGCCGTTTTTCTATCCAAGCAATATCGGCTTTTCGTTCTTCCAGCATAGGCGTGATCGCCGTATCCCAAGAGAAACGGGTTTTGTTGCCGGGAAGTGTCGCCAAACGGTTAAACATCAACAAATCTTTCCTTCTATGCCCCCTCTTCCCTCGGACACTATTCGAACCCGTGCTATAAGCGGCATTGTATTTATGGTAGGTGTATAAAAATGCCAGTGCTTCCCGCGACAGCCCAATATTAGAACTTTTGATTAATTCAACTGGAAAATTAATATCGAGCTTCGTACAAAAATCCTGTACTACGCAGCCGTTAGTAAATGTGGACGGGTCGAACTTCCACAACAAAACATTTGTTTTGCCAAAGACCTTATAAAATTTTGAAAATTGTCTCCGATAGTCTGGATATAAACGTTCGTTATTAAAATTTAGCTCAAAGTAACTACGTTTAGTCCTTTCCATAAAAGCACTTTCTATTAAACTTTTAGGTGGCCTCACATAACCCACCGCTAAAATTTTATCTACGCGGCTGGACAGCAAATCACGCAATATGATCAACTCATCCACACCGATAGCCGACGAACAAAAAACTTCGGCTGAAATAAGAAAATTTCTGGCATTGGAATCCAATTGCTCCAAAAGTATATTTTTGACTTTATCCCTGCGCCTTACAGACCTTTCTTGATCGCGTTCATTTTTTTGATGGTGCATCGAGTCGTCTACAAGTAGGGTGCCCATAGGCCCGCAATGATTTGGTAGCATTAAATCAACATATTTCCATTCAGGATTGTCCAACTGCTTCCAAAATGTCTGTTGAATGGATGATGTACCAGTTTTGTGCATACCAACATGTATCACACATCTTTTCATTTTCTTTTCTCCCGAAACGATTCGTTTATGGCTTTTATAGAAGTTTGCAATATGATGCCCTTACGCACCATGACACTTGTTGATGGCTCCGACAACAAGGAGCTAAAAGCCATAGAATAAATATAAATCAAACAGATAAATTCAATCCACTGTGGCTTGCCACAATTATTTAAGTGCTGCCATGAGGTTTAGCGACGAAATGTGGACAAATCTTTTTGCCACGATTGCGGCAATTTTGCACCGAATTCAGATTCAGCCCAATCATATACATGGCTAAATTTGTTATAAATTCGCTCCCGCATTGATTCACTTAAGGGTTTGGGAATGCCTTCCAGGACACGTTTTTCTGTGTCTGGTGCAATAAAGTCGATATCACAAAAACGGCATAATTGTGCAATCACATCGGGGTTAAACAAATGCTCATAAAACTGGACAAACACCCGCTCTTTCGGAAAAACCTCATAAACTGTCGACAATGTTTTGCCGTAATCAGTGCATTGAAAAAAATGCGGTTTTTCTAGAAATTTTTCGTATTCTGTAAGAATGTTGATTTCTGGATTCATTTTTGAACGCATGCGTAGGGCTGACCAAAAACGGTCTATGGGATTTCGCATCAAAAAAATAAGCCTGACATCATCCGCTAAACTTTTAATGGCTTCATAGCCTTGCGTATCGAGTAAAGCATATTCCGGGGTCACTTCACAGAACACTGATTCGTTTGTAGCATAGAGGGCAAAATAATTGCGGTAACGCTGTATATCCCCTTGTATCCTAACGCGATCCGATAATCTTTTGAATCGCTTGAAAACGGGCGTATCTTTTATTACATCCGCCATTTCTAACTTGTGTGCTATTTCTATGAATGTCCTTATTTGCCGGCGTTCAAGTCCAGCACACAAATCAGCCCGGTAACGGGCATCAAAAAAATGCAGCTCTTTAAAAGGGGGCACCAATACCTGGGGACTTCCCGAAAGATAATCCGCTAGCCAACTTGTCCCGGCTTTCTGCGCCCCAATACCAATAACATATCTGATATTACCCACGTCTTTTTCGCCCATCATATTTATGCCTTAATTAGTTTTTTGTTGTGGGGTTGTTATTTTGACCAGCTTGCCAATTCCAAATTTTTTCTCCATCCCAAAGCAAACAATACCCATCCGCAGAATGCGCCCATAATTATTTTTCATTATTTTACTAAATTTAAACAATAGCTTACTTACAAACTAACTCAATAACGAAGGGATGCCATCCTCTATATTTTTTGCCGCTTAGCGATAAAAGAACAATTCAAATTCCTCAAATCGCTTTTCTATTTGCCTTATCTGGGCTTTATTAAAAACTTCCAGATACTGAAAAGGAATATTGGACGAAATATAAGGCAACTTGGTATGGTGGTAACGGAGATTTTTTAAAAGCAGATAAGAAAGGTCGAATTCTTGACCAGCATGGGCAAACAATTTCTCAAGTGTCTGGCGGGTGTCCAAGCAAACGGATTCTAAGGAAACAGCGATTGCATTAGGAATATGTCCTTGGACGGTCTGTTCCAACTGGGCGTGTATGATACGCAAATATTTCTTTTTCCGAGGTGCGTAAGAGTCGAACCAGACAGAAAAATTATCGGTTTTGGCACGGCGGAAATCAGAGGCGACTATCGCACGGGGATCTTTATAGGCGGCAATAAAAGGACAATCGATTTTTTGTGTGCAACTGTTTAATGCGGAAAAGTATCGTGGCGTCTTATCAAACATAAGGGTTTTTTCATGATTGACCACGGTGGAGTGTTGCCAAAGCCTGTCATAAAACTCATCGAAAGTGTCGCAATCACAAATCATGTCAAGTTCGGAATCCTTGACCCCCCAACCAGAAACGATATTAGAAATAAAAGGTTCTAAAGAACGAAATTCCCGTGGGGAATTGACCAACAAAACACCGGTTTCAAATCCTGAATCAATAGTTGGGACTTGTCGAAAAATATCAGACAAAAGTGTTGTGCCACTATGCTCGATTCCACAAATAACAAAAGAAGGTTTCAAGATTATTCCTTATGGTTAATTAATTACGAAACTGTTATATAAATTTTCTGCGTAGATACAGCTTGCTTTAGAAAAATTACTGGGTGGTGCTTTATTTTCACTTACCGTGTATTTGTTTAGTGCTGCAACACCCGATCATTACCAAGCGATTGTAACCAAAGCAACTTGAAATTAGCAACGTTACTTAGGAATGGGCATGGAATAGTTTTGGCAATTACCCGCTAGACCTGTCAGGTTTTAAAAACCTGACAGGTCTCAATCCTCGAACTTATTCCATGCCCATTCCTTAGCTTTTTCATCTGTATCAAAAAAGAAACCATCATTCGGGTTCGGCTTCATTTCAGTAATTGGCGACAAATTCCGACACTAGCCCCTTTAACTGGTTTTAATCAATTTGGCCGCCTCTACATAAATTTCAGCCAACTCCCTGACCTGTTCGGAGACGCGCCTGGACTTAGGCGGGCGGGCGTTGCCCTTGAAGATGGCGGGGGTCTGGTCGATCTGCGCGAGGCAGCCGGCGAGGGCTTCCAGGGTCGGCTCGATGACGAAGCCGGACTTGTCCTCGACCACGTCCTCGCCGATGCCGCCCATGCCGCTGGCGACCACCCAGCAGCCACAGGCGGCGGCCTCGCGGGTGACCAGGCCGTAGCTTTCCGGCCAGGTGGAGGGGGCGAACAGGACGTCGATCTGCCGGTACAGGTCGACGACGCGGGTCTGCGCCGTGCGCCCGATGACGGTGACCGGCACTTGCCCCCAGTGGGTTTCCAGGCGGTAGCCTTCGTCCTGGGAGTGGTCGACCACGAGCATTTCCAGATGCCCGGGCTGCACGGACTCGACGGCGGCCTTCAGCAGGAAGTAGCCTTTGTGTTCGGCCATGCCGCCGACGTGTCCGCAGACGACTTTGTCGGTGTGGCGGGTGTCCTTGGCTTTCCATTCCAGGGTCTCGGAGATGCCGTTTTTGTTGACGCGGATCTGCGGGATGTCGTTTTTCCGGTAGATGTTGGCGAAGCAGTTGGAGACGGTCAGCACGGCCTGGGCGCCGTGCAGCAGGTCTTTCAGGTAAATGAGGCGTTCGACCGAGTCGAGCAGGCTGACGTTGCTGGGCAGGGGGCGCGGCAGGTACGGGTCGGGATGGCCGTCGGGGTAGACGGCGTGGTTGGCGTCGACGAGGAACTGGTAGTCGGAGATCCACCAGGCGTCGTGGACGGTGACGATATAGGGGATGCCTGCGGTGCGGGCGGCCTCGACCACGGAGCCGGTCAGGCGCTGGACGCAGTGGAAGTGCACGAGGTCGGGCTGTTCGGCTTCCAGGTAGTCGCTGAACAATTCGCCCATTGGCTCGTCGGTGGGGTGCCAGTCCATGTTTTCCCGCCACAGGATGCTGGCGCGGTAGACGCGCGCGCCCTGGTGGTTGTAGGTGGTCATCTGGTACGGTGTTTTCAGGTCGGCGTCGGTGGTGAAGACGCTGATTTCGAAGCGGTCCTGGTAGTCGCGCTGCAGCAGGTCGAAGTTGTCGGCGATGACGCGGGTGGCGCCGCCGATGGACTGCGGCGGGAAGAAGACGTTGACCAGGGCGATTTTTTTGCGCGGCCGGCCGCCGGGCCGTCCGGCGGCGTCCACGGCGTCGGCCAGCAGCGAGGCGAGGTTGTCGGCCAGGGCCTCGACGCTGTATTCGGCGCGGACGCGGGCCTGGGCGTTTGCGGCGACGGTTTGCCGCAGTCCGGGGTCGTCGACCAGCCGCTTGAGGTGCCGGTACCAGTCGTCGCCGGTGGCGGCGATGAAGCCGTCTTCGCCGTCGTTGATGATGTCGCGGTAGTTGGCGGTGGTGCTGACCACGGACGGTATCCCTAGGCAGGCGGCCTCGAACCATTTCAGTTCGCTCTTGCAGCCGTTGACCTCGTCGTCGTGCAGGACGGCGAGGTTGATGTCGGCCCTCTCCAGCATCGACCAGTAGGCCTTGACGCTTTTGACGGGCGGCATTTGTTTGACGCGCCCGCCATAGTCGGCGAGGAACGCTTCCGGCAGTTTCAGGTAGCCGGCGATTTTCAGGCTGACTTTGGGGTTTTCGTCGAGCAGGCGGCTGACCGCAGGCAGGGCCAGGTCGGCAAAGTCGCTGTTGTGCGCCATGGTGCCGCTGCCGTAGAAGATGTCGATGGTGGCTTTGTCGGGGTCGGGGCTTTTGTGCTTGAATTGGTTCAGGGCGTCGATGCCGTTGCGGTGGAGGTAGCAGCGCCCGCCAAACACCAGGGGCTGGAGCTTGTCGGCCAGGGCTTGGGTGGAGGCCAGCCCGAAACGGCAGTAGTGCGCGGCGGCGTTGAACGAGGCCATGCCTTTCATGAGCTGGAGGTAGGTCTCCAGGCCCAGGTAGCCGCCGTAGGTTTCGATGGGCGGCGGGTAGGCTGCGTCGAACAGCAGGTCGTCGATCTCGTAGAGGGACAGGCGGCCGGTGGCGTTGACTTGCGCCATCGCCTTGAGCACCGCCGGTTCGGCGGGGACGCGGTAGAAGATGACGAGGTCGTGGAAGGCCAGGGCGTTCTGCTGGGCGGCCAGCTCGGTCCAGGACACGGCGGTGACGGCCTTGCCGAGGGACTCCAGTTGCTCGATTTTCTGGTCGATGCGGTAGCGCACGCACTGCGGGATGTGGAAGTCGCCGACGATGAGGACGCGCCCCAGGTTGCAGCCGCCGACCTGGGCGGGGTTTGCCGCCGCCCCGTAAAAGCGCAGGTAGGCGCCGTAGATGAACGCGGCGGCGGCGGCCGTCCTGTCCGCCAGCCCGGCGCGGTCGCCGACCACGGCCAGGGCCTCGAAGCGGCCTTGCTGTTTCAGCCAGTACTCGTGGAGCAGCCCGTCCAGGCGTTCGCGGAAAGCGCCGGACTCGGGGTTTTTGTCGATGCCCTCCAGCAGCACCTCCACCATCGCGCGCGGGTGCGCCGCGAGCTTTTTGCAGTGCATCAGGTTGGATATGAGCCATTTGCTAGGCTCGCCTTCGCTGTCGATGGCGGCCTCGTAATGGGCGGCGGCGGCCTCGTAGTCCTGTTGCTCAAAATAGGTGTTGCCCAACAGCTCCAGCACTTCGGCCCGGCGCCCGAAGGCGAGGCTGATCTTCAGCAGGGTGCGGGCGGTGTCGGTGTCGGTGTCGATGTCGGTGTTCTCTTGGACGACCAGCTTTGGTTTCGCCAGCTCCAGGTAATAGCGGGCGTTGAGGGCGTTGTTGCGGCTGACCCGCAGAGGGGAACCAACCTGGCCAGAAAGCAATTTGCTGAAGTCTTCTATGTTGATTTCAACACCGTATTTAGCGTTGATTTTAAAGACTGTCTTAAAGTCGATTTGCTTTATATTTCTATGGCTGTCTTGTTGTATTTCCGCATGTTGTCCAAAGACTAGGCCCACCCTTAATAAATTCATGGCATGCTTGATATTACCTGACGCCAAATTGTGCTTGGCAAGTTCGAAGTGGTAATTGGCATTGATGCCGTCATTTTCGCTGATTCTAAGCGGATACGCCGTTTCACCGTCCATGAGGCGGCTAAAGTCCTCCACGGTGACCGGATCAACCAATTCCGGCAACGCTTCGATATTTCCGGTATTTTCTTCCGTCTCTTCAAAGCCTAGGGCGAACCGTAACAACTCAACCGCCTTTTCAATGTCATGGCTGTCCAAAGCAGACTTGGCAAGCTCCAAATAAAAAGCCATGTTAAGGGTTTCATCGAAGCTGATACGCAACGGGAAGGTAATGAGTCCGTTCTTCAAATGATCAAAATCTTGTGCTGAAATTTCTTGGCCAAATTCGGCATTAATTTCAAAAATAGTTTCAAAATCAAAATCTCGGGTTTGATCCTGGGTATCAACATCTGCTTCATTTAAATAAATGCTTGCCAACTCCCTGACCTGTTCGGAGACGCGCCTGGACTTAGGCGGGCGGGCGTTGCCCTTGAAGATGGCGGGGGTCTGGTCGATCTGCGCGAGGCAGCCGGCGAGGGCTTCCAGGGTCGGCTCGATGACGAAGCCGGACTTGTCCTCGACCACGTCCTCGCCGATGCCGCCCATGCCGCTGGCGACCACCCAGCAGCCACAGGCGGCGGCCTCGCGGGTGACCAGGCCGTAGCTTTCCGGCCAGGTGGAGGGGGCGAACAGGACGTCGATCTGCCGGTACAGGTCGACGACGCGGGTCTGCGCCGTGCGCCCGATGACGGTGACCGGCACTTGCCCCCAGTGGGTTTCCAGGCGGTAGCCTTCGTCCTGGGAGTGGTCGACCACGAGCATTTCCAGATGCCCGGGCTGCACGGACTCGACGGCGGCCTTCAGCAGGAAGTAGCCTTTGTGTTCGGCCATGCCGCCGACGTGTCCGCAGACGACTTTGTCGGTGTGGCGGGTGTCCTTGGCTTTCCATTCCAGGGTCTCGGAGATGCCGTTTTTGTTGACGCGGATCTGCGGGATGTCGTTTTTCCGGTAGATGTTGGCGAAGCAGTTGGAGACGGTCAGCACGGCCTGGGCGCCGTGCAGCAGGTCTTTCAGGTAAATGAGGCGTTCGACCGAGTCGAGCAGGCTGACGTTGCTGGGCAGGGGGCGCGGCAGGTACGGGTCGGGATGGCCGTCGGGGTAGACGGCGTGGTTGGCGTCGACGAGGAACTGGTAGTCGGAGATCCACCAGGCGTCGTGGACGGTGACGATATAGGGGATGCCTGCGGTGCGGGCGGCCTCGACCACGGAGCCGGTCAGGCGCTGGACGCAGTGGAAGTGCACGAGGTCGGGCTGTTCGGCTTCCAGGTAGTCGCTGAACAATTCGCCCATTGGCTCGTCGGTGGGGTGCCAGTCCATGTTTTCCCGCCACAGGATGCTGGCGCGGTAGACGCGCGCGCCCTGGTGGTTGTAGGTGGTCATCTGGTACGGTGTTTTCAGGTCGGCGTCGGTGGTGAAGACGCTGATTTCGAAGCGGTCCTGGTAGTCGCGCTGCAGCAGGTCGAAGTTGTCGGCGATGACGCGGGTGGCGCCGCCGATGGACTGCGGCGGGAAGAAGACGTTGACCAGGGCGATTTTTTTGCGCGGCCGGCCGCCGGGCCGTCCGGCGGCGTCCACGGCGTCGGCCAGCAGCGAGGCGAGGTTGTCGGCCAGGGCCTCGACGCTGTATTCGGCGCGGACGCGGGCCTGGGCGTTTGCGGCGACGGTTTGCCGCAGTCCGGGGTCGTCGACCAGCCGCTTGAGGTGCCGGTACCAGTCGTCGCCGGTGGCGGCGATGAAGCCGTCTTCGCCGTCGTTGATGATGTCGCGGTAGTTGGCGGTGGTGCTGACCACGGACGGTATCCCTAGGCAGGCGGCCTCGAACCATTTCAGTTCGCTCTTGCAGCCGTTGACCTCGTCGTCGTGCAGGACGGCGAGGTTGATGTCGGCCCTCTCCAGCATCGACCAGTAGGCCTTGACGCTTTTGACGGGCGGCATTTGTTTGACGCGCCCGCCATAGTCGGCGAGGAACGCTTCCGGCAGTTTCAGGTAGCCGGCGATTTTCAGGCTGACTTTGGGGTTTTCGTCGAGCAGGCGGCTGACCGCAGGCAGGGCCAGGTCGGCAAAGTCGCTGTTGTGCGCCATGGTGCCGCTGCCGTAGAAGATGTCGATGGTGGCTTTGTCGGGGTCGGGGCTTTTGTGCTTGAATTGGTTCAGGGCGTCGATGCCGTTGCGGTGGAGGTAGCAGCGCCCGCCAAACACCAGGGGCTGGAGCTTGTCGGCCAGGGCTTGGGTGGAGGCCAGCCCGAAACGGCAGTAGTGCGCGGCGGCGTTGAACGAGGCCATGCCTTTCATGAGCTGGAGGTAGGTCTCCAGGCCCAGGTAGCCGCCGTAGGTTTCGATGGGCGGCGGGTAGGCTGCGTCGAACAGCAGGTCGTCGATCTCGTAGAGGGACAGGCGGCCGGTGGCGTTGACTTGCGCCATCGCCTTGAGCACCGCCGGTTCGGCGGGGACGCGGTAGAAGATGACGAGGTCGTGGAAGGCCAGGGCGTTCTGCTGGGCGGCCAGCTCGGTCCAGGACACGGCGGTGACGGCCTTGCCGAGGGACTCCAGTTGCTCGATTTTCTGGTCGATGCGGTAGCGCACGCACTGCGGGATGTGGAAGTCGCCGACGA
Source organism: Methylovulum sp. (assembly GCF_028687615.1). Taxonomy (GTDB): domain Bacteria; phylum Pseudomonadota; class Gammaproteobacteria; order Methylococcales; family Methylomonadaceae; genus Methylovulum. The sequence continues at coordinate 38,710 of NZ_JAQTZU010000024.1, forward strand.
TGAGGACGCGCCCCAGGTTGCAGCCGCCGACCTGGGCGGGGTTTGCCGCCGCCCCGTAAAAGCGCAGGTAGGCGCCGTAGATGAACGCGGCGGCGGCGGACAGGTCGGCGGACAGCCCGGCGCGGTCGCCGACCACGGCCAGCGCCTCGAAGCGGCCTTGCTGTTTCAGCCAGTACTCGTGGAGCAGCCCGTCCAGGTGCTCGCGGAAAGCGCCGGACTCGGGGTTTTTGTCGATGCCCTCCAGCAGCACCTCCACCATCGCGCGCGGGTGCGCCGCGAGCTTTTTGCAGTGCATCAGGTTGGGCACCAGCAACGCGCCGGATTTACCCTCACTGTGCATGGCGGCCTCGTAATGGGCGGCGGCGGCTTCGTAGTCCTGTTGCTCAAAATAGGTGTTGCCCAACAGCTCCAGCACTTCGGCCCGGCGCCCGAAGGCGAGGCTGATCTTCAGCAGGGTGCGGGCGGTGTCGGTGTCGTTCTCTTGGGCGACCAGCTTTTGTTTCGCCAGCTCCAGGTAATAGCGGGCGTTGAGGGCGTTGTTGCGGCTGACCCGCAGAGGGAAAGCGATTTCTGCTGAAAGCAGTTTATCAAAATCTTCCGCCCCCACTTCAAAGCCTGCTTCGGCATTAATCTCATAAATGGTTTGAAATTTATTGGGATCCGATGCCAACTCCGAACCCAGTGAATACGGATCAAATACTACTTTTTGGGAATTATTTACCAGAATTACATCGTTAGCGACAACATCAATGGAGCCTGCGTGTTCACAAACTTGTAAATATTTATCGATCAACTCTTTTGGTACCAGAATCCTAAAACCAGATTGCAGAAATTTTTCGCCAAACTGCCCCGCAATATCGAATCGGTCATACCATTCGGGTACCACAGAATAAGAAACATCGCCGATGCGTAAAAAGAGTTTTAACGGTGTCTGTTCTTGGTTAAAGACCCAACCATGAATTTTGAGATTATCAATGCTTTCAACATAGCCTTTGATGCTTATTGTTTTTTTACTGGCTTTTTTCTGTAAGGCTTTGCTGCTGGCAAAATCAGCCTTTAAATTCAATGGCTCCGCTTTATTTTGCAAGGTGGCGTTATTAGCGACCACATCAATTGTTTTAGCATTTTGGCGGGCAAGCAAAAATGTTTCGACCAGATCCTGCGGTATTTCAATTTTAAAGCCTGATTGCAAAAATTCGTCCCCAAACGCCTCGGCAATATCAATACGCATTAGCCATAAAGGGGATACTTGATAAACCAGGTCACCAATATGCACAGCCAGCTTCAACGGTCTTTCGTATTTATCAATCACCCAGCCATAGATATGGATGCTTTCGATGCGTTCGACATGGCCGATAATGGCGGCAGCCCCGTCAATCGCCGTTCCATCGGATTTATGGCCCGTGTCCGTTGGATTACCGTTTTTATCCAGGCTTGGATCATTAAGCGATGTTGCTACAGGTGTTGCATTTTCTTGTAGGCTTGAAGCAATGGCTGTTTCAACTACAGCGGCTTCGCCCGAATCCAAAGCCGCCACATCCGTTTCAACTATTTGCGTATCGGAAGCCGCTTGACCGCCAATATCTGCATTACTATTTTCAAAAACCGACGGTAGCCCATCGCCGGATGGATTTATTGACCTGTTGGTGTCATCTGTAATTGGCGCGTCGGAATTTATATCGTCTTTAATTTCAACATCTTGCGTATTTTTTTGGATTTGGTGTCCGTCTTCGCCTTCTGCGTCTTTTAAGACAACCGTGTCCTGGATGCTTTCCAGGCCCTTGCCATCTTGGCCGATGCCGAAACTTTCATCATTGCGTGTTTGTACATCCTTGGAAATATCTTTTTCATCGGCAACTTGGAAAACGCTTTGTGGGACTGTTGCTTCGTTTGCCGCCGCTTTCCGCACAACTTTGTTATGCAGGATAATTCCGTTAGCTATAACATCAATATGCTTGCCATCTTGGTGCGCCAATTCAAAAACCTCTGTCAAGCCTTGCGGTATTTCAATCCTAAAACCTGAGCGTAAGAATTCTTCACCAAGCTGCCCGGCAATATCTGTGCGCTCCAACCAGGTGTAAGATATTTGGTAAGAATCGTTACCAATCCGTAACGACAGGTTTAACGGGTTGTTATCGTAATCAATCACCCAGCCGTGTATTTGCAAATTATCGATATGCTCTATGTAGCCTAAAATACTGACGCCATCATCTTCATCAGCCCCTTGGTAAGCCGATCCGGTTTCAGTATCAGACGGCCCAACACGGGCTTCCAAATCGGAAATCGCTGGAGTTTTCTCCGCAGACGAAGATTCAATAGCGTTATCCGCCGCAGCTTCTTCAACGCTCTTTTCAGAAATCTCGCGGGTGACTGAAATTATTTTTTTCATATCTTGTTCCGTATTATTTTTTCGTAGATGCAATTTAGATGGCTCTGCCAGCGAATGACGGCTTACCGGGCTAAAACAAAGCGCGTTACCTCAGCCTATTTTTAGTTTTCGAATCGCAGGGGCTGCAATTTTTTGTCAAGACCCGGCTTGCAGGCAATCATCCCTGAATGTTTCAAACTGCTGGATAATTTTTTCAGGCGTATCTATCCATGATAAAGGCATTAGCCTATCTTCCATACCTGATTCCCTGGCACGTCTGGCAATGGCGCCAATATCAAAGGAAAATACCGGCAAACCGGCTTGTAAAGCCAGTGATAATGTGTAGCTATAAGTTTCCGGCCATATTGACGGCAGCCACACAATATGTGGATTTAAGCTTTCGAGCTTGGTAAACGCTTCAAATTCATGATATTTGCCAGCAACCAAAACGCCCGCATCTTTTATTAACGGATCATTCATCGTATAACCCATCACAATAAATTCTATGGGCAGATTATATTGTTGCGCCCGTTTGGCGCAGGCCATGATGACATTAAAGCCTTTAATTTTTCCGATGGCGCCGATAATGACCACACGTAATTTTTCTTCTGCCGCAAGCACCGGCATTTTTACTTGGACAGTTTTTAAATCAATGGCTTCATGCGGCAACACTTCAAAAGTGATGTCCGGGAAATAATTTGCCAGCCGATCCGCCACATCTTGGTCAGGGACAACAATACGGTCTGCCAAAGCCATCGCGTTTTCATGCAAAGACCGCCATTCACGGATATTCTTGGTACCAAAATCCGAACCGCGTTCAAGCAGGCAGCGGTTGCATCCGGCTTCATCAGGCTCTCCACAATAACGCCCGTCCTCATCAACCAAATTGATGCGCGGACAAATCACTTTATAGTCATGCAAATTGATTTTCCAGTATGCACCTATTTCCTTGATGATTTTTTGCAAATGCAAAGACGCATCGGTCATAAAATCGACCAGGCTATGGGTATGCACCTCGGTAATCCCCAAATCTTTTAGAACGGCGGCGAGTGCGGATATTTCCGCCAATTCAAAAGGGTTGATATTAGGCAAGGCATGGACGGACGCATGGCCAATATTGACAAGGGCCGGGCGTTTGGGCACGGGGCGTAAGGTGAACACCCCATAACCTTGTTGTGACAAGTTTGCAATGTCTTCTTGTAGCCGCCGCTCAGAACCGCCACCGCGATTATGGCAAACCAACAGGACATTTTTTTCCCGGCTCATGCGCTTTAACCTGACTTCATCAAGACGTGAGCGGTCTGCTTTCAAAGGATCATCCTGTATGAAAACATCAATATCTTTCCGGTAGCGCGGGTATTTTTTATCCAAGGTCTTAAGCGCGGCTTGTACGCGCATGGCCTTTTCACCCTGGAAAGAAGTTGAACCCAAATGGCGGACGAAAATGTCGCTGGCAATAATATTGCGCCAACCTTTACGGATCGCCCGCTGGCAAAAATCGTTTTCTTCGCCATAACCTTTGCCGAAGGCCTTTTCATCAAACAGTCCTACGGCTTTTAAACAGTCCCGTCTGATATACATGCAAAAACCGACGCCAGTGGGCACTTCTATTTCCCTATCGGCATTGGCCTTCGCCGTGAGCGCATCCATTTCAGCGTAAGCCACTTCTAAAGGATAAGGGTTGTCATGCAGGAAATTTGGATAACTACAAATTGTCGCGTTATTGGATAGCGGGGTCACCGTACCCGTTTTGGGATTGCGGTGCGCCGCTTTATGCAAGCGGTCCAGCCAACCGTCATAAACTTCGGTATCGGAATTCAGCAGGACAACATGCCGATCTTTATGCAATTTCATACCGCGGTTTACGGTTTGCACAAAACCCAAGTTCTTTTCATTGGCCAATAGCGTAAACAAACCCATGCCGGCTAATTTTTGTAATTCCTGGCTCAGTTCCTCATCAGGACTGGCATCATTAATGACAACAAGCTCGAAAGGTAATTGATAAGACACTTTCAATGCGCTGTGCAAACAGCGTAGCGTTTCTATCCGCCCTTTGTATACCGGCACGACCACGTCAATAACGGCGTTTTCAACTTTGGCCCGTGGTTCGAAAGCCGCCCAGGCATCATCATCCGGTAAAGCCAAACTAGGCATTTCAGTCATTTCAGTCCCTTGAAAATCCACATGTTCTTGATCAGGCAACGTGGTGCGCCCTTCCAAACGGCCAAAAAACAAATAATGCAGCAGAGGGTTCATTCGTGTGCCGAGTATATCGGGCGATATACGCAGATAATGGGCACCATCAAACTGATGACAAGGTGAGCGGCCCTCAATCCCTCCCCATTTTAGGTAATGGAGCAACGGATCATTACCTGAACGCAACACGTCTTTATTGTTAGTCAGATAATAATCCACGTCAAACCAAGCACTGGGGGAAGTCCTCCGGTAACGCCCCACATATTTATAATGAAGGACGGAGTTGACATATAAGCGCTTGGTAAGCCCCGATGCTTTTGACCGGTAATACGCCGGTTCAAAAAGGGCCATAGGTAAGCGGCCTTCCTTGTCACCATGCTTGGCATAATGCTGTAAACCATTTATTTCTTTCTCGGCGACATCACTATTGTTTCTTAGGTAATAAGAATTATCGTAAATGTCCGCACCTTTAAGGAGTCGTATCAACAGGGCGTAATAGAAAAAACGTAACTTCAATACCTTACAAATAATTTTAATAGCCCATAGCGACGCCATTATGGCTTCACCCCGCCATGCCCTTGTTGTTTCCCGAATTGTCATGTAGTTACCTGAGTTTAATCTGAAATTTTAACTGGCAGAATCGATAGCCTGTGGGAAGCTTTATCATGCTTTATGATTTAACAGAGCTTTATGATTTAACAGGGTTTAGCGATTGTTTGATCCGTTCATATTGAAATCGGGGTGCCATCAAGTCCAAGGCTCCCGCAAACTGCATTTTTATCGTCCTATTTCAAGAACACCCGTGCGCCCAATCCCATCTGGTACATCATCGTCGCGATTTCCTTGAAGAGCTGGCGGTACTTGGGGTCGACGGCGGGGAGCACCATGATCTCGTCGCCGGGGCGGATGCCGGGGCTGCTGA
>NZ_JAQTZU010000003.1 GCF_028687615.1 Methylovulum sp.
AACGGCATACCCTCTGGGGCACAAGTGGTGGAGCGTTTTAATGGACGGATCAGCGAATTGCTCAAGCAAACCCGGTTTAGCTCCGCCGAGGAATTGGAGAAGACCTTGCTCAGCTACCTGGTTATCTATAATCATCATATTCCACAACGCGCCATCAACCATCAAACACCCATGCAAGCCGTCCAAAAATGGCAAGAAGATAAGCCTGAGTTGTTTGTTAAAAAGGTTTATGACCAGGCGGGACTTGACAGGCAATGGGTTTGTCGCTTTCATTGGCCAGCTTGACGGCTGACTCTCTAAATTCGGGGGTATAGGTTTTGGCTTTTTCTTGGCTCATATTAGGATCACACTCTTTTCGGGATATTTTAAATTGTGTGTCCGGTTTAGTGTAGCCACATCATGGGGTGTGCGGCAACATTCATAATGTTCTTCTTCATATACACCTCATTCATATACACCTCATCAGTAACCTGAAAACTCTTCCGTGCGGATGTTATCTTCATCGACGCCCGCTTCGCTCAACATATCACGCATCGCCTTTACCATCGGCGCTGGACCGTCTAGGTAAAAAATGGGTAGCGTCAGATCGTCGATGAACTTCAGCAGCATGGCTTTATTGATAAACCCGGTTTCGCCATGCCATTCGCGACTGGACTTTTCCATCTCGGCCATGGCGCCAATAAAGGTATAGTTTGGGTTAGTGGTGCGTGCTGTCGATAATTCGTCTAAAAATGCCGCGTCTTCCGGTCTTCGATTAGCATAAAAAACCAGGATTCGGTGCGGAACCTGATCATGAATGGCTTGCAACACAATGCTTCTTACCGGCGTAACGCCTATACCCCCGGTTAGAAAAACCGCCGGAACATCGACATTGTTATGCAAAGTGAACGAGCCATAAGGCCCATCCAGCATCACCTCGGTGCTGGGCTGCATTGTTTTTAATACCCGCTTGAACGCCGTGTCACGCATACGGGTCGCAAAAATAAGATCGTCTTCGTAAGGCGCGCTGGCGAACGAAAACGCTCGGGTATTGCCTTCGGCGTCTGTTTCAGCGGGATTTATCAACGTGAGATTGACGAATTGACCTGCATTGAAGGATAAACCCGTAGGCTTTTCAAAATGAAACGCCAAGGTTCCTTCTGCAATTTCGCGGTTGAATTTCAGTTTGACGGTGTATTTGGACATGACGAATTTCCCTTACTTTTGTTAAAAAAATGTGCAATATGGCCTCATGATCGCACTCCGGTTGAGCACAATGGACTGGGATCAAGCTAATTCCGATCTCAGTTATTTATTCCAGCTTTACACATTACTTCTTTTCTGTGAGATCACCCGCTGGAACAACGCCGTCGGAACGGCCTTTCAGATAACTATATAGATCATCAGCGCCATCGACCACCACTTTGTTACCTCTAAATGAATACATGATGCCGCGACCATCAATGAGGACCCGATGGAACTGCTCTCTGGTCATGGTTTTCATGCTGTGAAGTAAATTGGGATTGCTGACGTTGCCTTCCCCAGTTGATTCATGGCAGCTTCCACAAGCCTCCGTTCTGTAAATATTCCAGCCGTTGAAAACGGCTTTATCGACAACATTGTCGCCTTGGGCCGAAGCCGGTGGTTGTGCGAAAACCGGCTGATTTGTGAATAATGCAATGCCACAGATCATAGCGGCGGCGAGTATGGTTTTAAATTGGTTAAGAAATATTGTGTTCATTATTGCCTCACTTAAATCATCAGTTGAAATCCCACGTTACATGGCATCCGTGCCGATACCCGCACACGCTTTTACATGTGGCATCTATTCTTAACTTGCTGTTTAATCATCATGAGTTCACCCATTTCTATTGAAGCATCGGATAAAATGACCAAATGCCTACCATAAGCGCTAATCAGGACGACTGGCTGACATTGAACGCATCGGCATAGATATTCTTCATCGATGCACCCGCCAGAAAGGCTTGCCTCTTGGCTACCCGGACCATTTCTGGATGTCCGCAAAGAAACAGGCGCCAGTTCTTGAGATTGGGTATCTGCTGAAAAGCCACGTCATGGACTCGTCCTGCTGCAAAGCCATGAGGGGCATCCTCGCCGGAAAGGCAGGGCACATAATTAAAATTCGCATAGTGTCTGACCAGATCGCGCAACTCTCCGGTCAAATAAAGTCCGTTCAGGTCGCGGCTACCGTGAAACAAGTGGATAGGGCCGGTATGCCCCTGGCTGAGCGCATCGCGGATGATGCCGTAGAGCGGTGCCAGCCCGGAACCCGTGCCGATTAAAACCAGGCCTTGTTCGGCATTGCCCGGCGTGTAAAAACAATCGCCGCCGGGACCGCGAATCTCGACGGTTTCGCCAGGACGTAATTGCTCATGTATCCAGCCGCTGACCCGGCCCTGCGGCAGCAGACGGCGCACATGCAGATGCAGGTGATCGTCTTCATGCGGCACGCTGGCGAGCGAGTAACTGCGGCCAAGGGTTTGGTTTTGAAACAGGTTGATGAATTGCCCGGCCCGGTAACTGATGGGCGCATGGCATTCGAGCACGACCTGCATGATGTCTGCATTAAGCAATTGCAGGCTTTTGACGGTAGCATGGATAACCGCCTGAACATCATCGTCATCCGGTAACGCCACTTCAAGATCTTCGGCGGGATGACAAACACAAGCGAGGAAATAGTTCTGGAGCTTAAGGCTATCTTTCAAACCTTGTTGCGACAGTTCAGGCGGCGTACCGCCTGTCGCCCGCATCAAACAGGTCTGGCAGACCCCACTGCGGCAGGAAAAAGGTACGGGTACGCCGCGACGGGTCAAACAATCCAGAACCGATTGGTTTTGCTCCAGTTCAAAATTATTTTTTGCGTAACGAATAGTGACCATCGCGGCGACCCTGTTGACAAGATGAGTCGTTATCGGCCCAGCACGTCGTTGCGCGTGCTTTCGGCGATGGCGGCCACCTGGGCGATCAGTTCCTCTTTTACCCCCAATTCGCGCAAGGTCGCGCCAAGGTCTTCGATCACGGCATCGACATGCGAGTCGTTCAAGCCGCGCTCGACCAGATGAGCATGGCCTTGGCGCATATCCAGTCCGGTGTAATTGTGCGGACCACCGAAAGCCATGGTCAGGAAGGCTTTTTGTTTTGCAGCCTGAGTGTCCATATCCACGCCGTCAAAGAAGGCGCTGATGCGGTCATCACTCAACACTTTGCGGTAAAAAATATCGACGGCGGCATTAACAGCGGCTTCTCCGCCCAATTGCTCGTATAAAGATGCTTGTTGTGACATATTTTTCTCCAAATAACTAAAAAGGTGTTTAAAATACATCTTCAACTGACAACCATATATAGCAATCCTGGTTGGCAGTAACTATAAGCTGTATTTAGAATGTATCTTATTGTGCGATTATTTAATCGTCAAGCCCTATCTTTTAATTTTAAACCCCAAGCCCAATACCCGCTGACTTTAAAGGAATATTAACTATGCAGCTTACGCAATTCACAGACCTTTCACTACGCCTGCTGATTTATCTTGCCCGTTTGCCGGAACCGGGGTTGGCGACCATTGCAGAGATCGCCGACTATTATCAAATTTCCCGCAACCACTTGGTCAAAGTGGCCAATAGCCTGGCCAACCAAGGTTTCATCATCTCGACCCGCGGCAAAGGCGGCGGCATCCAGTTAGCCCGGCCTGCCTATACCATAGGCTTAGGCGAAGTGGTGCGCCAGACCGAGCTGAACATGAATCTGGTCGAGTGTTTCGATATTCGTAGTAACCAATGCCGCCTCATCCGCAACTGCTTCCTCAAGGCCACTTTATATGAGGCGCAGCGTGCATTTATGGCGGTGTTGGATAAATACACCCTGGCGGATGCGGCCAGTTTAGATGCGAGTACCGGTCAGCGAACATAAAATCAATATCATCGATAAGCGCTGGAATTTTTAGTGCTTACCGATTCAGGTGATTTACAACTCGACTCTAATGGAGCGTTTTTTTGAACCAGATTATCCATAATGATTTTTTGAGCCTGAGCTTGCGCATCCGCGAGTTCATCAATAAAGATGTCAGTTTCATATTCCTGGGTGGAGACTGTTGCCAGCGAAGCGCCCAATGGCTGCTTCGATTCCTTAACATAGATTGAGGTTATCGTGGAAAGTCCCGGGCGCAGGGGGTTTTTCAGTATCTCGTCTTTCCGCAAGGCAATACGCACGGGAACGCGTTCTACGATATGAATAAAATTTCCGGCGGCGTTATCCGGTGGCAATAAAGCAAAGACACTGCCGGTACCGGGCACTAACCCTTCTACCGTGCCATGATAAAGGTGGCTCTCGCCGTAGAGATCGACGGTAACCTCCGCCGCCTGGCCGGGCCGCACCCGCGCTATCTCGGTTTCCCGCAGGTTAGCCTCTACCCACAGGTGCTCCAAAGGCACGATTGTCATCAGCTGATCGCCGGGCTGAACCCGGTTTCCGACCTGGACCTTGCGCATAGACACATAGCCTGAAACGGGCGCATGGATTTGTTGCCGAGAATATTCAAGATAGGCGGCGATGAACCGATGCTTAGCCGCTTCTACGTCGGGATGCAGCGTTCTACTCGTGCCGCTCACTTTCGCTTCTATGGCTTTGAGTTCGGCCTCGGCTTCCCGCATCTCGGCTTCGAGGGCCATCATCTGATCTTCGGCATTTTGCACAAGCTGATCCGATACCGAGCCATTTGGAGCCGCCTGCCGTAAGCGGATCAGATCGTGGCGCACCCGGGCAAGCCGGGCCGAACGGGCAATCAGTTTCTGGCACATTTGCCGGTGCGTGGAAAAAACCGCGCCGATCTCGCGCACTACTTGCCCCAGCCCGCCCCGGCTCTGGCCTAAAGCGGTCTGCGCGCGATGCCCGTCGAGACGCACCAGCAAATCGCCCTTGTGCACATATTGGCTTTCCTCGACCAATACCTGGGTGACGATACCCGTTGCATCAGCCTCCACCGGAATAAGATTGCCCGTAACGAACGCATTATGGCTGACCACCCGGAAACGGCTGTAACGCCACCAATAACCGGTATAAGTTAAAGCGCCGGCAATCAGCACCAGCATAACTAACAGTAGATAGCGGTTGCGGCGGACGCGAATAGTCTTGGGATGGGTTTTCATAGGTCGTGATATTGGCAGTACCGGATTTTCAGTTTTTGCCCGGATTTCTGTTGGGTCATCTGAAGATTGTTTATGTGCCCACCTCCCAGGGTTGCCATTGAATCTACCATGGCAACCAACCGGACAGTTTTTGTTCGGGTTTCTGTTGGACAGTCTTGAGATTGTTCACATAGCCACCGCCCAAGGCTTCCATCAAATCCACCATGGCAACCAGTTGATCAGCGTTCAAAGTCTTCAAGGCATATTCTTGGTCCAGCACGGCATGTTCGTGCGCCAGCAAGGCCCGGCGATCGTCCAGGCCACTGCGAAACCGTTGTTGGGCGAGGCTCAGTTTCTCCTGCTGCGCAGACAGCAAACGACCGTGCGCTTCGAGTATGGAACGTGTCTCCCGCCAACGGCTCAGGCTATCGGCCACTTCCTGTACGGCATGTAACAAAGTGTCATTGTAAAGCTCCACGGCACCATCGTACTCCGCCCGTTGCGCCGATAATTCACCGCGTAGACGTCCGCCTTCGAATAGGGGGAGTCGTAGACCCGGGGCAATTCCGTAGGAGAAGCTGGAACCTGAAAATAGAATATTGGCCAGAGAGCTTGCCCCCTTCGTTAATCTGAGGGCATTCACGCCGGCAAATGCCGTCAGGTCGATGGTGGGCAGAAAACTGGCCTTGGCTACCTTGACACCTTGCGTCGCCGCCTCGGCCCGGTGCAGGGCGGAGGCGAGATCCGGGCGTTGGCTGAGCAACTCCAGTGGCAGCTTTGCAGGCAAGCGTATTCTTTCCGGGCTGATCATCGCGCCGGCGAACAGGTTTTGTGTCGAATCGGGTCCCTTACCGATCAACCGGGCCAGCAAATTCCGCTGAATATCCAATAGATCACGTAACCCCGCTTCGCGCTTATTGACCTGCTCTAGTTCAATCGACGCTTGTTTCACCTGATCGGCGGAATCCAGACCCAAGCGCAGCCGGGTTTCGTCCATAGTGAGCAAGTCGCGCCGTAATTCAACCATGGCATGGGCCAGAGCTAACTGCTGCCGCAACGCTATTCCTTTTATATAGGACCGCGTAATTGCGGTAGTCAATTGAAGCAGAACTTCGGCCAGTTCCGCTTTCTCGGCGGCTGCCTCGCCCAGAGCGGCATCCATTGCGGCGCGGTTTTTCCCCCAGAAATCAAATTCGTAGCGGAAGTTAAAGGGATTAACCTGGCCGAAGACGATATTCGCTCCCGCCGCTTCGTTATGGTTGAGCACGGCAAAAACACCATGCTCTGAAAGACGCGTGTTCTCAAATTCCATTTCTGCATCCAGAAACGGTAATAATCTCGCCCCCTCTACGCGCACCAGAGCCTGCGCCTGACGCAAGCGCGCGGCAGCCACTTTGAGGCCGATGTTATCCTTTAGGGCGATCGCCATCAGGCCGTTGAGTTCCGGGCTGCCGAATTCGCGCCACCAGCGTTCGTGCGGCCAATGTTCCGTCGTGGCCTGCGATTCTTCGTGGCCCGTATGGGGCGGGCTGTGTTCCATGGCTGGAGTTTTCATGAATTCGGCAGGTTTATCGCCTGGCGGTATCCAGGCGCAGCCGCCTATCAAGAGTATAAATCCGGCAGAGAACCCCAAAAGAAGCCATTGCTTTGGCGTGAATTGGCGCATCATGATTGCTCCTCCACGATCTCTTCCGCCTGCATATCCACCAGTTCTTCCTTCAGCGTTGGATGCAGCGGCTGATAGGTGGGATAAGCCAGCCATACCAATCCGGCCAAGCCGATGAACAGGTAGCTGGCCAGCAAAAAGGCGTCGTTCAGCGCCAGGATGGCGGCATGTTGTTTGATCAGGGTCAGGAGCTTGCCATTGACCAGGCTTTTATCGAGACCGGCAGCCTCCAACCGCGAAGAAAATCCTTGCAGCAAATCAAGGGAAGCGAATCGCCGCCCTCCGAAATGATCCGCCAAATCAAGCTGATGAAAGGGGGCACGCCGAAACAGCACGACGCCTTGCCAGGTGATGCCGAAGCCGCCGGCAACAATCCGCAGAAACCCCGCCTCTTCGGCCGCGCGTATCTGTTGATCGCCGGACAGTCCGTGCAGGGTCAATTGGGTCAGCGGCGTGAAAAACGAACCCACAAAAAAGCCGAGCAGCAACATGGGCCAAAAAATTTGCTCGAATGAGCCGGGATCATCGAACAGGCCTAGCCAGTAAAAGGTAAACGCGAAGCCAAGCAGATTAAGGCTGGCGAGCAGACGTGCGTCTATCCCTTTAGGTAGCTTGTGCATCAGCAAAGCGACCGGCACCGCCAGCAGGATCATGGGTAAGTAGTCCATGCCCGCCAAAAATGAAGAATACCCCAGCAGCACTTGAAGCTGGACAATAAATACGGAGAGCAGTCCCTGAATTGAAAAAAATCCCGCCGTGAGACAAATTACGCCTATGGTAAAATTACGGTGGGCGAAAACACGGATGTTGAACGCAGGGTGTTGTTCGTCGAACTCCCAGATAATAAAACAGGGCAACGCGACGATAAGAACTATCAGCAACCTTTGCAGCAAGGGCGAATCCAGCCAGTCAAAATCGTTACCCAGATTCAACATAGTCTGTAGGCTGCCGAGAACCAAAGCCAGGAGCACAAAACCGATGCCGTCGAAACGCGTGTGGCGGTGCTCGAATCCCCGCCCGGCCAGCAATGCGCCGGTAATTGCGGCGATAGCCAAGGCGAGGGGAATATTCAGATAAAACAGGTAGCGCCAGCCCAATTCGTCGGCGATCACGCCGCCTATCGGAAAGCTGACGGTAAAAGGCATCAGCGTGACCAGTCCCCAGATCCCTAAACTTAGCAGTTTCAGATGATCGGGGTACTCTTTCAACAACAGAGGCTGGCCAATAAAAAGCGTAATTCCACCTGAGAATCCGAGCAGAATGCGTGCGCCAACAAACAGCCATAAGGTTTGGCTGATCGCGCATAGATAAGAGGCAAAGGCATAAACGACAAACGCCGCGATAAACAAGCGATAATCGCCGAATCGGCCCGACAACCAGCGTGCGATAGGAAAGGCCAGCGCCAGGGCAATGATGAAATAGGTCTGGCCCCAGGTGCCAAAACTCGGCTTTACCCCGCCCAGATCGCCGGCAACATGAGGCAGTAGTGCAATATAGGAGCCTATGCCGAACAGCACGATGATATGTCCCAGACCGAGCACGATATTAAACAGAATGAAACGCCAGCCGCGCAGGCGTTTGGCGTAGGCGATGGTCATAAGATTCCGGTTTCCTGTTCAGTCACGCCACTGTTTGCCATGGCCTGCCGGCAAGTCATTGCAGCCGCCAGCCGATATCATTCAAGCCCTGCTTTAAAAGCTGCGAACTCATGTTTGCCACCAATTTTTTAAATGGCCCGCTGTCCCGGTTAAGTGGAACTTGCCCGCCATCCTCGACCGCAACAGTCCCGGCGCGTGTCCTTGCAATGACTTGCCGGGTGCGGGGATTAATCAGCTTCATCAGCACTTGTACTGAAGTTTGCCCTTCAAAAATCCTATAGTTTCCAAACCCCAGCTCTAATACCGCGTCGATTCCGGGATAGGTTTGATAATCGGCAGCCGTCATATCCTGTCCATACCATTTGACAATAGCATCATGCCAATGACTTAACTGGGCGTTGCGATCGGCGTCGGTCATGGGTAAACGGTAATAATCACGGCTCAAAACGGCTTTAATGTGGTTTTCGGTCAATTGCGCCAGCGCCTGCCTCGCCAAAACCAGCGTTGGTGTCCAGGCCTGTTCCAGCCCCGTGGCAATCGCCAAGACCGGCTGTGCTGGTTCACCCAGGATGGCAAACTCTTGTCCATCGTCGCTATCACTGACAAAACCGGCTATGGTGACACCCCCTGAAGTCCGGTAGAGTTTTGACGCTAACGGAAAATCGATAGCCATGTTTCGGTAATGACGATAGACCGGGATGCGATCCTCAATCGGATCGGGCGCAATTTCCAGCGGCGGCGATTCAACCGGCACCACCAGAATGCGGCTGAGTTTGCTGATTTCGGCAACGGAGGGTTTAATTGCGGGCGCCCAACAACCACTAACCAGCAAGGTCAGCGCAACAAAAATGCTTATATTAAAGCGGGAAGCCCAGTGAGATTGGTAACGTCTCGGTGCATGTGTGGCTGTTTCTGATGATGTTTGCATTGGCTTGAACTCCTCAAAACGTTAAGCATCGCTTCGGCGTAGATCAGCGATTTTTAGTGCAAACAATTGTAATAACCCAGTTAATGCAAGACAAACGAATTTTATTGGACATTAATATCGGTAAACCCGATACTAACCCAATGGATATTGATCAAATCAAAACGTTTTTAAGTGTCGCCGCCAACGGTAGCTTTTTGGAGGCCGCCAGCAGGTTGTATGTTACCCAGTCGACAGTAAGCACACGCATACAGCGACTGGAAGCGTATATGGGCGTCGCCTTATTTGTGCGCAATCGTTCCGGGGCCGCCTTAACGCTACCGGGGCGACGCTTTTTGCGTCACGCCAAATCATTGTTAGTCACCCTGGAACAGGCCCGGCACGACATCGGCTTACCCAGTCGCTATTGTGCCAGTATCACCATCGGTGCGCGTATTGCCTTATGGGAAGCCTTGTTACCGGAATGGATAGCCAGCATACGAACCCAAATACCGGATGTTTCCATACGCAGCGAAATTGGTTTTGAAGAAGATTTAATGCGCAGTCTCATCGAAGGTTCGATGGATATAGGTATGATGTACACGCCGCAACACAGTCCCGGATTACACGTTGAACATTTATTTGATGAAACCTTGGTATTGTTGACCACCGACCCTGAAAAACCTTGGCCTAACGACGATTACATTTATGTTGATTGGGGACCGGGATTCTACGCCCAGCACAGCAATAGCTATCCCAACCTGGAACGTCCGCCCCAGGTGGTCAATATCGGCTGGCTGGCTGTGCAATTAGTGATCAGCAATGGCGGATCCTGCTTTTTGCCAATTCGCATCGCTGCACCGCTGATAAAAGAGCATAAACTATTTCAGGTACCTAACAGCCCGCAATTCAAATTACCAGCCTATATGGTATCACCGCTTGATAGCGATTCGATCATATTGCACCGGGTACTTGATAACTTAAGGTCGTTAGCAGCGATTGAACTTAAAAAAACTATTGCCGACATCCTGCATAATTGGTCACTGTGAATCATCAGAAAATTCATGTCAATCAGCGTCGAATAATGTCCAGTAAGTTTGTAAGGTTATTCTGTTTTTAGCTCCTTTCTACGCTGCTTAAATCGATAGGAATCATCACCTGTTTCCAAAATATCACAATGGTGAGTGATCCGATCTAACAAGGCCGTTGTCATCTTGGCATCGCCAAAAACTTGCACCCATTCACCGAAGTTCAGGTTGGTAGTAATGATTAGAGAGGTTCTTTCATAGAGTTCTGATTAAGTGGAATAGCAAGGCACCACCCGACTCAGGGAACGGCAGATAACCCACAGATCGACAATAACTGCATCAACCTGTATCAGTCTGCGTACCGTGCTCCATAGCTGTAACAGCTCGCGTTTAAAAACGGTTGGGCTCGCATTTGACGTAGTTTTGGGCTCACTTTAAATGCAAATGAATTCAGTTCTCAGACAAATCCAGTCAATATAGTGGATTACCGCCTTCCGACTCTGATTGATCCATCTTGCCTTTGGTTTTATGCACTGCCCATGAGTAACGCCTGTCTTTAATCCATTAGCCGCCCCAACCTAACCAAGGCGCGCTCTACGTTTTCATCCCATTCGCAGGCGCAATTCAAGCGAATAAAGTTTCGATACTTCTGGGTCGCCGAAAAAATAGGCCCAGGGGCAATACTGATACCGACATCTACAGCTTTTTGCGTAAGTTTGATGGCATCTATTCTTTCAGGTAGTTCCACCCAAAGAACAAAACCGCCAGCCGGTTGAGTACAGCGAGTTTCGCCTGGAAAGTGGATGCTAATGGCGTTCATCATTCGTTCTACCCCGCGTACATATTGATTGCTAACTTGCCGTAGATAACGCTCGAAACCACCTTTTTCCAGAAGCTCCGCTATAGCCAATTGCGCGATAGTTGGCGTGGCCAGATTGGTGACGTATTTTAAATATTCAACTTTCTCGAAATAGCGTCCGGGGGCTATCCAACCGATGCGCAGTCCGCCCGACAGCGATTTAGAAAAAGATGAACAATGCAGCACTCGCCCATTAATATCCCAGGTCTTGGCAATTGAAGGCCGTTGCAGTCCAAAGCCTAAATCGCCGTAGACATCGTCTTCGATCAGTGCAATATCGAAGCGATCCGCCAAGCCGACCAATTCACGCTTGTGTTGGTCGCTCATGCAAAATCCGAGCGGATTACTGAAATTGGGTACCACGATGCAAGCACGTACCGGCCATTGTTCGCAAGCCAGCTGCAAGGCCTCCAACGAAATGCCATGACGCGGGTGAGTGGGAATCTCTATAGCTTTCAAATCCAAGGATTCGATAACTTGCAATAGACCGTAAAACGTCGGTGACTCTATTGCGATAATATCTCCAGGCTGAGCGACGGCGCGTAATGCCAGCGTGATAGCTTCCTGGCAACCGTTGGTTATCACGAGATCCGTTGGATTAGTCGGGCAACCATTTTCGGTCATGCGCCGGGCGATCTGCCGCCTCAATTCAAGACTGCCGGGCGGGAATTCGTAACCGGCCCCCCGGTTCCGATAGCGTCGTGAACAAGACGACAAACTTCGTTCCAACAATGCTATCGGTAGATATGACGGTGCAGGTACTGCGGCCCCAAGCTGTACCAGCATTGTATTGTTACTGGCTTTGGCGAGACTCAATACCAATGCTTGACCTGTCACCGGCATCGGCTGGCAAACTGGTTGCGATACAGTGGGTTCTAGTAATGTTGAACGCAGTCGGCAGCGAACGTAATAGCCGGATCGTTGTCGAGCCTCGATAATGCCCTGATCTTCCAGTTTGTGCAAAGCCGAGATCACCGTCGCAATACTGACCCTTTGCTGTTCGCTGATTTTTCGTACTGACGGCAAACGTTCGCCTTGGCGATAAATTCCCTGTTCAATAGCCCTTAACAACAATTCGGCGATGGTTTCATAGAGTAGCATCATGGGTTTACCTGTACAAATAGCGGTTATAGGAACAGGTACAAGTAAGTGTTGACTAAAATTGTACTGGTCAAATAAATTATTTTTGATTCTGTATCTATACAAGCCTAGTTAGATAAGATGCTCATGTCAATGGCGATGATTCCTCGTTGTCAATATTGTCATTTTAACAAGTTATTGGTGTCTTACTCTCGACCAAGGAATATCATGAGCATCGTTTTGAATAACACTAAAAGTCTGGCTTTTGGTTTTCTGGGCATATTGGGTTTTAGCTTGACTTTACCTGCTACCCGTCTGGCAGTTGTCGATCTCGATCCGACTTTTGTTGGATTGGGCCGTGGCATTGTCGCTGCTGGATTTGCGGCTGTCGGACTTATCATCGCTAGATCTTCATTTCCGAATCGACGACAGTGGTTCAGGTTGGCCGCCACTGCTATGGGGGTTGTTATTGGATTTCCGCTGTTATCAGCCATGGCGATGGAAACAGTTCCGGCATCGCATGGTGCCGTGATTGTGGGGCTTACTCCGTTGACGACGGCCTTGTTCGGCGTCTGGCTTGCCCGTGAGCGACCATCTCCTCTGTATTGGGCGGCAACCATAATCGGCTCAGCTGTGATAACTACCTTTGCGCTCGTCACAGGTGCCGGTTCTCTGCAAATCGCAGATATGCTGTTATTGGGTGCGATTGTATCCGTCGGATTCGGTTATGCAGAAGGCGCACGCTTATCCAAAGAACTGGGGGCCTGGCAAACCATTAGTTGGGCGTTACTGGTCTCTGTGCCAGCACTACTATATCCGGTTATTCTTACCGCGCCGACAAACCTAGACGCAGTCAGCGGGATGAGTTTGCTGGGATTCGGCTACGTCAGCGTAGTCAGTATGTATTTGGCATTTTTTGCGTGGTACAAGGGCCTGGCAATGGGTGGCATTGCCCGCATTGGTCAACTTCAACTCCTGCAACCATTTATTACGATGATTGCGGCATCCCAAATACTGCATGAAGTTCTCCAAATCTCACAGATTATCGTTGCAATTTTTGTGCTGGGTTGCGTAATCGTCGCTAGACGGTCTTTGTCCACTCTTTGATAAATGCAAATAGCCGTTATGTAATACTGAACAAAAATGAATTCATGCGCATTTCTATGTAAAACCATTCTCTCGTATAGGCATACCCAATGAGTCGTTTTATTGAGACACTTTATTTGTCTCAATAGGGGTGTTTTGCCAATTTTGGCATGGTATTGTCTGAAGCTCTAAAGTCTAATGGGACACTATTGATTTATGGCACTCTACGGATATGCTCGCGTTTCCACTAACGCTCAAGACTTTACCCTGCAAGAACAAGCACTACGCGCTGCCGGCTGTGAAGTCATCAGGGCGGAGAAAGTGACCGGCACCAGCCGGACGGGTCGGACTGAACTTCAGGTGCTGCTGGATTTTCTACGGTGCGGGGATACGCTGGTCGTTACTCGAATCGACCGTCTCGCGCGTAGCATAAAAGATCTTCAAGACATCGTATTCACCCTGAAGGAACAGGGCGTCACTCTCAAGGCGATAGAGCAACCTATCGACACACGCAGTGCCGCAGGTAAAGCTTTCCTGGACATGCTGGGCGTGTTTGCCGAATTTGAAACCAATCTTCGGCGTGAACGTCAGACTGAAGGTATCGCGGCCGCAAAGTCGCGTGGCGTCTATCGTGGACGCAAGCCATCGGTCGATACCGCAGAAATTCTGCGTCTCCGTCTCGAAGATAAGCTGGGCGCAACGGCAATTGCGCGGCGGCTGGGTGTCGGTCGAGCTACAGTGTATCGCGCACTGGCCAACTGTGAACAACAAGCATAAGCTCATTCCCGTTGATTCATTACTGCAATTGCGGCAGCGGCTTGATCGCTTGCCCCCGAAAAGTCCGGAACGAGCTACTCAGGTTGCGGCGGTAGCCGGACTTACGGTGTCTCTATAACAACCGTCTATCGGGCGCTTCAAGCCTTCCGAAAACCGCATGCCGCCCATCGTGCCGACCACGGCAAGCCGCGGCTATTGCCACAAGCTGAATTGGAGCGCTACTGTGAACTGATTGCGGCGCTGAAGCTGCGCACCACCAACAAGCAAGGTCGCCACCTGTCCACCAGGCGGGCCATTCAACTGATGGAAGACTACGGCGTGGAAACCGCACAGGGTTTAGTCAAAGTACCCAAGGGGTTATTGCGCCGTCCGACTGTCAACCGCTACCTGTCTTTATTGCGACTGGATCAACCTCGGCTGTTACGCGAACCGCCAGCCGTTCGATTCCAGGCTGAGCAAAGCAACGACTGCTGGCACAAGATATGTCACCATCCGACCTTAAACACATCGACAAACCTGAATGGATCGATCCATCAAAGGGACAACCGACCTTGATGTTGTTTAGTGTGGTGGATGATCGTAGTGGTGTGTGCTATCAGGAATACCGGTGCGTGTATGGCGAAGATGCAGAGTCCGCGCTACGCTTTCTCTTCAATGCAATGGCAGCCAAAGCTGATACCAGCTTCCCGTTTCAGGGGCGGCCCAAGATGATTTATCTGGATAATGGGCCGGTAGCCAAAAGCATGGTGTTCCAAAATGTGATGCAGGCCCTCGGCATTGAATGGCAAACCCACCTGCCGGCTGGCAAAGATGGAACCCGCACAACGGCCCGCTCAAAAGGTAAGGTCGAACGTCCCTTTCGAACAGTGAAAGAGGCGCATGAAACGCTCTACCATTTCCACAAGCCGGAAACCGAGCAGCAGGCCAATGAGTGGCTGATGCGCTACCTGCTGAGTTACAACGATCAGGATCACCGTTCCGATAAACATTCCCGTTTGACGGATTGGCTGACCCACTTACCAGCAGATGGTTTACGCGACATGTGTACCTGGGAGCAGTTCTGCCGCTTTGCGCGTGAACCGGAATCGCGCAAAGTGGGCGTTGATGCGCGGATTACGGTTGCCGGCACGGTTTACGAGGTGGAACCCGACATGGCAGGGGAATCCGTTGTTTTACTGTGGGGCTTATTCGACGATCAAATGGTTGTTGAGTTCGACGGCGAAAAGTTTGGGCCTTACTATCCCGTGTCCGGCCCTATCCCGCTGCATCGGTACCGCGCATTCAAACGCGGTAAAGCCGGAGAACGTGCAGATCGAATTCGGGCATTAGCCGATCAACTGGGCCTGCCTATTTCGGCGCTGTCCGGCGATGATGTGCGCCTGGCGCCGTCGGCGGTAGCTGTGGAGGTGCAAAAACAGCCCTTTGATGCCCAGATACAGGAATATCAGTTTCCCAATACGATTGCCGCCAAGTTGGCCATTGCTGACGACCTAGCCAAACCGTTAGCAAAACTTTCGGTATCTGAACGCGCTTTCATCGACCAGATTCTAGCCGACACCCTGACACGTAGCGTTGTGCTGTCACGGGTGCGTAGCTACTTCCGTGACCCAAAAAGAGGAGAAGAACATGCGGGTTGACGTGATGCAGCATTACGGACTGACACAGCCATTCAGTCAGACCGGATATTTCGAAACAGAGCTACACAAGCAGCTGCTCAAGGACATCAAGGGGGCAATCCAGGAAGGTCGGCTCATTGCTTGTGTGCGGAGTTGTTGGTAGCGGCAAGACTGTGACCATGCGACGTTTACAGCAGCAATTGAAGGAAGAAAAAACAAAATGGTAGTCCTGCAATCGGAATGATTTGTAAAAGTCAAGCCTACCGATTTATTGGGTCGAATGCCCGTACTTCAAGGCGTACAGCCATCGCAATATTTTATTGACAAATCTATTATCATTCCGATTGCAGGACTACCCGTTTTTTCAAAGAAAAAATAGATTGGTCAAAGTTGCGTTGGCAACTGATAAAACAACACGCACAGGGAGTTAAAGGGACATGGTTGCTGATTGGTGACGAGGTCATGGTGACAAAATCAGGGAAAGAAACGCATGGTCTGGGGATTTTTTTCATCCATTTACAACAAGGCGCTCCCTGGCCTGTGCTTTTTAGACCTGTCATTGCTCCATGTTGAAGCGCATGCGGCTTACCCTTTAATCACAGAACAGTTGGTGCGGAGGGACGCTCAAGACAGCACGCCCAAAGCCGTCAAGGCGAAGAACCAAGCCGTGGGCAGGCCCAAAGGCAGCCTTAACAAAAACAGAAAGGATGTGGCGCTGTCACCTTTCCAAACCCAGTTGCAAGCTTGTATCCGTTCGGCTCTAACACGGATAGGGCCGGATTTGGGCATCGTTTATTTCGTGTACGATGGCGTCTTGGGAAACAATGCCGGCTTACAAGCGGTTAAACAAACAGGGCTGCACCTGATTTGTAAGCTGCGCCATGATTCAACGCTTGTGTTCCCTACGCGGGCGAGTATCCGAGCAGGGGAAGCCGCGTAAATATGGCGAAAAACTGACACTGGAAACGCTGATGGCCGACCATCTAAAAACAGGGGCGGTGGAAAAAAACATCCGAACCTGTGTTTACCAGGTGCAGGTTTGGCACAAGAACTTCCCAGAATTGCTGAATGTCGCCGTCATTGTAAAAACCAACCTGAAAACAGGCAGAACCGCGAAGGTGTTGTTGTTTAGTGATGACCTAAACCTGTCCAGTGAAACGTTGATTGATTATTACTCGTTGCGTTTTCAAATAGAGTTTAACTTTCGCGATACCCTCCGGGGCATAAATGCCAAACAATATTGGGGGGTGGAAGATTTTATGAATGTCAAAGAAACGCAAGTCAACAATGCCGCTAACTTTCCCCTCTTTATGGTGACCTTTTCGCAGCTATTGTCAGCCAAAATCGAGGGCGTAAACAGGGGGAGCATGCTGGATTTAAAAACCGTTTTCAGGGCGCGAAAATACACGCGTCGGATTATCAATTCACCCGGCAAAAATGCAGAGGAGTTTTATATTGATGATAGAATTTTCCAAGCCGCAGAAATCGGTAGGATTCATGCGAAAACAGCATGATTTTTGGCGAAGGTATTGATAATGGCAATCGTTTTTATGATAAACGACTGAATTGCTGCACTATGTCTTTTAATGTTGGATTCATGCTTGCCAATGTTGTTGCTTGGCGTCAACATGGGATCATACAATTCATTGCCGTCCCGTTTCCCGTATGTTATGTTTAACCAACCTTTAATCTGAGGCTTAAAAAAATTGTGATGACAGCGTTGTACGCCAAAAGAAACCGCCCTTACCTGCACATACTGGTGTTTGTGTTGCTGGTGAGCTGGATTTCTTTGACCATTTCGGCAACCTGTACCATGCCCATGCCTTCGGTAGTGACGGCAATGTCCGGGCACATGCCAGGATGTCCCGAGTCCGTTGCCTCTGAAAACTCCACGAAGGACATGTACGATTGTGCCTTAAAGCCTTGCCTTGATTCACAGGACAATTCACCTAGCTATCTGACCCGTATTGCCCAACCGGATTTGCCGGTTTTTATTCTGAGCTTGATAGGAACGTTTTTGTTCTTATACCTCAACTATCCTCCCACGAAAGTTCCCCATCAACCTGACCACCCACCGTCCTATCGACGAATCCGGCTTATCTACTGGTTCTGCACCCTGTTGAACTAGCCAATACCCCAAAATCGAAATGCGCCGCACCACTAACTGGTTTGGCGTGCTGTGGTTCTGCGACTTGCGGAGCCTGTTTGTTCCGATTTTAGAGGCATACCATGTATTTTATTATTTCTACGCGGCGGCTGCGCCGCGCAACGCCAGCGTGGGCGGCGGTAACGATTGGGCTGGCACTCTTGTCGCCCGGCTTCGTTTTTCATAGTTCAACTGGCACCATGTGTGTGGCTTGGACTTCAGCACTAGCCGAAACCCAACCCGCCGACCCCATCCTGACACTCGACTTGGCGATAGCACGCGCCCTGGCGGGGAATCCTGGCCTGGCGGAAATAAAGGCACGCGCCGAGGCGATGGCCGCCGTCCCGGCACAAGCCGGCGCCTTGCCTGACCCGACAGTCAGTTTTGAAATGTTGAACGTGCCGACTAATAGTTTCGATTTGCGTAAAGAAGACATGACCATGCTGGGCGTGGGCATTAGCCAGACCCTCCCTTTTCCTGGCAAGCTGGCTTTGCGGGAAAAGATTGCCGATCAGGAAGCCCTTGCCGTCGCCGATTCGGTTGATGAAGCACGGCTGCGGCTGGCAAGCGAGGTAAAACAGGGCTGGTGGCGGCTGTTTTATTATGACCGCGCAGTAAATTTGCTGGATGAGGCCGAACGTTTTTATCGGCAGCTCATAGCCATCGCCCAGACCAAATATCAATTCGGCAAAGGTTCGCAACAGGATGTGCTGTTGGCACAGCTAGAACTGTCCAATCTGAAGAACGAAAAACTGGAACTGGTCAGCCTGCGTCACCGCCAAGATGCCCGCCTCAATGCCTTACTCGACCGTACGCCGGAAACGTCCGTGCGGATTCCCGCCGAGGCTGAATTCAAACTGCCCGTTATTGCCGAATCCGCCTTACAGGACAAAGCCTTAAAAATGCGCCCGTTGTTCGCCCAGCACCGCAAAATGCTGGATGCCGCACTTTCCAAGGTCGAGCTGGCGAAACAGGATTTCTACCCGGACTTTACCGTCGGCGCGGGTTATGCGGTTCGGCAAAACACCGAGGCCGGACAGTCGCGCAGTGATTTCGCCAGTGTTCAACTGAGCATGAATGTGCCGATTTATGCCGACCGTAAACAAGCTAAAGCGGTAGCCCAACGTCAGGGTGAACTCTTGCAGGAGCAGTATTCCTTGCAGGACGAACATCATAAAATCCAATCGGAAATAGCGTCTAAAACTGCCGAGTACCAACATGCCAAAGAAAAGCTGTTGCTGCTCGAACATGAAATCATCCCGCAAGCCCAACAAGCCGTCAATTCCCTGCTCGCTGGCTATCAAGTCAGCCAGACCAGCTTTACTGACCTGTTACGTACGCAACTGGCGTTTTTCCAATACCAAACACAATATTGGCAAGCCTTGACCAGCACTCAACAATTGTTAGCCGAACTGTCCGCCGAAGTGGGCGAGGAACTGGGCCATGACTAGATATTTGCAATTCCTATTGATTTTGCTACTGGGTTTGGGATTAGGGTTCTGGGTGGCGCATCTTGACGTGACAAAGACCGACAGTAACACCAGAGGTGAAAAAAAGCCCTTGTATTACCGCCATCCGATGAATCCCCAAGTCACTTCGACTACACCCACCAAAGATGAAATGGGCATGGATTATGTGGCGGTTTTTGCAGAACCGCCAGCGACAGCCGAACCCTCGCCAAAATCCGGAAAAATCCTGTATTACCGTCATCCGATGGGTGCAGCCGACACCTCGCCCGTACCGAAAAAAGACGAAATGGGCATGGACTACCTGCCCGTTTATGAAGGCGGACAGTCGCCCCTAGGACAAATCCAGATCAGCCCGGAAAAAATCCAGAAGCTAGGTGTCACCACGGCAACCGTCAGCAAGCGTTTGTTAATCCGCAACATACGTGCACTGGGTAGCATCCAAGTCGACGAACGTCGTGTCCACGCCGTAACGTCTAAGTTTGAAGGCTGGATACAACGTTTGACAGTTAATGCGACCGGGCAGGCTGTCAAACGCGGCCAGCCGCTGCTGGAAATTTACAGCCCTGAGCTGATGACCGCCCAGCAGGAATACCTGATTGCCCAAGAAGGGCAGCAAGCCCTGCAACAGGCCAGCACCCAAGCCCGCGACACGGCGGCGCGGCTGGCTGAAAATGCCTTGCGACGCTTGCATTATTGGGACATTGCCACCGCACAGATACGGCGTTTACAAAGCACAGGGAAACCGCTGGAGACACTGCCGCTGCTATCACCTGTCAATGGCGTGGTGCTGGAAAAACCAGCGGTGGAAGGGATGCGCTTTATGCCCGGCGAATTGCTGTTCCGCATCGCCGATTTGAGTATGGTATGGCTACTCGCGGAAGTGTTTGAGCAGGATAGTGCCGGCATAAAGCCAGGGCAGACTGTGCAGGTACATATCAACGCTTACCCGGAAAAACGCTTCAACGGCAAGGTGGGCTTCATCTACCCGACCTTGGCGACGGAAACCCGCACGGTCAAAGTACGGGTTGAATTGGCTAACACTGATGGGTTACTGAAACCCGGACTGTACGGCAGCGTGACACTGGCAACCCAGACTGGCAGCGATGCACGTCTGGCAATTCCTGATTCCGCCGTGATTGACAGCGGTATCCGGCAAGTTGTTTTGTTACAAAAAGGTGAAGGATCATTCGAGCCGCGCACAGTAAAACTGGGACAAAAAGCGGACGGCTACTACGAAGTGCTGGAGGGCTTGGCTACTGGTGATGAAGTCGTGACCCGCGCTCTGTTCCTGATCGACGCCGAAAGCAACCTCAAGTCGGCTTTGGACAGCTTTAGTAAAGAGGCGGTTACCGATGTCCAAGCCCCTGCCGAAGCGGCACCGGAACAACACCAACACGAGGGCCACTAGCCATGTTGAACCCTATCATAGCCTGGTCTTTGCGTAACGTTGTTCTAGTTTTGCTGGCAACCTTCGCTGTCGTTATCGGCGGTATTTACGCGGTGTCACAAATGCCGCTGGATGCCCTGCCCGACCTCTCCGACGCACAGGTCATCGTTTACACCGAATACCCTGGACAAGCCCCGCAAGTGGTCGAAGATCAGGTCACTTATCCGCTGACGACGGCGATGCTTAGCGTGCCTCGTTCAAAAGTCGTGCGCGGCTTTTCGTTTTTCGGGGCGTCTTTTGTTTATGTCATTTTTGAAGACGGCACCGACATTTACTGGGCGCGGTCACGGGTTTTGGAATATCTCACCTCACTAAGCGGACGCTTGCCGCGCGGTGCCGCACCACAACTGGGGCCGGATGCGACTGGCGTGGGTTGGGTTTACCAGTACGCGCTGCTGGCGAAAAACCATAGCTTGGCAGAATTGCGCACCTTGCAAGACTGGTTCATCCGCTACCAATTGACCAAAGCCAAGGGCGTGTCCGAGGTCGCCAGTATCGGCGGTTTTGTCCAGCAATACCAGGTCACCGTCGATCCGCATAAACTACAGGCTTACGGCATTTCCTTACGCACGGTCAGCGACGCTATCCGCAACGGCAACCGCGATGTCGGCGGACGGACGATTGAACTGGCGGAAACCGAGTACATGGTGCGTGGGCACGGCTATCTGCGTGGCCGGGCTGATTTGGAACGGCTGGTCCTGAAAGCCGAAAACGGCATCCCGGTGTTGGTGCGGGATGTGGCGCGGGTGGAACTGGTGCCTGATGAACGGCGCGGCATCACCGAGTGGAACGGCGAAGGCGAAGCGGTTTCGGGTATCGCGCTGGCTCGCTACGGTCAGAACGCGCTGGATGTCATCAGCCATGTGAAAGACCGTTTGCGCGAAATCACCGCCGGATTGCCCAATGGCGTCAGTGTGCAAACGGTGTACGACCGTTCCGAGCTGATCCATCGCGCCATCGACAATTTGCGCCATACCTTGCTGGAAGAAAGCGTCGTGGTCGCCGCCGTTTGCGTGATCTTCCTGCTGCATGTACGCAGTGCCTTGGTGGCGATTTTGATGCTGCCGGTCGGCGTGTTGATCGCCTTCATCGTCATGCAGGCGTTGGGGATGAACTCCAACATCATGAGCCTGGGCGGTATCGCCATTGCCATCGGCGCGATGGTCGATGCCGCCATTGTCATGATCGAGAATGCCCATAAGCATCTGGAGCGCGATGCAGGTCGGTTGCCGCGAGCCGAGATATTGCTCAATGCCTGTCAGGAAGTCGGCCCGCCGCTGTTTTTCAGCTTGCTCATTATCACGGTATCTTTTTTGCCGGTGTTTGCGCTGGAAGCCCAGGAAGGGCGGCTGTTCCATCCGCTGGCTTTCACCAAGACTTTTGCCATGGCGGGGGCGGCGCTGTTGTCGGTGACGCTGGTGCCGGTGTTGATGTCGCTATTCGTGCGCGGAAAAATCCCGTCCGAACAGCAAAATCCGATCAACCGGGTGTTGATCTGGATGTACCGCCCTATTATTGCAGCGGTCATGCGCTACAAAAAGCTGACGTTAGTAAGTGCACTACTGATACTGGGTGCAAGTTGGTATCCGGTCTCACAATTAGGTGGGGAATTCATGCCGACGCTGAATGAAGGCACGTTGCTGTTCATGCCGCAGACCTTACCGGGGTTGTCTTCAACCAAAGCCGCCGAATTGCTGCAAACCCAAGACCGTATTATCAAGACCTTTCCCGAAGTCGAATCGGTGTTTGGCAAAGCCGGACGGGCGTTGACCGCCACCGACCCGGCACCGCTGGAAATGTCGGAAACCTTGGTCAACCTTAAGCCTGAATCTACCTGGCGGCCCGGCATGACGGTTGACAAGCTCATTGCCGAAATGGATCAGGCCTTGCAAATCCCCGGTGTCAGCAACGCCTGGACGATGCCGATCAAAAACCGCATCGACATGCTCGCAACGGGTATCCGCACGCCTATCGGCATCAAGCTGTTCGGCAAAGATTTGGCGGAAATGGAACGGCTGGCACAACAGATCGAACAGGCCGTCAAGAATGTCCCCGGCACGACGAGCGCTTATGCCGAACGCATCACGGGCGGATTTTACCTGAACATCACGCCGGATTATGAAGCGTTGGCGCGTTATGGTTTGCAGGTGGGGGATGTGCAGGACATCATCGCCACCGCCATCGGCGGTGAAACCGTCAGCACGATGGTGGAAGGCCGCGAACGTTTTGCCATCAGCGTCCGTTATCCGCGTGAACTGCGCGACAGCCCGCAGGCCATCGCCGAACATATCCTCGTGCCAACGCCTGGCGGGGCGATGATCCCGTTAGGGCAATTGGCGGCGTTAAGTCTGGATAAGGGGCCGCCGGGTATCCGTACCGAAAACGCCTTGCTGTCGGTTTATGTTTATGTCGACATGCGCGGACGCGACATCGGCAGTTATGTGCAGGATGCCAAGCAAATTGTCGGAAAAGCGGTCAAATTTCCTGCGGGCTATTACATCACCTGGAGCGGGCAGTTCGAGTACATGGAACGGGCGAAACAGCGTTTGCAAATGGTGGTGCCGCTCACCTTGGTCATCATTTTCCTCTTGTTGTACCTCAATTTCGGGCGGTTGACCGAAACCCTGATCGTCATGCTGTCAGTGCCGTTCGCCTTGGTCGGCGGGGTCTGGCTGTTGTGGTTTTTGGATTACAACGTCAGTGTGGCGGTCGGTGTCGGCTTCATCGCCCTGGCTGGGGTCGCCGCCGAAACGGGTGTGGTGATGTTGATTTATCTGGATCATGCTTATCGGGAAAAACAGCAGCAATGCCTGGCGGAAGGGCGGGCGTTCACCGAGGGCGACCTTTACTCGGCACTGATGACGGGGGCGGCGGAACGGCTGCGGCCTAAAATCATGACCGTCACCGCGATCATGGCAGGGCTATTGCCAATATTGTGGGGTACAGGCACCGGCTCGGAAGTCATGCGCCGCATCGCCGCGCCGATGGTCGGGGGCATGGTGTCGTCCACATTGCTGACCTTGATCGTCATTCCGGCGCTTTACGCGCTGTGCAAGCAATATTCCATCAACAAACCATCACAATGAAGGAGGTAAAACTGAACGATACTTTACAATCTGAAAAACAATGTTCTTAACTATTGAATTATTTTGGAGAAAAACCATGAAAACCACACGCTTGATCGCCCTGCTTTTAACGCTTGGTTTACTGACCGCTTGCGCCGAGATGAACCCGCATCCGATGGATATGAGCCAAGCCGTGCAAAGCGCATCATCCAAAGCCGATCATGAGGCATTGGCGAAACACTATGAAGAAGCGGCAGCCGAAATGCAGCTTAAGGTGGATGAACACAAGAAATTGCTTAGCCAGTACGAGTCAAAAGGCTATCTCTACGGCAGGCAGGCGGAAGACTTTAAAGTGCATTGCCAAAGGTTGGTTAATATTTATGAGAACGCTGTCCAAGAAAACTTGAGCATGGCAAAACTGCATCGTCAGATGTAAATACATCACGTAAGCGTAGGGGATGAAAGCCTTTTCATCCCCTCGTTTTTTATCAAAAAATTGAAAAAAATTGTTACAATCCAACCTGAGTGGCTATGTTTTGGTCAGTTAAGCAATCGCTCTAATCATAGACTATTACTCAATGTCCAAGTTTTTCATAAAGCCCGCTATGAATAGGGTCACTGCCATTAAGTTAATGGTTTTATGTTTCTCTATGATAGGGACGGCTATTGTCTTAAGGTCATGGTAAATTAATCCGTCCATGGTTCGACAAGCCGAGTGGTCTGAGGACAGGCGAACGGTTAATCCTGCTTGGCTTTAGCAATTACAATGCGGGGTTTATGAAAAACTTGATGACTGATTATTAAAATATCCACTGACTGAATTATTGCCATCCCTATTTGGAACCTCTGTGAAAAATCTTCCCGCAGCGCGTGGCGCATTATTGGCACTGTTGGCGGCACTCTTATTCGGAGCCAGCACGCCACTGGTGCAACGGGCCGGTATTGGCGTGGGGGCTTGGATGACGGCCGCCATGCTGTATTCGGGGGCGGCGATGACGGGGTTATTGCTCCGTTCCGGAGCTACCCAAGAGGCGGCCTTACGGCGGCGCCATTGGCCACGCCTTTTGCTCATGGCCTTATGCGGCGCAGTGATTGGCCCGGCGGCACTTGCCTGGGGGCTGCAACACACGGGCGGCATGGGCGCATCACTGATGCTGACGTTGGAAGCGGTGTTTACCGTGTTGCTGTCTTGCGTATTTTATCGGGAACACATCGACCGCCGTGTGGGGCTGGCAATAGCCTTGCTGACGCTAGGGGGTGGCCTGTTGGTGTTCGACCAGGCAGGGAACGGGAGCCCACAGGTCATCGGTATGCTGGCTGTCATGGGGGCAACCGTCTCATGGGGCATGGACAACACCTTGTCACGGGCGTTAGCCGACCTTGATCCGGGACGGGTGGTTTTAGCCAAGGCCGCAGTGGGCGCGGCCTGCTCATTTGTGGCGGCGGCGGTGTCTGGCGAAACGGACTTGCCTTTGTCTGCCGGTGCGGGGCTTTTTCTGGTCGGGGCGACCGGTTATGGCCTTAGCTTACGTTTCTATTTGCTGGCGCAACGGATGCTCGGTGCCGCCCGTACCGGTTCCGTGTTCGCCACGGCCCCCTTTATCGGTGCGGTAATCGCATTCGGCTTAGGCGAACGGGTGCTAAGCCCCTGGTTGCTGGGAGGGGCGGCGCTGATGGTGACGGGGGTCATGCTGCATATCCTTGAACGGCATGAACATAAGCACAGGCATGACGCGTTAGGGCATGAACACGCCCATGCCCATGATGACGGGCACCATACCCACATCCACGCCACGATGCCAGTAGGGACACACAACCACCGACATACCCATCAGCCAGTGTCGCATAGCCATGCGCACACGCCTGACTTGCACCATACCCATAAGCACTAGCCGGAATGGGAGACTGTTATTTGGTGCCGTGATGTATCCTGAGGTCGGGCACGTATTCTTGTCGAATATTCCCAAATATTATCCGAAAGCCGCCACAGACAATGATTAACTATAAATGGTAACGGCCAATTGGCTTCCGCTCTATTTATCAAGTGGCTGCAAAAAAACGATGGCTGGGTCGGCTATATCATTTTATCTAACAGGCTGTAATTGATTGGCAATGAGGCAGATATTCCCCTATGCCGATGTCCCCATCAGGGTAATGATGATCGGACAGGATACCCGTCCGCTGTCGTTGGCACAGGTTTCGACCAGATTGGACAAGGCCGTTTCCATGGTGCGTAAGCTTTCAATACGCCCACGAATTAAAGCCAGCTTTCTGAGGGCGATTTCTTGTGCTTCCCGGCAATGTTGCCCGTCCTCAAGGCCCAACAACTCCAAAATTTCATCGAGCGAAAAGCCGACTTTCTGGCCTTGTTTAATGAACCGCACCCGTTGTACGTCGCGTTCGCTGTACTGTCGAATGCCCTTGGGCGGCTTCACGGGTTCCACGAGCAGGCCGCGCCGCTGATAAAAACGGATCGTTTCGACATTGACCCCGGCTTTTTTCGCCAGTGCGCCAATCGTGAAGCTTTTTTGTGTCATGGGGCTTGCCTCCGTATATAGGTACGGTGCTTATAATAGACGAACCGTTAAAAAAGAGGTATCCGTGATGAATTCAAAACAAACCCTGGTGGCGGGCGTTCTTGCCGGAATAGGCGCGAGCCTGTGTTGTGTCGCCCCTTTGGTGTTGCTGGGTCTGGGCATTGGCGGGGCTTGGGTGGCCAATCTGGCTGCCTTCGAACCCATGCGCCCGGTGTTCACAGGTCTGGCATTGCTGTTCATTGCCCTGTCGTTCCGTAAGCTCTATCTGACAACCCGGACCTGCGAACCCGGCAAACCCTGTGCCGAGGATAACGTCACCCGTCAGCAGCGCTTCATTTTCTGGGGGGTGACCCTCCCTTTATTGGGGTTGCTGGCGTTCCCCTGGTTCGCCCCGCTGTTCTATTGAGGATCTATTGAAGAAAAAACGATGAAAACTAAAATTCTGTTGTCCTTTTTGACGCTTGCCGTTATCTCCGGCCCGGTTTTGGGAGCGTCACGCACCATCACGCTAGCTGTACACAACATGACTTGCGCCGTCTGCCCGATCACGGTCAAAAAAGCCCTTGAACACGTTTCCGGTGTACAACAGGTATCAGTTGATTATGCAAACAAAGCTGTAACCGTCCAATTCGACGATACCAAGACCACGACGGATAAATTATCCGAAGCGACTACGGAGGCGGGTTATCCGTCTACCCTGAACGGGACGGGAAAATGAATGATGTGGTTCTGGACTCCATCATCACTTGCCCGCACTGCGGCCATGCCGAAACGGAAACCATGCCAACCGATGCCTGCCTGTTTTTCTATGATTGCAGATTTTGCGGAGCCCTGCTTAAACCCCATAAAGGGGATTGCTGCGTATTTTGCTCTTACGGCACGGTTAAATGCCCGCCTATCCAACAATATAAACCCTGTTGCGCCGGATAGGATAAGCCTTTCGGGCAAACCACTAAGGACGGGATCATATGTTGTCGGTCTTCCGTTTAAGAATTATCTAATTCAAAAATGAATTTGATGGGCCGGAATGGCGCTATCGGTCAATGAAGCCTACACCCCTCCATAATCACTGACGGTTGCTTTCGGATAATTTTACCTGGCCGGCTTGTAATGACTGGGGTGGCTGTTTTGACGGGGATGCTCGGCGGGGAATTCAAGTACAGGCCAAAACAAATCAGGACGGGTGCTGCGGCCATATCTGGCATAAAGTGATTGGGGATGGCAAGTCGTGCCTATCTGCGACCCTGCGGGTTACAAGTCAATACGCTTAAATACAACGCTGCTTATTCAACAGGCATTGGCTGTCTTCTGGCCTTTCAATCTGGATTGTGGAATGCCCTATGTTAAAACGGTCATGTAATTGCCGTTGGATTTCAGGCAAAAAACCCTTGCCCACAGCATCGTCATTTGTCTCTAAATGGACAGACAAAGCCACTTCCGTCGTGCTCATAGCCCAGATATGCAAATCATGTATCTGGGAAACATTCTCAAGCCCGGTTAAGTATTTTTTTATTCCCGTTATATCAACACCTTCAGGAACAGAATCTAAGGCAAGATCCAGTGAATCGCGAAGCAAAGACCAGGTGCCAACGAGAATGACAACGGCGATGAAAAGACTGGTTAACGGGTCAAGCAACAACCAGCCTTTATACATGATAATGATACCCGCCACGACAACGCCGAGTGAAACGCCGGCATCCGCCGCCATATGGAGGAACGCCCCCCTAATGTTCAAATCGCGTTTCTGCCCCGACATGAACAGTAACGCGGTGATGGTGTTGATGACAACCCCGATGGCCGCCACGGTGATAACGGTCATCCCCTCAACAGGCCTTGGGTCGTAGAACCGGTTAACGGCTTCCCATGCAATACCGCCCAACGCAACCAGTAAAAATACAGCGCTCACCAAAGAAGCCATGATCGTCACCTTGCGGAAGCCGTAAGTCCTTTTCTCTGTTGCGGATTTTGTTGCCAGCTTACCGGCAACCCAAGCAAGCAACAGGCCTAAGACATCACTTAAATTGTGGCCGGCATCGGCCATCAGGGCGAGGGAACCCGACGCAATCCCATAGCCTGCTTCAATGGCGACGAAACCGGCATTAAGGATAACGCCAACCGCAAAGGCAACCGTGTAATTGCCGACTTGATGGTCGTGATGGTGATGTTCATGAGTATGGGGCATAACCGCTCCTACCGTGTTTTTTAAAGTTGCCCCCGCCATTCTTTGAGTGCGGAACCCATAACGCGAAATGACGAGTTGAGCAACAAGATGACCAGACAGGCTGCGACGAGAATGTCCGGCCACCCCGATTCAAAGAACCCGACAGCCACTGCCGCAATGAACACCGATAGGTTTGATGCGATGTCATTTCTTGAACACTCCCAAACAGAGCTCATATTGATGTCTTCGTTCCTGTGTTTCCACAAAAGAAACAGGCATAGCGAATTTGCTGCCAGACCCACCAAGCTAAAAATGCCCATGACTTCATAAGACGGGAGTTCAGGGACACTAAGCCGAAGAATGATCTGTGCCAGAACCCCGCAAGCCCCGATAAAAATTAAGCCGCCCTTCAATAAGGCGACGCCCGCCTTGGCGGTGGCGCCTTGGGAAACGGCATAGAGGCTTAACCCATACGTTAACGCATCCCCAAGGTTATCCAGGCTGTCCGAAAGCAGGGCTGTTGATTTTCCGTAAAATGCGGCCCCGGCAATGATAACGAACATAACCGTATTGACAACGAGAACGGCTTTCAGCGTCCCACGCTGCCTTCCGCGCAATTTTTCAATCGTACAATTGTTTTCACAACAAGAAGCCATACAAATACTCTCCGTAATAAGGGGGCGGGTCACGAAACGGAAAACGTGCACGCTAAGGCTTTCCGTGCCGACATATTACAATGATTGACATGCCGAACGGTACTACCAAATCTTTGACTGCACTATTGTCAGCAAGTGTCAAAAATATACCGTTCACACTATAAAACTGAATATTTGATCTAAACCGGATTTTAAAAAACTTTTTAAAATGCACTATAAATGCTCTAAATATTTTGATTATTTTTTATCATATTGTTTATTAATTAAAATTCAATAATATCAGTCCAATCCATAATCGGGGCCATGCAAAAAGTCTTGGCTGATTTGGTTTGGGTTGGTTGCTTGAATATTAGTTGGGTTGTTTTGGGGCATGTGCTTGGGTAAGCAGGGTTTAATCAGTGCATATCCTAAGTGATCTAATGGTTGCTTGCATAATGAACAACTGAAATGTATAAATTTTCCCATAAGATCTTGCCTTTCCCTCGCTTTTTCAACGCCAAACCCAATGTCCCCTGAATTTGATTCGAACCGACCAAACTAACTTGATGATTTCATACCATCGTACAGGTTAAATCCAACGGCTATCGGTTATAATCCAATGTTATCATTTAGCCATGCTTTAGTTCCCGTAATAATTTTCCGTGCAAACGACCATGACCCCAGAACAATTCAATAACTATGCCCAACAAGGCTATAACCGCATTCCGGTATGCCGTGAAGTCCTCGCTGATTTGGATACGCCCTTAAGCGCGTACCTGAAATTGGCGGACGGGACTTATTCTTATCTGTTTGAATCGGTACATGGCGGCGAGCAGTGGGGGCGTTATTCGATTATTGGCTTGCCTTGCCAAACCGTGGTCAAAATTACGGGCAAAACCATTCGCGTGGAACAAAACGGTGGGTTGCAGGAATTGCTGGAGCACGATAACCCGTTGGTCTGGATAGAACAATTCAAAGCCCGTTACCAAGTGCCAGATATTGACAGCTTGCCACGTTTTTCCGGCGGTTTGGTCGGCTATTTCGGCTATGAAACCATCGCTTACATCGAGCCGCGTGTCTGCCAACATAACAAACCTGACCCGTTGGGATGCCCGGACATTGTCCTGATGGTGTCCGAAGACCTGCTGGTTTTTGATAATTTGTCCGGCAAAATGCTTTTGTTGACCCATGCCAATCCCGCAGAAAACGAGGCTTATGCCCGTGCTGTGGCGAGGCTGGACGAATTGGCGGTCAAACTGCGGTCGGTACACGTCGATGCCGGACAATTGCACAAACCGAAAACCATAGGGGAAGCGGATTTTGTTTCCGGTTTTACCCAACAAGGTTATGGGGATGCGGTACGCAAGGCCAAGGAATACATCACCGATGGCGACATCATGCAAGTGGTGTTGTCGCAGCGCATGTCCATCCCTTATAGCGCCACGCCGCTGAATTTGTACCGCGCCTTGCGCTGCCTGAATCCTTCGCCTTATATGTTCTACCTGAATCTGGACGATTTTCATGTGGTTGGGTCGTCACCGGAAATTTTGGTCCGTTTGGAAGACAATACCGTAACCGTGCGTCCGATTGCCGGAACCCGCCGCCGGGGCGCGACACCGGAACAAGATTTGGCTTTGGAAAAAGAATTGTTGGCGGATCCGAAAGAAATCGCCGAACATTTAATGCTGATAGATTTAGGCCGCAATGACACCGGGCGGGTCGCAGAAATCGGCAGTGTGCAACTGACCGAGAAAATGATCGTCGAGCGTTATTCCCACGTCATGCACATTGTTTCCAATGTCACCGGCACACTGAAGGCCGGACAAACGGCGTTCGATGTGTTGGCGGCGACGTTTCCGGCCGGTACGGTCAGTGGTGCGCCGAAAATCCGTGCGATGGAAATCATTGACGAGTTGGAGCCGGTCAAGCGCGGTGTCTATTCGGGTGCGGTTGGCTACATTTCCTGGTCAGGCAATTTGGATACTGCGATTGCGATCAGGACGGCGGTGATCAAGGACAATGTCCTGCACATCCAAGTGGGGGCGGGCATTGTTTACGATTCGGTGCCGGCTAGCGAGTGGGAAGAAACCTTAAACAAAGGACGCGCCATTTTCCGTGCGGTCACGATGGCGGAAGCCGGATTATAAGGAGGCGGTATGCAAGCAATAAAAGTGGTCATGATCGACAATTACGATTCTTTCACCTACAACCTGGTGCAGTATTTTGGCGAATTGGGTGCGGATGTCACCGTCGTGCGTAACGACCAAGTCAGCGTCGAGGACATCCGCGCCTTGTCGCCCGATAAAATCGTCATCTCGCCCGGCCCATGTTCGCCTAAAGAAGCGGGTGTGTCCGTGGCGACGATCCAGGCATTCGCCGGCAAAATTCCGCTTTTGGGCGTGTGCTTGGGGCATCAAAGCATCGGTTATGCGTTTGGTGGCGACATTATCCACGCCAAGCGCATCATGCACGGCAAAACCTCGCCCGTTTATCATCATAATATCGGCGTGTTTACCGGCTTGAACAACCCGTTCACCGCCACGCGCTACCATTCTTTGGTGATAGGGCAGGACAGTTTGCCGGATTGTTTGGAAATCACCGCCTGGACGCAAGATGACGCGGGCAATATCGACGAAATTATGGGGGTGCGCCATAAAACCTTGGATATTGAAGGGGTGCAGTTCCATCCTGAGTCGATATTGACGGAGCATGGGCATGATTTGTTGGGTAATTTCCTGAGCAGGTAAAATCTGTTTAAATCATTTGCGGGTAGTTGGCTTTTTAAAATCTTTTTTGTTACGCTCAGGATCATGTGATGGATACAACGGCATCTTCTAGCGGTACGATTATGATTGTTGACGACACGCCGGCGAATCTGGCGTTGTTGTCAGATACGCTCTCTGAAGCCGGTTATCGGGTGTTGGTGGCAACTGACGGGCTTTCGGCAATTGAACAAATTGATTATTTAAAGCCTGACATTATTCTGATGGACGTGGTCATGCCCGGCATAGACGGCTTTGAAACCTGCCGTCGCCTAAAATCCGACCCGTTGACGGCGCTTATCCCCATTTTATTCATGACCGGGCTGAGCGAACTTGACAATTTATTGCGTGGTTTTGATGAAGGTGGTTTGGATTACATCGTCAAACCGATACGCCCGCCCGAAGTTCTAGCGCGGATCGAAGTCCATCTGGCCCAGGCCCGAGCCAGGCAGCGTACCGAAAATGCTTTGAACCATTGTCCATTTTACGCGCTCGCGGTTGACCGGGAAGGCTCCATCACTTGGCTGGCACCTGCCGCCAAAGCCATGTTTACCGATTTTATGCAGCATTGCGGGTTAAGTGTGGGCAGTCTTTTGCCGAAACCGGTGCTCGACTGGTTTCATAACAACCGCCACCATGCTGAGGGTTCAATAGCTGAATACCGTGCTTATGGCGGATTTACCATCAGTATGGGCACTTGCCAGAACGCCGGTGAATATTTGCTGCTACTGAAAAAATGTTGCGGCGAATGGAATTTGGAATCCTTGAAAGATGCGCTGGGGCTGACCTTTCGCGAAGCTGAAATATTGATGTGGATTTCGCGCGGCAAAACCAACAAGGAAGTCGGCTTGATCTTGGAAAGCAGCCATCGCACCGTCAACAAACATCTCGAACACATTTACGAAAAACTGGGCGTGTCCACGCGTGCCGCCGCCGTCGCGATGGTGCTCCAGCGGACTGGCGCGTATAACTAACCCGATAGTTTCACTGCTGGGGCTGGTTATTATTGTTCAAAATTTGTTCTTTATAGTCGGCAGCTTCCGCACTGTTTTTTTCAACCAATTCCTTATATTCTTTTTGTTGGGCATTTACGGCATCCGTGATTTGCTTTATATCCGCGTTAGCCTCTTTAGACAGGCATTCTAAATAAACCGCCGATTCTTTCTGCCAAGCATTCATGGCGGTGGCGCTTTCGTTATACGAGTCGATGCTTTCAAAATCCAGTTCAGGGGCGACCGGTTTGTCGCCGCAGTCGTTGGCCGTCCATCCGCCTTTTTTAATCGTGCCGGCATTAGTATTTAAAAGTGTCATGCACAAGCCGGTAAAAATAGCCACACGGGTTATTGTCATCATTTGATCGTCTCCTGGTTAATGGGTAAGGGCCGTTGCGGGAATTGCTGTGTTTATTTCCAATAGTGTTAGGCTAACGGATATCTTGCGTTTTAGCCAGCCCCCTCTTCCAGGGCTTGTTGTGTGGAAGCCAGCCATTGCGCCGTGTAAGCATTATTAAAACGGACATGTAGCGTTTCTATGTCAGCCAAAAACAGTTTGGCGAGGGCATGGGCAAACGGTTGCGGAATATCAGGATAATCGTGGGAATTGATTCTCTGATGAATCCTGCCGGAAATATGCCGTTCTGAAAAATCCACGTCCAGAAATTGGTAAATGTCTTTGATCAATTCTTGGGGGCTGTCGCGGATTTGATCCTGAAAGCCAATAAAAATCTGTTCGGGCGGATAAAACTTCTCCCAGCGATACAGGTTATTAGTGTAGCGCGAACTTGCCAGATGTTTGGTGTTCTGGATAAATTTTTCAATTTCTTCAGCCGTTATCGTGTGTAGGCCTTTAGCACCGAATCTGGCACTGTGGAACATGGCCAAGTCTGACCACAAGCGGTCAATGGGATTGCGTAGCAAGTAAATGATTTTGCCATTTGGCATCAAGGCATGGACTTTGGCGATGTGCTTTTCGCTCATGATCGCATAACGCGGCGTGATTTCTCCTGCCATCTGCTGGGAATCAGGGGTAAACAGGGAAATATACCAGCGTTGGGTGCGCACTAAAAAATAGTAACGGAAATACCATGACGCCGATTGTTGCTTGGCAAGCACTTTTCGATAATCCCGCAACATACGGTTTTTCGCCCAGTGGCGAATAGGGCGTTCGGGAGCGAACAACAGGAAAAAAAAAGGGATTAAAGGCGGAAAATCAAAGAAATGGATTTCTTTTTCGGGAGGCAGCCAAATGTCAGGATGGATGCGTAAGTTACGGTCTAACCAAGTTGTACCGGACTTTTGTGCGCCGATAACCAAAAAATCAGGGATCATGGGATAGTTGCTGTGCCATCGTAAAAGGGAGTGTTCCATCTTCCCGCGTCATTTGCACAACATCAGCAAACAAAAGTCAAACTGAAGGAACCGCAAAGCGCCGCTTTGTTCTGGGCGGACATTATCGCATATTTTGATGTGCCATCAGGCTAATTTCAGCAGGCAGCCACCCTAGCCGGAATTAAAAATGGAGCCGGAAGGCTCTGTAAGCTAGTTATTCTTCAGTGGAAACATTTTCTGTTTGATTCGAAATAGCTTTAATCCCCCAACGCCCATTTCCGCTGCAAAGCTTTAACATCCAACATTTCCACCGTTTCCCCTTGTACCGCAACCAAATTTTTTCGGCTTGACTGTTGCAATATGCGCGAGAAAGTTTCTGGTCGTACCGACAATCTGGACGCGAGGATTTGCTTGGGTGTCTCCCATTCAAGGACATAAGGGCTGGCGGTGTTGTCGGGCGTGATTGCAACAGAAAGTGAATTACCCGCATACTGGCGTTTTGCAAGGTCAGTTGGTCGATTTGGATCGCGCCGTGCAAGCGGCGGCCCATGCCGCTTGCCCCTGTTGCGTGATTCGGATTTTTTACAGCAAATCGGGAAGACATCATTTAGAATTTAGCGTTTGGTTGTCCCTTTAATTGTAAAAAAACATGAAACTATTTTATAACGGCTTGGCGGCCTTGATGGCTGCCGTTGTGCTAAGTGGTTGCGCCAGCGTAGGCAAAGGCGTGGCGGAAGCGTTTTTGGAAAAACAACAAGCCACTGACACACGGCTATGCGAAATCTGGGGCAAACCCTTTAACGGCCTGGCCCCATATCTGGACAATCAACACGGTAAGATGAAAGTGCTGATGGTGCATGGCGTTGGCAACCATCTTCCAGGATACAGCACTGAATTTGTCGAAAAACTGGCGCGGGAATTGGACTTGCCCGTGATGGCAAGGGAGTACAAAACCATCAGCCTGACCGACCGCTTCAAGCAAGGCAAAGATCTCGGTAACTTGCGGATTACCCGCTTGTTAAGCAAGGACTTGCATAAGGAATTGCTGTTTTACGAATTGGCCTGGTCTGCCATTACCGCAAAGCAAAAAGACGTGCTGGCTTATGACAATTCCGGCGAATATTCTTTCCGCCGCGCCGAAGTCAATGATTTGATGAAGAAGTTTTCAAATAACACCGGCCCCGACCCGATCATTTATTTGGGCGACAGTAGGGAAGATATTCTGGTGTCATTCGCGCAAGCCTTTTGCTGGATGACGAAAAGCAATTGGGACAAATTGCCCGATGATGTCACCCAAGCTTGTTCGTTCAATGATGATTCGGATATATCCAATCTGTTTAACGACCATTATGCTTTTGTTTCGCACAGTCTGGGTAGCCGCATCACGATAGACGGGATGCAGCGCATCGCCTCATTGATCAACAACCGCGATGCAGATTTCAGGGATGCAGTCAGACAAAAAGAAATCCCCGTCTACATGCTTTCCAACCAGTTGCCGATGCTGCAATTGGGGCTTAAATTGCCGGAAGTCAGCAAACAACAAGCGGCGTATTGCCGTCCAAAAGGCGAAAAATACGCCGGACGCATCTTGACCAAAATGCCGTTGATTGCTTTCAGCGACCCCAACGACCTGCTCAGCTATGCGATCCCCCATGGTTTTGTTGATAAATACCTGGATTCGCGGCTTTGTATCGAAGTGACCAATGTCAACATCAATGTCGCGAGTATTTTTGATGCCTTTGGTTTGGGCAAACTAGCCAACCCCCTAGATGCCCATGTCGGCTATGCCAAGGATGATCGGGTCGTTGCACTGATTGCCAAAGGGCTAGGGAATAAGAATACGTCGAAGATTGTTAAGGATAGGTGCCGGTGGGTTGAGACGATTGATTGATTGATACGATTGATTGATACGAATAATGCGGCTTATATTCCAGCAATTTGTTGACTGGAAAAGCCTGTTGGCCCATTATTTTATTTAACATAGCCATGTAGCTTTTCAGGTATCGCCAATGTCAAACCTATTCAGCAACTTACAGCAACAAAGACAAAGCATCCTCGACATAGCCAAACATTACCACGCGGTCAACGTGCGCGTGTTTGGCTCGGTCATTCGCGGTGAAGAGCGGGACGACAGCGATATTGATTTACTGGTGGATTTTCTGCCAGGGACGACATTATTGGATCAAGTCGGTTTAAGCTTGGCATTATCTGATGTATTAGAACGTAAAGTCGATGTGGTCAGCGAACGGTCGTTAAATAAGCCTCTGTCTAAACGCATTCTCAAAGAAGCCGTACTGTTGTGAAAGACCGCTTTTTATTCTCTGTTGGAATGATAGCTTGTCGGGTTTAGACTTTAATCCCCATCAAAACCCCAACATGCGCCGTCACACACTCCCCCAAAGCCTTAAGATTATACCCTCCCTCCAGCACCGAAACCAACCGCCCTTGACAATGACGTTCGGCGATGTTTTTTAAGGCTAGTGTCACCCAACGATAATCGTCTTCAATCAGCCTGATGCCCGACAACGGGTCATCACTATGGGCGTCAAATCCTGCTGAAACCAACAATAACTGGGGTTTGAAATGCTCTAGCGCAGGTAAGATTTGGCTTTGGTATTTCGCCCTGAATTCAACGCCAGTATCGCCCGCTGTCAACGGCACGTTAATCATATTGCCCGCGCCCGTTTCCGAGGGATCGCCCGTGCCTGGGTAATGCGGCATTTCATGGGAGGAGGCGTACAGCACTTGCGGTTGATGGTAAAACGCGGCTTGGGTGCCGTTGCCGTGGTGGACATCGAAATCGACAATGGCAATGCGTTGCAAATGATAGTGTTGGCGGGCGTGTTCGGCGGCGATGGCGATGTTGTTGAACAGGCAAAAGCCCATCGCCTGCATCGGTTCGGCATGATGCCCTGGTGGGCGGACGGCGCAAAAGGCGTTATCGGCGGTGTTGCCCATGACGCGGTCAACCGCATCACAGACCGCGCCCACGGCACGGAAGGCCGCCGTTAGCGAATCGGGCGACAATACAGTGTCTGCGCTTAGATGGCGTGTGCCGTTGGTGGGTAGGGCGGCGCGGAGGTGTTGGATATGCGCCGCCGGATGGATGAGTTGGACTTGCTGTTCTGTCCCCATTGGCGGTGCTACGCGGATGAGTCCGGCAAATTCGGCTTGCGCCAAGGCTTGGTCGATGGCTTTGAGCCTTGCCGCGCGTTCAGGATGCCCCGCACCGGTGTCATGCCGTTGAAAGTCGGGGTGGTTATAGTACAGGGTTCTCATAAGGCCTCACGGATTACAAAAGCCTAGCGACCCAACAGGGTGATGGACGCTAAGCGGCTAATGATCAATCACCGCATCATAACAGAAACTTATCCCCGTTAAAGCCGGGTA
The DNA here is from genome assembly GCF_028687615.1 of Methylovulum sp. Classification (GTDB taxonomy): domain Bacteria; phylum Pseudomonadota; class Gammaproteobacteria; order Methylococcales; family Methylomonadaceae; genus Methylovulum. Next base: position 37,674 of record NZ_JAQTZU010000003.1, read on the forward strand.
AAAAACCCCTTCTCCACCTGGGAGAAGGCTGGGATGGGGGCAAAAATTTGCACCTATAAGCCCCAATCCCACCACAAACCGCAAACCCCATCCAACATCCATAAAATTTTTCACAAAAACGCCGTTATTTTGATGATCACCAACGCCGTGCCTTCCAAGCCATTTTGCTAATGACACCTGCGAATAAAAGACTTATGGAAACTGCCGCAAACACCATCGAAAAATAATTCACTGAAAACCACCCAAGTGTGAGAAATTCACTAACAATGGGGTAAACAAATCACTAGAATCTGGCGGCGTAGCTAGCGGTAAGGTTACGGGCTTTGATGGCTTGCAAGAGATGAACAGAATATAGATATGCAAGCTGTTGGGCTTTGTTATTTTTTGCTCATTCCCAAGCTCCGCTTGGAAACAGATAATTTTCTTAGTTGAGGTAAAAAACATGAAAAAATTTATTCGGCTGTTCTTAATATTACCTTTTGTAATCGCCTTGCTGTTGGCTTATGAAGCAATGGCAACCGAAACGCGAGTACAAGCAGCTAGTGGTTCCGCTGGCGTAGAAATCTCCCTCGCAAGGGCAGAACGGGAAACTCTGCTCGCTCTCGCTCGCGACTTCTTAATTCACCGCAATCAACACCTGATTGTGGGGGGTATGAAAGCGCAACAGGCTCTTCCGTTTCTTTCTGCGGATATGTCGATTCGTAGTGCTCGCGACAACACCACCTTGCAGGATCGCGCTGCCCGCCTTTCCGAGTTAGGCGAGGAGTACACTGGCTTTACCACTGATGTACGGCTCGTGAGTGTACGCAAGGTAAAAAATAAGTTAATCGTACGTATTGAGGAGATGACCGAGTTTGACTACGCGCAAATAAACGGAGACGAACCGCAGTCCACCGGATTCCAAGTCAAGCGCGATTTCATTTTCAAGAAATCCGCACACATTGGATGGATTTTGGAGCGTGTTCAGTATGTGGATAATGGAGCTGCTCCTATAAACGAGGTAAGCGAGGTTATCGAGGTTAACGGATCAGCCACTGGTTCCGAGCAATCACCGTTCCCGACATCGGATGCCCCGATCGATAGCTCGCAACTCAAGGCCAATGAAATCACCGAAAAGCCTGCCAATACAATGCTGGCATCTGCGTACAGCTACTCGGCGATGGCGAACTACGCCAAGAGTTATGCCTATAGCTACAATCCGGCCTACCGCTCTTTTCCTAACGACTGCACAAACTTTATTTCTCAGGCGATGAGCTTCGGCGGCTGGTCAATGGTAGGTGGTTTTTACACACTCAATAGTGCGTGGTGGTACAACTCGATCCATCAATCCTACACATGGGCAGGGGCAGAGAACTGGTACTGGTTTGCAAGAGGGAGCGGGCGAACCTCCTACCTGAGCAATGTTTGGTATATGCTGCTCGCAGATGTTCTGCAGGTAGACTTCGACCGGAACGGTAATATCAATCACACTATGATCGTCACAACTGTTGGGTCATCTGATCTCTACATAACATACCATAGCACCAATACCAGAGATCGCTCGTTGCGCAGCTTTATTACACAGTTCCCGAATGCGTGGTATTACGCTCACCGTACCTGATCAGCCGGGTCGGGCTTTGCCCAGCAAATCAACGGTGGTCAACACCACCACGGCCCATAACGGGTCACTGGTGAGATACCAGAACGGCAGTGATGACAGGGTGGCGGCAAAAAACAGCCAGTCGGTTTTGGTGATAATGTCGGACTGTTTTAAGGCCGCCAAGATGGCAATCAGGATGCTGATCGCGCCGGACACGCCTATCGCCCACACCCCAAATTACCCATGAAAATACATGCGGCTTGATGTGTCCGCGCACAATGTCGTGCATATAGGGGATAAACGCGGTGAAGGTCAGCGCAATCGCCACTGCGCTACAGATGATTTTATAGTCCATTGTGTCAGGGCAAACGCATATAAATTAATTAAACAATCAATAAGTTACAAGGTTCTAGTATCGAGCATGGCTTAAATCAAAAGTGCTGGAACGGGTTTGTAGCCCGTTCCGTAACGATTTAGTGGCTTTTAGCAGGCTTAAAACGTTAAGGATGGGGTCGCCGTGGCACCTAGTGTTGGCTTTCGTGGAAAAATGCCTTAGCTTGATGCGTATGGGAGGAAGCGGCTCTGTGCTTGCCTTTAGGGTTTTATACCCGCATTTTGTAAATGCCCATAAGCCGGAAAAGTCTGTAAACGTTTATCTTCCAAGGGCTTGCCCACAGTAAAATGATACAAGCTTTGGAAGGCATCATCCTTGATTCCCAAAATCTCATGGACGCTGTCATCAAAATAACAGCCTATCCCCGTACCGCGTATGCCTGCTGCTTCGGCTTCCAGATATAAGACTTGCCCGATCAGTCCGCACTCCCAGAATAAACGCCGGTACAGCCACGGCGATAAAGCCAGGGTTTCGCTGAATTCGGCGACCATCGCCACGCTGAACGCGCTGTCGCTGGCAATCGGTTGATGGCAGGACAGGGTTTTGGCGATTTGTTTCACGTCGCCGGAATACAAATGATAAAACGGCAAGGTGCCTGGCTGTTTTTGCCAGTCGAATGAACTCAGCGTCGCCGCCTGTAGTTTTGCCAACGCGGCGTCATCTCTGGGCAACGCATACAAACCGGGTGTTAAGCCTTCCACGCGATGCACAAACAAAAACAAATGGACTTTGGGCGGCCATCGCCAAAAACCGAAGGTGGCGACGCAGGGCAACACGGCGGCCAGCATCCGCTGAAAATCAGCCATCGGCAATGGCGGCATTTTTCCGTCGAACTGCTGTGCGCTGCGGCGTTGACGGATAATTTCCGTGGCGGTTTGGGTGCAGGATGAGGTGGCGGGGAACTGGCAAAGGGCCAGCCATTCTGCTTCTTCCGTATGGGGTTTATGGGCGGCAGTGGCAATTTCATCAATGACCGGCCATTTATAGAAATGATAAGCGCGGAGGCTGTCGGCCTTGCCGTACCAAATCCCTGACTGGGTATTTTCTAACAAGGTATTGATAGTTAAAGCGTTACGCGTAGTTTGTGTGTGTATCCGGCAAACAATGTCGGGTGATTCTTCTTCCAATGGTTTGAAATCGGCTTTACGGTCTAGCCCCAATAAACTGGAAATTTCAGCATCCGAGCATTCTGGCAACAATTCCACCGACCATCCCAGCGTTGCCGCCGCATAGTGCAATGCGCCCAAGGCATGGCCGGTATCGTGTTGGCAATAACGGTAGGCCCGCTCGCCATATTTCCAGGCTTCCCGCCAGTGGACGGACGATAAGCCGATGAGGATGTCCGTGTGCTCGGCGGTATCAGAAAACAGGCAGCGTTGCTCAAGGCAATGGTCGTGGCTGACATAATGGTGGACGCCTGGCTGGATAATGCCGTTGCCGGTGCTGATGACATAGGCTTCGGTCGGATGCAGGTTGCCGCTGGAGGGGTTGCAGCGTAAAGACCAACGGCTGGGGCCAAATTCTTTCCAGGCCGACAAACCGAACGCCAATTCCAGCAACAAACCCAGGCTTTCCAAGTTTAATGGCAAAGCGTCTATGGATTGGGGATTATCAAGATCGGTAAACAGCGGTTTGAGTGCTTGGCCCGGCATCGGCAAGGCGATTGTTTCACACCCGGAAAACCGCCGGAATTGGTCAGGCTGGTCTTCCCAGTCTATCGTTTCCGGGCCTTTGGCATAGCGTTGCAGGGTATGCTTGGTGCGGTGATGGTAATTCAGGACGGTTTCGGTGTGTGGATTCATCAGGCTGTCACTTTAATTAATAGGGTTTGTTGCGGCAAAGGCCCGATGGCTGTCTGATAAATATTATAAATTTATCTAAAATCAAACGGTAGGCCAGAAAAAATTAAATCATCAAAATCATCTTGACGGCTTCTTTTGGGGATTTTGTAAGTTTTTAACCAGGCTTTAAAGGTCGTTGCATTGTCGAAATACGCAAGGTCTTTTTTGATGCGGGCTATCAGGTTTTCGACTTCGCGTGTGTCCTGTTCTAGGTTCAACACCAATTGCTTGGGTGATAACTGAGCGTAATAGGGCATTTGTAACTCAAGTTTGAAAGCCTCTTCGATTTGAAATATTTCTTGATCCAATTCAGCCAGTTGGTCTTTAAGGATTTTATTGAAATATTTCAAGCGGCTGTCAGCCATCTGGCTTAAGTGCGCGAGGTCAATTTGCTCGATTTCCAATTGCAATTCCAGCAGTTGCAACAAATCTTTTTTGCCATAAGCGGTATTGACGCGCTGCATCAATTCGGTTTTGCGTTCACGTTCGGCTTCATCCGGTTCGCGGTCAGGATGCAGCACGGCGACCAATTTGCGGTAAACCTCTTGCACGGATTTGCTTGCCAACGCCTCTTCCTCTTGTTGGCGGGCTTCTTGTGCCAATTGCTTTTTGGTTTTTTTAGGTTGATGGGGCGTTTGTTCTTGGGCTTGCGTTGCTGATTGCTCGCGCAGTTTTTCTTGCAAATACGCCTGGAATTTCTCCGGCGAACTGAGATCGACATCATCCTCCAAATCCACATCAAGCATTTCTTTGGCGAGGCCTTTCATCAGTTCGCCAACCGCCGCGTCAGTTTCTTGTTTAATGGTGTCAAAATCCTCATCGCCATATTTGTTGAACAAGGCTTTCACTTCATCGGTTTCCATTTCGACCAATAAATCCTCGCACACGTCGATGATCAAATGCTTGATTTTGGCTTTATCGGTCTTTTTGAACAAGGGTTGGTCGTGAAACGTGTCCAACAACTTTATCCACTCCAATTGGTGCTGGTTCAGCGTTTCCACTAAGGGATCGTATTCTTGCCCGACTTTTTGATGGTAAGAGGGGATGGTTTCCTTCCATTCCCGCAGTAAATTTTTTTGCCGGTCAATTTTTTTGCTCAGGCTATTAAATTGTTTTTGTGCGGCGGATAAGGTTTTTGCCTGGGCTTTAGGTTTAACTTGGACGACTTTATTGTTGGCTTTGGTCATGGTGATAATCTCATGGATGCGGGAAACATGGACGCTAGTTACAGCCAGAATCCATGAGCATTATTTTACCAAACAATCTTATTGGCTAATTGACCAATCTCGGTTCCACCATCAAATCATCAATCCAGCAACCGACCGGATTGCCCAAATTCATTTCCTTATCTTCAAAGCGCACCAAATAAACGCTACGTTCGGGTTGTTCTTCGACATGGCCTATCATCGTGATGACGCCGCGTGTGCCAGCATCCGCCAATACTTCGCCCTCGTTGCCGCCGGGGATTGAGCCATCATCAGTGATGGTGGCCGCCGCATAGACAATATCGCCTATATCCAAATCTTCTACTCTCATGTCATTTCTCGCTGATGGTGTGTTTTTTGTAGTAAAGCTTACAAAATCGGATGGATTGTCTTATGTAAGCTATCTGCCACCCGTGGCATTTAACTATTATTTTTCTTATATCAATAGCTTATAAAAATAAAAATATGATGGCACACAGGTTGCTTAAAGTAATAACAAGAACGATGCCAACCCTTTCAGGAGACTCAAGTGATTACATTAACAGAAAAAGCTATTAGCGCGGTCGGTCGCTTTATCGCCAGTTCGGAAACGCCTTCTGCCGGGCTTCGTATTGAAGTCACCGATGGCGGTTGCTCAGGCTACCAATACGGGTTGAAGCTCGAAGCCGAAAACACCGCAGAAGACACGGTGATTGATTGCGGCGAAGTCAAGGTCTATGTCGATCCTGTCAGTTTTCCGATGTTGGATGGCATGTCGATAGATTTTCTCGACAGCATCGACGGTTCTGGATTCAAATTCACCAACCCGAATGCGGCGAAAAGTTGCGCTTGCGGTTCTTCGTTTAACCCTAACCCTAGTGGGACTGGGACTAAAACCTGTTCATAACCATACATATCGTTCCCCCGATTCCTGTGTGCCCACAGGAGATAATGGGAATTCCATAATGTAGGGTGGGCGACGCTGTTATGCCCACCGTAACCAGATTTAAAAGTGGGCATAACAGCGTCGCCCACCCCTACCCAATCCGAGGACACATCCATGTGGGACTATTCAGATAAAGTCAAAGAACATTTTTTTAACCCAAAAAATGCCGGGGCGGTCGTTGATGCGAATGCCACAGGCGAAGTCGGTTCCATCAGTTGCGGCGATGCCTTAAGGCTGACCTTGAAAGTCGAGGATGAAACGGAGGTGATCCTGGAAGCCGGATTCCAAACGTTTGGTTGCGGTTCGGCGATTGCGTCATCATCGGTGCTGACCGAAATTATCAAGGGCATGACCTTGGATGAAGCGTTAAAAGTCACCAACCAAGACATCGCCGACCATCTGGAAGGCTTGCCGCCAGAAAAAATGCACTGCTCGGTGATGGGCCGCGAAGCCTTGCAAGCGGCGATTGCCAATTACCGTGGTGAAGAATGGAAGGACGACCATGAAGAAGGCGCGTTGGTCTGCAAATGTTTTGCGATTGATGCGGTGATGATCGAAGAGATGGTCTGGGCCAATAAATTGCGTACCGTTGAAGATGTCACCAACTTTACTAAAGCCGGTGGCGGCTGTGCGTCTTGCCATGAAGACATTGAAGCCATTCTGGAAAAAGTGCTGGCGGAAAAAGGCGAGAAATTCGATCCTGAAGCGGCGCCTGTAACCAAAAAACCCGTCGTTGCCGAAGTTAAAGGCCCGTTGACCAATTTGCAACGCATCAAAAAAATCGAGGAAGTGCTGGAATCGTTGCGGCCTACACTGATGGCGGACGGTGGCGATGTCGAGCTGGTTGAAGTCATCGGCAACACGGCTTATGTCAATATGACCGGTGCCTGTAGCGGCTGCCAAATGGCGGCGATGACCATCGCCGGCATCCAGCAACGGTTGATGGAAGTGATGGGTGAATTCATCAAAGTCGTGCCCGCTTCGGAAATGAAAAAACTGGTCAATATTGAGGTGGCGTGATGACTGACATTTACTTGGACAACAACGCCACCACCAAGGTGGACAGGGCGGTGGTCGATGTGATGATCCCGTATTTTCTCGAACAATACGGCAATCCGTCGTCGATACATAAATTTGCCGACGGCGTGGCGAAAGGGATCAAAAATGCCCGGCAACAGGTGCAGAATTTGATCGGTTGCGAACATGACTCCGAGATCATTTTTACGTCGTGCGGAACGGAATCCAATTCCACGGCGATTTTGTCGGCGATTAAAGCCCAGCCGAACAAAAAGGAAATCATCACCACCACGGTTGAGCATCCAGCGATTTTAAGCCTGTGCGAAGCCTTGGAAAAAGAAGGCTACACGATACACCGGATGCCGGTGGACCGTGCCGGACGCTTGAACTTGGAAGCGTATAAAAAATTGCTGTCAGACCAAGTGGCGATAGTCTCCGTGATGTGGGCGAACAACGAAACCGGCACCATTTTCCCCGTTGTGGAAATGGCGGAATTGGCGAATGCGGCAGGGGTGATGTTCCATACCGATGCCGTGCAAGCGGTCGGCAAAATCCCGATGATGTTGCAGGACACCAAAATCGACATGCTATCCTTATCAGGCCACAAACTGCATTCGCCCAAAGGCATCGGCGTGTTGTACCTGCGCCGTGGCACACGTTACCGTCCCTTGTTGCGCGGCGGCCATCAGGAACGCGGGCGGCGTGCCGGCACCGAAAACACCGCGTCCATCGTCGGTTTGGGCAAAGCCTGTGAGCTGGCGTTAGAGCATATCGAATTTGAAAACACCAAAGTCAAAGCCATGCGCGACCGTCTGGAGCGCGGCATCACTGAGGAGATTCCGCATTGTTTTGTCACCGGCGACATGGACAACCGCTTGCCAAATACCACCGACATTGCCTTTGAATACATCGAAGGCGAAGCGATATTGATGCTGCTGAACAAAGCCGGGATTGCCGCGTCCAGCGGTTCGGCGTGTACGTCTGGGTCTTTGGAGCCATCGCACGTTATGCGGGCGATGGACATACCCTATACAGCCGCCCACGGCACAATCCGGTTTTCCTTCTCGCGTTACAACAGCATGCACGAAGTCGATGAGGTGTTGAAAGTCATGCCGGGTGTGGTGGCGACTTTGCGGAAATTATCGCCGTATTGGGATGGCGATGGCCCGGTCGTGAATCCTGAGCAGGCGTTTAAACCAACTTATGCGTAACTAATGTAAACCCGTAGCTATTGTTCCCACGCTTCGGCGTGGGAATGCCGTCCCGGACGCTCTCGCGTCACCATCCCAGCACCTGCAGGACATGTTTTAAAAGCGTCGCATAGCTGCTTTAAAACACGCCCTCAACCCCGCATAATTCCCCGCACTGGACAGGCCATGCAACCCGAATCGGTATCATGCTATGGGGTTATCCGCTAATGGGTGTATTCCATACGGATCACACGGCTTTTCTAGGAAAAAACAGCAACGCCTTGGGTTTTTCCAACCTGAATGCCTTGGGTTACCGGGTGGAAACGGATTTTAGCAAAGATAAATGGAGAGTAAGCTCGGCCGCCTTGGGATTTAACTATTTGACCGGCGATAATGTTGAAGGGTATGAGGTGGTTTTTAATTTGGGCTTTTGAAGCTTGGTCCCGTTGTTGCCAGGAAATGGTTCTGTGCCATTTGTGCGCCTTTCCTGAACCAATTTATTGGCAGTGGTGCTGGGGAAGATAAAACAGGATGGATGCTCAGGATGGATGCTTTGGAACACAGCCTATTGATTAGAATTTAAGCTGAAAGCCTAAAGCGAGAGGCATCGGTTTTCGATACGACACCCCCGCCTTAGAATTTGGGGGGTATTGGCTCCCCCCACACTTTCCCTTCAGTCCATTAAAGGCTTACACACGAAGTCAAGGAACTGCACAGGCCACCCATGATTGGATCGCTGTAGCTGTCCTTGCCGGTTTCGACATGGCCTGCTAAACGGTATTCGAAGCCGGTGTCGCCTTCGACCGTAATCACCAAATCGTACCAACCCAGGAAGCGTAACAATTTCCAGCTTTTCGACAGGGATGCACCGGCTTTCAGCTTCACTATGAAGCTGTTGCCGGAGTATTTGCTGAAAACGCGGATTTTGGCAGTCTGTGCTGACAAATTTATCAAATCCAACCTGATGTTGGTTTTCAGTTCATTGTAGTGGTAGCTGGCCTGTACATCCAGGTTCGCTTTGTTGGCATCGGAAGCCTGCCCCTTGAAGCTGCGGAGGAAGCCGTTCGGGCCGTAGACTGACAAATCGTAATAGCCTGCGTCGCTATTCCAACTGCCAAGCAAGTTTTTCTTCGGTTCGACGGTGTAAGAACGGGGAGCAACCGTGCTATCACCTGAGCGTACATGAAAGACGGCCGTGGCGGTGCCGATATTGGCGAAATCGATGGCAAATGTGCCATCGGTGGTATTGGCTTTGCCGTGGGCGGTCAGGGCATACGGCAAGGCGCGGGCAGGACGGATGCCTTGTTCCTGTCCAGGCAGTTCCTGGGTTGTTGGTGGAACCGTTGGATAGTCAGGATGACGCTTTTTGTCCGGTGGCAAGAAAGCGGCGGTGCTAGGCAAATAAGCCGGTACGGTATTGGGGTTGGTAAAATTGAATATCGAAGTCAAGTCACCAGCAACCGCGCGACGCCAAGGTGTGATATTGGTTTCAATCAGATCGGGGTATTCATCGCCAAAACGCGCTTCGAGGAAACGGATCAATGAGGTGTGGTCGAATACTTGCGAATTGACCCAGCCGCCTTTAGTCCAAGGAGAAACCACGATCATCGGTACGCGCATTCCCAGACCATACGGTGCGCTTGGGTGACTAGGGTCGCCAGGATAAATTTCGTTGATAGTATCAACGGTTGAATCGCCTTGTTGGGCATTCTGCGCTGGTGTCGGTGGGATCGTGTGGTCGAAGAAGCCGCCTTCTTCATCATAATTGATGAATAAAGCCGTTTTGCTCCAAACATCCGGGTTGGACGCCAAAATCTCAATGAATTGCGAGATAAACCAAGCACCATAATTGGCTGGGAAATTAGGATGTTCGGTATACGCTTCAGGAGCGGCAATCCAAGATACCTGAGGCAATTTATTGTTCCGTACATCATCGCGGAAAATGTCAAACAACTTGCGCGGATTCCGTCTCAATGCCTTGATTTCGGTTCCGGTTTTGGCGTAATCCGCCAGTGGGTCGCCAGGCGCGGCATTTTGGTACTGATGGAAAAACAGCAGGGAATTGTCGCCATAGTTGCCGATGTACGGGTCGCCAGTCCAACCCCACCAGTTGCCGTTGTCAGCATTTAAACCATCGCCGATGTCTTGGTAGATTTTCCAAGTGATGCCCGCTTTTTGCAGGCGTTCAGGATAAGTGAGCCAATCGTATCCCGCCTCGGCATTGGTGATGACCGGGCCGCCACCTTGGCCATCGTTGCCTACCCAGCCAGTCCACATGTGGTAACGGTTAGGGTCGGTCGGCCCCATCAGCGAGCAGTGGTAAGCGTCGCAAATAGTGAAGGCATCAGCCAAAGCAAAGTGGTAAGGGATGTCCTTGCGGGTATGGTAGGTCATGGCGACCGCGCCTTTATTTGGCACCCATTGGTCGTGATTGCCTTGGTTCCAGGCGGCATGGGTGTCGTTCCAGCCGTGGGGTGGGTCAGAAAGGAAAGTCATGCCCAAATTATCGACTGGCGGGCGAAATGGCAGCAGTTCGTCGGTGCCATTTGGCTGATGCCAAACTGATTTGCCGGAAGGCAGGGTCACCGCGCGTGGATCGGCAAAACCGCGTATTCCGCGCAAGGTGCCAAAGTAATGGTCGAAAGAACGGTTTTCTTGGGTCAGGATGATGATGTGTTCAATGTCTTTAATGGTGCCGGTACGGTTGTTGGCGGGAATAGCCATTGCTTTGGCTATGCTGGCGGGCAACGATGCAATCAGGGTGCCGGTACCCATTACTTGCAAAAATTTACGGCGATCAGGGCTTTTCATCGGAATTCTCCTTTAAGTCATTTTATTGGGGAAACAGCCCATACAATTTAACAAGGCTTTATTGCAAAAATAAGTCAGCTTATTATGAATTCTAGTCCCGCTACTCATGATGGTGTTTTGGATAGGCTGAACGAAAGGAAGCCCATTATTTTTGTCCGTTGATTCGATTCGGATGCCGTCAAGCTTCACCGTGAAACTTATCCTTTCTATTTTGTCGGGTTTCCGACAATTTCCCTCCCAGCCTCGTATATTGTCTTGTATGGCTTGCCCAACCCGGCTTACAAACCGCTATTTTTGCGGCTTAAACAGTTGGCAAGTGTTTTGCTTTAAGATAATTAACCCTGTTTTGACTTTCTCAAAAGCGCATGAAAACCCAATCCCGCCAAATCATCATAGACGACACCACGCTCAGGGACGGCGAGCAATCGGCTGGGGTGGCGTTTTCGCTGGACGAAAAGCTGGCGATAGCCACACAGCTCTCGGCGTTGGGCGTACCGGAACTGGAAATTGGCATACCGGCGATGGGGGCGGTGGAGCGGGAAGAAATCCGGGCGATTGCCGCCTTGGCTTTACCGTCCAAATTGCTGGTCTGGTCCAGGATGCGCCGCGATGACTTGCAAGCTTGTCTAGGTTTAGGCGTGCATAAAGTGGATTTGTCCATTTCCGCCTCCGACCAGCATATCCAGCATAAATTAAAACAGTCCCGGCAATGGGTGTTGGATACGATTAACGAACTGGTGCGGGAAGCGAAACAGCTCGGTTTTGATGTGTGCGTGGGCATGGAAGATGCGTCACGGGCGGATGTCGATTTTCTTATGCAAATGGCGGAAACCGCACAACAAGCCGGCGCGTCCCGCATCCGTTTCGCCGATACCGTGGGCATTATGGAACCGTTCGGTGTGTTTGAGACGATCAAAAAATTACGCGCCGCGACCGATATGGAAATTGAGATGCACGCCCACGATGATTTAGGTCTGGCGACTGCGAACACATTGGCGGCGGCTCTGGCTGGTGCGACCCATGTCAACACCACCGTCAACGGTTTGGGCGAAAGGGCAGGGAATGCCGCTTTGGAAGAAGTCGTGGTCGGTTTAAAACAATTGTACGGCTTTGATACCCGCATTAATTTGGCCCGGTTTCCGGCTTTGTCGGGCCTGGTAGCCAATGCCTCCGGCGATGCAATAGGCACACGCAAGAGCCTGATCGGCAAAAACGTGTTCAGCCATGAAGCGGGTATCCATGTCGATGGCCTGCTGAAAGACATGAACAATTACCAGGGTGTAGACCCGGCCATTGTCGGGCGCAGCCACCAACTGGTGTTGGGCAAACATTCGGGTACCCAGGGAGTCATCCATGCCTACCAACAACTGGGCATCAGCGTCAACCGTAGCCAAGCACAACTACTGCTGTTGCAAGTCAAACAGTTTGTGACGGCGACAAAAAGGCCGCCAAGTGCGTCTGATTTGAATCATTTTCATCAAAATCTGTAAAGGAGATGGGCCATGAACGAAGCTAACGAACCGCTTACCTGCGAACCTGATGTGTCAGAAATAGAAGAACGCTTATTGGATGATGACCGTTATCCAGGTTCTTTTTTTAGGATACCGGCGCCGCCAATTCCGGGCAAGACAGGTTGGAGCCTGAGCTAGTGGAGATGGTGATGCTGGATCATAATGTTCAGGACGCACCGCTGGGATTTTTTGCACAATGGCGTGAAGATGTCCATTGCGTGTTTGGGCGCGATCCGGCCGCCCATAGCGTCCTGGAAATCTTGCTGACGTATTCCGGCGTCCATGCCGTGCTGTTCCATCGCATCAGCCACCGCTTATGGAAAGCGGACTGGAAATTGACGGCGCGGGTGTTGTCGGCTTTTGCCAAGTGGATGACCAGTGTTGAAATCCATCCGGGCGCGACTATCGGGCGGCGCTTGTTTATCGACCACGCGCTAGGCGTAGTGATAGGCGAAACGGCGGAAATTGGCAACGATGTGACGTTGTATCACGGCGTGACCTTGGGCGGTACGACCTGGAACAAGGAAAAACGCCACCCGACTTTGGGCAATAACGTCTTGGTGGGTTCCGGCGCAAAAATCCTCGGCGCCATCACACTAGGCAACAATGTCCGTGTCGGCGCCAATTCCGTGGTGGTTAAAGATGTGCCGCATTGCTGTACTGTCGTCGGTATTCCTGGGCGGATTATCCAAAGCAAGGGTGCCAAGATACAAAACCGGCATGGCATAGATCTCGACCATCATCTGATTCCTGATCCGGTAGGCAAAGCAATTAGTTGCCTGCTGGAGCGTATAGACGAACTGGAAGCCAAACAGGCGCAGTTAAGTAAACCAATCACTGAAGAACATTGCCAGACTTGCGAAGCGGAAAGTATGTGCACCAGCCACCAAGACAGCCCAGTAAAAATAGCGGCGGGATTATAAATGGATCTATTGGATTTTGAAGCGCAGGGTTTGTATTTTGAAGAACCTGATGTCGCTGGCGTGAAAGAACTGATTGCCGAAGCGGCGGAGAATTATGCCAGCGGGGATGCGGAACTGCCTTTGTTGCAGGCCTATTTCAAAGCCCCGGAATCACTGAATGTGCTGGTGGCCTTAAACCGCTTTTATTATTACCAACACCGTCTCGAAGATGCCTTGGCGGCCACGGGCAAAGCGTTGGCAGTGATCAGGCCGTTGGTGGATTTTCCAGAAGATTGGCGTGATTTGAGCCATACCCATCTGATGGCGACGCCCGCTGTTTTATTAACCCAGGTCAGATTGTATTTGTTCACGCTCAAAGCCATCGGTTTTTTGAACATGCGTTTGGAAAACCTGGACGTCAGCCAGGATATTTTTGAAAAACTGGTTGAATTGGACGGCAAAGACCGGATTGGCGCACAGGGATTATTGGAATTGGTCGTCAAACGTAAATCAGATAATGCGCTTAGTGGAGCTTAATCATGTTGAAAGAAAAAAACGATTCGCTGTTAGCCATCATGGGCTTGATAGCTTTCATTATGTTGGCTATCTATTTGTTGACCCAAGACAATTCCTTAGTCGGGCCGATTTGAGTATCGGTGAAGCGGGTAGCTTGTAGGGTACGCTGTACCCTCTGGGGCATAAATGCGTACCTTCAGCGAAGTTTAACGGTACGCGCAGCGTACCCTACCTAATTACGAAGCAAGCACAGATTTAACCCATCCTACAACCCAAGCGGAGAACACCATGAGTTTTGAAGAAGAAATGGAAGAATTGGAGTCCGCTGAAGACTTCTTGCAGTATTTTCAATTGGATTACGACCAGACCATCGTGCATGTCAACCGCCTGCATATCCTGCAACGTTTCCACGATTATTTGCAGCAAGGCGCGGACAGTATGCCTGGAGAGGAAGCGGCCAAACGGGTGGTCTACAGCAAACTGCTGATGCGGGCCTATCAGGATTTCGTCGAATCCGATGCCTAAACCGAAAAAGTCTTCAAGGTTTTCCACATGGATGAACCGCAAGTTGCATTTGTTTCTTTAGGCGACATAAAAACATGAAACCAGAACGCTTCGATGAGGGCCGCTTCGATTTCGGCGAATCGGTGCGGGTCACCCGTAACGTCCGTAACGACGGCACTTATCCGGGCTTGGATGTCGGCGTGTTGCTGATCCGGCGCGGCAGTATCGGGCATGTGCTCAATGTCGGCACGTTCTTGCAAGACCAAGTGGTTTTTACCGTCCATTTCCTTAGCCAGGACATCATGGTCGGCTGCCGTTTGGAAGAATTGATCAGTGCCGACGAGCCGTGGAACCCCAGCCGTTTTGAGTTCCGTGACAAGGTGGTTTGTACGCTCGACTTGGGTGTGCAAGGCCAAATCCTGGTCGCCAAAGGTGCTGACGGCGAAGTGCTGAAAGTGATCCGCGATGATGTCCTGATCCAGTACCACGTCGCATTTGGGGGGCGGATGCTGCAAGTACCTGAAACTGCGCTGGCGCCGGCGCATCCTGAAACATTTACTGAGCCGGAGTTTTAAGCATGACACCGACTACCAACCCATCCAAACCGGAAGCTTACAATGTGCTGAGGGCCGCGTTGGCTCTGTTCAAAAAAGCCCCCAGCGAACTCGCCGATGCGCAATTGACAGAAGCGCAACGCCAAGCCGCCAACGAATACAAAATTGAAACACGGGTGCTCAATTCCCCGGAAGCGACCGCTGTCATGGTTCCCGACGAGGAAGTGGAGCGGGCATATCAGGAAATACGTGGCCGCTACGAGGACGAAACTGTTTTTCTCAGCGAGCTGTACAAAAACCATCTTGATGAAGATGCCTTGCGGGCGGCTTTATACCGTCAATGCAAGGTGAACACGGTGCTGGAACGGGTAGGCAGCCGCGCGCCCGATGCCAGCGAGATAGAAGTCGGCATTTATTACCATCTGCATCCTGAGCAGTTCCAAAAGCCGGAGATGCGTGAAGCCGGGCATATTTTTATCAGCATCAACCCCGAATATCCTGAAAATACCCGTGAGATGGCCAGGGAACGCCTTGAGGAAATCAGCGCGAAATTGCAAAAAAAGCCACATAAATTTGCTGGCTTGGCCTTAAAGCATTCCGAATGCCCGACGGCTTTGCAAGGCGGTGTGCTGGGCCTGGTACCGTCCGGCAAGCTGTATCCAGAATTGGATGCCGTGCTGTTCAAGCTGAAAGCGGGCGAGATCAGCGGCATAGTCGAATCGGAAATTGGTTTCCATCTGGTGTTGTGCAAGCAAATACAGAAGCCGGAATCGCTGTCCTTACAAAAAGCGACGCCGAAAATACGCCAGTTTATGAAAGAACGCGCCAAACGGACGTGCCAACGCGCTTGGATAGCGGGTTTGACAAAGGAATAGTTGCCCCGTAGGTTGTATTGAACAAATTGTATAGTCTCCGCAAACTTAATAAGGAAAAGCCATGACCATTAAAGAAATCAAACATTGTTCTTTTTGCGGTATTGGGCAATCTGCGTCGGTGCCGCTGATTGCCGGAGCGGAAGGCTATATTTGCGGGGCCTGCGTGTCGCTGGCGCATCAGGTGGTCAGTAACTGGAGCCGGAAAAAAGAGCTGTCGCAAATGCAGGGCAACTTACCGAAGCCAGCCCAAATCAAAGAACACCTTGACCAGTATGTGATCGGCCAGCATTTGGCAAAAGAAATCCTCGCCGTAGCCGTCTACAACCATTACAAACGCCTGAAGCATGAAAGTGGCGATGCCGGGCTGGGCGAATTTGACAAGGATGTCGAAATCGGCAAATCCAATATTTTGCTGATCGGCCCGTCCGGCACCGGCAAAACCCTGTTGGCAAGCACGCTCGCCAAAATTGTCGGCGTACCGTTTGTGGTTGCCGATGCGACGACGCTGACCCAGGCCGGTTATGTCGGTGATGATGTCGAAAATATCTTGGTGCGTTTGTTGGATGTCGCCGAAGGCAATATGGCGAACGCCGAATGGGGCATCGTTTATCTGGATGAAATCGATAAAATCGCCCGCAGCCCTGAACAACAAACAGGGACTAGGGATGTGTCCGGCGAAGGGGTGCAACAGGCTTTGCTACGCTTGGTCGAAGGCTCGCATGTCAAGTTGCCGAACAAAAGCCGCAGCAACAAGGACGGCGGCGATGTGTTGATGGACACCCGCAACATTTTGTTTGTCGCCGGCGGCTCGTTTCCTGGTCTGGAAAAATACGTTGAAAAACGTTTAATGCCGACCAATTCGGCGATTGGTTTTCATGCGGCGGTCAATCAAACTAGCGAAAAACCCAGTTTGGAAGACATGCTCAACGCCACGCAACCTAGCGATTTACGCAAGTTTGGTTTGATCCCTGAATTTATCGGCCGCTTTCCGGTGCTGGCCCCTTTAGAACCCTTGGATGTCGATGCCTTGATCCGCGTGTTGACCGAACCGAAAAACGCGCTGGTCAAACAATACCAGCAATTGTTCGCCTTCGAAGGCGTGGAATTGACGTTTGGGCAGGACGCCCTGGTGGAAATAGCCCAAAAAGCCATAGAACGGGAAACCGGGGCACGGGGCTTGCGTAGCATCATGGAACAAATCTTACGGAAAACCATGTTTGATATTCCCTCCGTTGATGATGTGGAGCAATGCGTGATTGATGCCGACGTCGTCAAAGGTGATGCGGAAGTCCGGCTGGTTAAAAAAGATGATGGTCAGCTTAGGCAGCAGGCGGGATAGGCTTAAGCTGATAAAACGGTTATAAATATATTTATTTTTTAAGAGACCAACATGAAAACCGAAGACAAAATCCACAAGCAACTGGCAGAAAACCCCATTATCCTGTACATGAAAGGTGTGCCGGCCGACCCGCAATGTGGGTTTTCCGGCAAAACCGTCGGCATCCTTAACGGGACTAAAATCGACTACGCTTATGTCAACGTCCTGGAAGCCCCGTTTATCCGTGAAAAACTGCCTAGCATTTCGCATTGGCCGACATACCCGCAATTGTTCGTCAACGGCGAACTGGTTGGTGGCTGCGATATTGTCGAGGAAATGTACAAAAATGGTAGCTTGGTGCCCTTGTTGGCCGCCGCCGCGCCGAAAAAACCAGAGTCCGCGTCGGACAGCCTCCCAGTCAGTGATGTCGAACAATTGGTCAAAGTGGGCATTGCCGATGCGACGGTCATCGTTGATGGCGAAGGCTGTGATCTGACGATCACCGTTGTCAGCAGCCAATTTACCGATTTGCCGTTGGTGAAAAAACAGCAAGCCGTGTTGGCGACGCTGAAAGAGCCGCTGGCTTCCGGCAAGCTCCATGCCGTCAGTGTGTTGGCTTATACACCCGAAGAATGGCAAGCCAAACAAGCGGTGCCAACGGGCGGGTTATTGCAGATTCAAATGTGATTGCCGTTTAGTCCTTCCAGGTTTTTATACCCTCAGGGGCACAAGAAATCTGGAAGGATTGTTGGCGAAGCGCTGCGGTAGGTATTATTTAGAGGGGGAGATCATGGCAAAAATCGGCATTTTTTTCGGTACGGATACGGGCAACACCCGGCGTATCGCCAAAGACATCCAAACCTTGCTCGGTGCTGGCCTCGCCGCCAAACCCGTCAACATCCGCACCGCCAGCGTGGAAGATTTGCTGCAAGCCGATGTGCTGATTTTGGGTACGCCGACTTATGGCGAAGGCGAATTGCCAGGCTTGGCTACAGGTAACGCGACAGAAAGCTGGGCGGAATTTTTGCCGAAACTGGCAAGCCACGATTTAACAGGCAAAACGGTTGCCATTTATGGCTTGGGCAACCAAAAAGGCTATGCCGATGATTTTGTCAGTGCGATGTTTTATCTTTACAGCGCATTCAAACAATGCGGGGCAACGATGGTTGGCGGACATAGCACTGAAGGCTACAAATTTAAGCAGTCAAAAGCCATAGTCGACGGGCAGTTCGTCGGTTTGGCACTGGATCAGGAAAACCAGAAGGAACTGACTCATGATAGGCTGGATGCTTGGCTGAAAACCATACAACCGGCTTGGGCGTGAGTGTCACATGCAAGACAACAAGTTAAAAGTCATTTGTTCACTTGAGGATTTATGTAAGGTCAGTTATTTGACCCGAAAAATAATCTTCAAAGGCCAGCCGGGTTCGGCACTGGTCTTTTTGTTCGATGGTCATGCTTATAGCTACGTCAACCATTGTATGCACATGCACCGCCCTTTGAATTGCGAAGAGGATGCGGTTTTCGATGAAACCGGAAAACTCCTGCGTTGCTCGATGCACGGTTTTGTCTTCGACCCGAAAACGGGGGAGTGCCAAAGTCCGGTTTGTTTAGGGCAGCGTTTGCAAGCGCTGCGCCTGCAAGAGAGTGATGGCATACTGTTTTTTGCCGAGAAGCATTTAGTGCTGGCTGATTGAGGGAGGGGCGATGATCGAAGAACTGGCGGTTGTGGTGAAAATAGAAAACCACCAAGTCTGGGTCGAGGGCGGGCAAGCCAGTGCTTGTGGCGGTTGCCAGCAAAAAGCCTCCTGTACGACCAACGCGCTCGGTAGCGTCCTAAAGAAACGCTCCGTACCCGTCGATAATGACATGCCATTGAAACTTGGCGATACCGTCATCGTTGCGATAGACGAAAACCTGCTGTTACGCGCTTCCCTGTTATTGTATCTCATGCCGTTAATCGCGTTGTTTATCGGCGCCGGCATAGCCGATGGTTTATTGGATGACAGCGGTTATGCGGATTTATGGATAGCTGGCAGTGCCGTGTTTGGCTTTTTGCTATCACTTTGGCTTATCAACAAAATGCAAAAACTATTGCTGCTGAGCTATTACGCGCGGCCCGTGGTCGTAAAAAAGGTTTCGCTTTCCGTGCCATGAATGTTTGGGCAATCGATAAAGACACTCCGTTAAAGCTGCTGTTATTGGAGCTGGTGCACCGTTACGGCGAAAACACCTTGGCGATGAACACACGCGAACAGCACCACCAAGCCATCGAACTTTGCACACTGGATGACCCCAGCCTTTCCGCCTATATTTTTACCTTTGCCCAAAGCACAGGACGTTACGGCATAGACCTACGGTTTCCCATCGCCGCACACCAAATCGTTGGTGAAAATGAAAATTTGACTTTAGAACAAACCATAGAAATCATCGCCATCCACCTACTCTCATGAACGACCGCCCCTCATGAACGACCGCCCCTCATGAACGACAAGCCTCTCATGAACGATACTACCGCCCGTTATTTCCTCAGTTACAGCAGCGTCAAACTGCCGCTAAAACTGGTCAATGAAATCACCGAAGCCGATTTGAATTATCGGAATTTCTACTACCGTGGCTATTATGACGCCGCAGGACAATTGCTGCATTGCCAGAAAATCGTCTACAACGAAGTGGAGTCCGAACATCATTACCGCTATGACGAAAACGGCATGTTGGTATGGGCGCAAATCTCGGAAGACGATGAAGTGCGGGAGATTGATTTGTAGTGTCGTAGTGTCGTAGGCTGGGATGAAGCGATGGCGCAATCCCGGCACCACAAGCCACTCTGCTGGGGTTTCTTGCGTCCCCCCGGCCTACGTTGCTACCGTGGCTTCGTCCATCAATTCCGTGCGCTTGGAACCGGCGTTGACATGGCAATGGGTACAGCTTAGGTTGCACAAATAGCCGGGATTGACTTGCAGAATTTCCGGCGGCTTGCGGGTGATTGTCGGGAAATCGGTGGATTTAAAAAGGGTGGCGTATCGAGCATGTAGTCTGTTGATGGTTAATGCCGTAACCAGCGGTGGTAAGTCGCCAGGCATTTTAAAACCCGTTGCGGGGCGTGTTGGCGTTTCCAAACACCAGCGGTGTATTTATTGGCTTCCGCCAGCGTTGGGTAAATATGTATCGTCCCTAAAATCTTATTCAAGCCAAGATTGTGTTTCATCGCCAGCACAAATTCGGCGATTAGCTCGCTGGCTTGTTCGCCGACGATGGTTACGCCCAGGATTTTGTCTGTGCCAGGTCGGGTCAGCACTTTGACAAAGCCTTGGGTTGCAGCATCGGCAATCGCCCGATCCAACTCATTTAAAGCGTAGGTGCTGGTTTCATAGACAATGCCTTGTTCACGGGCTTCTTGTTCGTTCAGCCCGACCCGCGCCACTTCGGGTTCAATAAATGTGGCTTGCGGTATCGCGGAATAATCGGTGCGGAATTTTTTGACCTGCCCAAACAGCGCGTTGACGCTGGCGTACCAGGCCTGATGCGCTGCGGTGTGGGTGAATTGGTAAGGCCCGGCAACATCGCCGCAAGCGTAGATATTCGGGTAATTGGTGGCTTGGAAGCCGTCGATGGCGATGGTGTTTTTGGCGGATAAGTCAATGCCCAATGCTTGTGCGCCAAAACCAGAGACATTCGCACTTCGGCCTAATGCTACTAACACTTGATCGAAAGCAATGTGGATGGCTTGGCCTTGATGTTCGGCGATGAGGATATTCTCGCCTTGTTCGCTGACAAATTCCTTCGCTTCATGTGCCAATAACACGCTTATACCTTCTTGCCGAAATTTGCTTAAGACCAAAGCCGACACCTCGCTATCTTCCCGTGCCAATAAACGCGGCAAGATTTCAATTTGTGTCACTTGACATCCCAAACGAGCAAACGCTTGCGCCAGTTCACAACCTATCGGGCCGCCGCCCAGCACTAGCAAACGCTGTGGTTTTTCGCTTAAATCCCAAATCGTGTCTGAAGTCAAATAGCCAATTTCCGCCAAGCCTGGGATGGCCGGCACAAAAGGTTTCGCCCCAGTGGCGATGACGATGGCGCGGGTAGTGATGACGCGGGTTCCATTGCCGCTGCTGACTTCCACTTCCCAAGGGCTAAGGATTTTTGCCGTGCCGTAGGCAACGTCCACGCCTAAATCCGTATAACGTTCGGGCGAATCGTGCGGTTCGATAGCCTTGATCACCGCCTTGACCCGTGCCATCACCGCCGCAAAATCCACTTCCGGTAGGCTGGTGTGGATGCCAAATTCGCCACTGCGACGGATTTGCGCGGCGGCCTTGGCACTGCAGATCAAGGTTTTGGAAGGCACACAGCCCGTGTACAAACAATCGCCGCCCATACGGTGTTTTTCAATCAACGTGACTTTGGCTTTAACGGCGGCGGCGATGTACGAAGCCACCAAGCCGCCCGCACCGGCACCTATCACGACCAGATTATTGTCGAATTGATGCGGCTTGGGCCACGCGCTGTAGATTTTGCGGGCTAGTAGCAGCTCCAGGATTTTTTTGGTGATGAACGGGAACACGCCTAACAAGGCAAAAGAGCCGATCAAGGTCGGTGACAAAATCCCTGCCAAGGAATCCAATTGCGCCAATTGTGTCCCCGCATTGACATACACTAATGTCCCCGCCAACATGCCGATTTGACTGACCGCGTAAAACGTGCGCGTGTTGATCGCCGTCAACCCCATCACCAGGTTGATGATAAAAAAAGGAAACAACGGCACTAAGCGCAGGGTGAACAAATAAAACGCGCCATCCTTCGCCATGCCTTCGTTGATGGTTTTCAGCCGGTCGCCAAATCGTGCCTGAATCTGTTCCCTGAACAAAAACCGCGCCGCCAAAAACGCCAGCGTCGCGCCCATCGTTGACGCAAACGACACGATCACCGTCCCCCACAACAAACCAAACAGCGCACCGCCCGCCAGGGTCATCACCGTTGCGCCAGGCAAAGACAAGCCGGTCACGATGATGTAAATCAAGCCGTAAAGGGCGATGGTCAGTTGGCGATGTGCGTCACGGTAAGCGAACAGGCTGTCTTGCTGGGTTTTGAGCATGTCCAGCGTCAGGTAATGGTGGCCGCCGACAGCAAAAAACACGGTGATGGCGACTGCAATAATGGCTAGTAACAGAATGCGCGAGGGGTTCATAAGCGTCAAAAGCAGGGGAAGTGTTAAAGCGTGGACGCATTCATACCAAGTTTACGATGTTGTGTCGAATGGTTTTTTGTAAGGGGGAATGGGTGGGTGTTGGCGATGGGCGGGCCATCATGTTTGAGCATACCAATTAAATCCCCCAAATTACCGCCACGCTTTTGGGGCGTTGTTTTTAGCGTAATGCCAGATGGCGAGGAAACTAACGTTAATTGAGTGCCTGCTTGCCAATGCAATTCGTCCCGAATGTCCTTCTCAATCTGGTATCTTTGTTCTTGACTTACGACTGCATGGATGCAGAGCAATGCAGGAGCAATTGCCGAGCTGTTTATAGGTTCTCATGCAATTTCTCGTCTTTGGTCGGATTGAAAAAAGCGCAGAACTATAGCAGCTAGCCTTCTTTATATCCGATTATTTACGATTGCACTTATGAGTTGAATGTAAGTTAGAAATGACTAGCCATTCTGAGAGGTTAAACGGGAACTTTCACAATTTACTAAATTTCCGCACATAATCCCCCAACTGAAAATTCTCTTTAACC
The DNA here is from genome assembly GCF_028687615.1 of Methylovulum sp. Classification (GTDB taxonomy): domain Bacteria; phylum Pseudomonadota; class Gammaproteobacteria; order Methylococcales; family Methylomonadaceae; genus Methylovulum. The sequence goes on from NZ_JAQTZU010000003.1 coordinate 60,554, forward strand.
TCATCATGCGGAATGAGTAAATACTTCCAAGCCTTACCTCCATTTTTCAAAAGATAATCACTGGCACAAACGCACCACTTAATCGCCGCGTCCGATTTGGCTTGTACTTTGGCATCAGCCATTTCTGCTTGTGACTTGGTTTCAACCATCACCACATAGCCTTCCGTTTCCGCGACAAAATCCGGCACATATTCAGGATGTTCCGCCCCGTCTTTCGACTGCATGGATGCAGGAGGTAGAGCAATGCCGGGAGCAATTGCCGAATAGTAAATCTTGAACTGGCCTTTTGCGGGCTTAAACCATTTTTGGGCATCGCGTTCTAAAATGACAGCGAAGCGGCGTTCCGTGTCGGAATCAAATTTTTGTACTGGATATAAACACTTACTGAAACCACCAAACAATAACTGCTTAATTTTGCCCTTATCGATAATGGTATCCCGATAATGATTGACCGCTTGACCTGCGGCGACGGTATACGCACAGGTTTTTAACGGCGTAAATCCGCTACGAACTTCCACTTCGTAGGTGTCGGCTTGCTCCCAAAAATGCTCCGCCATTTGCGCATGGATGGTTTTGGCGAATGTGTGTCGGTGATTAGCCAAGACATTATTCACTTCATCGGCTGACAAATACCCGTTTAAATGCCTAACGACTTGCGTTGCCAACTCGTAGATCAAATCGGCGTGGTCATCATAAGAAATATCGTCATAATCTATCAGGGCATGGACAATAGTGTCTTCCGGTTTTGCCTCACTTAACACTGCATGAGCAACCATAAATGCTTGCTCGTTGGTTTGTAGGCTCTGGATAATAATATCCCGCTCTGAAGGCTGTAAACTCAAGCCCTCCAAATTCAAGGTAAACGGCCTATAACCATAACTGACTTGGCCTTTAGGCACCACCATGACCCTTGGAATATCTATGGTCTGGTTGACCATCAATGCGGCGGCTTTAGCGACAATATCCGCCACATCAATCGGCTGTTCCTCAGTCAACAAGGATTGCTGCCCCATGCTTAACTGTTCCGTGACCGCCTGGACAACTAACTTTTGCACGTCTGCATTCAATAAAGCTTTACTGGTGGCAACGGTTTTGGGGCTATGTTGCAGTTTATTAAACTCCGCGATGGCATATTGTGCGGCAGTCGTTTCGGCAACATTGCTAAATACAGGTGGGCTATTATCGAGTGCCGGATAAACCAGCCCATCGGTTTTACCACTTATCAAGCCGTCCAAGTTGGAACTGACCGACACACTTTCGGTTTTTTCATTATCAGAAGGCGCATCCAGAATCACCTGTTTTAAGCGCAAGGGATTGTCGGGATTATTCGCTTCATCGACAATCTCCTGAAATCGGTCATGGGCGACAATATTCAAGCGATCCACCGCCGTTACGCCCGTCCGCTTCCCATAAGGCAAACGCAAACCGCGCCCGATAGACTGCTCAATCAGTGTTCTAGCATTGGCGGCGCGTAACGGCACGATGGTGTACAGATTGGTCACGTCCCAGCCTTCTTTCAGCATATTGACGTGGATCACCACTTCGGTCGGCTCATCATGGCTTTCCACCGCCAACAAGCGGCTGATCATTTCTTCCTCGGCAGCACCGGATTTGCTGCTGTCCACCTGAATAATCTTGCCTTGATAACGGCCTGCAAAAAACGCCGCTGATTCCATCAAGGTAAGCAACTGCGCCGCGTGGGTGGTGTCCCTGGCAATCACCAACATAAACGGCTTAACGACCACCACATCATTTTCGTGGGCATAGGTCAACAACTCTACCTTAGTGGCTTCATGCAGACGAATGCCGTCCTGTAATTTAATAAGCTCTATTTCTTCCTTGGTATGTTGTGACGCATCAAAATTACGTTGCGTGACCACAGCGGGTTCTTTGACAAAACCATCATCCATCGCCCGCGCCAACGGATAATCGACCACCACATTCTTAAACGGCACCGTGCCTTTGCCGCTTTCGGTAAACGGTGTCGCCGTCAATTCCAGACCCAGCAACGGATTCAATTCATTTAACGCCCGTACCCCCGCATCGGCGCGGTAACGGTGCGATTCATCCATCAACAACACCAAATCCGGTAATTGCGCCAAATAGTTGAAATAACTGTCACCCAAATATTCTGACAAACGTTTAATCCGTGGTGACTTGCCGCCGCGCACTTCGGAATTGATTTTGGAAATATTGAAGATATTAATGGAAACGCTGGAAAACAAACTGCCCGCATGACGGCCTTTCACTTCGTAATCATCACCAGTAATAATCATCGGCGAATTGATGGCAAACTCGGAAATCCCTTTAAACACATATTTCGGCGTATTAGGCGTAAAGTCGGCAATCAGCTTGTTATAAATCGTCAAGTTAGGAGCCAACACAAAAAAATTGTTAATGCCATGCGCCAAATGCAAATAACTGACAAACGCACCCATCAATCGGGTTTTACCAACGCCCGTTGCTAAAGCAAAACACAAGGACGGGAATTCGCGTTCAAAATCCGACAGCTTAGGAAACTCAGCCTTTAAGGTTTCCAATAGCATGGGTACATCACGTTTGGGATTGAGCATGTCCGGCGTTGCCGCAATCGCAGCCGCCAAGGCTTCCAGCGATTCCCGTTGCGGTGCGCGTAACGAAAGCCGTCCGGCGACATGATGTAAGGCTTTTAGAGTCATGCGTGTTCCTGTTGCGTAAGTCCACAAGTCAAGAAAAGCCCTCTCCAGCGGGAGAGGGTTGGGTGAGGGGAAATTAACATAATGAATTCTTTTTACTCATAATTTCCAAAATAACTTGATGAATGGCTTCTAAAACACCATCGCCATTACCGATAACATCATTATTCCAGAAGCGAATAATTCTAAACCCGCGCTGTTCAAGACATGCTCTACGCTGCTCATCATAATCAGCTTGCTCAATATGCTGCGAACCGTCAAGTTCAATAATCAACTTTAATTCCAAACAAACAAAATCGACAATATAACGATCAATAGGAAATTGCCGACGAAATTTGAGGTTTAAAAGCTGTCTATTTTTAATTTTTTGCCATAGCCAGCGCTCAACATCGGTTTGATTTTTTCTTAACGATCGGGCGTTTTCAGTGAGAGTCATTTTATTTTCCCCTCACCCAACCCTCTCCCTTTGGAGAGGGCTTTTTATATCCAGCGCATCAATATTATCCAAGAGAATCAGGCAACTGGTGTTGGAAATGATTTTAGGCATTGTCAAAATCCAGCTTAATATCATCAGCAGGGTAATTAAGCACCGAAACCTGATATTGCCCTAATAACTCCATAAACGTCCGTTTGGAAAGTTGAGCCATTTGCGCCGCTTGCCCAACAGAAAGGATGCCTTTTTCATACAGTCGGCTGGCAAGCAACAGGTGAATTTCCCGCGCGTCTATAGTGATGGTATCGGGTAATTGTATTTGTAGGGTTTGCATGAGTTTTCCTCAATTAAAACGTGCTGAAATCAGGGCAATAATTTTCAACATGATATTTAGAAAATTGCCATTTAAAGTAGGGAGTGTGAAATATCAGCCTTTTTCCGATTGGCCTGAAACTGAAAATCCAGTAAATCCACCGGACGTAGCCGCTTGGTTAAATGCAACACTTCCAAGCCTATAATTTCACCCGCCGCGTCATAATCGACAATAACGCCGGGAGCCACTTCCTCTGATTCGACCACGCTATCATTCACTAACTGCAAATGTAATGCGTCAGCGACTTCGTCTACACTTAATTTCATATCAGACCTCTCAAACTGCGATCAAAAAATACGGTGATAATGCGGGGCGGTTTGACGTTTTCATTCAGAACAACGCGCAACACCCGACCATCAAACTCATCGACTCTAAACAAATAATGCACCAGACTGGGATCAACCCTATCCTGTTCGACACGATGCGGCGCAACAATAGCCTGTTCCAGCCATTCCAGACGGATATTGCCGCGTTTTTTCAAACTTTCTTTGGCGTGTTCGGTTAATTCGTAATCCATCACGCTTCTCCAAAGAGATCATCTTGCGCGATGTTTACTAGCTTAACACTGGCTTTCTTAGGTTTTTCGGCTTCTGGCTTTGGTTGCGCCATCGGCAAATTCGCCACATTCAAGCTGTAATCATCATGCGCCCATTCGCAACGCGACAACACCATCTTGGGGATTTTCTTTAAGGTGAGATTGGGAAACGCATCGGTTTTGCCGCGAAACGCCGCGCAACAAACCAGCAACGAACGGTCGCCGCCGACTTCTTCAGACAATTCCTGCAATTGCTGGTGCGACAGGTTTTGCGTGGTGACGTAGATAAAATCCTGCTCCGACGAATAGCCATGATTCCACCATTGCGTATCGGACGGCGCATAACTAAAGCCTTCCAGCTTACATAAGGCTTCCGCCAGCATTGCCGGATTATAGTTTTTATTGACCACCCAATTACCCCAGCGGTCTTGTTCCAGTAAGGACGGCGCGAGGCTGTAATAGCGGAAACCGCCGCCGCCCTGCCAGTTGACCGCTTTGCTGATGCCGCCGGGGTCTTCGCCGGCTATGACTTTTTTCAGGCGCGGGATAATGTGGGTGTGGCAATGCTCGCCCAGTTCGATCATGATCCAGCGGCGGCCCATTTTGTGCGCGACCGCGCCAGTGGTGCCGGAGCCTGCGAAGGAGTCTAGGACTAGGTCGTTGGGGTTGGTGGCAAGTTCAAGAATTCGCTTCAAGAGTTTTTCAGGCTTAGGCGTAGAAAAAACTTCTTCTCCATTAAATACAAGAGCTTCTTTCTTAGCTTCTTGATTGTCACCTACCTCAGTGCGAAACCATATTGTTTTCGCAACAATTCCATTTTGGACTTCTGTTAAAAACCGTTTCAATGCCGGAACATTATTACCGTTTTCCCCAAACCATAGGCGATTGTCATTGAGTAACTCTTGATATTTCTCAGGTGATGCCGCCCAACAGCGTCCTTTTGCAGGCATCAGGCATCTTCCAGATGGAGTAACAATTTCATAAATATTGGACGAAACTCCTGTTTTTGCAAACTGAGCGCCACGCTGACCACCACTTAGGCTAATTGTGAAATCGCTTGCTTTCCAAATGCCACGCGGGTCATTGTCCCTGTTTGTATAGCGGGCATCCATTTCATCTGAACGAGATAGCTTTAATGGTCTCCACAACTCTTTATTTTTTGTAAAAACAAGAATATGGTCATGACTATCTGAAAGCCAAGTTGCATTATTCTGAGGGGCATATTTTTTCTCCCAAACCACATTCGCCACAAAATTCCCCCGCCCAAACACCTCATCACACAGCACCTTCAAATAATGCGCTTCATTATCATCAATCGTGATCCACAACGAACCGTCATCGGACAATAAAGACCGGATAATCTCCAGCCGGTCACGCATCAGCGACAGCCAGATGGAATGCTCCAAACCGTCGTCATAATGGGTAAACGCGCTGCCGGTGTTATACGGCGGGTCGATAAACACGCATTTCACCTTGCCCGCATAGTTCTGTTCCAATGCCTTCAACGCCAGCAGGTTGTCGCCGAAAATCAGTTTGTTATCGAACAAGTCCACCCTCTCCCCAACCCCTCTCCATGAGGGAGAGGGGCTTTTTGGGCTTTCCGCTTCAACAGACTGAACAGTCAAATGCTCAGCTGTCATCTTACTCCCCTCTCCCTCAGGGAGAGGGGCCGGGGGAGAGGGTGAATAACGCCTGAATTTAGCGTGATACGACAACTCAGGATTTTCCAATAATATCCTCGGCTCCAGCTTAGGCCGCTTGTCCTTGCCTATCCAGGTCAGTTCCAGTTTGGTTTTGCTCATAAAGGTTGTTGTAGCAGTTTGCGTAAGGGAACCGGCTCGCCATTGGCGACATGTAGAATGTGCGCTTTATCTGCCCGAACATTATTGGGAGGAGTTTGCGCATAATCGGGTAACGTGGTACGTCTATTATTGCCGCAATGAAAAATAAAATAGCGACGTTGCCAGCCTGTTGATTTGATTTGCTCAAACCGTTCCAAAACGGCCAGTAAATAATCTGTAAAGCAGTCGCCGCTAACTAACTGTGGGATATGATTGTCATCCGAAGGAATACTGGATTTTAAATCGAGAATCAATATATAGCTTTGTCCATCAAGCTGGCAAAAAATGACGGCATCACAGGCTCTACGGGCTTTGTGCCCATCAATGAAGGCTTTGTCCGCAAAACCGATTTTATCGAATTGGATAGCCACCGCTTCATCGCTGATCCCGGATATAACTACATGATTAAGATGAGCTGTTGGATTTTCGCGAAGTGTTATCGTTTGGATTGAGCAGCTATGCTTTTTAGTATTAGATATGATTTCTTGTAGCTTTTTTATAGCGTCAACCGACATTTACGACACTCCATATAAAATAGCGTCCTGAATCTGGTTCATTGCATTGATCTCGTCATCGAAACTTTTTACTTGAATGCCGTGATGTTGCTTAACATCCCATTTTTGTAGCGTTAAACCTCTTTTCTTTTTGCCCTCTACCTCAAAAGTAGCAGTTGTGGTTGTGTACACAGCGACATTTTCGGCTTTCAAAAAATCACCTTCCGTATAAGCCTTAAATTTCTCTCTAACTGCTGCCAAGTGCGGTTTATCGCTAGACAGCATTATCAAGGTATTAAACTCACGAATAATATAATCGCTGTGTGTGGTTAAAAATATTTTTATGCCTGCATTGACTAATGCAGCTAAAAATCGCGCCAATCGCCGCTGGTTGGCCGGATGCAGATTGAGTTCAGGTTCGTCTATCATCAGCATATCGCCTGTTTTGGCTTCGTGATGTAGCCAAAACCATAACACCATCAACGATCTGACGGCACTGGATGCTTCGCCTAAACCCAGTTTGAGTGTGGTTCCCTTAGGGGTGAAATAAATGGCGCCTTCCTTGGTTGCTTTGTAACTACCGCCTGCCATTTCCTTAAACGCTTTCGATAGCGCCGGGTTATTTTTCATGACCTCACTGATGCCGCGTTGCTCAAGATTCGGGATTTCTATGCTGATAAACTCGACATTATGTTCTACCGATAGCGCGTAACTACGTTTCATTAATCTGAGTAATGTTGAAAAATTAACCACTGATTTTTTGTCATTGTCCATTTCGGTTAAAACATTAACCAATTTATTTTTTGAAAAATTCAGCTCGCCCCGAAAAATAGCCGAACCGGTTCTTTCAGCACTGGTTATGAAGACATCGGGAAAGGTTTTTCCTAAAACAATTTCTAAGATTTGCTGACGGATAAAGCTGGCTAATGAATGCACGGGAGGCAGGTCATCGCCCGGTTCAACAACAATAGCGATTTCCACAACAGTCTGTTCAGGTTGTTTTTTTATAGAAACCAGTCGTTTTCCTTTGCTGCTATTCAGCCCGTCATCAATTCCCTTGTTAATCCAATCGCTTGCAATGGGTGCTGTTAATGAAAATTTTGTATCGTTGAATCGTTCCGGCGGGGTTGCCAAAAATTCATGCAGATTTTTGGCTAAATTAGTCATTGTTTCTTGTAGAATGGCAGCCCAGTTTTCAACAATCTCTTTTTGTAAATTTATGCTGATAAAGCCTTCATTGTGAAGTTTTAGCATATCTTCCTCAGATAAATCCCATGCCAGCAATTGCTGCCACGCAACCAGTAGCGCGTAAAGCGAATTTGTCACATAGGTTTTTCCCGTGTTGTTTTCTCCACAGATAATTGTCAAATCCGCTAGTTCTACTTCGGCCTGATATAAAGGCCCTAGTTGTTCAAATTTAAACTTCATAGTTTTATGGTTTCTTAGTCAAGACGTTAAAAGCTATTGTAAGCCCCAAGAAATAGTAAACAAATCTTGTATCTCAATTTTTTGATTTAACTTGCTTTCCAATTGCCCAATCAAGACTTCGCGGCGTTCGTCTATTTCATCTTGGCGATCAAAGAGTTCTTTGCGCTGCTTGTTGCGGGTGCGTTCCAGTTCCTGTTGTTGCTTTTGGAATGCCAGTTTTTCTGCCAACGTGGGGGCTATTTTAGCATTGCGGCGCACTTCTTTGATTTGTTGGTCGATGTCTTTGATGCTTTGCTCTAGGCCGAATTTTAAGTCATCCGCCCAATGGTCGAGTTTGTTTACTTCTTCTTCAAAAAAGGCCAGATTACGGCTGTTGACTCTTTTGATAAGCTCATTTTGTGCAGCAGCCAGCGCTTCGTCAATCTGGGGCTTAAGTAAAACGCTTTGTTGATGGCAGTGGTTAGCGGGTAGCTGCATCAGTTTTTGGGCGGTTTCGACAGGCAATAGTTTACCGTCATCGGTTTCGGCAGCGAACAACAGATGGTCTTCGTTGCGTTCCAGTGCTTCTATGCTAAAGCGTTGCAGTTTTAACGTGCCGGATTGCCCTAGCAGGGATTCCAGTACGGTGATTTTTGCGCCATGTGCAGCATAATCAAAATGGATTTGCGCGGTGGGCGTTGGTTGGTTTTTGGCGGTTTCCAACACCCATTCACCTAACGGATGGTTGAGGCGGTAAACGTGGGTGTTATGTGTATTGGTGTTTTGTTTTTGGTGTCGGGCTATTAGTTGGTAATGTCCGAGCGAGGCTTCTTTTATGACATTTTTTTGTAGTTGAAAGCGGTGTTGCTGGTCGTCGAAGCTGGAGTAAGGTTTAAGCTGATGCTGCGTTACCGCCCAAAACCAGCGGCTGATTTTATCCAGCCGTTGTTCGGCTTGGTCGAGCTGCAATTTAAGCAGGTCGTGGATGTCTTCATCAAAATTGTCGAGCAATTGCTGGCGGGTTTCCTGCATTTGCTTATTGATGTCAACTTCCATTTCCTGTTGCAGTTGGCTGAAAGCCGCTTCGATTTGTTCAATCGTCCGGCAGCTTTCGTAAATAGCCTGGATGCGCTTTTCAAAATCAATGCCGGATTCTATTGAGCCTAAAACATCGTCGGATGCGCCAAACACACCATCGAACAGGTGGAATTTATCCGTTAGCAATTCCAGTACGCGCTGGTCGGCGTAGTTGCTTTGGTTGAGAAAGTTGATGACCACCACGTCAAACTTTTGCCCGTAACGGTGGCAACGGCCTATGCGTTGTTCTACCCGCTGCGGGTTCCAAGGGAGGTCATAATTGATGACCAAGGAGCAGAATTGCATATTGACACCTTCCGCCCCCGCTTCAGTGGCGATCATGATTTCAGCATGATCTTGAAAGTGGTCGATAAGGGCGGTTCGCCTGTCTATTTGCGGCGATCCGGCAATTTTATCGGAGCCTTGGTTTTCTGCCAGCCATTGCTGGTATATTCGGGTGGTTTCGGGGCTGTTGTTAGTGCCGCTGAACGTGACCAATTTATCGGCGTAGTTGTTAGCCGCCAAATAGTTTTGCAGGTATTCTTGGGTACGTCTGGATTCGGTAAAAATGACGGCTTTACGCGGGGCAGCCATTGCCGCCATTTGTTCAAAGCCTTGATTTAAGGCAATCAATAAGGCTTTGGCTTTGCTGTCATCTGTTATTTTCTCAGCTTGTCCGATAAGGCTGCTAAGTTCGATGATTTCAAGTTCCAGTTGCGCTTTGTCGATAACTTGTTCCGGTTCGTTTTGGTCTGCATTGTCCAGTTCTTCGAGATAATCTGTTTCCAGATCATCGTTTTCTATCAGTTCAGCAATAATGTCGGTATCGTCAGACTGATTATCACGCAGTTTTTCCAAGCGGTTTTTGATGGTAACCAGCGTGTTAAGCACGGCATGGGTGCTGGAAGCCAGTAATTTGCGCAGAATCAATCCCGTTAGATGGCGTTGCCGCTTGGGCAAAGCATAACTTTCTTCCCGTTCCAGTACGGCGGTAATGCCGTTATAGAGCTGCATTTCTGCATGGGATGGCGTAAAAGGAACGGTAATGGCCTTGCGCTGGGTATAGCGGATGTATTCCAGCACTTGTTTACGCAAGGTGCGTTTTACAAAGCCTTTTAATCGGTCTTTCAATTGGCCTATGCCGTCGCTACCCATGTAGTGTTGGCGGAACGATTTGTCATCCCCAAACAGTTGTTCATCTAACAGTGTCGATAAGCCGTACAGTTCCAGTAATGAGTTCTGTAAGGGCGTGGCAGTGAGCAATAGCTTTTGCCGCCCATATAAAGCGCGTTTTAACGCTTGTCCCATTTTGTTATTGGGGCGGTAAGCGTTGCGTAGCTTATGGGCTTCGTCCATAACCACCAGATGCCAAGGTTCAACCAGCAAGTATTCTTCTAACCGTGCGGCAAAATGGTAGGAAAGGATGTTGATGCAGTGATTGTTGAGCGGGTTGGCAATGCCTTGGTTTTTTAATTGCCGCCAGGTATTGGCATCAAGTATCTGTGATGGCAGGTTGAATTTGTCTTGCAGCTCTTGCGCCCATTGTTTGCGTAAGGACGCCGGGCAAATAATCAATAATTGGCGTTTGCGTTCCGCCCAATACTGACAAAGTACCAAGCCCGCTTCTATGGTCTTTCCCAAACCGACTTCATCAGCCAGGATAACGCCTTTATTTAGTGGGTTATTCAGGGCAAACAGGGCGGCATTGATTTGATGGGGATTGAGGTCAACGGTAGCATCGAATAAGGACTGGGATAACCTTTCAACGCCATCGGCGGCACATTGGCGGGTCAGTTCGTAAGCGTAATACTTGGCATGGTAATCAGTTATCACATTCGTCTATCCGTTGATTTGAGTGTTGATTAGTCTAATAGCGAATGTAGTCGGCGAGAAAACGTGAAAGACTGCACTGTTGAATGGCTTTTAAGGCATACGATTGCTTGCATTAGAATTGTTAAAATCAGTATTATTTCAGGGTATCAAAAATCTTAAATGCCTTGACACACTGTGCCAGTTCTTTCATATCCACCTCTTTGGCATCCTTGCCATAACGCAAGCGGATAAAAATATCCGTGATGTGCCGGGCTTGTCCGGCGGTTTGGGGCAGGGCGGTTTTTACGCGTTCGGCGAAATCGGTTTCGCCTTCACCTGGATGTCTAATCAATCCCCGTTTGGCGAGTTTGCGGCAAAAGCGTTGATAATAGCGCAGGGCCTGGTCGGTGGTTTTGGGTTTTTGATATAACAAAAACGCGCTCAAAACGGCGGTGATGACGCAGAGGATGCTTACCATCCAGACCATCATGGTTTTGATGTCACCGACACCCAAGTTAGCCAGAAATTTGGCCTGGTTCATGCTGTTGTAATTGATGACCCAGCGTTGCCAGTTGTAATCGACATTGCTCCATAATTGCCGCGCTTCTTTTAGCCACGCAAAGGCTTTACCGTTATTGGCATCATTGGCGAATTGGATTGCTTCACCTTGGGCCAGGGCATCGACGTTGATGTTCTTTTCGATGCGCTCAGGGGCGACGGCGGCGGTCGGGTCAACCCGTGTCCAGCCTTTGCCTTCCAGCCACACTTCCGCCCACGCATGGGCGTCGTATTGATGGATTTCCAGAAATTGCCCGACCGGATTGAATTCGCCGCCTTGGTAGCCCGTCACCACACGGGCCGGAATATGGGCGACGCGCATCAGATACACGAATGCGGAGGCGTAATGGCTGCAAAATCCATAACGGGTTTTGAACAGGAAGGTTTCTATCGGCTTGTCTTCCATCACGGGCGGCGTCAGCGTGTAATGGAAATCTTCGGTTCGGAAATGGTTTAACAGGGCTGTGATGAATGTCTCCGGTGCCTTATCAAAACCGTGCAATTGGCTGACCAAGCCGTTGATTTCAGCCGATGGCGTGTCCGGCAATTGCGTGGCGTCGTTATATTCGATACGGGTGGGTGTGCCGGTGTTGTAGTGCGGATAAGAGGTGATTTTATATTCCGAGCGTTTGTCGGGATTGGTCGAAGTGGTCAATTGGTAATTGACATTGCGGCTTAGCGGTTTGCTAAATTCGGCAGGAAGGTCAAGTGCAAACACCCAGTTTTTGTTCTGTGGTTCCATCAATAAGGTGTACTGATACGATGTGCCGGAAAACGTGGGCTTGTCCATGATCGCTTCAAGGCCTTGGTGCAGCGATGGTAGCCAGCGTTTACCATTGGTTTTGGCCAGCACCGGCCCGCGCCAATAGCGTTGTGCGGCTGGTGGCAATGCACCGCTAAATTTGACGCGGAAAGCCAATTCTGTAGACACGCCCAATTCGCTGATGGAGCCGGGCTCCATGCTGTCGCTCAAGCCCATGCGGGCTTGTTGGCGGTCATTGAGCAGCATCCAGCGCGGCGCTTCGATACGCGGAAACAGGATGAACAAAACAATAGCCAACGGAAAAGCCTGGGCGATAATGACACCCGCTGTTTTTAACGCCACCCAAGGCTGTGGTTGGCGGCTGTTGATGCTCACCAAGGTGCCGATGAGGGTGCAGCACACCATTAGGATATACCCCGCCATCAACAGGCTTTGTTCGTATAAAAACTGCGAAGCGGCGACGATGAAAGCCAAAAAGGTGATCAGGTACAAATCACGCTCGGTTTTTATCTCCATCAATTTCAAACCCAGCGCGACGATGAACAAGCGGGTTCCGGCATCACGCCCGAAAATGCCTTGATGCTGGATATAGATCAAACCTAGGCCGATGACCGTCAACAAAAACACCAGCCAGCGGTTGGGCAGCCACATCGGTTGCCACAAACCGACGAACCGCCACGCTAGCAACGTGAAAAAAAAGCCGAAAATACTAATCGGAAGATGGTAAAAATGCGGCAGGACAATCAGTGCGATGGAAGCAAGTAAGAAAATCAGCACGTTTGGGGCGGGTTTTGCTGTCATTACAAACTCTTTTGGATTATGGGTTTAAGGTTAGATCTAACGGCGATTCTTTGAGGCTGGCGTATGGCTGCTGCATGGTTTTGCGGGTAGGTTCCGGTCATGTCGCCCTAGCCTACCATAGACCATTGCTTGCTGGGTATCCGCGCTTTGTAGTGATGCCGCTGTGATAGGCCGGACATTGACAAAACTGGAAAGCCGCCATTAATCGGATTACTATCCTGTTTTGTAAGATACCCAAGCACCGTCCAGCAACTTTACGCATTTTCAGGTAGCCGACCATGTCCGACTTGCTTTCATCCCCCTCTGCTGAGATTTTCAACCGTTTTATCAACACGCCGCTGGATGGCTTGCTTGACGGGCAAACCGCCAACCCGCCGGAAGCGAAATGCCTGGCTTTGTTCCAGCGCTGCGCCACTGAAGTTCCCGCTTACCGCCAGTTTTTGGCGGCGCGGCAAATCGATCCGGCTACGATAAACACATATCCGGCTTTCCAAACCTTGCCGCTGATGGACAAAAGCAATTACCTGCGGGTTTATCCACTGCCTGAACGTTGCTTCGGCGGCAGCCTGCTGGGAGCCGACCGCATCGCCGTGTCATCCGGTTCCACAGGCCAACCGACGTTTTGGCCGCGCTCCGCTGATTATGAACTGGAGGTGGCGGTGCGCTTTGAGCAGGTGTTCCATGACAGTTTCCGCGCCCACGAGCGCAGCACCTTGGCGATAGTTTGTTTTGCTTTGGGCAATTGGGTGGGGGGCTTGTTCACCACGTCCTGTTGTTGGCATTTGGCCCGCAAAGGCTATCCGCTGTTGGTGGCGGCACCTGGCAATAACAAAGCGGAAATTTTCCGTATCGTGCGCGAATTGGCCCCGCATTTTCAGCAAACCGTGCTATTGGGGTATCCGCCGTTTGTCAAAGACGTGTTGGATGCGGGCATCGCCGAGGGCATAGACTGGGCGGCGTACCACCCTAAATTGGTATTTGCCGGGGAAGTTTTCAGCGAAGAATGGCGGGGCCTGGTCGGTCAGCGTACCGGTTCGGCATCGCCTTGTTTTGATTCCGCTTCGTTGTATGGCACGGCGGATGGCGGGGTCTTGGGCAATGAAACGCCGTTCAGCACCGCCATCCGCCGCTGGCTGTCGGCGCACCCCGAAGCCGCCCGCGAGTTGTTTGGTGAATCGCGTTTGCCCACGCTGGTGCAATACGATCCGAACAGCCGTTTTTTTGAAGTGCATGATGGCACGTTGGTGGTGTCTGGTGAAAATTCCGTGCCCTTGTTGCGTTACCACATCGCCGATAAAGGCGGATTGCTCGGTTATGAGGCGATGTGGGAATTCCTGCGGGCGCGGGGTATGCAATCTTTGGCCGATTTGGGCTTGGACGCGGGCTTCCAAGCCCGCCACTTGCCGTTTGTCTATGTGTTCGGCAGGGCGGATTTTACCGTGTCGTATTATGGCGCGAACATTTACCCTGAAAATGTCACGGTCGGTTTGGAGCAGCCAGAACTCAGCCACTGGGCGAGTGGAAAATTCGTGCTGGAAACGGCAGAAACCGCAGAGGGCGACAAAGTCCTGCATATTGCCGTGGAATTGTTGCCAAATATCACGCCCGATGAAGCGATGAAACCGCTCATTGCCGCCGCTATCCGCACCCAGTTATTGCGCCTGAACAGCGAATTTGCCAATTACACGCCAGTCGAGCGGCAATTGCCGCAGATCAGCCTGCATCTGTTTGCCGATCCCGGGTATTTTCCGCTGGGGGTGAAGCATCGTTATACCCGTGGTTAAAATTTATAAAATAATGTGAGCTGGAACGGGTTTGTTCCAACAGTAGCGCCTTAAGCGACCCGTTCCGTAACGTTTTCAGCACCTATAGCGATTTTGAAACCCCGTCCCGCCCCCGTGGTGAGCGGCTGCTCGCCGTTGTGATTGCACCGGTTCCGATCACACGACCAGCCGGTCGCTACTACAAACTGGCGATACCTTTCGATGATCTTATCTGGCTGGATTAATAATCCCGTTAATTTTTTTCGCAAGCGCGTTGACCCCGTGTTCGGTGACGCTGGCGTGGTTGCCTTTCAATTCAATAGCAAAGCTGGCGACCAAATTTCGGGTTTTGACATTGATGACCTGCGCCATCAAATAGGAATACAAGAAACTGGGTTTGCTGTGCTGCCCGACCACAAGCCAATCGGCCCCGGCTTGTCCGCCCAGTTGTGCGGCAAGTTCATGGAAGTGGAATAAATAACCCAAGCCGGAATTGGCGGCGGCTTGGGTTGCGGGCGGGATGTGGATAATCTCAACGCTGTTGGATTGCTTTAACGCCTGTTCCAGCAAGGGTTGTATGGATGCCGTGCGGATTTTTTCCTGCGGCGTGTTGGGTAGCGAGGTGATGTCGTTCAGTTCAAATGCCAAAATGGCGATGCGCGGCGCGGCATAAGCCTTGTTGCCGGACAGTAGCAAGATCACCAGGACAATCAATGTTGAAATTAGCCGGTTCATCGTGTTTTCCTCAAAGGGACTTTTGTGCTTGGTACAGATTGATGAAATCCTGTAAACCCAGCGTTGCAATACTATTCAAATCATCGTCAAGAATTTCATAAAACACCTTTTCATTGCTGCGGATGCTGAAAAAAACGATGGCGTCCATTTCACCACCGCCTTCCCGGTGCGGTTCATCGCTGGCTGGACTGCATTTATAGCTGCCCACCGCCCTGGTTTCTTTCAGTGTGCCGTCCGCCTTATAAAGCCGATGCTCACCTTGGATGACAAAGGTGTGGTTCAAGGCTTTATGCCGATGCAGGACTATCTGTTGCCCTGCGGCGAACTTAAACAGCACGTCCACGATGCGGTTGTCTTCGTCGATATTTAAGATGGAGTAGAACAAATGGTCAAATCCTGCCAGGGTTTGCCATTGGATGTGGGTGTCGTCAAATAGGTAATGGGTCATATCAGTTTCCTCGGCTAGATTCTGTAAATTTGCTTCGGCCCTTAGATTTTGGCGGGCGGCATCAGTGTAGACACGCCCGGCCTGCGTGTAAGCCGAGATTTGCCCGCCAAACACGGGCAAATTGCCCGCGTCAGTCCAAGCCGCTTTGCTAGTCTGCGCTAGACGCTTAGAATGGCGGAACACCGGATAACCGAAAAGCCATCATGAACCTGCCCTACCACATTTTGACCCGCATCATTGCCGCCGCACTGCTCTGCTTGTTGGCGAACGCCGCGTATGTGCTACGGTCCAGTGACCAGCAAGCCCGGCAAGCCACACAGCGCATCGCCGAGGCTTTGGGCAAGCAGCTCAGTTTCCAGCAATTGCAAATCAGTGCCGGCTTCGGCGGGGCTTTGCCGTTCCCTGATTTTACGCTGTGGAAACAAACCAGCAATGCTCCGGGGATTTGTGTCCGTTTTGTCGCCGCTGGCAGCCAACAAACCTACCGGCTGTGCAATGGCGCAGAACTCGACACGCTACAAGTGCCCAGTAGTTTTGCAAACGGCTACCGATGGTTTTTCCAGCCAGGATTAGCACTGACGCAAAGCATTCGGTTTAAGGGTCGTGATTATGGGGAATTGACAGTTACGCCCAGTGCCGATATGGAAATCACCCAAGCTTGGGAAGACACTAGCCGTTTGCTGGGTTTGTCCATCACCACCGTTGCCGCCGTGTGTTGCCTGGTGTATCTCGGCATCCGCCGCGCCTTGCATCCGGTACAAACGATTGTTGCCGGTTTGGGGCAGTTGGAACAAGGGCGGCTGGATTACCGCCTGCCGCGATTCGCTTTGGATGAATGGCAACGCATTGCCGAAGCGGTCAACCAATTGGCGGCAAGCCAGCAACAATTGCTAAACGAACGCCAACGGCTGGCGGTGCAACTGTTGAACCTGCAAGAAGAGGAACGCCGGTATTTGGCGCGGGAGCTGCACGATGAATTCGGTCAATGTCTAGCCGCCAGCAACGCGCTAGCCGCCTCCATTGCCCAAACAGCGGCAACGAAATGCCCTGGATTGCTGGCCGAAATCGGACAAATCAGCCGTATCACCCAACATATCCTCGACGGTGTACGGGGTTTGTTGCAACGTTTGCGGCCCGCCGAGCTGGAGGATTTGGGGCTTGCCGCCAGTTTGGCAAGTCTGGTCAGCGGCTGGAATGCCCTAGGTGGCAAGACGCGCTATCATCTGGAAATCAACGGCGATTGTGCCGGTTTACCGGAACCGCTGGCGATCACCCTATTCCGCATCAGCCAAGAGTGCCTGACCAATATCGCCAAACACGCCGATGCCAGCCATGCGCGGGTGGGCCTGGCAGTCAGCGGCGATAGCGTGGCATTGACCATTGAAGATGATGGCATCGCCAGCCAATTGCCTTTCAGCCAAAACAAGGGCATCGGTTTGCTAGGCATACGCGAGCGGGTCATGGCTTTGGACGGGCGTTTGACTTTACGCATCGTGCCGCCGCATGGCTTGAAAGTCGAAGCCCGCTTGCCGATCCATGCTGTTAATGAGGCTAAAATATGAAAATAAATTCAATATGAAAATAAATTCAATAAGTCATGCGTTTTTCATAAGTGCTTGCCGAAACAATGGTGGCGAAACAAGCCATTTCTAAGGCAAGCGCTTATGAAACAATGAATATGAGCATCCGCATACTGCTAGTTGACGACCACGCCATTGTCCGTGCCGGCTACCGTGCCTTGCTGGCAAAACAGCCCGGTTTGGAGGTGGTCGCCGAAGCTGCCGATGGCAACCAGGCTTACCAGCAGTTCAAAGATTGCCAGCCCGATGTGGTCATCACCGACCTCAGCTTGCCTGGCATCAGTGGCCTGGAAGTGATTGCCCGTATCAAACAACGCGATGCCAAAGCCAAGATTTTAGTGTTCAGCATGCACCAGAATCCCAGTTTTGCGATGCAGGCAACCCGCGCCGGCGCCTTGGGTTATGTCACCAAAAGCAGCCCGCCGGAAGTCTTGCTACGCGCCATCCACGAAGTCCATGCAGGCCGCCATAGCTTAAGCGCGGACATCGCCCAAGCCTTGGCAATGGCGCAACTCGGCACGGAACGCGTGGCCTTGGACAGCTTGACTGGGCGCGAATTTGAAATCCTGCGTCTATTGGTCGAGGCAAAAAGCACCGAAGACATCGCGCAAACCCTCAATATCAGCCCGAAAACCGTGGCTAACAGCCATTATCTGATCAAGCGCAAATTGGGCGTGGGCAGTGACATTGAATTGACACGGCTGGCGATACGTTTGCAGGTGGTGAATTTGTTGGAGTTGGCGGGTTCCGCTGGCGATGTCGGGGAAATTGCTTTATGAATGCCCGGTAATTTAGATGGGCTTGGGCGGCTTGGCTTGCCCGGCAACAGACAAGCCTGCTTGCCACCCTAATCCGCCGTTTGCGATGTAGCTTATGAACTTGAATCCAATTTGGAAAAAAGGGATTTTTCAACTGGGCATTTTTTCACGCCCGGCCTGCTGACAAGCGTTGTTAGTTCAGCAAATTAGTAAAAACTATAATAAGATAGCCAGAGTTTTAACCCCGCCGGAGGCTTAATGTCATGCTTCGTCTTATTATTTTGATTTTTATTGTTTTTCCTGCGCTGGCGATGGCAGAGGATGAGCGTCCGCCCAATCTTGAAGCCGTGCCTGAGGTTCCTGCACCGCCGCCACCGATCCAAGACGGTGAAAACATGGAACCTGAAATCACCATCTTGCGTAGCGGCAAAAAAATCATCCAGGAATACCGCCGGGGCGGACGGGTCTATATGGTCAAAATTGTCCCCGATATTGGCCCTGCGTATTATTTCCTCGACAACAATGGCGATGGCCTGTTTGACGCCCGCAACAGTGATCCAAACCGGGGCAGTTATGTCAATTTGTGGAAATTGTTTGAGTGGAATTAATTAACTGATGTTACGCACGACTTTTTTTGTCCACGACCCGTAGAGCGCGAAGCGAAAAACACGAAAAAGCACGAAAGGTTCTTGAGCATTTATTTGTTTTTGATTGGTCGGGGGCGGGATGGGGGCGCCGTGGCACCTACTGTTGGAACAAATCCGCTCCGGCTTGCGCTAAAAAGCGAAAAAAGGCTAGGGGGGCATTTCAAGTTGCCGCTTATTTTTGCTCACGAAGGCGTTGGTGAGTTTTTTTTCGTGCTTTTCGTGCTTTTCGTGGACAATGCGTAACATCAGTTAATTAAACCGCGAACTATGTCGGGCACCCCATGCACAACGCCATCCAACAATTGTTAAATTCCGCCAACCAGATCATTCTTGGCAAAGACCATAAAATCCGCCTGGCTCTCTGTTGCCTGTTGGCGCGGGGGCATTTGTTGATTGAAGATATTCCCGGCGTCGGCAAAACCACGCTGGCCCATACGCTGGCAAAATTGTTGGGCCTGCATTACCAGCGCATCCAATTCACCAGTGACATCTTACCTGCCGATATTCTTGGCGCATCGGTGTTTGACAGTGCCAATAACACGTTTAAATTTCATCCCGGCCCTGTCTTTAACCAAATGGTGCTCGCCGATGAAGTCAACCGCGCCACACCCAAAGCCCAAAGCGCGTTGCTGGAAGCGATGGAAGAACAGCAAGTCACGGTGGAAGGCCAAACTTATCCTTTACCCACGCCTTTTTTTGTCATCGCCACGCAAAATCCGTCGCATCAAATCGGCACCTTCCCCTTGCCGGAATCCCAGCTCGACCGGTTTTTGATGCGTATTGAACTAGGCTATCCCGACCACGCCGCCGAACGCGCCTTATTGGCGGGCCAAAGCCGCCAGTATTTGCTGGAATCCCTGGTGGTACAATTGCCGCCGCAACAATTGCAAGCGATCCAGCACGCCGTGACCGACATCCATGTCTCACCGGCCTTGCTGGATTATTGCCAAGCCCTGATCAACTTTACCCGCACGTCGCCCGAATATCCTTGCGGCTTGTCGCCCCGTGGCGGTTTGGCCTTATTACGTGCCGCTAAAGCTTGGGCGTTGATGAACCAGCGTGATGCGGTGATTCCTGAAGACGTGCAAGCCGTCCTCGCCGCCGTCGCCGGACACCGTTTGCGGGCGGGTACTAGCCATTCCGAAGCCATCATCGCGCCGCTGTTAGAAAAGGTAGCCATTCATTGAGTCCGCTGAGTCTTAAGGAACGCATCAAAGCCCATCGTTTTTTTGCGGGCGAAAAAGCCACCGATGAGCAGCCCATGATGTTGACGCACCGGCTCATTTTTATACTGCCGACCCAACGCGGCCTAGGTTTTGCCGTCCTCGTCGTACTATTGTTTTTGATCGCGTTTGTCTACAACAACAACCTCGCGTATTTATTGACGTTTTTGATCGCGAGCGTGTTCTTCGTCACCATTTTGCATAGCTTCAAATCCCTGTCAGGATTGCTGGTACAGCCAGGACAAGCCAAACCGGTATTTGCCGGAAGCCCTGCCGGTTTCGACATTTATCTCGACAATCCATCAAACAACCCGCGCCAAAACTTGCAAATCACGCTGGAAAACACGGAAAGCGTGACCTTGCCTGCACACAGCAAAACCCAGGTCACGCTCTATTCGGCGACGAATAAACGCGGCTGGCATGAAGCCGGAAAAGTCACCGTCTCCAGCACTTATCCGTTGGGCCTGTTCCGGCCTTGGTCACCCATACGTTTTAATCTGAAAGTGTTGGTGTATCCCAAACCCGCCGCACAAGAAAGCCCGTTGCCAGAAACCGCTGCGGGCGAGTTCCGGCAAGGCTTTAGTAAAAGAGGCGCGGATGATTTTTATGGTATGCAGGAATATCAAGCCGGAGACCCGGTCAAACACATTCATTGGAAAGCCTACGCGAAAGGTTTGGGCTTATACAGCAAGCAATACGGCGGCGGCAATTCGGCACAAATCTGGCTGGATTATGGTTGCACCAGCGGACACGACACCGAACAACGCCTAAGCCAATTATGCCGTTGGGTGCTCGAAGCCGATCAGGCGGGGCTTAGTTATGGCTTTATCATGCCAGGTTTAAAGCTGTCGCCGGACAGCGGGACATTGCACACCCGCAAGTGTTTGGAGGCGTTGGCGTTGTTTTAGGTGTTTATATGGAAAAATTGACTTGAAGAAAACCCAGAATCAATCGTAGCTGTAATGCTTACGCAAAGGTTTGACGACTTCCCAATGGCTGTCCAGGCCCGCTGCAAACACCACCAGGTCGCCTGGTACGATGCGGACAGGTTCGCCGCCGACGGGAGTGACAATAATCTCGCCTTCCAAAATGTAAGCGGTTTCTGTTTCATCAAAATCTATTGGAAACGTCGAAATTTCTTTTTCCCAGATGGGCCAGCTTGCCACGCCTAAGGCTTGCAGGCGTTCTTCGCTAGGTTGGTGTTCAATTGTAATCAGGCTCATGTTTTCCTTTAAATGCTTATTGATGGGAGGCGGATTCTAGCATTATTTACCGACAAACCGCCTAATCGCTTGCAAAAGCTTCTGTGCATTCAATAAAGTTTCCCCACCCGGTCAAGATAAGTCAGGTACAAGCGGGTATCAAATTCGAACTGGTGGTAATCCGCTTCCATGTGCCCGCACAATTTATAAAAGGCTTTGTTGTGTTGTTTTTCGCGTAAATGCGCCAATTCATGCACGACGATCATCCTTAGAAATTCCAGCGGCGCATTTTTAAAAACCGCACCAATGCGGATTTCATGCTTGGCTTTCAAATTCCCGCCTTGCACTCTGGAGACAAACGTGTGCAATCCCAAGGCCTGATGCAGCACATCAATTTTGTCATCGTAGACCACTTTGCTAAGCGGATTGGATTGCCGGAGGAATTGGTTTTTCAAGTCTATGGCATAAGAATACAAGGCTTTGTCTGTTTTAAGTTCATGGCTGCGTGGATACTTTTTTAACAACAGGCCGGCCAATTTATCGCTGTCGATCAATTTTTGCACTTGGTCTGTAACCGTTGCCGGGTAGCCGGATAAATATTTTAAGGTGTCCATTGTATTCTGGTAAATGGTTGTCCAAGGCAATGAAGGATATTGTAAAGATGGATTATAGCCAAGCCCGGTTGTTTAAAGAACAATTCAAGAAAGGCGGGTTAGGATTTATGCCCACCTACAATCTGCGATGAATCTACTGGCAATGTTTTTTGGAAGTCCATCAAAATCAATTCCAACACGGTTTCATTTGACCTTCCCACCTAGCCTAGCCTAACATCGCCCTCCTTAAACCTATTTGCATTAGCGGAGCCAACAGCCATGACCACCCCACCCGGCAAACTTTATGTAGTGGCCACGCCTATCGGCAATCTGGGCGATATGACGTTCAGGGCGGTCGCCACGCTTAAGGAAGTCGGCCTGATTGCCGCCGAGGACACCCGCCATGTGAAAATGCTGTTGCAGCATTATGGCATCAGCAACAAGCTCGTGTCCTTGCATCAGCATAATGAAGATAAAGCCTCGCAAATGCTGTTGGATAAGTTGCGCGAAGGCTTGTCGATAGCCTTGGTCTCCGATGCCGGAACGCCGTTGCTCAGCGATCCGGGTATGCCGTTGGTCAAGCTGGTCAAAGACGCCGGGTTGGATGTCGTGCCGATTCCTGGCGCGTGTGCGTTGATTACGGCTTTGTCGGCGGCGGGTTTGCCGGTCAGCCAGTTTACGTTTGAAGGCTTCGCGCCACGGACTTCGTCAGCGCGTAAGGCGTTTTTCAGCGAACGCGCCTTGAGTCCCGTCACTTGGGTGATTTATGAATCCAGCCACCGCATTCTGGCTTGTTTGCAGGATATGGCCGCCGTGTTGCCGTTGGATAGGGAAATTGTCATCGCGCGTGAGTTGACCAAACTGCATGAAACCATCGTCAAAACCACTCTGGCAAACGCGGTGGAATTGGTCGGAAACGACGAGAACATGCGCAAAGGCGAGTTTGTCGTGATAGTCGATGGTGCGGTGCTTGAGAAAACAGAACAGGAAGTTACACCTGAGCAATTGAAAGTCCTCAGTATTTTGCTGAAAGAATGCCCGCTTAAAACCGCTGTGGCTTTGGCGGTGGAAATAACGGGCGGAAGAAAAAAATTGCTGTATCAGGCGGCATTGGATATGCAGGATGCGGAATAAAAAACCTAAACACCCGCGCGGTTTTTGGTTTTACAGAAGTCATCCGCCATCCTGCGCGTGACTGTGATACACTAATGGATGGAAGAGTCGACTGAGCAGTCGCTGTTTCATCCTTGAGATGAAATGGAGGAAAGTCCGGGCTCCATTGGGCAGGGTGCCAGGTAACGCCTGGGAGGTGTGAACCTACGGAAAGTGCCGCAGAAAATAAACCGCCTGTCAGTAGATCGGTAAGGGTGAAAAGGTGCGGTAAGAGCGCACCGCGCAACTGGTAACAGGAGTGGCATGGTAAACCCCACCCGGAGCAAGATCAAATAGAGGGACAGACGCGTGGCCCGCGCGGTCCCTGGGTAGATTGCTTGAGCTGCAAGGTGACTTGCAGCCTAGATGAATGGCTGTTCTCGACAGAACCCGGCTTACAGGTCGACTCTTTCTTCTTACTAGCGTTTTCGCGCTTTTTTATGGCAAGCCTTGTGATGTATTAACATCCGCAACGGTAAAACACACTTTTTTTCGCATCCCCAATATCGTAAGTAAATCTTTGACATCCCGGCAAAACTTGCCACATTTCCAGAGCACCCCGCAACCACATCATCCACTTTATTGATAAATCGTAATATTTATCATGCCCGCTTCCCTATTGCCTGCGCTTTCCCCTCCTATGGTTTGTAAGTTATTGTCAAGAAAGCAACATTTTAACTAAAAACCTTCTTGACTAACGACCGATTGGATTCTATAGTGCGCCTAAATATGGAGAAAAGTGGAATAAACTTGTAAAAAAATGGATTTTTTGGGGAATCTGGGGTGATTTTTGTTTCGCGGCATCAGCTCAATCAATCTTGACGACAAAGGGCGTGTTGCCATTCCGACGCGTTATCGGGACACCTTGCAACAATGTTGTCAACGCCAAATGATCGTCACCGTCGCCGTCAATGAGCGATGCACGGGCGAGAGCGGTTGCTTGTGGCTATATCCTTTGCCGGAGTGGGAGAAACTCGAACAAACTATCATTCAATTACCTACCTTAAATAAAGCAGCAAACAAACTCAGACGATTTCTTATCGGAAATGCCACAGAATGTGAAATGGATAGCCAGGGGCGTTTGTTGTTGCCTGAAAAGCTTAGAAGTTTTGCGGCGATGGATAAAAAAATCATGCTAGTCGGCCAACTCAACAAGTTTGAAATATGGAGCGAAACCGCCTGGATCGCGAAAGAACAGGACTGGGTGGACAGCAATGATAACGAAGGCGTTGAAGAATTAGGGTCGTTGTCTTTTTAGGTTGTCTTTTTAAGAAACCGTCTTTTTAAAACGATTTAAAACTAGAGGGGCGGGGTAAGTGGAACATTTGCCTGTCATGTTGGCGGAAGTGTTGGATCAATTGGCAATCAAAGAAGACGGCCTTTATGTGGATTGTACCTTTGGGCGTGGCGGGCATAGCCGGGGAATTTTAGCGTGCCTGGGTGAAGCTGGTCGGTTGCTGGCGTTAGACAGGGATCCGGGCGCCATCCACTCGGTATACGCCCGCCAGTTACAAGACGATAAACGCTTCACGTTAATCCACGGCTGTTTTTCAGAACTGAAAACCATCGCCAGCGACGCACAGATCATCGGCAAGGTTGATGGCCTGTTGCTTGACATAGGCGTGTCATCGCCACAACTGGATGATCCCGAACGGGGTTTTAGCTTTTTGCATGATGGCCCCTTGGACATGCGCATGGACTGTTCCAGTGGGTTGTCGGCGGCACAATGGCTGGCGCAAGTGGCTGAGCAAGAACTGGTCGAGGTATTGTTTACTTACGGTGAAGAACGCTTCGCACGGCGCATCGCCAGGGCAGTGCTTGATCAACGTAAATTGTCGCCGATCACAACGACCAGGCAATTGGCAAAATTGATTGAAGACGCGGTTCCGGTCAGGGAAAAACACAAACATCCGGCGACCCGTGCTTTTCAAGCGATACGGATAAAAATCAACAATGAGCTGGAAGAACTCAAAACCGTTCTGGAGCAGGCCGTGGAATTGTTGAAACCTGGGGGACGGTTGGTCGTGATTTCTTTCCATTCGCTCGAAGACAGGATAGTCAAACGGTTTTTCCGCGACGAATCCGGCGCTAAATACAATCCAGGCAAATTTCCTGTCAAGGAAGCCGATATTGCCCAAGGGGTGTTGAAAAAAATGCGCATAGCTGTAAAGGCCGGGGCGGAGGAAGTCTCCCGCAATCCCCGTGCGCGTAGCGCAGTCCTGCGTGTTAGCGAGAAAATTTAAATGGCGGCCTTGCGTATTTGGGGTATGGGCTTTTTGTTCATGGCACTGCTGGTGTCAGCCATCGCCGTGGTTTATTACCAATACCGGACACGGTTAATCTTCATTGAAATTCAGCGGCAGCAAAATGCGCTTGACCAATACGAAATTGATTGGGGCAAGACACAGTTGGAGATCACGATGTTGCTGGAACAGAACCGCATCGAATCTGCCGCGCTCAATCAATTAAAGCTGGTCATTCCAAAACACGAAGACATTATTTATCTCAAGCCTTAATGCGACCATGATTGATTTTAGATTGAAAAAAACAGTGCGGGAACCCAATGTTGATTTCAGCACTAGAAGGCGCGTGCTGGTGTCGTTCATGATGCTTTGCATGGTGGCCTTGGTGGGCAGGGCGGTTTATCTTCAAGCCATACACCAATGCGATCCCAAGTTTGAGAACGCTTACCAGCATGTCGATGTCGTGCCGATCATGGCTTCACGCGGCATGATAAAAGACAGGAACGGCGAGCCTTTGGCGGTCAGTACGCCGGTGCACTCCATCATCATTAATGCCAGGGAAGTCAAAAAAGATGATGACGCCCGTATCAAACAGATGGAAAAGGAATTTCGCAAGCAGAAAAAAACCGACTTGCATCTTGATAAGGCGATGAAGTTGACCGAGGCTGAAAAGCTTCAGATTTACGATGCTTACCAAAAAGAAAAGATTTTTAAAGTCCAGCAAATCGAAAAACTGCTGGCTTTGCCGATGGGGAAAATATCAAGCCTGCTGGATCAAGAAAAACCCAAGCAGTTTGCTTACCTGGCCCGTCGGATAGACCCGGCGATAGGCGGGCAGATCAAGGCGTTAAAATTGGCGGGTATTTTCATCGAGCCGGAATATAAACGTTTTTATCCGTCCAAAGAAGTTGCGGCACATTTGTTAGGATTCACCGATGCCAAAGATGTCGGCCAAGAAGGCGTTGAAGCCGGTTATGAAAAAGTCCTGCGGGGCATTTCCGGCAGCAAGCGGGTCATCAGGGACGGACAAGGCCATATCGTCGCCGTGACCGACACCAAAGAAGCCGTTAAAGGCAAAGATATTGAGCTGAGCATTGACGGGCGTATCCAATATCTGGCGTATCGTGAACTGGAGCGGGCGGTGACCGAGAACAAGGCCAAATCTGGCGTGTTGGTTATTTTGGACGCTAAAACCGGTGAATTATTGGCGGCAACCAACCAACCTTCATTCAATCCCAATACCAAAGCGAAAAGCAATTACCGCAACCTTGCCATCAACGACGTGTTTGAACCGGGTTCAACGGTCAAGCCGTTTGTGGTCGCCGCCGGTTTGGAAGGGGGTTATGTCAGGCCGAATGATAGGTTTGTCACAAACGGGGCCTATTCCATTGGTCACCGCACCGTTAAAGATGTCCACAATTACGGCACGATGGACTTGACGCGGGTCATTAAAAAATCCAGCAATATCGCCGTTAGCCAAATGGCCTTGCGGATGCCGCCCAAATATTTCTGGGGGGTTTACCGTAATCTGGGTTTTGGTGGTTCGGCAGATTCTGGTTTTCCAGGGGAGGCTGATGGTTCCCTGATTGATTATCATCGCTTAAATGATTTCGCCCGCGCAACCTTGTCGTTTGGTTACGGTGTCAGCACGTCAGCTTTGCAATTGGCCAGGGCTTATACCGCGCTCGCCGATGACGGCGTCTTGCATTCAGTCAGTTTGTTAAAGCGTGATGAAGATATTGACGCCAAACGGGTGTTTTCGGCAAAAACCGCCAAAAGCGTCAGGGCGATGATGCAAGAGGTTGTCGCCAAAGATGGGACGGCGTATGAAGCCAGGGTCGATGGTTACACGGTGGCTGGAAAAACCGGTACCGTGAAAAAATCAGGCGGACGCGGCGGTTACCTAGCCAAAAAATATTTCTCGGTGTTTGCCGGCATAGCCCCGGCGAAAGACCCGCGTTTAGTGATGGTGGTCATGATAGACGAACCGTCGGCAGGCCAGTATTACGGCGGTTTGGTTTCCGCACCCGTATTCTCAAGAGTCATGAACGGTGCTTTGCGGATTCTTGACATAGCCCCCGACCAGGTGGAGACCATGCCAATTTTATTAACCCAGCAATTTCAATAAACCGTACAAATGAACCTGCAGGCTTTATTAGACGGACTGACACCTAACCCAAAGCAGGAGCTTGGCGCATTGCCGGTAAACGGTTTAGTGTTGGACAGCCGTTTGGTCAAGCACGGCAATGTGTTTATCGCGCTGGATGGTAGCCAGCAACATGGCTTGCTCCATGCCGCGCAAGCCATTGCCAACGGAGCTGGCGTACTTATTTATGACCCCGCTGGTGACGGCGCAACGTTGGCTGGGTCAATCAATGCCGTGCCGACGATTGCCGTCAAGGATTTAGGCCAGTTGCTTGGAGAAATCGCCGCACGGTTTTATGGACACCCTTCCCAAGCTTTGCAAGTCATAGGTATTACTGGAACCAATGGTAAAACCTCATGCAGCCAATTTTTGGCGCAAATGCTAGATGCTTGCGGAATTATCGGCACGTTGGGCTGGGGTGATTGGGGCAACTTGACCCAAACCGTCAACACCACACCCGATGCCTTGTCGGTGCAACAAATGCTCGCGGGTTTGAAAATCCAAGGCAAACAAAGCGTGGCGATGGAAGTTTCCTCACATGGCTTGGCACAAGGGCGGGTCAACAGCGTAGCTTTCACTGGTGCGGTGTTCACCAACATCACCCGTGACCATCTGGATTACCACGGCACGATGGAAGATTATCTTGAAGCCAAGTTGTTGTTGCTGAAACAATCGTCGTTAGCATTTGTCGTCGTCAATCTCGATACCGATAACAGCGGGCGGATTGTTGCCGAAATTTCTGAAACCACCGTGATCTGGGGGGTGAGCAGGCAAGGGAAAATCTTGGCTAAGGGTGAAACCCTGCAAATCCACAATAGCCATCCCCGCGTCGGTGGCCTTGAATTTACCGTAGATTGGCGTTCAGCTAGCCAAACCATCAATATCCCTTTGTATGGTGATTTTAATGTCGAAAACGTCGCGTTGGTATTGGCTGCGTTGTTGGCGATGGGTGAGGGTTTTCAGCAAGCGGCCAACAAATTACAGCAGTTAAAACCCGTTGCCGGACGCATGGAAGCGTTTGGCGGCGATGGACAGCCGCTGGTGTTTGTCGATTATGCCCATACCCCCGATGCTTTGGACAAAGTTTTGTGCAGCGCACGTCAGCACTGCCAGCAATCTTTATGGGCGGTGTTTGGCTGTGGCGGCAACCGAGATAGCGGCAAACGTCCGTTGATGGGGGCCAGTGCCACGCAATGGGCGGATCGCATCATCATCACTGATGACAATCCTCGTTATGAAGACAGCGCGGACATTATCAATGCCATTCTGGCTGGTTGCGATACCGGCAAAACCGAAGTGATGCCAAACCGCGGACAAGCCATCAACTATGCCATCACCAATGCCAACCGCGATGATTGCATCGTCGTTGCCGGCAAAGGCCATGAAGATTATCAAGAGATTAAAGGCGTGAAATATCCGTTTAGTGACCGGCAAATGGTGCTTGACGCACTGGCTGTGAGGGCCTGATCCATGCACATGCTACTAAGTGAAATCGCCGCCATCGTGGGTGGCCGGTTGGTTGGTGCTGACCTTGCCATCAGCGCGGCCAGCATCGACACCCGCACCTTGCAAGCCGGACAGCTTTATGTCGCGGTCAAAGGCGAGCGTTTTGACGGCAACGAATTTATGCCCGCCGCCGAACAAGCAGGGGCGGCAGCGGCTATCGTCCATGCCGGAACCAACACCTATTTGCCGCATATCGTCGTTGCCGATAGCCGCCTGGCCTTGGCGGAGTTGGCGGGGGCGTGGCGGCGCAAGGCGAATGTCAAGGTCGTCGGCGTCACCGGCAGCAACGGTAAAACGACCGTCAAGGAAATGACCGCCGCTATTTTAAGCGTGGCAGGCAACACCTTGTTTACGCAAGGCAATTTAAACAACGACATTGGCGTGCCATTGACCCTGTTGCGCCTCGACGAAACCCACCGCTACGCCGTCATAGAAATGGGCGCAAACCATCCGCAAGAAATTGCTTACACCAGCCGCTATGCCCAGGCAGACGTGGTCATCCTGAACAACGCAGGTGCCGCCCATCTCGAAGGTTTTGGCAATTTGGACGGCGTTGCCCGCGCCAAAGGCGAAATTATCGAAACGCTTCAAGCCGATGGCATCGCCATCCTCAACCGTGATGACTGTTATTTTGATTATTGGCAAGGCCTTGCCGGAACCAGACAAATCCTATCTTTCGGCTTTCATCAAAACGCCGATGTGTGCGCCAACAACATCAAAACCGAGCTATGCACATCGGCCTTCCGCACGGTTTTCCAATTAACCACCCCGCAAGGCGAAACCGAAGCCGCCATCAATTTGGCAGGCCGCCACAATGTCTTGAATGCCTTGGCGGCAACGGCGGCAGCGTTGGCCTTGGGTTTGCGCTTGCCGCAAATTGTGCAGGGCCTGGCAAATGTGCAGCCGGTCAAAGGCCGCTTGCAGCCCCTGGTCGGTTCTTTCGGTTCTTTCGGTTCATTGGGCAACCGGATTATCGACGACACTTACAACGCCAATGCGTCCTCGCTAAAAGTCGGCTTGGATGTGCTGATGGATTGCGGCGGCAAGCCTTGGTTGGTGCTGGGCGCGTTTGGTGAATTGGGGCCGGAAAGCGAGGCTATGCACACAGAAATCGGTGCCATGATCAAAGCCAGTGGTGTCGTCAGCTTGCTGGCAACTGGCGACCATGCCCGTTTTGCCGTGGCAAGCTTTGGTGACGGTGCCGAGTATTTTGCCGCACAAGAAGATTTAATCGCCGCCTTAAAGCAAAGACTGAAAGGTGATGAAACCATTTTGATTAAGGGCTCACGGGCGCAGCACATGGAATATGTCGTTGCCGCCTTAGTTGGGCGGTTCGAAAATTAAGCTAGGAATACGCAATGTTACTTTATCTGGCGGATTATTTACTGAGTGTGGACAGCGGATTTTGGGTGTTCCATTACCTGACTTTCCGCGCCATTCTGGGCGTGTTGACCTCATTGATGATCTCTTTACTGATTGGCCCGTGGATGATCGAGCGTTTGCGCGGCAACAAAATAGGCCAAAGCATCCGCGAATTGGGACCGCAATCGCATTACGAAAAAGCCGGTACGCCCACGATGGGCGGCACCTTGATCCTGGTTGCCATCGCCATCAGCACTTTGTTGTGGGCGGATTTGGGCAACCGTTACATCTGGGTCATCCTGCTGGTGACGCTAGGTTACGGCGTGATTGGATTTATTGACGATTACCGCAAAGTCATCAAACGCAATAGCGATGGTTTGTCGGCAAAAGCGAAATATCTAGGGCAGTCAATCATCGGCTTGACCGCCGCGATATTTTTATACAAAACCGCCGTGGTTCCCGCCGAGACCCAGTTTTTCCTGCCGTTTTTTAAAGATGTGATGCTGGACATGGGGCCTATGTACGTCATCTTGACGTATTTTGTCATTGTCGGCACCAGCAACGCCGTCAACCTGACCGATGGATTGGATGGGCTGGCGATTATGCCGACGGTGATGGTGGCGATAGGTTTGGGTGTGTTCGCCTATTTGTCAGGCCATGTCGCGTTTGCCCAGTATTTAGCTATCCCTTACTTGCCGAATGCGGGCGAGTTGATCGTTTTTTGTGCGGCGATAGTCGGCGCGGGTTTAGGATTTTTATGGTTCAACACCTATCCGGCGATGGTGTTCATGGGCGATGTCGGCGCCTTGGCATTGGGGGGCGCATTAGGTGTGTTGGCGGTGCTGGTCCGGCAAGAAATTGTGTTGGTCATCATGGGCGGAGTTTTTGTCATGGAAACCTTGTCGGTCATCATCCAAGTCGCGTCTTTCAAAATGACCGGCAAACGCGTGTTCCGCATGGCCCCGATACACCATCATTTTGAACTCAAAGGCTGGCCCGAACCACGGGTTATCGTGCGTTTTTGGATTATCACGGTCATTTTAGTTTTGATCGGTTTGGCGACACTGAAATTGAGATGACCATGCAAACGCAAGCAATGACGGATTCATTGAACAAGCATTTTGGACTGGACCCGCAAGATGCCAAAGTCTTGGTGGTGGGACTGGGCCATACCGGCATGTCGGTGGCCCAGTTTTTACAAAAATTAAATTATAAGTTCGCCATTATCGACAGCCGCGACAAACCGCCGTTAATGGATAAATTTTTGGAGCAAATGCCCGACACGGCGGTGTTTACCGGCGGTTTTGACGATGCGGCGTTTCAAGTGGCGACCCATTTGGTGGTTAGCCCTGGCTTGTCCTTGAATGAAAAAGCGATTATGAAAGCCATCGCCAATGGCTCAAAAATCGTCAGCGATATTGATTTGTTCGCCTGTTCGGTCACCGCGCCGATCATCGCCATCACCGGTTCAAACGGTAAAAGCACGGTCACGACAATGGTTGGCGACATGGCAAAAATGGCGGGGAAACAAGTGGCAATCGGCGGCAATTTGGGCGTTCCGGCCTTGGATTTGTTGGCGCAAGACGCGGAATTATATGTTTTGGAACTGTCCAGCTTCCAATTGGAGCGGACTTCCGCCTTGAATGCCGCCGCAGCGACCGTCTTGAACGTCAGTGCCGACCATCTTGACCGACATGCCGACATTGCCGAATACGCCCAGGAAAAACAGTGTGTGTTCCGTGGCGATGGAGCGATGGTGCTTAACGTGGATGACCCTATCGTCAAAGACATGCAGGAAGCGGGACGCATCACCCATACCTTTTCAATCAAAACCCAAGCTGATTTTTATCTTGCCGAACAAGAGGGTGTCGAGTATCTGATGCACCACGATGAAGCCTTGATGCCATTGGCCCAGTTACCACTTGAGGGCCGCCATAATGCCGCGAACGCCTTGGCTGCCTTGGCACTAGGGGTGTCGGTGGGACTGGACAAAAAGGCGATGTGCAGGGCCTTGCGTAAATTTAAAGGCTTGGAGCATCGGATGCAAAAAGTTGCCGAAGTCCGTGGCGTGAATTTCATCAATGATTCCAAAGCCACCAATATCGGGGCTTGCGTTGCGGCTTTGGAAGGTTACGTCCGCAAAGTCATCCTCATTGCCGGGGGGCAGGCCAAAGGTGCGGACATGAATGAACTGGTCCCGGCAATTATGGAAAAAGCCAAAAGTGTGGTGCTGATGGGCAAAGACGCGCCATTGATCCAAAAAGCCCTGGAAGGCACCCCGGTACCCGTGTACATGGCGGAAAACATGGCGCAAGCCGTGCAGATTGCGGCTTCCCTTGCAACTACCGGTGACAGCGTGTTGTTGTCACCCGCCTGCGCCAGTCTCGATCAATTTAAAGATTATCAGGACAGGGGCAATAAATTTACCAAAGCGGTCTTGGGGTTGACAATATGAACAGAAAAAACAAAAACTTATCGGCTGAACCTTTCCATTTCGATTCGATGCTAGTTACCGTGTGCGTATGCCTGTTGCTGATTGGTTATGTCATGGTGACTTCATCCTCATTGCATTTGGACGCCAAAGCCTCGTTAGCCGCCACTACGTTAAATGTTTGGGGTTATCCTCTCAAACAGCTAGCCCATATCGGTTTGGGGCTGGTAATGGCCCGATATATCGCCTTGATGCCTATGCGTAGCTGGCAAAAAATGGCGCCGTGGTTATTTATCGGTGGCTTGATTCTGCTGGTCGTCGTCTTGTTTGTCGGAATCAATGTCAACGGCAGTACCCGCTGGCTACAGCTTGCCGGTATCAGGATCCAGGTGTCGGAGCTGGTCAAGTTTGCCGCCGTGGTTTATATGGCAAGTTATGTGAGCCGCCATCAACAATCCATACGCGAATCGGCCTTTGGTTTGCTCAAGCCCTTGTTGCTGTTTTCGGTGGCGAGTGCTTTGTTATTGTTGGAGCCAGATTTTGGTTCCGCCGTGGTGATCCTGATCATTGCGATGGGTATGATGTTTTTGGCTGGGGCCAGATTATCGCAATTCGCCTTGTTATTGGCAGTGGTTACGGCATTGGCAGTAGTGTTGGTGATTTTCGAACCCTACCGTATGCAACGGGTGACCAGCTTCATGAATCCTTGGGCTGACCCGCGCAACACCGGTTTCCAATTGATCCAAGCCTTGGTGGCATTCGGACGCGGGGAATTATGGGGTGTCGGTCTAGGAAACGGCTTGCAAAAATTGTTTTATCTGCCGGAAGCGCACACGGATTTCCTGTTTTCAGTAGTCGCTGAAGAATTGGGTTTGCTGGGTGTGTTGGCAGTGATCGGCTTATTCGCGTTGCTGGTTTGCAGGGCCTTTGCCATTGCCGTCGCCGCCGAAAAAGCGGGCGAGCAATTTTCCGCTTTCGTTGCCTATGGCTTAGGGATATGGTTTGGTTTCCAAGCGTTTGTCAACATGGGTGTCAACATGGGGATCTTGCCGACCAAGGGCTTGACCTTGCCGCTGATGAGCTACGGCGGCGGCAGTATGATGATCATGTGCTGCGCCGTCGCCTTGTTGTTCCGGGTGCATACCGAAGTGACCGAAATCAACGCCAGCACGCTGCCTGAGCCGCGCGTCAAAGCTAGGGCAAAAGTGACCGCATGAAACGCATAGTGATTATGGCCGGCGGCACCGGCGGACATGTGTTTCCGGCCTTGGCGGTGGCGCAGTCGTTGCAGGAAAAAGGCTGGCAAGTCAGTTGGCTAGGTACACAAAAAGGTTTGGAAAGCCGTGTGGTTCCCGAACAAGGCATCGCCATCGACTGGTTGTCGGTTGCCGGTGTGCGTGGTAAAGGCTTGTGGTCGAAAGTCACCGCACTGTTCAAGTTATTTAAAGCGTGTTTGCAGGCGGCGAAAATTTTGCGCCAGCGCAAACCCGATGTGGTGTTGGGCATGGGCGGGTTCGTCGCAGGCCCTGGCGGCCTGATGGCAAGGCTATTGGGCATACCCTTGGTCATCCATGAGCAAAACCGCGTCCCTGGTACGACCAACCGCTTGCTGGCAAAACTGGCGAACCGCGTGTTGGAAGCGTTCCCAGATAGTTTCGCCCCAAAAAACCAAGCCCAATGTACGGGCAATCCCTTACGGAAAGCCTTTGTGCAAACGCAGGCAGAAAAAAATCCATCAGGCGAAATCAATATCTTGGTGGTCGGTGGCAGCCAGGGGGCGCAAATACTGAATGAAACCGTACCTGACGCAATTGCCTTATTGTCGGGAGTAAATGTTAAGCATCAAACCGGTGTTGCCATGTGTGGACAAGTGACCGAACGTTATCAGGCTTTGGGCATAGATGCACAAGCCAGTGCGTTTTTTGACGACATAGTCGCCGCCTACCAATGGGCGGATCTGGTGATTTGCCGCGCGGGGGCGATGACGGTGAGCGAAGTCTCGGCTATGGGCGTTCCGGCGATTTTTATCCCCTTGCCTAGTGCGATTGATGACCACCAAACTGCCAACGCCAAATATTTGACCGAAACCCAAGCAGGAATATTGTTAATGCAGAAAGACCTGACCGCCCAATCCTTGGCGGCGCACATCACCCAGGCCAGCCAACAGTTGGCGGCGATGGGCAAGGCCGCGCGGCAATGCGCAAGGCTGGACGCCACGGAAGCCGTGGCGGCTGTTTGTATTGCGGAGGCTGGGGCATGAGTTTTCAACATATCCGTGCTATGGTGCAATCACTAGGCAATGTCGAGCGTATCCATTTTGTCGGTATCGGCGGCACGGGCATGAGCGGCATCGCCGAAGTCTTGTCCAATCTGGGCTATCAAGTGTCCGGCTCGGATATTAAAGACAGTGCGGTGACGCAACGCCTGGCAGATTTGGGTGTGGGCATCATTATCGGACACAGCCGCGACAATGTCCTGAATGCCGATGTCGTCGTGGTGTCCAGCGCGATAGACCGGAGCAATCCCGAAGTCGATGAGGCGTACCTGAACCGGATTCCCGTGATTCCCCGTGCGGAAATGCTTGCGGAACTGATGCGTTTCCGTTTTGGCATCGCGGTTGCCGGAACCCACGGCAAAACGACGACGACTAGCCTGACCGCCAGCATCTTGGCAGAAGGCGGGCTAGATCCGACGTTTGTCATCGGCGGACGTTTAAACAGCGCGGGCAGCAATGCCAAATTGGGCTTAGGGCATTATCTGGTTGCCGAAGCCGACGAAAGCGATGCGTCTTTTTTGTACTTGCAGCCGATGATTGCGATAGTCACTAATATCGACCAAGACCACATGGCGACTTACCAAAACAGTTACCAGCGCTTGAAAGAAACCTTTATCGAATTTTTGCACCATCTGCCTTTTTACGGTCTGGCGGTGTTGTGCCTGGATGATGACGGCATTAAGGAAATCTTGCCGGACATTTCCAAGCCCGTGACCACTTACGGTGTTGATGAAGAGGCGGATGTCCGCGCCATCGACATCCATCAAGACGGCATGCACACCAGTTTCACCGTGTTGCGGCGCGGCGGACTCCCCGATTTGGCCGTGACCTTGAACATGCCGGGTTGGCATAACATGCTGAACGCGCTGGCGGCGATTGCCGTAGCTACCAAGCTGGATGTTGACGATGCGGCTATCATCAAAAGTTTAGGAGCATTCAAAGGGGTCGGCAGACGCTTCCAGATCAACGGTGACATTGCCTTGGGTAATGGAAAATTAACCTTGGTTGATGATTACGGACACCATCCGCGCGAAATTGCCGCGACCTTGGAAGCGTTGCGCCAAGCGTGGCCTACGCGCCGCTCGATAGTGATCTTCCAGCCGCACCGTTACACCCGTACCCGGGATTTGTTTGAAGATTTCGTACATGTTTTATCAACGGTTGATGTGTTGATTTTAATGGACGTTTATAGCGCAGGGGAGGCGGCGATTCCGGGCGCCGATGGTAGGGCGTTGAGCCGGGCGATACGGGTGCGCGGTCAAGTTGACCCCGTGTTTGTCGAAAACCGGGAAGAATTGCCGTCAATCCTGGCGGGTATAGCCAGAGCCGATGATGTCATACTGACAATGGGGGCGGGTAATGTCGGGGCGATTGCGGCACAATTGCCGCAATTATTGTCGGCGGCGTTGGCGGGCTAAGATGCAAGGACGTTTGTTGCTAGATGAACCGCTGGCGAAATATACGACCTGGCGGGTAGGCGGCAAGGCTGACCGTTTGTATATCCCGCAAGATAAAGCGGATTTAATCACATTTATCAAAAACTTGCCGGAAACTGAGCCGCTGTTTTGGATGGGTTTGGGCAGCAATTTGCTGATCCGCGATGGCGGTATACGCGGCACGGTGATCAACACCAAAAACCGTTTGAAAAGCATGTACCTTAACGATGACGGGTTGCTTTATGTCGAAGCGGGCGTCCCTTGCGCCTTGGTCGCCCGTTTTTGTGCCGAACACGGTTTGTTGGGTGCGGAATTCTTGGCGGGCATCCCGGGAACGATGGGCGGTGCGCTAAAAATGAATGCCGGGGCGTTTGGTGGCGAAACGTGGCCGATAGTCCAGCAGGTGGAAATGTTGAATCGGCAAGGGCAAGTCAACTTGCGTGGGCCGCAAGATTTTCAGATTTCCTATCGAAGCGTCAAAGGATTTGATGGCGAATGGTTTTTGTCGGTATTGCTCAGGCTAGCAGCGGGTGATACCGTAGCGAGCCAGCATAAAATTAAGGCTTTGCTGGAACAACGGGCAAAAACCCAACCGACCAACCAACCCAGTTGCGGTTCGGTGTTCATCAATCCCGTCGGCGATTATGCCGCACGCTTGATTGAGCAAGCCGGCTTGAAAGGCTATAAGTTGGGCGGTGCGAGGGTATCCGAAAAACACGCCAATTTTATCGTCAACACCGATAATGCCACGGCGGCGGATATAGAAAAATTGATTGGGATAGTCCAACGTAAAGTTGAAGAAATCCACGGTGTGCTTTTAAAGACAGAGGTTTGCATGGTAGGCGAAGAAATAACAGCAATGGACACCACGGCGCATCGTTATGGCGATCCTGAAAAATTCGGACGTGTCGCGGTCATGATGGGCGGTTCGGCTGCCGAACGCGCGGTGTCGCTAAGAAGCGGCGCGGCGGTTTACGAAGCCCTCAAAAGAGCGGGTGTCGATGCCATAGCGATAGATGTCACTGCCAGCCCGATAGACGCGCTGGCAAATGTCCAAGTGGATCGCGTCTTTAACATCATCCACGGACGCGGTGGCGAAGATGGCGTTTTGCAAGCGGTGCTGGAAGTGCTGGGGATTCCTTATACGGGCAGTGGCGTGTTGGCGTCGGCCTTATCAATGGATAAATTACGCACCAAATTGTGCTGGCAAGGCATCGGTTTGGTGACACCGTTGTGGCGGCTTTTGCAAAGCGAAGCGGATATTGATGGCTGTATCGAAAAATTGGGCTTTCCGGTGATAGTCAAACCAGCCAAAGAAGGTTCCAGCTTAGGCATGAGTAAAGCCCATAACCGTGATGAATTGCTGGCGGCATGGCAAACGGCTTCGGGTTTTGATTGCGATGTGTATGCAGAACAATGGGTTAGCGGAAAAGAATATACCGTGGCGATATTAAACGGGGAGGCGCTGCCTGTCATACGCTTGGAAACGCCGCATAGTTTCTATGATTATGAAGCGAAATATCACGCCAACACCACGCAATACCATTGTCCTTGTGGTTTGGATGAAGCACAGGAACAATCCTTAAAAACGTTGGCGGTCACCGCCAGCGAAGTGCTTGGGGTGAAAGGTTGGGCGCGGGTCGATGTATTTATCGACGGCAACGGTCAATACCAGTTGATAGAAATCAATACCGTACCCGGCATGACAGACCATAGCTTGGTGCCGATGGCTGCCAAACAGGCGGGTTTGGATTTTGACGCTTTAGTCTGGCAAGTGCTGGAAACCAGCCTGGTTTAATGGGCAGAATCGGCATTATACGCTTGCTGATTGGCCTATTGTTGCTAATAGGCATAATTTGTTTAGGATGGCAAAAAGCAACTGAGTTAAAATGGTCAGTTAAAATTGCCTCCTTGCCAATAAAGTACGTCAGAACAGAAGGTGTTTTTCAGTATTTGAGCAAAGAGGACATTAAAACGGCTTTAGAGCCACTGGTGACGACGGGATTTTTAGAAGCGGACATGCAGGCGATACACCAGGCCGTATCGGCACTGCCTTGGGTGGATACCGTTGCTGTCAAACGTATTTGGCCTGATACCATCGATATAAAAGTCACAGAAAAAAAACCTTACACCCGTTGGGGAAAAGATAGCCTGATTACCGAACAAGGCGTGATTTTTGCTCCAAAAACCCTAGACCTGCACCAGCAGTTAATCGTCGTCACCGCACCCGAACAACGTCGCTTGGATGTTCTGGAAATTATGAAAGGCATTAAAACCGCTTTGGCAGATGAATCGCTGGAATTGGCGGAATTTACGATAAATAACCGCTGGTCATGGAATATCAAATTGACCAGCGGATTAGACATTTTACTAGGGCGTGAAGAACAATTAAAAAAATTACAGCGGTTTTTAAAAACCTTGCCGCTGTTAGGAAAGCAACAGGTTGACGCGATGGCGGTGGTGGATTTGCGTTATCCTAACGGTTATGCTGTCACTTGGAAAACTGAAGCCCCCGTTATTGACCGGGAAACCGTCAATACGCCGGAGGATGGCAATATTGCCAACCAACAAAACTAAATGAACGGGCACACTGATAAAGCGATAGAGTAAACAATGGCAAGAAGAACAGAACGTAATTTAATCGTCGGACTGGATATTGGCACGTCCAAAGTCGCCGCCATTGTGGGGGAGATTGGTGGTGATGGCAGTATTGAAATTATCGGTATAGGCACGACACCTTCGCGCGGCTTGAAAAAAGGCGTGGTGGTCAATCTGGAATCCACCGTACAATCCATACAACGGGCGATTGAAGAAGCCGAACTGATGGCAGGATGCCAAATTAAATCCGTTTTTGCCGGCATTGCCGGCAGCCACATCAAGAGCCTGAATTCGCACGGCATTGTCGCGATAAAAGATAAGGAAGTCACCCAGTACGACATAGACCGCGTGATTGATTCAGCGCGGGCGGTGGCGATTCCGGCAGATCAAAAAATCCTGCATATCTTGCCTCAGGAATTTGTCATCGACTTGCAAGACGGCATCAAAGAACCGATTGGCATGTCCGGCATCCGCTTGGAAGCCAAAGTCCACATGGTCACAGGCAGTGTCAGCGCCTCGCAGAACATCGTCAAATGTATCCGCCGTTGCGGCCTGGAAGTGGAAGACATCGTCCTGGAGCAATTGGCCTCATGTAATTCAGTGTTGACCGAAGACGAAAAAGAACTGGGCGTTTGCCTGATTGACATGGGTGGCGGCACCACCGACATCGCCATTTTTGTCGAAGGCGCGATCAAACATACCGCCGTTATTCCCATCGCTGGCGACCAAGTCACTAACGATATTGCCGTGGCCTTGCGTACACCGACCGTCAATGCCGAAGAAATCAAGCGCAAATACGCTTGCGCTTTAACGCAAATGGCGAGTGTGGATGGCGTGATTGAAGTGCCGAGCATCGGCGACCGCGCCCCGCGCAAAATTTCCACGCAAAACCTGGCGGAAATTATTGAACCGCGTTACGAAGAGCTGATGTTGCTGGTACAAGCCGAGATTCGCCGTAGCGGCAATGAAGAATCTATCGCTGCGGGTATCGTGCTGACGGGCGGCAGCTCGAAAGTCCGTGGTTTGATAGAATTGGCGGAAGAAATTTTTCACATGCCAGTGCGCATGGGTGGCCCTGAAAACGTGGCAGGGTTGTCGGAAGTGGTTAAAAATCCGGTCTATTCCACTGGGGTGGGCTTGCTTATGTATGGAAAAGAACATCAAAACATCGTCAGAAGCAATGATTCTGAACAAGACGGATGGTTTGCCAAAATGAAGAACTGGTTTCAGGGCAATTTTTAATAACTTTGTAAATATTTTTATCTTTGGGTGATGTTATGAAATACGAATTAGTTGATATGTACAATGA
Organism: Methylovulum sp.; assembly: GCF_028687615.1. GTDB lineage: Bacteria > Pseudomonadota > Gammaproteobacteria > Methylococcales > Methylomonadaceae > Methylovulum. The sequence goes on from NZ_JAQTZU010000003.1 coordinate 100,730, forward strand.
GACTGCCGTCATCAAAGTTATTGGTGTCGGCGGCGGCGGTGGCAATGCGGTCAACCACATGGTCGGCAACCACATTGAAGGCGTGGAATTCATTTGCGCCAACACCGATGCACAAGCATTAAGAAAATTGAATGTCGGCACGATTATCCAATTAGGTGTCGAACTGACCAAAGGCCTGGGCGCAGGCACTAATCCTGAAATTGGCAAAAATGCCGCGCAAGAAAACAAAGACCGTATCAAAGAAGTGCTGCAAGGTGCGGACATGGTGTTTTTGACTGCCGGTATGGGCGGTGGCACAGGTACTGGCGCGATTCCGGTCATCGCCGAAATCGCCCGCGACATGGGGATTTTGACCATCGCCGTCGTCACCAAGCCATTTTTGTTTGAAGGCAAAAAGAAACAAGCCGTTGCCGAACAAGGCATTTTGGAACTGGAAAAATACGTCGATTCCTTAATCACCATTCCTAACCAAAAACTGTTGCCCGTGTTAGGCACAAATGTCTCTTTAATGACCGCGTTCAAAGCCGCCAATGACGTATTATTGGATGCGGTGCAAGGCATCACCGAGCTAATCGTCCACCCTGGCATGATTAACGTGGACTTTGCCGACGTGCGCACCGTCATGTCCGGCATGGGCGCGGCGATCATGGGTAGCGGTGCGGCATCCGGCGAACACCGCGCCCGCGAAGCGGCGGAAAAAGCCATCGCTTGCCCCTTGCTGGAAGACATCAACCTGCAAGGCGCACGCGGCATCTTGGTCAACATCTCCGCCTCCGACATGGGCATCGCCGAGTTCGACGAAGTCGGTAACATCGTCCATGAATTCGCGTCAGAAGACGCCATCATCAAAATCGGTATGGCGGTCGATCCGTCATTGGGCGACGAATTGAAAGTGACCGTGGTTGCCACCGGCATGGGGCAGACCGCCGCCATGGCGGCGAGCAAATCCAACGTCAAACCCTTGCACAAAAGTGCCAACCCTTATGACGAACTGGATAAACCCACTGTCATGCGCAACAAAGGCGATGGCAAAACCGAAGGCCGCGAAACCCGCTTTGGCGCACAGCCCGCCAAAAAAGAAACTGATCTGGATTATCTGGACATCCCCGCATTCTTAAGACGGCAAGCGGATTAACGGTTGATCGTTAATGGGTAGAAAAAAGGCTGGAGTGCATAACTCCGGCCTTTTTTATGCGTGTTGGAAAGGGCTTTAGGAGTAAAAAACAGGTTTTTGACGGATCGCCGGATTAATTGCCGGAACGGGTTTGTTACCCGTTCCGTAACGTTTTTGGAGGCTTATGGATAAATTGAAACGTTAAGGACGGGGTTACGAAACCCCGTCCCGCTAAAATCTACAACCAAATCCTAGCAAACTAAACACGCCCCAAACCAAAAGCCAAATGGTGGCGGGGAGCGGTACTGCGGATGGTATATCGCCGTCAAGATGGAGGATAAACTCACCAATATTGTTAGGGTTGTTTACGCCGTTGCCATTAAAGCCATCGGATAGCAAAGGGCCAAACGGGGCGTTGTTGCTATTGGTTACGGTAGCCAAGTAATTGCCCGCTGATAATAAGAGAGTCAATCCCGCATCGAAGCTGTTTGCACTGCCAAAAATGCCTGACACATCATCATTGCTATCGAGCAAAATCCAATCGGATAAATCGCCTGTTTGTTGCCAGATCGCCAGACTAGGGTCGGTGGGTTCATCAAAACTGTTAAGGCCGGATACCGTCCACGCGCTGACAAAGCCATCGCTGGCGGTAGCAAAATAAAAATAATCAAGGTCATTGGGCGAGTCGATAGTGCCGTTAAACGTAGCTGCCTGAGCGGGGGTCAGCACCGACAACATCAGTAATGCGTATAAATAAAATCGTTTCATGGTTGGTCTCTGGATAATTTGATGTAGGTTAAGCTAGACGGGGCTTATTCCCCGTCTGCAAGTTTGCTTGTTGGTTAATTCCAGCAGTGAGATTCTGACATCATAAAAACTTGAGGCTAAGTTAGACGGAGCCAATTCCCCGTCTCTCGTGGAGTTTTAGTTTGCTATAACGAAATAGCCTTACAAGCTCTGGTTACTGGGCAATTGCAAATCCAGTAACATGTGGAACGTAATAAGTAGACTGTAACTTAATGGCACACAAACCAATTCTCCAACTACCTGACGGAAGATTTATTGCTGCATTGATTGAAATAGGAAATGGATAGCTCCCTATTATAGCTGGTTGACCGCTGACGGGCATAAAAGCTATTGTGGATGGTTGATTATCCGTTGCCGCACAAATTGAGTATTCAAAATAAGTTCCCTGTTTTGCCAGTAGTATTGTTGTTGATATAGACGCGAACACCAGTCCAGCAGCTGATAGGGTGATTTTGTTAGAGGGTACTGCGCCAACCCAAGTCCAGGAGCTAATTTCAGGAAAAGCACCATTAACAATCTGATTAAGTGATATTGCATTCGCTAATGCACTAGAACCTGTTGCGCCTATATCGCCTTTTGGCCCTTGCAAGCCTTGGATACCCTGTGCTCCAGCAACTCCCACATCACCTTGTAGACCTGTTGCGCCTGTATCGCCTTTTGTCCCTTGTAAGCCTTGGATACCTTGTGCGCCAGTCGCTCCGGTGTCACCTTTCAAACCTTGCGGGCCAATTGGGCCAACTTCACCTTGTAGACCTGTTGCCCCTGTATCGCCTTTTGGCCCTTGTAAGCCTTGGCTACCTTGTTCGCCAGTTGCTCCCGCGTCGCCTTTCAAGCCTTGTGGGCCAATTGGACCAATTTCACCTTGTACCCCTGTTGCGCCTGTATCACCTTTTGGCCCTTGCAAGCCTTGGATGCCTTGTTCGCCAGTGTCTCCTTTGTCGCCTTTCAAGCCTTGTGGGCCAATTGGACCAATTTCACCTTGTACCCCTGTTGCGCCTGTATCGCCTTTCGGCCCAGGCACACCCGCCAAACTAATTTCAATTTCCGGCGCATGGCTGGAAGTGGTGTTTTCTTTGCTGTCAAAAAACACATTAATGCCATCGCTGGCGACTAGCGCCAAGCCGTTGTTATTAGCCGTGCCATCCAGCCAATCTTTGACTTGATTGGTGATGTCGATGCTGACCCATTGCTGGCTGGACGCGCTGCTGATGGCAATCGGTCCGGTCACTAAGGTACTGGCGGCAGGTTGGTTGGTGGCGTTAATGCTGGCTTCTGACCATGTGCTGTCTATCGCATAAACGTTAAAATTACCGGCGGCTTTGAATGAATTGACAAACACTTTTAAGGTGGCTTTGCTGATGTCATTGCCTACTGTTCCGGCCGGGAAATACGAATTGACGGCAAAACGCACAAATCCGGTTTTACCGCTGGTGATGTTGAGCGAAGGGTTGTTGCCATAATTGAGTGTGGACGTGGTGGCTCCGGTAGCGGTGTAAGCGTCTTGAAGCAGAATAGGGCCGGCATGGGCGGCGTTACTAATGCCAGCCAAGAGTAGGCTGGTGATTAGGAGTTGTTTTAGTTGATATAGCGTGGTGGTTTTCATAAAAGCCCCTTTCTTTTAGATTTATTTTTAGTAGCCAATAAAGCGAGCTATCCACTAGATTGGTCGATTATAGAACAGCTACACGCTAATTCGTGGCTAACATATTGATGAATAGCGGAGGCTGTGTCATCATCCATTTGTATGAACCAGCCCACATTTTTTGGTATTTTTTATGCACCAACATGATGATTGCCTTGACTTAATCACCGCCATTTACCACGCCGCCACTGAACCTACCGAGTGGAATGCGGTTTTGGAAGACATAACACGCCTATTTGACGGACATGCGGCGTTTACCATGCGGGTGGGCATTGGTGCGCAAGATAGCCTTGGTTTGTATATCCACAATTTGCCGTATGAAGCATTTGTGGCTTACGGGGAATATTTTTACCAGCACGATTTATGGAGTCCGGCTTGGATTAAGGCGGGGCTGCATAATCTGGGCAATGTGTATACGGACGACCAGTTGGTGGGTCGTGACGAATTTCGCCGCTCCGTTTGGTTTAATGACTACCTGAAAAAGTTGGATATTGAACATAGCCTGTTTGCGTCATTATCCGAAGCCACGCCCACTCCGTCGATTTTGGCGATAGGCCGTCCGTTGGGTTCTGAGCCATTTACTCAGGCCGATATGGAACGCCTACGCCCCATCGCCCAGCATTTGGCGCAAGCCTTGGACATAACGCGTAAATTTCACGCCTTGCAGGATGGGATTCAAGCGAATGAACAGTTTGTGGAGTCGCTCAACCGAGGCATTTTGTCGGTTAACCTGAAAGGCAAGGTCTTGTACGCGAATGGTTTTGCGATAGATGTGCTAATAAATCAAGCGGGGTTGACGGTGAACAACGGATTGCTGTGTGGGATCAATGATGCGGTTAATCAGACTTTGGCTAAGATGCTGTCCCTTGCCAAACAAGGGATAGGGCATTCGTTCGTGATTACCAGACCGCCCAAGCCGCCTTTAAAAATTGACAGTGTGCCGATGGCGGATAACGCGGCAGCGGTTTTATTACCGGAAAGCCAAACCGGTAAAGTGGTTTTGTTGTTGAGCTATGAGAGCGACGCGCAAACCGATGCTTATGGGCTGTTTGCCCAAAAGCACCGATTAACCCCGCAGGAAACTAAAGTTTTACAGGGGATTATTGAGGGTTATTGCCTCAAGGAAATTGCCGGGCATCATGCCGTTAGCTTCAACACGGTGCGTTCGCAATTGGCAAGCGTCATGCAGAAAACCTATTGCAAACGCCAAAAGGATTTGGTTAGGTTGTTTTTGGCGGAATAAAACGCGTAAGACACATTCCGTAGGGGGCAATAGGCGATAGCCGTATTGCACCCGTTGTTGGCTTCAATCATCCGGCGCATTACGCTATCGCTAATACGCCCTACGCGGGCTGGAGTGCATAACTCCGGCCTTTTTTATGCGTGTTGGAAAATGTTAGGAGTAAAAAACAGGTTTTTGACGGATCGCCGGATTAATTGCCGGAACGGGTTTGTTACCCGTTCCGTAACGTTTTTGGAGGCTTATGGATAAATTGAAACGTTAAGGACGGGGTTACGAAACCCCGTTCCGCTAAGGCATTTTTAGCTTTTTTTGAAATCTATTTTGACAGATACCATGTTTGTGGGGATTTGATGTGTTGGCATCACGACTGCCAGTCCTTCAAGAACTGGTAGTCGTTGGCAACGATTGCGCTCTTATCAGGCCAAACCTACCGTGTTTTGAAAATCCAGTAGGTTTTTTTCAGCCTTGTTTTTTGTGGTTCGTTGTGGAACATTGAGCCAATTGGTTTGCCATCCATTAACAACAGGATATTTTATGAACGCTATTTTAAAACCTAGCCTTTACGAACAACTGACGGGCTTGCCGGAGCATGTCACCGGAGAGATTTTGAATGGCGAACTACATGAAATGCCGCGCCCGTCTGGGCGGCATGGAGTGGTAGAGCGCGGATTGGGGTTCAATTTGTCCGGGCCGTTTGATTTCGGGCGCGGTGGCCCGGGTGGTTGGTGGATCATTATCGAACCCGAAGTGCATTTTATCCGGGATATGGAAGTCGCCGTGCCGGACTTGGCAGGTTGGCGACGCGAGCGTATGCCTAACGTGCCTGATGACCACCGTTTTGAAGTGGTTCCCGATTGGATGTGTGAAATCTTGTCGCCGTCCACCGCGAAGAAAGACCGCGTGGTGAAGTTGCCGATTTATGCCCGTTACGGTGTGCAGCATGTGTGGATAGTCGATCCCTTGGCGCAAACTTTGGAAGCGTTTGAATTGCAACAAGGCCGCTGGACGTTGATTGCCACGCTCAAAGATGATGACCCAGTCGCCGTGCCGCCGTTTGATGCGGTGGTGTTTTCTTTGGCGGATTTGTGGGGTTAAAAAGCTAACGAAATCACAAAACGTGTTTTTAGAGTCAAAAAATCAAGCCATCCAAATTCTTATCCCTTAGCTATAAAGGCGGGCCGATGAATGCTTTTCTGCCTGCCGTTTTCAGCCATCTTCCAATCCCACAAGCCATTAGCGGTGGCAAAAGTCACTGTATTTCCTTACAATAGCGGACTTTCCCCTCCCTTTCAGCATGCCCGAAGGACATTCCGTGTCCTTGCATGGGCGATTCAAACTCAAGGCTTATGGAACACAATACATTTACCTCTGGAATTCCTGGATTTACTTACGCAGACTTGTACGATGCCAACCGCCTGCAAGATTTGGCGGTGGTGTTTGACGAATCGGTGCAACGCCACGATGCCGAATTGTTCGGGCAGTTTGCCGCTTACCGCCAAAGCCAAGGCGAAGGTCTCACGCCGGAAGCCATTTCCCAATTGCTGGTGGACATGGCTCCGTTCGTCGGGCAGTTTGTCGCCAAATTGTTCAATGTCAGCGAGCAGCGAGATGCGCAAGCCAACACCATCAAGCAGGAAATTGACACCATCTTCACCTATAAAAATGAAGTGGTGGACAAGCTGGGCGTGTATTTCAAAGGCCAAAACACCGATGAGTGGAATATCCCCTGTGTCTTGAACAATTTTGATTTGCTGATCGCCGCCGCATTTTCTGAAGCCCATCAGGACGAAGATGCCGAACGCCGCGTGGCGAGGGTGGGTGCGGTGATTGGCTTGTTGTCCAGCCATTACAAAACCCTTGCCAAAGGCAAGCCTAGCGATTACGCCAACGCCGATGAGCAAGTTGCCGCCATCCGCAGCAAACTCGCCGGGCATGACGAAGCTGCCGAGACTTTCAAAGACTTGTTGGCGATTGCCGACACCACGGAATTTGTCGCCGGATTGATGGACATTGTGCAACGCTGGAGCTGGGTCGCCCAACAAGACAATGATGTGGTCGCCGATTGGCTCAGTTTCAAATTCCCAGGCAAACGCGATTTTGACCAGTTGGTCGGGCATGAAACCATTGATAAAGGCGAATTCAGCGCGTGGATGGGCGGATTGGAACATCGTCGCCGCCGTGACGGTTTCAAACTGACCGACCTGCGTTATAACGAACGGGAAGTCTTGTCCGAAGTCAACCATTGCATCTACTGCCACGAGCGCGACACCGATTCCTGCTCAAAAGGGATGCGAAATAAAAAAACCAACGTCTACAAAGTCGATCCTTTAGGCGAGACTACAATTGGTTGTCCGCTGGATGAAAAAATTTCCGAAATGCACTTGGTCAAACGCCGTGGCGACAATATCGGCGCGTTGGCGGTCATCATCATCGACAATCCGATGTGCCCTGGCACAGGCCACCGGATTTGCAACGAGTGCATGAAAGGCTGTATCTACCAAAAAACCGATCCGGTCAATATCCCCGAAATTGAAACCAATGTCCTGACCGATGTCTTGTTCATGCCGTATGGTTTTGAAATTTATAGCTTCCTGACTCGTTGGAATCCTTTAAATATCAAACGCCCACATACATTGCCTTACAACGGCAAAAACGCGCTGGTCGTGGGCTTGGGCCCGGCGGGTTACACGATGAGCCATTATTTGCTCAACGAAGGTTTTGCGGTTGTCGGCATTGACGGCTTGAAGCTCGAACCGTTGCCCGTGGCATTGACTGGCGACAACGGCAACTTGCCCAAGCCGATAGTTGATTTCAAAGAATTGTATGAAGATTTGGACAAACGCATCCTGGCGGGTTTCGGCGGGGTCGCCGAATACGGCATCACCGTGCGTTGGGACAAAAATTTCCTGAAAGTCATTTACCTGACCCTGCAACGCCGCGCCGCTTTCCGCAGTTATGGCGGGGTGCGTTTCGGCGGTACGCTGACGATTGAAGATGCGTGGAACATGGGCTTTGACCATATCTGCATCGCCTCCGGTGCCGGCAAACCCACGGTCATCGACCTGAAAAACAATTTGATGCGCGGTATCCGCAAAGCCTCCGATTTCCTGATGGCCCTGCAACTGACGGGCGCGGCGAAAATGTCCTCGCTCGCCAATCTGCAAGTGCGTCTGCCGGCGGGTGTGATCGGTGGCGGTTTGACGGCGATAGACACCTCCACCGAATTGATGGCGTATTATCCGGTGCAAGTCGAAAAAATCCTGCACCGCTATGAAACGCTGGTGGAAACTTATGGCGAAGCAACCGTGCGCCGCCGTTATGACCAAGAAGAAACGCTGATACTGGATGAATTCCTCGCCCACGGCAAAGCCATCAAAGCCGAACGCGGACGTGCCGTGGCGGCAGGTGAACAGCCCGACTTCCAACCCTTGCTGGAATCATGGGGCGGCGTGACGCTGTTTTACCGCAAAGGCATGGTTGATGCGCCCGCGTATCGGCAAAACCACGAAGAAATCGCCAAGGCTTTGGAAGAAGGCATTGCGCTGGCGGAAGGCATGAGTCCATTAGCGGCGCAAGCGGACGAATTCGGGCATTTGAACGCCGTGGAATTCGACAAACTGGTGTTGGAAAATGGCCGCTGGCAATCCAGCACAAAAGTCACCGTGCCACTGCGTAGCATGTACATCGCCGCCGGCACCTCGCCAAACACGATTTACCAAAGCGAATATCCCGACACCTTCGTGATGGACAAATGGTTCTTCCAACGTTACGAACCGCAATGGACGGAAGACGGCGCAGTCGAATTGGTGGAAATGCACGATGAAACCAAGCCCAAACTGGGCAAACCCGCGCCACTGACTTCGTATCAAAAAGATGGCAAGTTCATCAGTTTCTACGGCGACAACCATCCGGTGTTTGCGGGCAACGTCGTTAAGGCGATGGCGAGCGCGAAAAACGGTTATCCGTACATTGCCAAACTGTTCGAGAAAGAACTGGCAACGCTAGACTCTGCGGGGCAGCCAGCGCGTGACGCGGCGATGAAAGACTTGTTCGCCCGTTTGGACGAATCTTTTAAAGCTACGATAGTCGCCATCAACCGCCTGACCCCGACCATTATTGAAGTGGTCGTTAAAGCGCCGTTGGCGGCGGAAAAATTCCAACCCGGCCAATTCTACCGTGTGCAAAACTACGAAGCCTTCGCGCCTGTCGTTGAAGGCACGGTGCTGGCGGCGGAAGGTTTGGCGTTGACGGGCGCGGAAGTCGATAAGGAAAACGGCACGGTATCGTTGATCGCCTTGGAAATGGGTTCATCATCGAGATTGTGCGCCCACTGGAACGTCGGCGACCCCGTGGTGTTGATGGGCGTGACCGGAACGCCAACCGAAATCCCGACCGGGCAAACCGTGTTGCTGTTAGGCGGCGGTTTGGGCAACGCAGTGTTGTTCTCCATCGGCAAAGCCTTACGCGCCGCTGGCAACCGCGTGATTTACTTCGCCGGTTACAAATTCGCGCAAGACCGTTTCAAAGTCGAAGACGTGGAAGCCGCCGCCGATGTCGTGGTCTGGTCGGTTGACAAAGCCGACGGTGTTGAGCCGTTCCCCACCTACCGCCCACAAGACAAAAGCTTCGTCGGCAACATCTTGGAATGTATGGTCGCCTATGCCAAAGGCGAATTGGGCGAACAGCCCATCTCGCTGGCGGACGTAGACCACCTGATCGTCATCGGCTCTGACCGCATGATGGCGGCCGTCAAATCCGCCCGTTTCGACGTGCTGAAACCGTATTTGACCAAAGCCCACCACGCCATCGGCTCCATCAACTCGCCGATGCAGTGCATGATGAAAGGCATCTGCGCCCAATGCTTATGCAAACACGTCGATGCGGACAGCGGCAAAGAATATTTTGTTTATTCCTGCTACAACCAAGACCAGGATTTGGACAAGGTGGACTTCCCGCATTTGAACGCACGGTTGCGGCAAAATACCGTGCAGGAGAAATTGTCTAACCTTTGGTTGGATTATTTGTTGGCGAAGCAGTAAATGATGTAGGCTGGGATGTAGCGATAGCGTAATCCCAGCACCAGTTGCTACACCGTGTGCAGGAGTTGTGTCTAACCTTTGGTTGGATTATTTGTTGGCGAAGCAGTAAATGATGTAGGCTGGGATGTAGCGATAGCGTAATCCCAGCACCAGTTGCTACACCGTGTGCAGGAGTTGTGTCTAACCTTTGGTTGGATTCTTTGTTGACTAAGCAATAGATTTTAAGCAAAACCGCATAACGGTTTTAAAATGGCATTGGCTGGGGTGACGGCAGGTGCTCCCCAGCCAAAGCTTTAGCCAAATGGACGTTTTCCAAAGACTTTGTAGGTTTTAAAACCTACAAAGTCTAGTGTTGCATTAGAAATACGCGCCAATCAGACAAGCATGGCTAAAGCCCATCCACCACCGACTGAAAGAGGTTTTTATGATCCCCTTCATTGCGCCTAAACATAAAAGCTCAAGACTATTGGTCTACCCGTCCGAACCGCTAGAAATTGATTTTGGCGATTTGCTTAAGTCCATGACGGATGACGATTTCGCGGATTTCTGCCAACGGCATCGGGATTTGCGGATTGAAATGGATCAGTTTGGAGAAATTACCATTATGTCACCCACCTACAGCGAAACAGGTGCAATCAACTTTGAATTAAGCGTCGATTTTGGCGTTTGGGCACGGGCAGACGGCACAGGCAAAGGCTTTGATTCCTCAACAGGTTTTATTCTGCCCAACGGGGCCAAACGTTCACCGGATTTGTCCTGGATAAAACTGGATAGATGGCTCGCCATACCTGCCGAACAGCGTAAAAAATTCGCCCCGATCTGCCCGGATTTTGTCGTTGAAATCCGCTCGGCATCCGACTCACTCCCCAAATTACAAGCCAAAATGGCCGAATATATCGACAACGGTGCTTCGCTGGGCTGGCTACTGGATGTGATGAATAAAAAAGTCCACATCTACCAACCCAATACTACTGTGCAAATACTGGACAATCCCAGCGAAGTGTCCGGCGAGCCGTTGTTAACAGGCTTTGTTTTGCCGATGCAGGCTATTTTTGTTTAGAAAACAAGCTCGCCTATGCAGTGCATGATGCAAGGCATCTGCGCCCAATGCTTATGCAAACACGTCGATGCGGACAGTGTTTGTGTATTCCTGCTACAACCAAGACCAGGATTTGGACAAAGTGGATTAATGGGTGGTGGTTGAAACCTGACGGTTTCCTATCGCCGGACATAACGGAAAAGCCGGATGGGTTTACCATCCGGCTTTTTTATGAACATTAAAATTTATCCTGCTTCTGAAGAATAGATAATCAGTGCTTTCTTGGCTAATCCTTATTTTCCACCGTTGCACAAATTAGCCCTACAATAAGCCATCCACCTTATTCTAAAATCAGCCATGACCCTAAACGAAATCCTCAAAGACTCTAACCGCTTCGCCATTTTGTCAGAAAAGGAAGAACCGCTGGTTATACAAAAAGGCGATGTGCTGATAAACGGCACCGGCGTAGGGACGATTGGGCGTTCAGCCTGTTATTTGCATGAGCAAAACGCGCTGCCCGATAATCACGTCACCATTTTAAGAACGGACAAAATCAATCCGATTTTTTTATCGGTTTATCTAAATTCCATTGCCGGAAAATATCAGGTTGATAAATACTTTAAAGGTTCATCAGGCCAAATTGAGATTTATCCAAAAGACATAGAGAATTTTGGTAGTCCTGCAATCGGAATGATTTGTAAAAAGTCAAGCTTACCGATTTATTGGCTCGAATGCCCGTACTTCAAGGCGTACAGTCATCGCAATATTTTTTTGACAAATCTATTATCATTCCGATTGCAGGACTACCGAAAACTGTATTGCCGATGCCTCAGAACACACTGCTCATGGCCGTTTCCTAATCTTGCACTGGCAATCCGGTACAACCATTACTTTGCGTTTTGACCAAGGCGTAAGCTATTGGGCTTGTGCTGACAAATCGTCTATTTATTTTGACAACACAAGCTATTGGCAAAAGAAGAATATTTAAAAACAAGCAGAATGTTTTCACTATAAACATCGCTGTGTTCAATCCCGTGCATGAAATTTCCAGTTAATGGCAATAGTGGCAAACCCAGCCAGGTTTTAAAACCTGGCTGGGTTTTTTTCTATCAAAACAACGCCAGAAACTCCTCGCGTTGCACCACTTCTTTTTCCTGCAACAAAGCCGCCAGCCTGTCCAAAATGTCGCGGTTTTCGCTGATGATTTCATGGGCGCGATGCTCGCCTTCGCTGATTAAGGCCATGATTTCGGTGTCCAATATCCGCGCGGTTTCGTCACTGTAGTTACGGTATTCGGAGATTTCGCTGTCCAGAAATTGCAGTTGTTGGCGTTTGCCGTAAGTCAATGCGCCCATGCGTTTGCTCATGCCCAGGCTACAAACCATGCTGCGGGCAATGTCGCTGGCTTTTTCCAAGTCGTTTTGCGCACCTGTGGAGACGTTGCCCAAGGCGATCCGCTCGGCGATGCGCCCACCCAGCAAAATGGCGATTTGGTCTTTCAGCTCGTTTTCTGTCAGTAAAAACTTTTCTTCTATCGGCAATTGCAGGGTGAATCCCAAAGCCGATACGCCGCGTGGAATGATGGATATTTTGTGTACCGGTTGGCCTGTCGGTATTTTTTCGGCGATCAACGCATGTCCGGCTTCATGATAGGCGACTCGGCGTTTTTCCTCGGTGTTTAAGGTGCGGTTTTTCTTTTCCGGGCCTGCCAGTATCCGGTCTATCGCCGCTTCAAAATCCGTCATTTCGATCTGTTTGTGATCCAGGCGCGTGGCGATGATGGCGGCTTCGTTGGCGATGTTGGCCAAATCTGCACCGACCAGGCCGGGTGTGCGTTTGGCGATGACGGTGGCGTCAATATCAGCAGCCAAAGTCATGGCTTTGATATGCAATTTGAGAATTTCGATACGGTCTTGCAAATCCGGTTTATCGACGATGATCTGACGGTCAAAACGGCCGGAACGCAACAAGGCTTTGTCGAGGATTTCCGGGCGGTTGGTTGCCGCCATGACGATCACGCCGACTGAGGTGTCGAAACCGTCCATTTCGGTCAGCAATTGGTTGAGGGTTTGTTCCCGCTCATCATGGCTGCCCATCACGTTCGGGCCGCTGCGTGAGCGGCCTATCGCGTCCAGTTCGTCGATAAAAATGATGCACGGGGCTTTGCCACGCGCTTGTTCAAACAACTCACGCACCCGCGCCGCGCCGACACCGACAAATAGTTCGATAAATTCAGAACCGCTGATATTAAAAAAGGGTACGCCCGCTTCTCCAGCCACGGCACGGGCCAACAGGGTTTTGCCGGTTCCAGGAGGGCCGACCAGCAACACGCCTTTGGGCATGTGCCCGCCCAATTTGTGGATTTTGTCCGGCGTTTTTAAAAAGTCTATCGCTTCTTTGAGTTCTTGTTTGGCACTGTCCGCACCGGCGACATCATTAAATGTCACTTTCGGTAATGAATCGGGGTGGATCTGGCCTTTGTTGCCTAGGTTCAAAATACCGCGTTGCATCCCGGAGCTGCGGCGCATCATCCATGACCAGATCGCCACTAACAGTAAAATTGGCAAGACCCAGTTCAGGAAAAAATTGACCAGCCAGTTTTCGCCGCTTCTGACCACATAATCGACGTTGTTTTCTTGCAGCAGCTTCGCCAAATCCGTTTGCCACAAGGGCACGGTCAAAAACTGTTGCGGCTGGGCGTTGGCCTTATCCGGCTTGATAGTGCCGGAAATAAAGCGTTCGGTGACAATGGCTTTGTCAATTTTTGCCGATTTGACATCATTTAAGAATTGGCTATAGGAAATTTCCCGGCCCTCCATTGTGTTGCTGGTATTGAAAATCACCAAAACTACGATAAAAAGCGCGATAAAAGCGAATAATCGTTTTGGGTTGGGAGGGGTATCGTCTGGTGGGGTTTTATTGGGGCGTTCAATGGCTTTGCCGAAAAAATCCAGCAGCATTTCCAGCCATTGTTTTAGGGTTTGGTAAATCTTGCCCAACAGACTGGCAAAGCCGCCATTTGTATTTTTATTCATAAACTGCCTCTCCCGTAGTAAACAAACGATGATAGAAGTTAAAGCCACATGGGTATTTTGCCGCCCTGACGATATAGGGCTTATGAGAAAACAACATTTATATATCTTCTTGACTATACCCGCCGCAAGCAAGCTGGACAAGCGATATTGGTTTGGCAAGCATTTAAACTGAAATGGAATTATCAACTAAACCCCCTGTTCTCAATCCCGTTTGTGCAACACATATCATCGCAATGGTAAAAAATGCTAAAATCAACGGCTTAATTATTTTTCTGGTTGCCTTGATTCATGCCCAATACCCAAAAACTGCCTGTCACCTCGTTAAAACTGAACGTCGATCTGGACGGTTTTGATTTTCCTGACCCACCGCTTTGTCCCCCCAATATTTTAGGCCAAGCCAGGGCAAGGTCGGCATTGGAATTTGGCATTGCCATGCCCCAGTCTGGTTATCATGTTTTTGTCATGGGGGAACCGGGCATGGGGCGGTTGACGATGATCAACCAACAGTTGGATAAGGTGGCGGCAACCTTGCCGACGCCGGCTTCTTACGCTTACGCCCATAACTTTGAAAATCCTAGGGAGCCTATAGCGATAGCTTTACCGGCTGAATACGGGCAATTGTTCGGCAAAGACATTGAAAAATTATTGGATGGCCTGCTGGAAATTTTTCCGGTCGCATTTGAAAGCCCGGCGTATCAGCAAAAAAAGACCGCCATCGAACGCCAATTCAATCAGAATTATCAACAGGCGATTGATAGTGTCGATAAAAAAGCCAGGGCTATGAGCATCGCACTGTTCCGTGAAGATGACAATATCACCTTTGCGCCCATCCACGGCAACAAAACCCTCAATGAAAAACAATTCAGCCAATTGCCGGAGGCGGAGCGTGAAATGTTTCACTGCCAAGTCGAAGAGCTGGAAGATTTTCTAAGCGAAGTGCTGCTGGAAATGCCGTTGTGGCGGCGGCAAGTGTTGGAAAAAATCAAGCAACTGGACAATGACACCATCAAGCAAGAACTCCAGCCCTTGTTTATCGAACTCCACGATAAATATCTCGCCATTGATGATGTCATCAGCTATTTATCCGCCTTGGAGCAACAACTGTACACCACCATCTGCGATGAACTAATGCCCACGCGGACATCGGATTCACTCAGCCATGCCGCTAAACGCGCCCGCTTGTTTGAGCAATTCGCGCCGAATATCCTGGTCGACCATTCGCAAGACAGCGGTGCGCCCGTGGTTTATCAAGCCCATCCGACTTACCAAAACCTGTTCGGACGCATTGAATACGCCAGCGAACAAGGTATGTGGGTCACGCATTACCAGCGGATTTGCAAAGGTTCGTTGCATAAGGCCAACGGCGGTTATTTGATCCTCGATGCCGAAAAGCTGTTGGAATATCCGTTTGTTTGGGACGCGCTGAAACGGGCGTTAAAGTCCGGCACTATCGACATTGAATCGCCGTATTCGGAAATGGGCATCAGCACGATGACCTTAAGACCGGAATTGATCCCGCTGAATGTCAAAATCATCCTGGTTGGTTCCGGCGATATTTATTATTTGCTGGAAGAGCTGGATAACGAATTCAATGAAATGTTTAAAGTGCTGGCGGATTTTGATTATGAAATTCCGATTACACCCGAATCCATGCAACATTTCGCGATATTGGCGAACAAGCACGCCGCTGATTCCGGCGTAAAACTGTTGACCAAGGCGGCGATTGCCAGTTTGATGGAACACAGTTGCCGGCTTGCCGAAAATCAGCACCGCTTCTCGGCACATATCAATGACTCGCTCGAACTCATCGGCGAAGCCAGCCTGTTTGCCAAACAAGCCGCTAGCGGACAACTAGAGCGCATCCATATTGAACAAGCCTTGGCGGCCCGCGAATACCGCAATGGCGGGCTCTCGCAACGCATTCTCGAAGACATGCTGGACGGCACGATTTTGATCGATACCCACGGCGAAGCGATAGGCAAAATCAATGGCTTGACGGTGCTGACTATCGGTGGCAGCAGTTTCGGCGCCCCCGCCCGCATCACCACCACCGTTTATCCAGGCTCACGCGGCATCGTCGATATTGAACGCGAAGCCGAATTGGGCGAGGCGATACATTCCAAAGGCGTGATGATTTTGACGGGCTATTTGGGGCATTTTTATGCCCAGCAATTCCCGTTGGCGATTTCCGCCAGCATCGCCATCGAACAATCGTACAGCGCGATAGACGGCGATAGCGCGTCACTCGCCGAGTTGTGCTGCCTGATTTCCGCGCTGACCCGTATCCCGATCAAGCAAGCCTTTGCCGTGACGGGTTCGATCAACCAATACGGCGAAGTGCAGGCCATCGGCGGCGTCAATGAAAAAATCGAAGGCTTTTTCAGATTATGCCAAATGCGCGGTTTGACCGGAGAGCAAGCCGTCATTATCCCGGCGGTAAACAAACGCAACCTGATGTTGAAACAGGATGTGATTGATGCCGTGGCGCAAGGCTTGTTTACGGTTTACACTGTCAACAGCGTCGATGAAACGCTGGAATTATTGACCGGACACCTGGCGGGAGAAGCCGATGCGGAGGGTAATTACCCAGAAAACAGCATCAACTTCAAGGCCATTTCACGGTTGAAAGAAATTTCAGAAATGGCGGGGGATGATGAACATAAGGAAGAGGGATGTTGATGTTTTTATGTTGGAATTGGAGCTTTGGGGTTTTGAAGCTGTTCAACTGGCTTCAAGGAATTCCCGCACAATCCACGTCTGCCGCTATAATGCAAAATCCCTGATACAGCAACGAGGTGGCCCATGTCTGCCGTAATCCAACAAACAAGCTACACCGCCGAAGAATATTTAACGCTGGAACGTAACGCGCCCTATAAAAGCGAGTTCCACAATGGACAAATTTTTGCCATGACCGGAGCCAGCCGCAAGCATAATTTGGTTTCGATAAATATTGCTGCGGAATTGCGTAGCCAACTCAAAAAACGCCCCTGCGAAGCCTACATCAATGACATGCGGGTCAAAGCTGCTGAAATGCGTAGTTATTATTACCCAGACATTGCGGTTGTTTGTGGGGTCGCGCGATTCGAGGACAATATGCTCGATACGCTATTGAATCCGACGGTGGTGATCGAAGTGTTGTCGCCTTCCACCGAAGCTTATGACCGTGGCGGCAAATTTAGTCATTACCGTAAAATTGCTAGCTTGCGCGAGTATTTGCTGGTGGCGCAAGACCAGCCGATTATCGAGTGTTTTACGCGGCAGGAAAACGGCTGGGTGTTGACGGAAACAACGGGGCTTGATGCGGTTGTGAAACTGGCAAGCATTGATTGCTCGCTGAGTTTGCGCGAAGTTTACGATAAGGTGCTGGATGATATGGCAGATGGGCGGAGCGTTGATCAGGCGTCATAACCCGCAATAGTAAGCGAGGGCTACCAACTTAAGGCGGGACAAAAAGACCTGATCTAGAGCTGTCAGGTTTTTAAAACCTGACAGCTCTAAAGTCCTGCGAGTAATTGGGAAGTTACCTCTGCCCCGCCTTAAGTTGGTAGCCTAAGCGAGTGGATACAAGCCCGTATGGGGGGGGTATGGAATACGGGATTTTTCAGTGCTGATATGTCGTGTTTCATTGTTTTTCGCGTGTTTTGGGGAATTGCATGTTGTGCGGCTTCGACCCCCGTATTCCGCTACCGCTGCATACGGGCTACTGGCTGAACTTATTTTCGATTAAACAAAAGCCTCGGTTGCTTTCAACAACCGAGGCTTTTTTGTTCAAATCGGATGGGATTAAAGTGTCTATTCTAAAATCACAAATCAAAATGGGCAGCCAAACCGAAAATCAACTGGTGGTTGACCGTTTCGGTGTTGATTGTGCCGCCGCCTTTCAGGTCATCTTCAACATCGACATAAGTCAATTTATATTCGGCAAAAGCCGAGACATATTTGATTAAATCATAATTGACGCCCATCATGCCATTGATGACAGGGCCGGCACCCCACTGATATTCGTAAGTTTGGGTTCCGTTAATCACAGCTTCGACATGAGGGACGCTAAAGCCCGCTCCCAAACCGGTATACAACTGCATACGGCCTAACAAGGTGTTGTCACGTTGACCTGCTGGAAACCAACGGTATTGGCCGTTAAAGGTCAAGGTGTTGACGCCATGTGACATGTTAAAGTCCTGGATGTGGTTGCTAATTGGCTCTACGCCATTGACGGGATTGCCATTCAAATCCGTGCCGTTGATTTGCGCATTATTGTCATAGTTCAGATAGTTTTTAAGATGGGCAAAGTCTATGGACAAACCCCAATTGGGCGCATCATCAAACCAATAACCCAAGCGTGCCCCGTAAAATACGGGTTCTTCAAAAGAATTGTCTTCCCAGCTCACATCGCTGAAATTCAGGTTGGTTTTGCCCTGCGTCAAATTCAAATCACCATTATCAATGAATGATTGTCCTGCATAGATGGCAACATTGATTTCGGCACTTGCTAAAGATGTCACTAACAACCCGGTCAGCAGTGTAAGCATTTTTATTCTGGTGGGTACGCCTCTGGCAATTGCTGTCTTTTGCTTCATTTTTATAGATTTCCTGTGCTGGTTAAGACAAACTCAAAATACGCATGGGTGATTGTTTTTGAGCCGGTAAAAATGCTTACCTTACCATTTTTGGGCTATTTTTGGCAAAGATTGCGTTAGCAATTGCTTAAGTGCTTCTGTCCAATTTACGGTAACTGATGGCTTCACTTAAATGAGGGATTTGAATTTGCGGTGATTGCGCGAGGTCGGCAATAGTGCGGGCGAGTTTTAAAATGCGGTGATAGGCGCGGTTTGATAAGCCAAATTTGTCCATTGCCTGCTCCAGTAAACGGTGTCCGGCTTCGGGCAATTCGCAGACGATTTTGACTTCTTTCGCGCTCAAGGCCGAATTGGCTTTGCCGGAACGCGCCAAGGCAATATTGCGTGCCGCCACCACCCGCGCCCGAATCGCCGCACTGCTTTCTTCGCCCGTCGCCGAACCTTTACGCAAGACTTCATGCGGCACATGCGGCACTTCCAGGTGCATGTCGATACGGTCTAGCAAGGGGCCTGAAATCCGTCCGCGATAACGGGCGACTTGCTCGGATGTGCAATGGCAACGGCCTGACGCATCGCCCAAATAGCCGCAAGGGCAAGGGTTCATCGCCGCAACCAATTGGAAACGCGCGGGAAAATCGGCTTGGCGGTTGGCGCGGGAAATGGTGATGTGTCCGGTTTCCAAGGGTTCGCGCAAAACTTCCAAGACTTTGCGGTCAAATTCCGGCAGTTCATCCAAAAATAACGTGCCGTTATGCGCAAGCGAGATTTCCCCAGGTTTAGGATTGCTGCCGCCACCCACCAAGGCCGCCGCCGACGCGGTGTGATGGGGTGAGCGAAACGGCGGTTTCAGCCAATTATTGACATTAAAGCCTTGGTCGCTAATCGATGCAATCGCGGCGGTTTCCTGCGCCTGTTGTTCGGTCAACAACGGCAAAATCGTCGGCAAACGCGAGGCGATCATGGATTTGCCCGTACCCGGCGGGCCTAGCATCAAGATGTTATGTGAACCCGCCGCGGCAATCTCAAACGCGCGTTTGACGTGGTATTGCCCATGCACATCGGCAAAATCCAATTCATGCAGCGTCGGTTCGGGTTCGGTTTGTTGGCTTTGCATGTCGATTTGCGTCTGCCCGCTCAAATGCGCACAGATTTGCAATAAATGCTCGGCGGGGATAATCTCCAAGCCCTTCACTAAGGCCGCTTCGGCGGTGTTTTCCTTAGGCACAATCAGTTTCCGCCCCTGCTTACGCGCTTGCAACGCAACCGGCAACACGCCGATGACAGGCCGCAATTCCCCGCCTAAGGACAATTCGCCGATACATTCATATTCCGCCAACCGCGCGGTGGGAATCTGCCCCGAAGCCGCCAAAATGCCTAGCGCGATGGCTAAGTCAAAACGCCCGCCTTCTTTCGGCAAATCAGCAGGGGCGAGGTTGATGGTGATGCGCTGCATCGGAAAATCAAACTGCGAATTTAGCAAGGCCCCGCGCACCCTGTCTTTGCTTTCCTTCACCGCCGTTTCGGGCAAACCGACGATGGACAAAGCAGGCAAACCATTGGAGACATGCACTTCGACGGTGACGAGCGGCGCGTCAATACCGGAACGGCCCCGGCTGTAGATGACGGCTAGGGATGACATAAGGACGCGGGAAAACTGGCAAGCATATTAATTTTCATAGACTTAGACGGGTGTTATATTGTCATTGCTATACGTAAATTGTATTGGCATTTATTATAGGTCAGGTAAAAGATTATAGCTGTAACGAAGCCATTGGAGAGAGCTATGCACGGTCAACAATTATTACAGGAAATAGAGGTTTTACCGCCGGAATTACAAAAACAAGTGTCCGATTTCGTCATTTTTCTACGCAAACAGCAACAACAGCAATTCATCCAAAAACGGACGGTAGGCGAATATAAGGAAACTATCGTCATTCATGATGATTTTGACGAACCCTTGGCTGATGATTTCTGGTTGGGCGGACAATGAATATCCTGCTCGATACCCATGTGTTCTTATGGCTGAGGACAGAACCTGAAAAAATCCCAGAACAGGTGTTGGCAGCGTATTACGACATAAACAACGATGTCTATTTAAGCCTTGCCAGCATTTGGGAAATGCAAATCAAGCATCAGTTGGGAAAACTTGATTTGGAAGTGCCGCTTAAAGACATGATTGAAAAACAGCGTGCCAATAATGGCTTGCAGATTTTATCTGTCGAACCTCGCCATATTTATGGCTTGGCAGAGCTGCCTTTCCATCATAAAGACCCTTTTGATAGGATAATTTTAATCCAAGCAAAATTAGACGGTTTGGAGCTTGCTACTGCGGATACCGCTTTTTGCCATTATGGTGTTAATTTGTTTTGGGATTCCTGAGTTAAATAAAACTTATCCAGAATAATTTGATTTACATCTTCTCCCGCAATTTCAAAAACCGCTGATACCTTGTCAGCGCAATATCCCCTTGTTCTGCCGCCGCCCTGACCGCACAACCCTTGTCCGAAACATGGCTGCAATCATTAAATCGGCATCCGTCCAATAAAGGCTGGAATTCGCGGTAGCCATGAGCCAGTTGATTATGGTTCATGTCGGCGAGGCCAAAAATCGCCACGCCTGGGCTGTCGATCAAATCGCCGCCGTCGGGCAAATGGTACAAAGTCGCGGCGGTGGTGGTGTGCCGTCCGTGTTTGGTGGTGGCGGAAATGGTGTTGGTTTTGAGTTCCTTATCGGGAATCAGCGCGTTAGTCAGCGAGGATTTGCCGACCCCGGATTGTCCGGTGAATATGCTGGTTTGCTGGTTCAGGGCCTGTTTCAAATCGTCCAGGCCATTGGCGGTGGTCGCACTGACGCGGTGCAAAGGATAGCCCAGTTCTTGGTAAATGCTAAGTTCCTGTTCGATGTCCGGCGAAGGCGGCAAGTCGGTTTTGTTCAGCACTAAAGCCGCGCTAAAGTCGTGGTTTTCGCAAATCGCCAAATATTGGTCCAGCAATAAAAAATCACAAAACGGTTCGGTGGCGAACACGACAAACACGGTGTCGATATTGGCGGCGACGGGGCGGGCTTTGTCGCCCCGGCTGGGGCGCAGCAGCACCGAGCGGCGAGGGAGAATTTCTTCGATGCGGCCTTGTAACAAGCCAGCTTCTGATAACAGCACTTGATCGCCGACCGCGACGGTGTCCACTTTCCGTCGCGTTTGGCAGAGCCAGATAATGCCGTTGACTTCTACGGCGATACCTTGACCTAAGTGGGCGATGACCAGACCTTGACACAAGTCCGCAGCCATCAGGCTTTGGCAATCAGATGGGCGATGCGGATGGCCGCTGGCGGATGGCTGTAGTGGAAGGCGGAATACAAGGGATCGGGGGTCAAGGTGCTGGCATTTTCTTCGTATAATTTCACCAAACCGCTGATCATTTTGCTGGCTTGGGAATTTTGCGCGGCGAAATCGTCGGCTTCAAATTCAAACTGGCGTTGGAAAAACGCCGTGATCGGCTGCATGAAAAAGGTGAACGTCGATGATACCAGCATGAACAACATCAATGCGGCGGCGTTGGATTTTTGTTCAATGCTGACACCCAGGCCCGTGTAAAACCAGTCTTGGTCGATTAACCAGCCTAACACGGCAAAACCAATCAGGCTCATGATAGCACTGGCGATGAGCATTTTAATGACGTGTTTACGTTTGAAATGTCCTAACTCATGCGCCAACACCGCTTCCAATTCTTCTTCATCTAAAGAATTGACCAAGTTGTCATAAAACACGATGCGTTTGTTATTGCCCAAGCCCGTGAAATAAGCGTTGCCGTGACCGGAGCGTTTCGAACCATCCATGATGAAAATGCCCTGGCTGTTGAATCCGCAACGTGCCAACAGGTTTTGGATGCGGTCTTTCAGTGAACCGTCTTCCATCGGCGTGAATTTGTTGAACAGCGGCGCGATCAGGGTGGGGAACAGCCAGCTCATCAATAAGGAAAAACCCATCAAAATCGCCCATGCCCACAGCCACCAGGACGAACCGATGCTGTCCATGACCCACAAAATCAATGCCAGTAAAGGCAAGCCGATTGCCGCACCTAAGGCTAGTTGCAGGGCTTGGTCTTTGGCAAATTGTTGGATGGTGCTTTTATTAAAACCGAATTGCTCTTCAATGACAAAAGTCTGGTAGAGGCTGGTGGGGATTTCAACCAGCATCATGATTAGAAACACGGATGCCGTTGCCAGCAAACCTGCCAGGATGGGCGAATCGAGCATTTGTGACCAGCAAGAAAAAGCCAGATTGATACCGCCGCCCAAAGTCAGCAATAGCAACACGGCTACGCCGACAATCCGGTCAACATCGCCCAGCTTGCCTTTTGCCAAGGTATAATCGGCGGCTTTTTGGTGTGCATCTAAAGAGACGCTGGCGAGGAAAGCTTCCGGCACTTCGCCACGATGCGCGGCAACATGGTTGGCCTGGCGTTTTGCCAGCCAAAATTCAATGCCAAACGATAAGATTAAGGCGATCAAAAAAAACAGCGTGAAGGTATTCATACGGGCAAACAAGTCAGGTTGGAGGGTTAGACGTTCAGTGTACCCAATGCTACACTAAGCGCAATAGCAAACACAACGGAATCGACATGGCGCAGGAACCCCAAAACCTTATCTGGATAGACTTGGAAATGACCGGGCTGAATCCCGACACCGACCTTATCATTGAAATGGCGACGATAGTCACCGACAAAGAACTTAATATCTTGGCGCAAGGCCCGGTCATCGCCGTACACCAGTCAGATGAAGCGTTGGCGGCAATGGATGACTGGAACCAAAAACACCACGGCGAATCCGGCTTGATTGAGCGGGTCAAAGCATCGGTTATTAATGATGCCGAAGCTGAGGCCATGACGATTGAATTTCTTAAAGAATGGCTTCCTGAACGGACATCACCTATGTGCGGCAACACGATAGGCCAAGACCGCCGCTTTTTAGCCCGCTACATGCCCCAACTGGAAGCGTTTTTCCATTACCGTAGCATTGATGTGTCCACTTTGAAAGAATTGGCGGCGCGTTGGGCACCAGAACTTAAGCAAGGCTTCAATAAACAAGCCAAGCACCAGGCCCTGGACGACATCATCGAATCCATAGAAGAATTGCGTTATTACCGGACGCATTTTCTTAAATACTAGCCATGAACCAACTGTTCGCCGTCGCGCTGGGCGGGTCTTTTGGGGCTGTGCTGCGGTTCTTGGTTTCTACAGGAGTCTATCACTGGCTAGGGCGAGGCTTCCCTTATGGCACGTTGGTGGTCAATGTCTTAGGTTCGTTTTTGCTGGGTTTGCTGACTGAGGCATTGGTGTTAAACCGCATTGCTTTTGCCTTGGATTACCGCGCGGCGATTCTGGTGGGTTTTATCGGCGCGTTCACCACCTTTTCGACATTTTCCCTAGAAACCGTTTATCTGCTGGAACAAAACCAATTCAGCAAGGCGGCGTTGAATATTGCGGTCAATGTCGTAGCGTGCCTGTTGGCGATTTGGCTGGGTTTGTTATGTGGCAAGGCTTTGGCGGGTAAGGCCATTGTTTGGGCGGGTGGGATATTCCCGTATGGCATCATTATCGTCAATGTCCTTGGCGCCTTGTTGATCAGCTCGGTTTCCAGCTTGTTATTGCTGAAAGTGCCGATGGCTATTGAACAGCAACTAACTTTGGTTATTGTTATGGCCTTTGCGTATTTGGGATTGTCCGGTTTATACGTTTTGCTGCATCTATTGGAGCATGGCTATTCATATTCCACGCATGAGCGTCTTTTGATGTTTAGTTTTGCGGCCAACACCTTTGCTTGTCTACTGGTGATGTGGCTAGGTTGGTTGGCGGTCAAGCCGTTAACAAATTTTTGTAATTCGTAGGGGATATACTCTACGGCTACTGTATACATTCAATCTACAAAAGGTAACTATGCTAGACCTCCGTTTATTCAGAACCGAACTTGATTTTGTCACGCAACAATTGCAACGCCGTAATTTTGCGTTTGATGCCAGTGCGTATGAAGCCTTGGAAAACCAGCGCAAGGCTATTCAAGTCAAAACTCAAGACCTGCAAAATGAGCGTAACAGCCGCTCGAAAGCGATAGGTCAAGCCAAGGCTAAAGGTGAAGACGTGCAGCCCTTGCTCGATCAAGTCCAACACTTGGGTGACGAGCTGAAAGCTGCTGAAAACGCATTGGCGGACATCCAAACGGCGATGACGGCTTTGCTGGAAGGCATTCCCAATATTCTTGACGAGGCCGTGCCGGATGGCAAAGACGAGGAATCGAATCTGGAAATCAGCCGTTGGGGTGAACAACCGAATTTTGATTTTACGCCAAAAGACCATGTGGATTTGGGTACAAGCAAAGGCATGGAATTTGAACTGGGCGTAAAAATCGCCGGTAGCCGTTTTGTCGTGCTGAACGGGCCGCTGGCGCGTTTGCAACGGGCGATTATCCAGTTGATGCTGGACACGCACACGGCTGAGCATGGCTATTCTGAAACCTATGTGCCGTTTTTGGTCAACGCCGATAGCCTGTATGGCACAGGGCAATTGCCAAAATTCGCCGCTGATTTGTTCAAGGCTAGCGAAGATCCCGCTTTGTATTTGATCCCGACCGCCGAAGTGCCGGTCACCAACATCGTCCGTGACACGATTATCGAAGCGAAAGAGCTGCCGTTGAAATTTGTTTGCCACAGCCCTTGTTTCCGTAGCGAAGCGGGTGCGTATGGGCGCGATGTGCGCGGCATGATCCGCCAGCATCAGTTTGAAAAAGTCGAAATTGTGCAAATCGTCAAGCCGGAAGCATCCGCCAAGGCGCATGAAGAATTGACCGCCCATGCCGAAGTGATTTTACAAAAACTGCACCTGCCGTACCGCAAAATGTTGCTGTGCGCGGGCGACACGGGTTTTTCTTCCAGCAAAACCTACGATTTGGAAGTGTGGCTGCCAGGGCAGGGCGCGTACCGCGAGATTTCATCTTGCAGTAATTTCAAAGACTTCCAAGCCCGCCGTTTGCAAGCCCGCTGGCGTAACCCTGAAACCGGCAAACCCGAATTGGTGCATACTTTGAATGGTTCTGGGCTTGCCGCAGGACGGACTTTGATTGCCGTGATGGAAAATTACCAAGATGACCAAGGCCGTATCCATATCCCACAAGCCTTATTGCCTTATATGGGTGGTTTGACGGTTATCGGCTAAGGCAACCTGCAATAAATAATCTTCTTGGAACAAGACAAAACATCGTCCACGAAAAGCACGAAAAAACGATTCAAAAGTATCGTGTTGTGGTATTTTTCGTGCTTTTCGTGTCTTTCGTGGACAATTCTTTTAGTGGATTAATCAGTTGTGTTGCGAATCTGTGGCGGTTTATTTTTGCGAGTTGCCTAAGATGCTATCCATTCCGGTGTCATCACCGGATTTTTTAATAATCACAAAGGCGTAGATTGATGAAGAACATAATTAAAGGCTTGCTGTTGGTGTCTGTATTGTCGATAGCCACAGCTTGGGCTGAAGAAGCGGTGCAGGAAGATTTGGTGCAAGCAGCGGCTATCCAGGGTGATGCCAAAGCCCAGGCAAAATTGGGCGCGATGTATTTGCTCGGCAATGGTCAGGAAAAGGACGAACAACAAGCCGCCGAATGGCTGCTAAAAGCCGCAGCTCAGGGCTATCTTGATGCCCAGGTGCTGGTCGCCGCCTTGTATGATCGTGGCATAGGTGTGAAAAGCGATGTCAAAACCGCGACAGAGTGGTACGAAAAAGCCGCCGCCCAAGGCCATACCGCATCGCTTGCGATCTTGGGCAAAAATCCGGTTGCGGCGGGTGGCGTGGCTTTCAGTTACCAGAAAATGCGCCTGAATGCCGCCAAACAAATCCCGACCGAATACGCTAAAAAAATCTTACTGACAAAATAATCTGATGACCATTACCACACGTTTTGCCCCTAGCCCAACAGGCTATTTACATGTTGGCGGTGCCCGCACCGCGTTGTTTTCTTGGTTGTACGCCCGTAAAAATGGCGGAACCTTTATCTTGCGAATTGAAGACACGGATTTGGAGCGTTCCACGCAAGCATCGGTGGATGCCATTTTACAAGGCATGGACTGGCTAGGTTTGGGCTATGACGAAGGCCCGTATTACCAAACCCAACGCTTTGACCGTTACAAAGAAGTGATCCGGCAATTGCTGGACACAGGACATGCTTACCATTGCTATTGCAGCAAGGAAGAATTGGAAACCTTGCGCAATGAGCAAATGGCGAACAAGGAAAAGCCCCGTTATAACGGGCGTTGCCGCGATCATGCCGTGGCGATTGCAGGCCGTGAGCCGGTTGTCCGCTTTAAAAATCCCGTTGATGGCGTGGTGACGATTCCTGACTTGGTCAAAGGTGACATTACCGTTGCCAATAAAGAATTGGATGATCTGGTTATCGCCCGTGCTGACGGCACACCAACTTACAACTTAACCGTGGTGGTGGACGACATGGATATGGGCGTGACCCACGTTATCCGTGGCGATGACCATATCAACAACACGCCACGGCAGATGAATATTTTGGCGGCATTAGGCGCGCCTTTGCCGAAATACGCGCATCTACCGATGATTTTAGGCGCGGACGGAGCGCGTTTGTCCAAACGCCACGGCGCGGTCAGTGTCATGCAGTTCCGTGACGAGGGTTATTTGCCGGAAGCCCTGCTCAATTATCTGGTGCGTTTGGGTTGGTCGCATGGCGACCAAGAAATTTTCTCAATAGCTGAAATGATCGAATTTTTCGAGCTGGAAGATGTAAACGGTTCAGCTTCTACGTTCAACATGGAAAAATTGTTGTGGTTGAACCACCAATACATCATGGATAGCGATCCTGAACATGTCGCTAAGCACCTGCTCTGGCATATTGAACAGCGTGGCATCAATCCCGCTGATGGCCCGGCTTTGGCGGATGTGGTCAAAGCGCAACGCGAACGCTGTAAGACCTTGGTGGAAATGGCGAATGCCAGCGTGTATTTCTATAAGGAATTCGATGCCTATGACGAAAAAGCTGCTAAAAAAGCCTTTTCAGAAGGTTCGGATGCGGTGTTGGCGCAGATTTATGACGCATTTGCCGCTGTCCCTGACTGGCAAGGTGATGCTTTGCACGACATTATCATCAAACTAGCCGAAACTTTGGAATTGGGCATGGGCAAAGTCGCCCAGCCGCTACGGGTTGCGGTTTGTGGATCAGGTGTTTCGCCAGCGATAGATGTCACTTTGTCATTATTAGGCAAGGAAAAAACGCTGGCAAGAATACAGAAGGCCATTGATTATTTGCATAATCAATAACCAAATTTTATTTCAATTACTAGATAATTCTGATTTATTAAACTTGCAAGTGTTTAGTCGAAAAAGCTCGAATAGACATGAAATTTAAAATAACTATTGGACATAATGGGTAATTTCTGTAAAATGGCTGGCTTTACTGCGGGGCCATAGCTCAGATGGGAGAGCGCTTGCATGGCATGCAAGAGGTCAGGGGTTCGATCCCCCTTGGCTCCACCAACACATTTAAGTCATCATATAGTTTAAGTCCCCATCGTCTAGCGGCCTAGGACACTGCCCTTTCACGGCGGTAACAGGGGTTCGAACCCCCTTGGGGACGCCATACCGTATGATATAACTTAAATAGGCCAGACTAAACCGAGTTTAGTCCCCATCGTCTAGCGGCCTAGGACACTGCCCTTTCACGGCGGTAACAGGGGTTCGAACCCCCTTGGGGACGCCATTAATAAAAAAGGCTATCTTTAGATGGCCTTTTTTTATGCCTGTTATTTTGCCACGGTCTGGGCAATGGCGGTTTTTAGTGGTTAATTTCGCCACTTGCCGAGAACAGGAAAAATTATGTTATTTTTATCCTTTAAGCCCTCCGCATTCGTTTTTCGGATGTTTTTTTATGCTAGAATCCAACACTGAAGATAGCTATTTGATTTTATTACCATACTCTAAGTAAGGATTTGTTGTGTGGCTAGATTCACTACTAAAATATTAACTATAAGGCATACCTATGAAACAATTAAAACAAACCGTAATTTCTATCGCTATGGCCGCAACTTTGGCAATGGCTTCATCGCCTATTTTCGCTGAAGCGACAGGTGAAGCTAAAGTTAGAGAGGCAGCAGAAGGTGCTATTGCCAAGATAGAAGAAGCGGTTAGTTTGGTAGAAAAAGGCGCGGACAAAAATGAGATTATTAAATCTATCAATGATGCGCGTCAGCTTCAAAAAGAATTCCGTTACGAACTTACAGAGCGTCAACGTCAAAAAGCCAATGACAAATTGAGAGTGGCACGCGATGGCTTTGAAAATGGTGAGATACAACCAGCCGAAGCAAAATTGAGAGAAGCTTTGGCGGGCTTTAAAGAAATGAAAGAATTTTACGACGCAAACCATAAATAATCAGTTGTCAGCCAGATCCGGTCTATTGGTCCAATAGCATCGGGTCTGTCGTTTGCAGGCTGGAAATAATTCGGGAAACCATAATATTTAAGCGGTTTTCAAGATTAAAAATATTTAAAGTATGCTAGAATAATTTTGTCACATAACTGTAAATAATAGTTATGCAGGCAAAATTTTTACGATAATAACAACTAGGGGACTAGTGAAATATGAAAAACTTAAAAAAAATCTTACTTTCTTTATTAGTAGCATCCGCAATGGGTGGTGTTTCAGCCGTTGCTGTTGCTGAATCTGATCCAGGCAGAATTACATACGCTCCTACTGAAGCGATTGACATGGTGGCAGCTAAAGTAAAAGTTGCTATTGATGCGGTCTCTACCGGTTCAGACGGCGAAGCCGTTGCGAAATTGATTAAAGACGCTATGGATGCGAGCAAAGAAATCAATGCCAATGATAAAGTTGATATGGCTCGTTCAAGAGCGAACAACAAATTAAAATCGGCACGTACCCATGCTAAAGAAAATGCGTTACAAGAAGCCGAACAAGAATTAAGAAATGCTTATAAAGGCTTCCAGGATCTGAAAGGATTGCTGTAAGCTCCTAAAACCATACTGGGATGCTTTTTGCAGGTTTCTTGGTATGGTTTTAAACCGCCCCGCAAATACTCGCTACAGCGCTGCTTGCCCAGGCAAGCAAGTTACCCAAAAATTACTGGGCATCTTTCTGGTAATCTTCTGAAATCCCGAAGAACACAATATCCTTCGGGATGTTTATAATCAATCAATAGCCGATGTTGCCGGCATTTTCCTTGTCCCGGTATTGCTGCTCACTTCGGCATGTCGAATAAAGATTTGTTTTAACCTTTCAAACGCGCTTGATAACGTTTTGTCCATTACGGTTTCGTTACCTATCGAGACAATCACCCGCGTCAGTTCCGGCATTTTGTTTTTAGTCGATGCGATATAAATCGGTTGCACATATAGCACCGTGTTGCCCATAGGTAGAATCACCATCCTGCCCATTTCTACGACCGAACCCGCTTGTCCCCATAAAGTAAATTGCGCGGAAATTTCCGGCACCTGTTGGGTTAGGGCTTCGATTTGTGCCGGGCCGTTGACTTGCACTTCTTTGCCAAATTTATACACTGTGATATTGGGGCTGTAATCCGAGCCGCAATTTTTGCTATCTACGGTACTGGCAACGCCGATCATGCTCAAATTATTGCGATTGACTGGTGTCATGGGGTTGATCAGTACAAACTCTTCGCTGTCATTACAATTGCCAAAGTCCATTGTTTGATAATAAGGCAACACTATTTGGTCGCGCACATCGGCGAATTGCCAGGATTCCGCCTGCTCGTAGAACAATTCTGGACGGTCTTGATGATATTTGGCGTACATTTGCATTTGCACATAATAAAGGTCGCGCGGATAACGTAAATGCTTGCGTAATTCACTTGGCATGTCCTCCAGCTTTTTGAACAGACTGGGATAGGCACTGCTGTATGCGCGGATAATCGGATCTTTGTTGTCGGCAATATAATAATCTACGTCGCCATCGAAAGCGTCAACGACCACTTTTACTGAGTTGCGGATGTAATTGAAATGCTGTTTGCCATTTTGGAAATTGTCATCAATGGGTTTGGAAACCGGGTATTTATCGGACAAGGTATAAGCATCCAGTATCCAATAAAAGCGATCATTGGTGATGACCAGATAAGGGTCTTTGTCCAAATGTAAAAACGGTGTCAGCCTGTTGACCCGTTCGCTGATATTACGGAATATTTTCAGCTTGCTTTCTGTTGAGATATTGGTGGAGAAAAAGATTTTTTCGTCTTTCAGATAAAATGCGAACAAAGCCTTGCGAAAGTACGAAGGTATTGGGATGCCACCTTCGCCGTGGTAGGTTTCTGTCATACCCGGATCGCTGCCGGCAATGCCAACGATGTCCAGTTTATTGGGTACGATGGCATAATCGAGATTTTCCTGACCGTAATAAATGTCGGGATGTTTGATTTTAAACCCTACGTCAGAACCCATGTTCAAATCCCGTAAATACCAGGCTTGTGGTTTGTCGGCATCCTGTGCGGCGGGAGTGACTACGGCACCATAGCCGTGGGTGTAACGTAAGTGGATGTTCTCCCAATTCTGTGCTTCGTAAGGCAATTTGGATATATTGATTTCACGCGCCGAAATATTTACTTGCCGTGTATGGTCAAGCACAAAATAGCGGTCTTCATCAACCGAGCGGAAACGGTAGTATGGCCGTATTTCCTGCAATTGCCGGTAACTATCAATAATGAATTCCCGATCCCAGACCGGAATATTCTCAAAACGCTTTTGTGTGCCCCAGGTTTCTATGTCTTTGGCGGCGTTCAAGTTAATAGATACATCAGCTTGTTTAATGTTGCGCAATTGGTAGGCATCCAATGTGGCGTTGATATTGTGCTGGATAAATGATTTTTCGGCTTTGACCGGATTGGGGTTGACGATATAACGCTGGATCAGTTGCGGGATAAACTCGATTTTTGGCAATGCCAATGCACACAAAAATGCCGCCAGTGACAGAAAAAATGGCGTTTTGATGCGGTGTCTTGAGGAAAAAATAAATAAGCAGGCAGAAAGGGCTGTGGCTAAAAATGTACCTACAGCTAACCAAATCAAAGGCAATTGATAACGCAGTTCGACAAATCCCGGCCCATAAAAAATCGGCTCATGGCTATTATTGTAGAGCAGGGCAAACCGTTGCAACATAAAGCCCCAAACCACAAATGCAACGATAAATCCAATCAGCAGCGACAAATGGATTTTTGCGCCCAATGGGAATTCTTTGCGTTGGTTGGGGATAAACGTGTGTTCCAGCCAGTACAAAACGGTGACCATGACAAAGACTAAGATGGCGGTGCCCAACAATTCTTGTTGGATAAGCTGGTATACCGGATAGAACAGCATATAAAAACTGACATCCTTGCCATAAACCGATTCAGAGACCCCTGAGTCAGCCCCGAAAAAATACAGCAGCGAAGTTTCCCATTGGGTATAAAAAGGAATGGCAATAAAAACGGCTAATACCAGCGATATAGGCGTATAAACTTTTACCGAGCCGCTCATGAAGGTGTCGGCAAAACCTTGAAATTTACGACGTTTGACACTGTCATTCAGCACCTCGTCGGGTGGATTCAAGCCTAAAAATCTTGAGGCAATCCAAAAATGCAGGAAGAAAATAGTAAAGAAAAACAGTGTCACTGCACCTGACAGAAAAAATTTATAAAGGAGTTTCAACCAAAAATAAGCCTCCAGCTTTAAGGATTGAAACCACCACAAATCAACAAACAGATCAAGAAATATGAAATGGAAAGCAACATACACAATGATGGCGATGACCAGTGTTGCTCCAATCACCCCGGGTAACAACTTCAACTTCCCCATATCGTCCTCTATAAAAGTTTGTTAAATGATTTCGTTACCAGTCAGCTTGGGCTGGATTTAATAAAAAATTATTCCGTATTCTAACACCCAATAATGTCTTCGTAATATTTAGACTTTGCGGTTTTAATTTACAAGCCATGAAATGTGCATAAAACAAAGCGGATCATCGTATAGATACAGAAGCTAATCAAGCGACAAAGCCACACCTGCATATGAAGGCCAGCTTTTAGTTCATTCGTTCCCATGTCACTTTGTTAGCTTCGGACTCTATGTTGGTGGTAAACTTGGCGACGTTTATTTTTATCACAGATATTTGTTTGAATTTGCCGCCGCTCAGCCTTTATATACATATTCCTTGGTGTATAAAAAAATGTCCTTATTGCGACTTTAATTCCCATGCCGTTAAAGACGATGTGCCGGAATCCCAGTATATTTTAGCTTTGCTACAAGATTTGGCGCAGGATGTGGCTTTATATGGCATCACGCGGCCAATTAGCAACATTTTTATTGGCGGGGGCACTCCTAGCTTATTTTCACCAGAAGCAATCAATCGGCTTTTGGAAGGTGTTGGGCATCAGTTGGCCTTTGCAGATGATTTGGAACTGACCCTGGAAGCCAATCCAGGCACGTTTGAAAGCCATAAGTTTGCCGAATTCAGGGCGATAGGCATTAACCGGCTATCCATAGGCATCCAAAGTTTTAATGATGTTTTATTGACCAAGCTGGGTCGCGTACATACGGCTAAAGAAGCCGTCCGCGCCATAGAAATCGCCCACCAAGCGGGATTTGACAATCTCAATCTGGATTTGATGTTTGGTTTGCCTGAAGCCACCGCTTCTTGTAGCCAGAAAGACTTGCAGGCAGCAGTGGCCCTTGCGCCCACACATATTTCCTTTTACCAATTGACCTTGGAGCCGAATACTTATTTTCATAGAGTTCCTCCTTCATTGCCGGATGATGATGCGATTTTTATAGTGCAAAAAGCGGGTCAAGCATTATTGGCAGACAAGGGGTATCAACAATATGAAATTTCTGCATACAGCCAAACAGGTCGGCAATGTAAGCATAATTTGAATTACTGGCAATTCGGCGATTATTTGGGTATAGGGGCGGGCGCGCACGGCAAAATTACCCGGAAAGTGCCGGGGCATATTTTCCGTACACATAAACCTAAAAGTCCTGGACAATATTTGCCGGGTAAGCATAAAAATAACGATGCTGCCGGAAGTATTGCCGTTGCCGATTTGCCGCTGGAGTTCGTTATGAACCACTTGCGTTTACGGGAAGGTTTTTCACTGGCGCATTACCATTCTGCAACTGGACTTGACCCATGCACTTTGGAGCCGGCTTTATCTGATTGCAGGGCACAAGGATTAATCGATTATCAGCACGGACATTATCGTTGTTCACCAAAGGGTTGGGATTTTTTGGACAGTGTTTTGCAAAAATTCCTACCTAATTGATATGGTTTTGTGCCTTATCATGTGCTGAAATTATTTTTTCCCCAATGGAAGGAAGGCCGGATGTAGGCAAGGTCGTGGCAATTTTTGTCACTACCTTGTCAAATTAGTCACTCCTATGGCAACCTATTGCTGGGAATAGTGGTTTAACCACAAATACAATAGTCAAGATACCAGCAATAGTAAGTTGTTGGGTTGGCGATTCATAAAACCTTCGACACTAATGTACTGATTTTGCTGAGATGACTATAAAAACTCAAAACACATTACGATTAAGCTATTTTTTGTGGGATAGCGAACCGAATCAGTAGCATCTGATCGCTTTTATAATTAAATATAAAATCAATTTCTGGCATTTAATTTGCTTATTATTTTGAGTTGATTGATCACATTTAAATTTTCGTTTCGCACAGATAATTAATATTTTTGAAACAACCGTCTATTACTTTGTTTGGGTCTAGTGGTTAAAACTACCATGATATTTGTTTTTAATGTTATATGATCGATTATAAAAAAGAATTTATTTCCTACGCCATAGGGTGCGGGGTATTAAAATTCGGTGAGTTCATCCTTAAGTCAGGACGTACAAGCCCTTATTTTTTCAATACGGGTTTATTTGATACGGGTGCAAAGCTGGCAAAATTAGGTGAATTTTATGCCCTGGCTTTACAGCAATCGGACATCCAGCCTGATATGCTTTATGGCCCCGCTTATAAAGGGATTCCTTTGGTCTGCGCCACCGCGATTGCATATTCCCGATTAACCTCAGTTGATATCCCATTTGCTTTTAACCGTAAAGAAAGTAAAGATCACGGGGAAGGTGGTGTGCTAGTAGGGGCCCCTGTACAAGGTCGCGTCATTATCATCGATGACGTAATCAGTGCAGGTACATCAGTCAGGGAATCCGTTGACATCCTAAAGCAAACGGATGCGGTGCCAGCAGGCGTATTAATTGCTTTGGATAGACAAGAAAAAGGGCAAAACCACGTCTCTGCCATTCAAGAGGTGAAGGGGCATTTGGGTTTGCCGGTTATTGCCATTATCAGTTTGGCTGATATTATTGAATATTTAACCCCAATTGCGCCTGGACAGGTCAATGCGATCCATGCCTATCAACGGCTCTATGGATTAGATAACGGTGACCTTGCGCAGATTTAAAATTAAAGATTTATGACCCTAACCGTTGTCGATATTTGAACTACAATTGTCAGATATAATTTGAATTCTCGATTCATTTACTAAAATCGTGTTTTTTACAAAAGGCTTGCCATGAGGAACTTGGAATTTAAAGAAAAAATGCACGAATATTCGATATGGCGTGCAAATCTGATACAAGCAGTAGAAATGTATCAGCAATGGCTGGTGCGCTATGGGATGGATGAAGGCTATCGCACGAATACTCTTTTAAATATCCTGTCCAGCTTAAAAAATGACCGCATTACCTTGGCGTTTGTTGCGGAATTTTCGCGTGGTAAGACAGAGCTGATCAATGCAATGTTTTTTGCCGAGTCCGGCGTAAGATTGTTGCCTTCTTCACCAGGGCGCACCACGATGTCGCCGACCGAAATTTTCTATGATGAACAGGGCGGCAATTATATCCGTTTATTGAATATCGAAAGCCGCCTTGAAGATATATCATTGGCAGAATTCAAGAACATACCCGAGCGGTGGACCCAATTGGATCTTGACTTCAATTCGCCGACACAAATGCAGGCTGCATTTAAAGAATTGATCGCCAGTAAAAAAGTGGACCGTGAATTGGCTGACCGATTGGGTTTATGGAATGAGCGCGAAGCGGCCACCCAAGGTGAATTGAACCCTGATAAAGTGGAAATACCCTGCTGGCGGCATGCCCTCATCAGTTTCTCTCATCCTTTACTGAAAGAAGGATTGGCCATCATTGATACTCCTGGGTTAAACGCATTAGGTACGGAGCCGGAACTGACGCTCAATATGTTGCCTAGTGCCCAAGCCATAATTTTTATGTTGGCGGCTGATACCGGCGTGACTAAAAGTGACTTGGAAATATGGTTGAACCATATCAACCGTGCCCGTAGCAGCAGAAAGCAAGGTTTGGCGGTGGTTATGAACAAGATTGATGCTATGTGGGATGATCTGGGCGGAAATGCTGACTATGACCGTTCAATTAAATCGCAAATCAAAGCCTCCGCAACTATTTTAAAAATAGATGAAGATTCCATTTTTCCGCTTTCAGCCAAACAAGCATTGCTTGCCAAAATTAAGGGTGATGAGGAACTTCTAGAAAGAAGCCGGATCTCGAATTTAGAAAATTATCTTGCCAATGATATTTTAAAGGATAAGCGTAGCATCATGGCATCCATTGTTGCTCGTGATATTGGTGGCCTGGTTAGTGAATCGATTAATGCAAGCAATATGGCATTGTCACACGCAACTGAGCAACTGGAAGAATTTAGAAAAGTTGATTTCCATAATCAGGACATGACCGGCAAATTAATGGCCGAAACCCGTGACAGACAAAATGTCTATATGGCGAATGTGGAAAATTTCCAATCCAGCCGACGGGTGTTTATCGTTCAGGCCAAGATGCTCATCAATTCTTTTTCCGAAGAAAAGATCAATGAAGTTATTGGTGTCGCCAAGCATGATATTAGCAAAAGCCTCACTACGATAGGCATGAAACAGAATATCCGCAAACTATTTGATGACTTGCGGGATATGCTTCAAGACTCGGTGGATATTACCAACGAAACCCGACGTTTGGTTAAGGCGATACACAAAAAGTTTAAAGATGAATATGGTTTTAAAGAAATCGAGCCCAAATTATTTGACATAAAAAAATATCAATTGGAACTCGAAGAAGTCTTTGAAGAGGGCGAGGTTTTCCGCACCAGTGCCAGAGTAACTATGACCCAGCAGGGGGTCGTGGTTGATAAGTTGTATAGCACATTGGTTGCCAAAGCGAAAGGCATACTTAAACAAGCCTATGCTGATGCGATTGCTTGGAGTAATGGGGCGTTGTCGCCGTTGGCGAGGCAGATTAAAGACCACAAAAAGCAAATTGAAGGCCGTTTGCAGATGTTAAGAAAGATTAATGAATCTAAAGGTACAGTTGCTGAAAACATAGCAGCCCTTGAAGCGGAGCTGGCACCCTTGAAACGTCAGCGCGAAGAGCTGGCCATTATTATCAAATCCATGCAACTGGAAACTCAAATAGTAGCAGAAAACAATCCATAGATGTTTGCCATGCCAACTTAGGCGAGGTTTAAAATTAATTTTATCAACGTATTAGGCTTACTTAGCCTAGGTGTTTAAATGATATTCAAGTGCTGCGACCATAAAACGCGCTTGAATATCAAATCCCAAACCCCGTGCCCTAAACGCAAACCACGTTGCTCAAACTTGGTTAATGGTCGATAGTTGGGGCGGTCACAATAGCCATTCGTTTCGCTGTTGTTCTTCAAGCGAGGTTCTGTAGCAAGCATTTTCAGCATCCATTCCGCATAATGTTGCCAATCAGTGGCGGCGTGGAAATAACCGCCAATAACCAGTTTCCTGGTTAATAAATCGACAAAACCAGAGCTTACGATACGGCGTTTATGATGTTTTTTCTTGGGCCAAGGGTCGGGGAAAAATAAATGGATACCTGCCAAGCTCTGGTCGGGAATTTTCTGCTCCAAAATCTCGATGGCGTCGTGGCAATAAATCCTGACATTATTTAACCTCTCCTGCTCCAGCAGCATCAGCAAATGTCCGACTCCTGGGCGATGCACTTCTATTCCGATATAGTCCTGTTCTGGATTCGCCGCCGCCATTTTTGCCAAACTTTCACCGTTACCAAAACCGATTTCCAAAATCAGCGGCGAGGTGCGTCCAAATACTTCGCTAAAGTTATAATCCAATTCGGGATTTAAGCAAAATTTGTCCCAATGCGTATCTAACGCCAATTGTTGTCCAGGAGTCAAACGGCCTTGCCTACGGATAAAACTGCGGATTTTTTTCAGGGGAATTTCAGGATTGAGCATAAATTGATGAGGGAGCGTCTTAAGCCACGAAGGGCAGGAAACGCACGAAATTTTGTTAGGGATTGTCCACGAAAAACACGAAAAAAGCACTATTTGTAATCAATGATGTGTCCTTCGTGCTCTACGGGCCGTGGATATGGCTTTTAAGCAATGGCTAAATAATCAGGCCATCAATAGGGGAGGAAGCGGAGGCAAACCGCCGTCTGGGCATACGTCCCGCCAAGAAAGCTTCGCGTCCGGCCTCTATGCCTTTGCGCATGGCTGAAGCCATCAGGATAGGGTTTTTCGCGTCGGCAATCGCGGTGTTCATCAACACGCCGTCGCAACCCAATTCCATCGCAATGGCGGCATCGGAAGCCGTGCCGACCCCTGCATCGACCAAAATTGGCACAGAAGCGTTTTCGACGATAGTCAATATGTTATACGGATTGCGCACACCCAAACCAGAACCTATCGGCGCCGCCAACGGCATCACCGCGATGCAGCCTATCGCTTCCAGACGCTTTGCCGCAATCGGATCATCGTTGGTGTAGACCATGACATCAAAACCGTCTTTCACCAACAATGCCGCCGCGATATAGGTTTCGGCAACATCCGGGAACAAGGTTTTCTGGTCAGCCAACACTTCCAGCTTGACCAATTTATGCCCGCCCAACAATTCCCGCGCCAAACGGCACGTCCGAACCGCATCATCGGCAGTGAAACAACCTGCGGTATTGGGCAAAATCGTGTATTTGTCCGGTGAAATGACATCCAACAAATTCGGCTCGCCTGGATTTTGCCCGATGTTTGTGCGGCGTATGGCGACGGTGACGATTTGCGCCCCGCTAGCTTCAATCGCCAAACGGGTTTCTTCCAAATCTTTGTATTTGCCAGTGCCGACCAGCAGACGCGATTGGTAAGCCTTACCCGCCAAAATAAAGGAATCATCCTGGCCGCCACCTATCGCGTGGACGATTTCCAAACGGTCGTCTGTTTGTAGCAATTGGCTAGCGTATTGGTTGAAGGGCAAAATTTCCTTATTCAATTCCACGGCAATTTTTTTGCCAGTCAACCCTAAGTCAGCGACCAAATCGGCTACTGAGGCATTGTCGGCACAATCACGGCTAGCGCCGTTCACAAAAACTTTCATATTTTCAAACTCCCATCAGGATTGGCGACACGGCGTTTTTGCACCGCCGCCGCCAATTCATGCAATAACGGCACGGTATCTTCCCAGCCCAAACAGCCATCAGTGATGCTTTGTCCGTAGACCAATTCCTGGCCTTCGATTTGTTTTTGGCTGCCCGCCTTCAAATGGCTTTCAACCATCACGCCCATGATGCAGTGGTCGCCATGGGCAATTTGCGCACTGACATCTTCACCGACGATCATCTGCCGTTGGCATTGTTTCAGGCTATTGGCGTGGCTGAAATCAATCATGATATTGGGTCTAAGGTTGGCTTTACGCAGGCCTTCGGCAACTTGCCCGACACTGACCGCATCGTAATTCGGGCGGTCATTGCCACCGCGCAGAATGATATGCACGTCTTCATTTCCGGTGGTGGAAAAAATTGCCGAATGCCCGGTTTTGGTCAAGGACAAAAAGTGATGCGGGCTCATCGCCGCGCCTATCGCGTCAATGGCGATTTTAATCGTGCCGTCGGTGGAGTTTTTAAAGCCGATAGGGCAGGACACGCCGGAAGCCAATTCACGGTGGCCTTGGCTTTCGGTGGTGCGTGCGCCGATGGCGCCCCAGGCGATCAGGTCGGAGATATATTGCGGGCTAATCAAATCCAGGTATTCGGTCGCCGCCGGCATGCCCATGCTGGTGACATCGACCAACAACTGCCGCGCAATGCGCAAGCCTTTGTTGATATTGAAGCTGGAGTCCAAGTCAGGGTCGTTGATCAAACCTTTCCAACCTACCGTGGTGCGCGGTTTTTCAAAATAGACGCGCATGACGATGAGCAGGTCGTCTTTCAGCTCATCTTTAACGGCTTTCAGGCGTTGCGCGTATTCTTTGGCGGCAACCGGGTCATGGATGGAGCAAGGCCCGATCACCACCAGCACACGGTCATCCGCACCCGTCAGGATGTTGTGGATTTCGGCCCGTGCGACCAGGGTGGTTTCTGCCGCCGCGTCGGTAATCGGCAATTCCTCGTGGACCAGAATCGGCGCAATCACTTCTTTAATTTCACAAATTCTCAAATCATCAGTATTGTATTTTGTTTGCATGAGTGCTACCAAGCGGCTGTTTTGTTACAGGATGTGTTTCAAATTCTGGCATTTTAACTGTTTTCGGCTTTTTGGGGGTTAGTTTTTGCTTATTTCAGTACTCGAATCAACTTCAAAAAGCTATAACTGAAAGTGACCTGCGGGTCATCGGCTATATCTTCCCTGGCCACTTCCCGCCATTCTTCCGCCCGCACTTCAGGGAAAAAGGTATCACCCGCAAATTCTTGTTGGATTTCGGTCAGATACAACTCATCGGCGAGCGGTAGCAACGCTTCGTACAAGCTTGCCCCGCCAATCACAAACACCCGTGCTGATTCCGTGCAGGCATGGCGTAACGCAGCATCCAGCGAACCAAAGACTAGGCAGCCACCTTGTTGATAATCGGTGTTACGGCTGATGATGATATTGCTCCGTCCTGGCAAGGCTTTGCCTATGGATTCAAAAGTTTTCCTGCCCATGATGATGGGGTACCCCATCGTAATCTGTTTGAATTTTTTCAAGTCCGCCGATAAATGCCAGGGCATTTTATTGTCCAGACCAATCACGCGGTTGCTGGATAGGGCGACAATCAGCGATATTTTCATATTCTTAAAAAGAAGGCTTTGCTATGCTTTGAGAAATTATGTTTAACATCGCATCATACACTATGGTTAAAAAAAATATTTTGCTGGTGTTTACCGGCGGCACGATAGGCTCTACAACAACGGCGGGTACGATTGACACGTCCGATACGGCTTCGTTCAAGCTCCTGCAATTGTTTCAGCAACGTTATCCAGGGCATCAGCAGATTGCTTTCAAAACTATCCAGCCCTTGAATGTGTTAAGCGAAAATTTGGCTCCGGCAGTGTGGACGGAGTTAATTGCCGCCATTGAAAACGAGCAGCCGGGGCAATATGACGGCATTATCATCACCCACGGCACAGATACATTAAGCTTCACGGCGGCGGCCTTAAGTTTTTATTTTCACGCGCTGGGCTTGCCGATGTTGTTGGTGTCCAGCGATTTTCCGCTGGATGATGGCCGCGCCAATGGCTTGGACAATTTTATTTGTGCGGTGGAGTTTATCCGGCAATCCCCACAATCCGGCGTATTTGTCCCTTACCGCAATCAAGGGCAGGCCATGCAAGTGCACCAAGGTGCCCGTCTTGCCGCCTCCTTGCAATTAAGCGGCGACTTTTTCAGTGTGCAAAATAAAAGTTTTATGCAATATGACGGTGCCATGTTCAGCGTGTTGAATCCCCTTAAAATAAGGCAACATACAAATTATGGCTTAACTGCCAAATTTGCCGGGCGCGTCCTGCTGTTAAGGCCTTATCCCGGTTTGGATTACCGCGCGGTCAATCTGGATCATGTCGATGCCGTGCTCCATGATTTATACCATTCCGGTACGGCTTGTGTGTCGTCCGAATGGGGCAAACAACACTCGTTGCTTGAGTTTGCCAAACGCTGCCAGCAACAAGACATCAGCGTTTATTTGGCTCCAGCCTTGGAATCGCCCAATGCCTACCAAAGCACCCGCGCCTTGGTCGAACAAGGTGGAAAGATGTTGTGGAATCTTTCCATAGAAGCCGCTTATGTCAAGCTACTGCTGGCGTATGGTAATTTTACAAAGGAAGAAGACATGGTTGCCTTTATGGAGGCGGATATTGCGGGGGAGCATGTTGAGTGCGACAGCTAAATTACGCAGCTAGGGAATCAGGGCAATTAACACTTCAAATCACGATAAAAATTCTCATGCACTCCAATGGCTTCTAAATAAACCCATCGGACGGCATCGTTAAATGTGTAACCTAGTAAATAAAGCTGGCCATGACTGCGGAATTTATGGACGTGTATTCGGCTAAATCCCTTTTTTTTCGTTCACCAAATTCTGGATTATTGGCTATGGCAACAACAGCTTGGTCAACATCAACGGCGATATTATCGTGTAATTTCTTGTATTGACTGGCAAAACGACGCGTTTGTACGACATCATTAGCCATGTAATCCGCCCCGTGGCATAAACGGCTCAAGTTCGGTATGCGGTTCCATTAATGACAACAATGATTCAGCGATAAAACTGATGGGCAAATCGGGATTTTCCAACGCGGCACGTCCCAATTTTGCCCAAAACTCAATTTGTTCGGTGGTAGATCGGTGTTCCAAAGCCGCCTTATCCTGTGCTTGCTCGTAAAGCTCTTGGTCGATAGCAATAGAAATGGTTGCCGTCATAGGGCTTTCTTATTCTCCCAGCATCCCAAACATCCATTCTGTGCTATGCTTTTTGCCCAACAGAAACAGAATCGTCCACCAACCGTCCGAGGACATAAAAATGGGCTTGGCATTAAAAGACACCCAATATTACTGCTATGGCGATTATCTGGCTTGGCCTGATGATGTGCGTTATGAATTGATCGACGGTCAGGCCTATGCGATGTCACCCGCGCCGGATTTGGCCCACCAAGATGTCGCTGGGGAGATTTATCTGCAAGCGCGGTTAGCATTGAAAGGCAAGCCCTGCCGCGCTTTTATCGCGCCTGTGGATGTGCGCTTGCCGAAGCACGATGAAGCCAACGAACAGGTTGATACCGTTGTGCAGCCGGATGTGTTGGTGGTGTGTGATGGCGGTAAGTTAGATAAACGCGGGGTGCGCGGTGCGCCGGATTGGCTGGTGGAAGTGTTGTCGCCGTCCACCGCCAGCCATGACCAAATCCGCAAACGTGCGCTTTATGAGCGGCACGGCGTGAAGGAATATTGGCTGGTGCATCCGGTTGACCGTTTATTGACGGTTTATCGCTTGGCTGGGGCGGAATACGGTAAACCGGAGCTTTATGAGCTGTCCGGCGAAACGCGGGTGATGGCGTTGCCGGATATTGTGATCCAGTGGGATGAGTTGGTGGCGCGTCTGCCGGATGATTATTAAGCAGTGTTTTTGCGCCATAATCCGTAACCCCCGTGGCACAAGCCGTTGTATTTCGTCTCAAATGTTATTGCATTTAGTTGGGGGATTGGAGGACACAGGCTTAGGCAAGATAGAATTATCCCAATAAATCAGTTGGTCAAAAATTAGGCAGCAAGCGAAAACCAGATAAGCCAAAGCCAACATTAGGGTTTCTGGGTATAATCAAATTTTAATTTATCAAACACCCACATGCTGACACCGACATCATTATTCAAATGCCTGGCCGATGAAACCCGCCTGCGTTGCCTGGTGCTGCTCCACCAAAAAGGCAGGCTG
This sequence comes from Methylovulum sp., assembly GCF_028687615.1. Classification (GTDB taxonomy): domain Bacteria; phylum Pseudomonadota; class Gammaproteobacteria; order Methylococcales; family Methylomonadaceae; genus Methylovulum. The sequence goes on from NZ_JAQTZU010000003.1 coordinate 143,983, forward strand.
TGTGTTTGCGAGCTGACACAGGCCTTGGATATGCTGCAACCCAAGATTTCCCGCCATTTGGCCTTGTTACGGCAAAGCAAAATCTTGCTCGATAGCCGGGAAGGGCAATGGGTGTATTACCAGATCAATCCTGAATTACCGCAGTGGGTAGCGGATGTCTTGGAAATCACCGCGCAACAGTTCGCCAATCATCCAGGTCAACAAGAAGATTTGCAACGCTTACAAGCGATGGCAAACCGTACTGACAAGCTGAATTGTTGTGAATAGTTTTTTTCGCCCATATAATATATGGAAATACGAATATTAAAATATAGAGGCGATCATCATGATAAACGTGTTAATTTTGTGTACCGGCAATTCCTGCCGTAGCGTGTTGGGCGAGGCTTTGATCAACCATTTGGGACAAGGCCGTGTGCAGGCGTTTTCCGCAGGCAGCCGTCCGGTCGGCAAGGTCAACGACAACGCGTTGGCTACCTTGCAGCGCAACGGTTTGCCCACTGAAGGCTACAGCAGCCAATCTTGGGATGAATTTGCCGATGCGGGCATTGACATTGCCATCACCGTTTGCGACCAAGCGGCGGGCGAGGTGTGTCCGGTGTATCTGAACAGCACCACCAGGGCGCATTGGGGCTTGCCTGACCCGGCGCATACGGGTGGCACGGAAGCAGAAACCAAGGCCGCGTTCCAAGCGACATACAACGCTTTGGAACGCCGGATCAAAGCGATGCTTGAGTTGCCTTTAGAATCCTTATCCGGTGCCGAGTTGGGCGAAAAGCTCAACCACATCGGCTTGGCCTATTAATTTTAAAGGATATTGACTATGGCTACGCAAAACACCCACGTTGCCGACGGCAATGGCACGACTAAACGCTTAGGCTTTGTCGAACAATTTTTAACACTGTGGATTTTTCTGGCGATGGCGGGCGGTGTGGCCTTGGGCTATTTTGTCCCTGAGGCGACGCAATGGCTAGGGCATTTCCAGACGGGGACAACGTCGATTCCAATAGCGGTTGGCTTGATCCTGATGATGTACCCGCCGCTGGCTAAAGTGCGTTATGAAGAACTGCCGCTGTTGTTCAAAAACTTCAAAATCCTGTCCATTTCCTTGCTACAAAACTGGGTGATAGGCCCGGTGCTGATGTTCGCGTTGGCGGTGATTTTCCTGCACGATTATCCATCTTACATGGTCGGCTTGATACTCATCGGCCTGGCGCGATGTATCGCAATGGTGCTGGTTTGGAACGAACTGGCGGATGGTGATGGCGAATATTGCGCCGGATTGGTGGCCTGCAATTCAATTTTTCAAGTCTTGTTGTTCCCATTATATGCCTACGTTTTTATCACCGTCTTGCCGGATTTGCTGGGCATTGCCGAAGGCTTGGAAGTCAAACTGACCATGCTGGAAGTCGCCAAAAGCGTGTTGATTTATTTGGGCATCCCCTTTTTCGCGGGTATGGCCTCGCGTTTCGTGCTGGTGCGCCAAAAAGGCAAAATCTGGTATGAGCAGAGTTTTATCCCGCGCATCAGCCCGATCACGTTGATCGCCTTGTTGTTCACCATCTTGGTGATGTTTTCGCTGAAAGGCGAATACATCGTGCAATTGCCGATGGATGTATTGCGGATTGCCGTGCCGTTGGTGATTTATTTCACCATCATGTTTTTGCTGACATTTTATATGTCCGCCAAAGCGGGCGCGAATTACCGGATCAGCGCGACCTTGTCATTCACCGCAGCGGGCAATAATTTTGAGTTGGCGATAGCGGTGGCGGTGGCGGTGTTTGGTTTGGATTCCGGCGAAGCGTTTGCCGCTGTCATCGGCCCTTTGATTGAAGTGCCCGCGTTGATTGGTTTGGTCAGGCTGGCCTGGTATTTTCGCAGAAAGTTTTTTGCGGATGAGGTGGCGGTAAAATAGCTGTTTTGCCGTTACAACTTTTTAGACTGTTACAAAATCGCAGGCAAAAAAAAGCGGCTTTGGTAAGCCGCTAAAGAGAAGGATATAAAAACTCTAAGGTTCCCGGAGGAGCTTGCATCTCAAGAGTTGTGCTTATCTTACGGATAAACCTGGACAAATGGAATGTGACACATTGCCGCGTGGCAGATTGTCGCAGTGTGTGGTTGGTTGGGTTGGCAGGGCTTTTTATAGGCAATACCCAAACAACCCAGTTACAACAAATCACTCAATCTGGCGAAATCAGCCAATGCCAAGGTTTCTGCGCGTAGTGTGGGATCAATACCCACGGACTGGATTTGTTCGGCGGTCAGTGTTTTGCTTAGGGAATTACGCAGGGTTTTCCGGCGTTGCGAGAAGGCTTCGGTGACGAGGCGGCCGAGTTGGGCGGGGTCACGCACGGGGACTGGCGGTTGCTGGTGGGGGGTCAGTTTCACCACGGCGGACATGACTTTGGGGGCGGGATCAAAACTTTCTGGTGGCACGTCGAACAATAATTCCGGCTCACAGTAATACTGCATCATCACGCTCAACCTGCCGTATTGTTTGTTGCCTGGTGCGGCGCAAATCCTATCAACCACTTCTTTTTGCAACATAAAGTGCATGTCTTCAATGCAGGATGTGCTTTCCAGCAAATGGAACATCAGCGGCGTGGAAATGTTGTAGGGCAGGTTGCCTATCACCCGCAGTTTTTCATTGTCTTTGACCAGTTGCGAAAAATCGAAATTCAGGGCGTCGGCACTGTGTATGGCCAGGTGCGTTGCTTGGCTGAATTTATTCTGAAGTAACGCCACCAAGTCCCGGTCAAGTTCAACCACGTCCAGGCTTATGCCGGTTTTCAGCAAGGGTTCGGTCAACGCGCCCATGCCGGGGCCGATTTCCACCCAATGTTCGCCTGGGTAGGCGGCTATGCTGGAGATTATGTCGTTGATGATTGAATGGTCATGCAGGAAATTCTGCCCGAAACGTTTGCGTGGGGTGTGGGTCATGTTGGGGAGGCAAGGGTCGATAGGGAAGCCGTCGATAGGGAGGCCATAGCCAGGGCGGTTTGCAGGGCGACCGATAAGCTGCCGACATCGGCTTTACCCGTGCCGGCAAGGTCGAGGGCGGTGCCGTGATCGACCGACGTGCGGATAATCGGTAAGCCTAGGGTGATATTGACGGCTTGCCCGAAACCTTTGTATTTCAGTACGGGCAGACCTTGGTCGTGATACATCGCCAACACGGCATCGGCTTGGTCTAGGTATTTGGGGGTAAATAACGTGTCGGCTGGCAAGGGGCCCGTTAAATCAATGCCTTGGCTGCGAAAACTCTCCATCACGGGTTCGATGATGTCGATTTCTTCCCGTCCCAGATGACCGCCTTCGCCTGCATGGGGGTTTAATCCACAGACCAAAATACGCGGTTTGTCTATCTGTAGGCGGGTGCGTAAATCATGTTCCAGGACTCGGATGACACTTCTAAGGCGGTTATGCGTGATTGCCTGGCTGACTTCCGCTAAAGGCAGGTGGGTGGTGACCAGAGCGACGCGCAACCCCTGGGTGGCAAGCATCATCACCGGATAACCGCCAGCCAGGTCGGCAATATATTCGGTGTGCCCGGTAAACGGCAAACCCGCATCGTTGATGATGCCCTTATGGACCGGGGCTGTGACCATCGCCGCAAAGACCCCGTCGAGACAGCCTTTGGTGGCTTTGGTGATGGTTTTCAACACATAGCGGCTGTTCTGCACATGTAAACTACCCGCTTGCACCGGTGCGGCAAGTTCCACGGGCAACACGGTCAAGCCACTTGCTTGATGTGGCTTTGCCGGTGCTTGGCTGTCAAACAGCTTGATCGTAAGCGGCAAACCCAACTGGGCGGCGCGTTGTGTCATCAGTTCTGGGCTGGCGATAATGACCAATTCACAGGGCAGGTCTTGTTGCGCCAGTTGTAGGCAAAGATCAGGGCCGATGCCCGCCGGTTCGCCGGGGGTTAGGGCAATACGCAAAAGTGGGGGGGGCATGGAATGTTGGGGGCGTTGATGTTGGGTTGGATATTGAAAATAGGGGCGGAAGCCTAGATGCTGCGTACTAGCCTTACGCCGTAACCGTAATTGATATTGCCATAAAAAGCACTGCCGTTGACGAAATCGACAATCCACGCCACGTTGTCATTGTAAGAGCTGGATGAAGATGACCAAAATAAATCATAATTTCTTGGGAACACCCGATTATTGATAAAATGGATTGACTTTCGGGCATCACCTTCCTTTAGGTCGATCAGGGTTTTTAATTCTTCAATAGTAGGCAAACGCCAGTCGGTATGTCCGTCGTAGCCGCCTTGTCCGTTGAATATTTCGGTTTCGGCAAAAGCCTCACGCCAGGTGTAACGCGCCAGTCTGCCTTGGTTTAGGTCATGGCGCCATTCCTGGCCCAGCGCAAACCTTAGCCAGATGAGACCATTTTTGGTGTCTGTGGCGATGCCGCCGCTCACCGTGAATTGCTGGTCTTCAACAAACAAACCTAAAGTTTGTTTGAAATAGTCAAAATAACTCGGATCAAGAAATTGCGCCGCCGTTTTAGGATCTTCATAAATGGCAAGGGCAAGCTTTTCGGCGACCAACTCATCTGCATCTTCCAGCTCAAGATAGGCGGCGGCCTGTCCTAAAAAAGCCAGTGAGCGCAAGACCTTATTGCTAAAAGAACCGGTGTTGCCGTGTTCGGGGATGGTCGATAAAGAATAAAAACCCGATAACGCGGCAGACACCAGTTCACGTTTTGCCTGGGTGCGCGAAGAGTCTTTTAATTGTCTAAATGCACTGTTTAACATTGACAGCCTTTGCTGTTCTTGGCGTGTCACCGCCTGAATCAAATCTTCGTTTAATCTGATCAGATAGGCGTTTATTTTAGGTTGCCTTTCGTTCGACGATAGGCCCAGTTCCTGGCACAAGAATCTGATTTTGTAGCGAAATTTTCGCGATGAGATTTCGGTGTCAAAAAAATTCTGAATGTCAACCATCACTTGATTCGACTCAATCATTGCTTTATATCTTGAAAGGTGATTTTAAAACATGGACTGCAAAATAGTTGGATTTAGGTATCTTGGCATTATTAGTGATATTTTTACATTAGCCGTGTGAACGATTGCCATTTTAGCATTATATTTGACTGGCACAGGCATCAATGCTTTGTATCGCCAGTTTTTCACTTGTAACAGATGTTACTGCGTAACGTCAGTTAGTGATTTTATGGCGATGATAAAAAAATTCAATGCCGCTAGAAGTTGAAACGGGTAAAAATCCATTTTGTGCGTTGCGGCTTAAGCCAACACCTGCGGTTATGCGATAATAGCCACCAGTCCGATGCCAACGGGCAATTGCCTTGGGTTTTTATTGCAGAAAAAACCGCCGAAGTCTTTTTATGCTCTTGCGTCCGTACTGGAAACCCACCTTTTTGCGATGGTTTAAATTGTGATCCCTAATTGTAACGCAGCTTATAAGCCTATGTTTTTGAATAAAACACCAATGAAGGACAAAAACTTCATTACCAACTTCGTCGCCGTGCTGGTTATTTTTACCGGTTATGTGTGCCCCGTACAACAGGATTTGGTCAAATCCATTGGTTTTTTTGCCCTGTCTGGAGCCATCACCAACTCGCTGGCAATTTACATGCTGTTTGAGAAAGTGCCATATTTGTATGGCTCCGGCGTGATACCCGAACGTTTTGAAGAATTCAAGCTGTCCATCAAACAATTGATGATGGAGCAATTCTTTACCGAACAGCATATCGAGCAGTTTATCGAAACGGAAGAACAGCAAGGCGGCAAGTTATTGAACTTGGAGCCTTTGTTGAATGCGGTCGATTATGACAAAATTTACGAAAGCTTGGTCTCGTCGATCATGGAGTCGTCTTTTGGCGGCATGTTATTGATGATGGGCGGTGTCGAAGCTCTGGCTCCGTTAAAAGAGCCGTTCAGCGAAAAAATGCGTGCCACCTTGACCGACATGGTCGGTTCTGACGTGTTCAAACACGCGCTGCAACAAGGCTTGGACGCACATAAAATCAGCACGGACTTAGTCTCGAAAATCGAAAGCGTGATTGACAAACGCTTAAGTGAATTGACGCCGCAATTGGTCAAGGAAATCGTCCAGGCGATTATCCGCGAACATTTAGGCTGGTTGGTGGTGTGGGGCGGCGTCTTTGGCGGCTTGTTGGGCGCATTGTTTGGATTTGCCTGATGGCTGGCGTTGATCTCGCGTTTGAAACTTTTGGCGTGGCGACTGACCAGCCGCCGCTGATCATTCTGCACGGCTTTTTTGCATCGTCCAGAAATTGGCGGCAGATTGCCGGAAAACTAGGCGAAAACCATCGGGTTTATGTGTTGGACATGCGTAACCACGGCGCGTCCGCACATGATCCGGTGATGAATTATCCGGTGATGGCGGTGGATGTGTTGCGGTTTATCGACCAGCAAGGGCTGTCAATGGTCAATTTATTGGGGCATAGCATGGGCGGCAAAACCGCGATGTGGTTTGCGTTGAATTATCCTGATTATCTCGACAAGCTCATTGTCGTCGATATTGCCCCGGTCAGTTATCCGCACCGTTTTGCAAGTTTGATTGCCGGCTTAAAATCCCTGCCGTTGGCGGAAATGACCAACCGCAAACAAGCGGAAAATCATCTCGCCGAGTCCATCCCTGATTTGAGTTACCGGCAGTTTTTATTGCAAAATCTGGTGCTTAACGAGGGCGTGTATGGCTGGCGCGTTGACCTGGATATATTTTCGCGCACGGCGGACAATATCGCCGCGTTTCCTGAAACCCAGCATTTACAGCCCTTTTCCGGCAAGGCACTGTTTATTGCCGGCGCCGATTCCACTTATGTCGAGGCGGAGCAAATCCCCGCCTTATTCCCCACCGCCACGCTCAGTGTCATCGCCAATGCCGGACATTGGCTACATGTCCAGCAACCGCTTGCATTTATCGACCGGGTCGGGCAATTTTTAGTGTTGGAAACTTAAAAATTGCCGCCCTAATATCGGATTTGAACTGCTGCCTTTGAAATAAAATAATTTTCCTCCATTGGCAAATAGCCAGCAAGTAGCCCGTATGGAGTGAAACGGAATACGGGTTTTCACTGACCGCATTGATTCCATTAATTGCCGAAGGCACCCCAATCGCATCAACCGCCGCAAACAAGGGTCAAACAAGGCTCCGAAGCTAACGCCACGTCGGCATTCGGCCCAAAACATACAAACGCCTAACGCAAGGGTAGTAGGCTGACCGTGACGGAGTTCGCTGGAATACTATATTAGACATGGTCAAGACTAGCCATGATGTGGTTTGGAATATCTGACTCCTTTCTTCCGACCAGTGCGTAATAAAACAAAGGAAGCCCGTCAATGGAGATGCGGTGCTGGTATCGTTCCAAATGATGGACTTCCAATGCATCGTTTAGTAGCAACCACTTAATCAAGCGGGAGAAGTCCGATATATCGCTTTCAAGCAGGAATGACTCCTTGATGTTGAAGGCAACCCATCCTGACTGTGCAATCACATTGAACGCAGTGGCAAAAGCTTTTGCTGGAATATCCCCAAAACCGAGCGCGGCAACACAAGAAAGACAATCAATCTGCCATGTAGCTAGGTCTTGTTGCGTGACAGCATCCAAATCGCAAAAGTCGCGGACATAATACGCATCGTATAAGCCTGGCCGGTCGCGCTCACAGGCGATATACGCTTCTTCGCTGATGTCAACACCAATAACGCGGGCAACACCCACGATCTGAAGCTGCTCTCCAAACATGCCGTTTCCGGCTCCCAGATCGAGCACACGTAATCCTGTCATTTCAATGTGGTTATCCCGCAGAACCTGGCACAATATATCGCCGACTTTTTTTGGAGAATTACACTTGAGCCGTTCATAAAAAAGTTGCTCGTATAAACCAGGGCGCTTGTAAAGCTCGCCATAATCATGAAAACGAAATTGAATTTCCTGTTCATTTTCAATGAGGTAGAAAAACTCCTCATCTTGCCCGAGCTGATGGGGTTCGGTGACGGGAAACTTGATATTATATTTTTGATAACTCATCTTAACCTCACATTGAAAATGCCGGGAAGAAGCCTAACGGCTAAAATAACCTGCCGCTAGATATTGAATTACAATATAAAATTAATAACTTAAGTGTACCTTAAGACAGGATAACTGGGGTCAGAGTAAATTAGCCGGTTGGGCATGTTTGTTTATGCCCAACGCTCCACTGTCCGGTAACTGATGGAAAATCGGTTTCATTGTGGTTTTTCATCATCGGGCGCTTAAATGTCGGGCAACGATAACCTGTAAGGTGCTGAAGGCCGACTATCCGGCACCACCAGAAGCGGCAACGCCTACCGCTACGGCATCAACGCCTTGGGCCAGCGCGTCAGCAAGGCCAGCACCGCCCTGAGCACGGGCGGGCGCGTCTATGAGTATGACGAGGCCGGACACCTGGCCGGCGGATACGATGCCACCGGTGCCCGCACCCAGGAACACATCTGGCTGGGTGACAAACCCGTCGCCGTCATCTCCAGCGGCCTTTTCTACGTCCTCAGCGACCACTTGGACGCCACGGCAAATCATCAACGGTGGCCAGCAACTGCGCTGGAGCTGGGACAACGCCGACCCCTTCGCCCATTCCCAAACCGTCCAAACCGCAACAAAATCCCCGGCAACAACAACAAATTCAGCACCGTGGAAGAAGCCAAGCCGCCGACGATAATCGCCGCCATCGGCCCCATAATTTCGCGGCCTGGGTTGTCGCTGTTAAACGCTATCGGGAACATCGCCAAGGCGGTGACCAGCGCGGTCATCAAAATCGACGGCAGACGCTCTTGTGCGCCTAATAAGGCCGTGTCCAGATTCCATTCCCTGTCTTCAACCTCGACCAAATATCGGTAATGCGACAGCAGCATGATGCTATTGCGGACGGTGATGCCGAACAGGGTGACGAAACCGACCACCGAGCCGACCGACAAGCTGGCGTGGGTGAGCAACACCGCCGCCACGCCGCCGATCAGTGCGAACGGCAAATTGCACAAGGTCAACAGCATCAGGCGGACGCTGCCGATTGCCAGGTAGATGAACATCAACACGCCCGTGCCAGCCAGCAAGGAATGGATGATTAACGCTTGCCGCGCTTTGGCTTGTTCGACGGCGGCCCCGGTGAATTCGGGGTAGCTGTCTTTGCTGATGGGGATGTTTTGCAGGACGCGGGTTTTCAGCTCCTGCATGAAGGCATCCAAATCCCGTTCTAAGACATTGCAGGTCACGGTTTGCCGCCGCTGGGCATTTTGGTGCAGGATGGAATAACGGCTGGTGGTGTGGTGGATGTCGGCGACCTGGCGCAGTTTGATGAAACTGTCGTCTTTGGTGCGTAAGGGCAATTCGGCGATGGATTCCGGTTGCTGGCGCAATTCCGGCGTGACGGTGACGGCGACGTTCAGGACTTTGTTGCCCAAAACGTTTTTGCCGACAACTTTTCCGACAACTTTTCCGACAACATGGGTTTCGTAAGCCGCTTGCAAGGTTTCCGCGACGTTAGAGGGCAGCAAGCCGTAAAACGCCAATTGGTCGAGATTCAGGTGGACTTGCAACAAAGGCGTGGCGGGTGGCGAGCGCAATTGCACGTCCGCCGCGCCGTTCATGCCGCGCATGATGTCGGCGATGGTTTGGGCTTTGCTGTCCAGCACATCCAAATCATTGCCGTATAAATTGACGACGACCGCCGCCGTGTAGCCGGATAAGGTTTCGTCAATGCGTTCGGTCAAAAACGTGTTGGCTTCAAAGGAAATGCCCGGGAAACTTGCCAAAATCTCCCGCAATTTGTCCATGATCTGTTGCTGTTCCGCGCCGGATAAAGGCTGCAAGCGCACTTCATATTCGCTGTAATGGCTGCCGTAAGTGTCCGCGCCACGCTGCGCCCGCCCCGCCCATTGTGACACGGATTCGACACCAGGGATTTGTAAAAATTGTTCGGTCAAACGGCTGCCGATACGCAGGGACTCCTGCAAAGACGTGCCAGGAATGCTGGTGGTATGCACCATGTAATGGCCTTCACGCAATTCCGGCAAGAATTGGCTATGCAACTGTGAGAAAGCAGTAAAGCCAACGGCGCACACTAGAATGCTAATCGCCATGATGATTTTGAAATGCTGGTTGACATGTAGTAATAAACGTTGGTATAGCGGCTTGAGGCGTTTGATGAGCGGTGGATCTTCTGCTGTATTTACACTGTTTCCGAGCAGCGCGTAACACAATGCGGGGGTGAGGGTGAGGGCGACCAGCAAAGACGCGAGTATCGCCAGGATGTACGCATAGCCCAAGGGCGCGAACAAGCGTCCTGCCACGCCGTCTAGCGTAAGCAAGGGCACAAACACCAGCGCGACAATGAAGCTGGCGTAGACGACTGAGCTGCGGACTTCTAGCGAGGCTTTATAAATGATGGTGGCGATGGTTGATAATGGCTTAGTTTGTAGGTTGGGCTGAACAACGGGAAGCCCGACGTTGCCTTGAATTTCAAGCGATGGGCTTCCTTCGTCAGCCCATCCTGCGGTTTGCCCTGCACGAAACTCCCGCAAGCGCCGGAAAATGTTTTCCGTGTCGATGATCGCATCGTCCACCACCTCGCCCAAAGCGATTGCCAAACCGCCCAGCACCATGATGTTCAGGCGCACGTCCAGAGCCAGCAACACCAGCACCGCACCCGCTAACGACACCGGAATCGCCACGGCGGCAATCAAAGCGGTGCGGACATTGAACAAAAACAGGTATAAAACGACCAGCACAAACAAGCCGCCTATCAGCAAATGCCCGGATAAATTCGCTAACGAGCGTTCGATGTAATCGGCGGGGCGGAACAGATGCTCGTAAAACGTGACTTCCTCATGCTTGAATACGGGTTGCAATTCCTGCAAAGCTTGCTCGACTTGCCGCGACACGGTCAGCGTGTTCGCGCCGTATTGCCCGATGACCATCAGCACAATCCCTGTTTTGCCTTTGATTTGCGCCGCGCCTATCGGTGGTTCCGGCGCGTAACGGATATTGGCGATTTCGCCCAAGACCAAGCTACGCCCGGAACCAACGCGCGGAATCGGGAGTTTGGCGAATTGCCCAGGTGTCAGCGGCATTCCCGCCACTTGCAAAGTCAAGCGTTGGTTGCTGTTTTCGATAAAACCACTGCCCAGATGTTGCGTTGCCAGCGTGGTCGCTTGGATGATTTCATCCAAAGTCAGGTTGAAGCGTTGCAATTGCACCGGATCGACTTGGATTTGCAATTGCGTGATCTCGCCGCCAAAGACATTGACATCCGCCACGCCAGGCACCGCCAGCAAACGCGGCACGACCGTCCAATCCACCAAACTGCGCAAGGCCATCAAGTCTTTGTGGTCGGAATTAAGCCCCAGCGTCAACACCGTCGCCGACGATGAAGACAACGGTATGGCGATAGGCGTGATGCCAGCCGGCAGTTTTGTGGTCAAGGTGGCGAGGCGTTCGCTGACCAATTGGCGGTTGCGGTAAATGTCGGTGTCGTCGTGAAACGTGGCGGTGATCACCGACAAACCTTGGATGGATTCAGAGCGCACCGACTCCATCCCCGCCAAGCCGCTGACCGCCGTTTCTATCGTCCGCGTCACCAGCACTTCCACTTGCTCGGCGGCAAAGCCCGGCGCTTCAGTCTGGATAATCACCCGTTTGGGGGAAAATTCGGGAAAAATGTCCAAACCCGCTTCGGCGAAACGGTAGCCGCCGTAAACGAGGATGAGCAAGGCTAGGGCAATGACGATGCCGTGGAAGCGTAGGGAGAAGCGGACTAAAATGGCGGGCATTTGTTAATGAGGGGGACGTTTGCGGTTAGGTGCGCTGATTTTAAACTACTTAGCTCAGGTAGGTCGGGTTACGCTATCGCTACCAACAGTAGGCGCTTTAGGCGACCCGACCTACGGCTAACCCCCAAAAAAACTTTCCCGCTACGCGGAAATAGCCAAAAGAAAATAGCTAAAGGGTTAAATAGTTAAAAAGCCCTCACAGCACGGACATAAAACGCGCTGCTCTTAAGGTAGCTGTGCTGGACGCCACTGCCGAAGTTCTGGTTCCAAGCGGTGCTGCTGCCGAACTCGGACGAACTCCAGTAGGTGTCGGACGCAAAACCCCCGACATTGGTCAGCGGCGCGGCGGCACCCGGGCCGATGTTTTTATACATTAAGTTTAGTTCGTCTTTGGATGGCAAGAACCAGTCATCGTAACCGCCCAGCACCAGGTTGGCGGCGAGTTTGGCGGCATAGGAACCCGCGCCTTGCGCCTTGATGATTTTGCTGGTGTTGGCCGCCCCCGTGCCGACGGCGGTGGCGGTCGCGCCGGTGTCAAAATAACTGCCGTTATACCACTGGATGCCGGTGCTTTGGTCTTTGGGCGCAGCCACCAGGCCGTGTTCGCCGCTTGCGTCAACATAAAAAATGAGGCCGCCCTGATAGGTCTTGCCGATCATGATGGTCTGGTTCTCAAAGCGCACCAAGGCCGACAGGTTGAGCAGCTCCGCCGCGCTGAGGTTGCTGGCGACGGCGGTGACAAAGCCACGGCCTTTGACAAACTCCCATTGTGTCGCCGGATCATCATCCAACATCAGTTGTGTCCAGGCATTGGGATACAGGGTTTGGTTGATGGTCACTTCATAACAAGGGTATTTGGCGTCGCTGCTGAGGCATCCGGTGCCGCCCGCGCGTTTGCCCTTGGGGTAGACGCGGTACAGGGCGTTGGTGGTGGTGCCTGTTTTGGGCACATACACATGGACTTTATAGGCGGAAGTGAACGGTGCGGGCCAGTCGGCACTGGAACTGCTGCCGCCTTGGAGCTTGATGGCGGCGGCGACTTGCTCGCCGAAGGGCGCGGCGGCGTGGGCGGTGCCGAACACAGACAGGGCCAGCAAGAAGGCAAGGGCGAGGGGTTTGGGGCTAAAGTTCATAAGGTTCTCCAAGGAGGAAAGTTGGACAATAATAGGGGCGCGGCCATCTTGGCCTGCCCGGTGCACATTGTACACAGGCTTGACAATTTTGTAACCGTGTGAATAGTTCACATTTTTTTCGGCTTTTTGTATAAACTTATAACTGGAACGGGCTTCAAACCCGCGCCAGTTGTAGAATGAACACAACACATGTCGGCAATATGACGACTGCGCGGACCTCAAAGGGCAGGCAGTCGTAGCCTATGCAATAGAGAGGTTGGTGTGCCAGTAAGAACGTTTGAAGACAAATATCCGCAGTTGGGTGCGTCGGTTTATATTGACGACAGCGCGGTGGTGATTGGTGATGTCACTTTAGGTGATGATGTGTCGGTGTGGCCCACCACGGTAGTTCGTGGTGATGTGGAGCGTATCTGTATTGGTGCGGGGACGAATGTCCAGGACGGCGCGGTGCTGCATGTCTCCCATGCCGGAAAATTCTCGCCGCAAGGCCATCCGTTGACGATAGGCAAGGGCGTGACGATAGGGCATAGGGCGGTCGTCCATGCTTGCACGATTGGCGATTATTGCTTGATAGGCATAGGCGCGATCATCATGGATGGCGCGGTGCTGGAGGATTATGTCATGCTCGGTGCGGGTGCTTTGGTTCCGCCAGGGAAACAGTTGGCGGGTGGTTTTTTGTATGTCGGGTCTCCAGCGAAACAAGCGCGTCCATTGGCTGAATCGGAGCGGGAGTTTCTGGAATATTCGGCGGCGCATTATGTAGTTTTGAAAAACAAGTACTTACTAAAGGGTTAAATAGTTAAAAAGCCCTCACAGCACTACTTAGCTCAGGTAGGTCGGGTCGCCTAAAGCGCCTACTGAAATAAATAGAGAAAAACTATTTAGGAAAGATGTCTATTAAAACGATTGGCTACATTTGCAGTGCGAAAAATACCGTAACCAGTTCCGCCGAACTTACTGGTTCGGTGGCACTGGTTTTCTGTGATAGGCAATTTGTCCCTTCCCCGTTCCAAGGTCATTGCCTTGGCAATATCTGAATTAAGGAATGTGCATGGAATAAATTCGCGGATCAAGACCTGTCAGGTTTCTTGTGCCCCAGAGGGTATCAAAACCTGACAGGTCTGACGAGCCGGTGCGGAAATTATTTCATGCACATTCCTAAGCTTCAAATCTTTACGGAATTTTTACCCTGTTTCAAATTAGACTGCACACTGATGTTAAGACAACGATGCTGGAATCAGCGGTAGGCTTAGGCCGTTTTATCTGGGGTGGTTTTTATGAGTAGTGTATTTCTGTTATTGACGGTGGTGTTTTTTGCCGTCACCGTCGCATTGGTTTATGCCTGTGGGTCTTTAAGGGGGCAATCATGAGCTGGATGTATTTATTAAGTGGCGTGCTGGTGCTGGTGGTTTTTGTTTATCTGATTGCCGTGCTGTTTTATCCGGAGTTGTCTGATGACTAGCAACAGTTTTTTTCAAATCGCGTTATATGTAATCACCCTGCTGGCTTTGGCGAAACCGCTAGGCTGGTATATGGCGAGGGTCTATGAAGACGAGCCAGTGTGGTTGAATCGTGTATTGGCCCCGTTTGAAGCGTTGATTTATCGGGCAAGTGGTGTAAACCCGAAACAAGAGATGCGTTGGATGGATTACGCCATCGCCATGCTGGTGTTTAACTTGTTGGGGTTCTTGACGGTATTCGCGTTACAAAGCTGGCAAGCTTTCTTGCCGTTTAATCCACAAAACCTGCCCAACGTCAGCGCTGACTCGTCATTCAACACCGCCGCCAGTTTCGCCACCAATACCAACTGGCAAGGCTACGGCGGTGAAACAACCATGAGTTACCTGACCCAGATGCTGGGGTTGACCGTGCAGAATTTCGTTTCCGCCGCAGCGGGCATGGCGGTGCTGGTTGCGTTGATCCGTGGCTTTACCCGCCGCAAAGCCGATATTATCGGTAATTTCTGGGTGGATATGACCCGTAGCACTTTATATATCTTGATGCCGCTGTCGTTGGTTTTAGCATTGGTGCTGGTCGGGCAAGGCGTGGTGCAGACGTTCAGCCCTTATCAAAGCGTATCGCTGGTTGAAACGGTCAGTTACGAACAACCTAAACTGGGTGTCGACGGTGTGGCCTTGCAAGATGCCGCTGGCAAGCCAGTGATGGAAACGGTCAAAGTCAAAGAGCAAACGGTGGCGGTAGGGCCTGCCGCTTCGCAAGTGGCTATCAAGCAACTCGGCACTAACGGCGGTGGTTTCTTTAACGTCAATTCGGCGCATCCTTTGGAAAATCCGACCCCGTTGAGCAACTTCCTGGAAATGCTGGCTATCCTGCTTATCCCCGCCGCATTGTGCTACAGCTTCGGCATGATGGTGGGCGATACCCGCCAAGGTTGGGCGATTCTGGCGGCGATGACGCTGGTGTTCGTCGCGCTGATTTTTGTTGCGGTACCGGCCGAGCAAAGCGGCAATCCGGCGCTGGCGGCATTGGGCGTCGATCAGTCGGTAAACGCCGATCAGACCGGTGGCAATATGGAAGGCAAGGAAACCCGGTTCGGCATTACCAATTCCGCGTTGTGGGCAGTCGTTACCACGGCGGCTTCCAATGGTTCGGTCAATGCCATGCACGATTCCTTCACCCCTATCGGCGGCATGGCGCCAATGTGGCTGATGCAGTTGGGCGAGGTGATTTTCGGCGGCGTGGGTTCGGGGTTGTACGGCATGATTATGTTTGCGATAGTTGCGGTGTTTGTGTCCGGTTTGATGATAGGACGTACTCCCGAATATCTGGGCAAAAAAATCGAAGCCTACGAGATGAAAATGGCGGCTATCACTATCTTGATCCCGCCGCTGGTGGTCTTGGGCGGCACTGCGCTCGCCGTCATGGTCGATGTCGGCAAATCCTCGGTTTTTAACCCGGGCGCACACGGTTTCAGCGAAGTGCTGTATGCGTTCTCGTCGGCAGGTAACAATAACGGCAGTGCTTTTGGTGGCTTGTCGGCGAACACGCCGTTCTATAACGCGATGCTGGGTCTGGCGATGCTGTTCTCGCGTTACTGGCTGGCGGTGCCGGTGCTGGCTATCGCCGGTTCACTGGCGGCGAAAAAGATTGTGCCGACCGGTCCTGGTACCTTGCCGACGCATACGCCGCTGTTTGTTGTGTTATTGATTGGTACTGTGCTGATGGTGGGTGCGCTGACGTTTATTCCGGCATTAGCCTTGGGGCCGATAGTCGAGCATCTGCAAATGATCGGCGTTGCATCGGCTAAATAATGTTGGGCCGCCTAATGCGCCTACTACTGAATACATGTGAGAGAATTTCATGAGTAACAAATCTACTACTATGTCTTTATACGATCCACAAATCCTTGGCACAGCCCTGGTGGATTCCTTCCGTAAACTGGCCCCGCAGCAACAATGGAAAAATCCGGTGATGTTTGTGGTTTATCTGGGCAGTATGCTGACCACCCTGCTTTGGGTGCTGGCCCTGAATGGCGAGGGCAAGGATCCGGCTCTGTTCATTTTAGCGATTACCTTATGGTTATGGGGAACGGTGTTGTTCGCCAACTTTGCCGAAGCGGTCGCCGAAGGGCGTAGCAAAGCGCAAGCGGCGTTTTTACGCAGTGCCAAACGCGATATTGCCGCGAAAAAACTCGATGAGCCGCGTTATGGGGCCAATTATTCCAAAGTCGCCGGTTCCAGCCTACGGCGTGGCGATGTGGTTTTAATCGAAGCGGGGGATTTTGTCCCTGGCGACGGCGAAGTGATTGAAGGCGTTGCGTCTGTGGACGAAAGCGCGATCACGGGTGAAAGTGCGCCGGTGATCCGCGAATCGGGCGGCGATTTCAGCTCGGTAACGGGCGGTACACGGGTGCTGTCGGACTGGTTGGTGGTGCGTATTACCGCCAACCCCGGTGAAGCGTTTCTGGATAGGATGATTGCTATGGTCGAAAGTGCGAAACGGCAAAAAACACCTAACGAAATCGCCTTGACTATTTTGTTGGTCGCGTTGACGCTGGTGTTCCTGATGGCGACCGTGACCTTGCTACCATTTTCCCTGTACGCGGTAGCGGCTTCAGGTGCAGGGCAACCGATCACGATCACCGTGCTGGTGGCTTTGCTGGTCTGCCTGATCCCGACCACTATCGGCGGTTTGTTATCCGCCATCGGCGTTGCTGGCATAGGGCGGATGATGCAAAAAAACGTCATCGCAACGTCGGGCCGGGCCGTGGAAGCGGCGGGTGACATTGACGTATTGCTGCTGGACAAAACCGGTACGATTACCTTGGGCAACCGGCAAGCTTCCATGTTTTTAGCCGTGAGGGGCGTGACCGAGCGGGAACTCGCCGATGCCGCACAGTTGGCTTCACTGGCTGACGAAACCCCGGAAGGCCGTAGCGTGGTGATTTTGGCAAAACAGAAATACGGGTTTCGGGAACGGGACGTGCAATCTTTAGGGGCCACTTTCGTACATTTCAGCGCCCAAACCCGTATGAGCGGCGTGAATATTGAAGGACGGCAGATCCGCAAGGGAGCCGCTGATTCCATTCGTATCCATGTTGAGGAGCTAGGGGGCAAGTTTCCGCCAGAGCTTTCGAAAATGGTCGATGATGTCGCGCGGCGCGGCAGCACCCCGTTGGTGGTGGCTGAAGGCACGCGTGTGTTGGGTGTCATCGAGTTGAAGGACATTGTCAAAGGCGGCATCAAGGAGCGTTTTGCCGAACTTAGGCAAATGGGCATCAAGACCATCATGATCACCGGCGACAACCGTTTGACCGCCGCCGCGATTGCCGCCGAGGCGGGGGTCGATGATTTTCTCGCCGAAGCGACACCCGAAGCGAAGCTGAAACTGATCCGCCAATACCAAGCGGAAGGGCGTTTAGTGGCGATGACAGGGGACGGCACCAACGACGCCCCCGCACTGGCGCAGGCCGATGTTGCGGTGGCGATGAACAGCGGTACGCAAGCCGCGAAAGAAGCGGGCAATATGGTGGATTTGGATTCCAACCCGACCAAGTTGATTGAAATTGTCGAAACGGGCAAGCAAATGCTGATGACGCGCGGTGCTTTGACCACGTTCAGCATCGCCAATGATGTCGCCAAATATTTCGCCATTATCCCAGCAGCCTTCGCCACCACCTATCCGGTGCTGGATGTACTGAACGTGATGAAGTTGGCGACACCCGCCAGCGCGATTTTGTCGGCGGTCATATTCAATGCCTTGATTATCGTGGCATTGATTCCCTTGGCTTTAAAAGGCATCAAATACAAGCCTGTCGGGGCCGCCACGCTGTTGCAAAATAATTTGCTGGTGTACGGGGTAGGCGGATTGATCGTCCCATTTATCGGCATTAAGGCGATAGACCTGGTTCTGGTCACGCTGGGCCTGGCTTAAAATGCTTAAATGTAGGGTGGGCGACGCTTTTTTGCCCGCCTTTTGTCTGATAATCGGTGGGCAGAAAAGCGTCGCCTAAAGTGCCTGCTTTTGGTGCCCACCCTACTTTTAGAGATCGAAAATGATTAAACATCTACAACCGGCAGTTATTTTGTTTGCAATTTTGACGGTGTTGACGGGCGTTATTTATCCCGCCATCGTGACGGGTCTGGCGCAATTGTTGTTTCCCAATCAGGCCAATGGCAGCCTGATGACGGATAGCGGCGGCAAGACGATAGGCTCCAGCTTGATCGGGCAAGCATTCAGCGACCCTGGGCATTTTTGGGGACGGCCTTCTGCAACGGGCCCTTTCCCTTACAATGCCGGGGCTTCCAGTGGCTCGAACCTAGGACCGACCAATCCGGCTTTGGCGGATGCCGTCAAAGCCCGTATTGCCACTTTACAAGCCGCCGACCCCGAAAATAAAAATCCGGTTCCGGTTGATTTGATCACCGCATCAGGTAGCGGATTAGACCCCCATATCAGTCCGGCGGCGGCGGATTATCAAATCAACCGCGTGGCTAAGGCGCGTAAGATTAATCCAGAAAAGCTTAGGGAGTTGGTGCAAAACCATACTGAAGCGCGGCAATGGGGTGTCTTTGGTGAGCCCAGAGTTAATGTGCTGGCGTTAAACCTAGCGTTGGATGTTTTGCGTTAAACGATGCCAATGCCTTGATTTAAGATAGGAGAATCAGGCATTGCTAGTCGTCCTGAGTTAGCTTGACGGCGGCGGAATTAAATCGAACCAATTTATCCCAATCAATTTCGCCGCTGTCTTTGCAAAAACCGTTGGCAAAGGTCTTGGTGAATTTGTTAAGCATTTGTGCATAAGATTTGACAAATTCATCGTTGTTTTCCTTTGCGTCATATCCAAGCGGCTCGATGATTTCGGTAAACAGTTCATTATTTCCAGAGACAAATTCCCAAAAGGTTTGACCGCAGTATTTGAAATAGTCACCTTTATCGGGTTTGTTGTCCCGGCCATAACAACAGTCGGTAGTCCTGTAATCGGAATGATTTGTAAAAAGTCAAGCCTACCGATTTATTGGGTCGAATGCCCGTACTTCAAGGCGTACAGTCATCGCAATATTTTATTGACAAATCTATTATCATTCCGATTGCAGGACTACCCTTATGAAATAAATAACAGCCAATAACAGATTGGGATTAATTCCAAGGAGTTGGTAGGATTACCACAATACGAATTACAGCAAGGCCAACAATTAAGACAATTTATCAAAAATTGCTGTTTCTCTTTATCGGTCATCCTTTTATCATTATCTGTTTGATATTTAATTGTTTCTTTATGTTTTGTCTATTATTTCTCAGCGTCTACTGTCAATCTTAAAATATTAAACACTCCCACCCAAGCCTTCAATGAAAGTGTCAATATAAATGGTTATCTTATCCTTGACCCGTTCGAGAATGGGTTTTCTCTGTAATATCTTGGGCTTGAAATTCAGCGCATTGATGATTTCTTCATCTTTGGGCAGTCGGTTGGTAAAGCCATAATTAGCTAACAATTTTGTTAGTTTTTCGGGGTTCAAATCTTCTTGGCTGCATAATTCGTCTAGGGCTTTTTGCTGTTGTAACGCCCAAAACTCAGTAAACGCATTCGCCACGTCTTCATTGGCGTTGAGGTTTGGCAAATTTTCCGCGATAAACGCCTCAATCAGCACCCGTTTGCTGCGTAGCTGCACTTCACCTGTCAGTAAGTCGATAATTTCCTTACGTTGGTTTTTGGTACTTTCGGTATCGTCTTTGCCCAATTTTTGCAACAACGCCAAGATATAAGCGACGTTGATTTCATCCCGATGAATCAAGCTTAATTCAAAATCGACATCTTCCAGTATCGAAGCTTTTTCACCCGCTTGCTTGCGTTTGTTCACTTTGTCGTGCAGGTCGAGGTATTTGCTTTTGTAATCTTCAAAAGCCTGTTCTGGCAAACTCAAGTCGGTATTGGCGAAATCCGCAAAGGTGGTCAGGATATTTTTAATGCGGAGCAATTCCCTAAATTGGGTGATAAATTTCAATTCCTCATTTTCACTGGGCAATTGCTCGACGCTTTGCACCGTGGGCGCGGTGTTTAACAACGCTACTACCACTTGATTAAAATCCTGCACGTATTCTTGATAAGGTTTTATTAATACGGTTTCTTTGGCGTTCTTGTTGGAAAATAAGGCAATCGCGTCATCGGTGGCATCTTTCAAGTTGCGGAAACAAACGATATTGCCCTGTGATTTCTTTTCGTTCAGGATACGGTTGGTTCGTGAAAATGCTTGTACCAGCCCATGATATTTCAGGTTTTTATCGACATATAGCGTGTTCAGGCGTGGGCTATCAAAGCCCGTCAAGAACATATTCACCACCAGCAAAATATCAATTTCCCCCGAACGAACCCGCTTGGCAATATCCTGATAATAGAAGTAAAAATTCTGGCTATCCTTGATATTGTGGCTCGTACCATATAGCCCATTGTAATCCGCAATGAATTCATCCAATTTGTCGCGGCGGGATGTATTGATCTGCGCCCCTGTGGGAATTTCCAAGGCTTCTTCTGGCAATAAGCCATTCAAGCCATTAGCTTCTGGGTCTTCTTCATTGGCTGCATAACTAAAAATGGTGGCGATTTTTAAGGGTTTGCTGATGCCTGCCTGTTTACGTTTGAAAAGTTCGTAATAGCGGATTAGGGTAGCGACACTACTCACGCAAAACATCGCGGTAAAATCTGGGGCTTTGGTTTTTTGCGGATGATGTTCAAGAATGTAATCAACGATTTTTTCCAAGCGTTTTTCACTGTCCAACAATTCTTTGGTATCAATCGCCTCGACTTCAATATCCAGCTCGTTGGCACTGTTTTTTTGATACTTGCCTACATATTCGACTGAAAACCGTAACACGTTATTGTCGCGTATCGCATCCACAATGACGTACTTATGTAAGCATTCGTCGAATAACGACGCGGTAGTCGCTAAACCCGTGGCGTTTTTTTCCAGAATAGGCGTTCCCGTAAAGCCAAACAGTTGCGCCTGTCTGAAAAACCGTTTGATGTTTTGATGGGTTTCACCAAACTGGCTACGGTGGCATTCATCGAAAATAAAAACGACTTTCTTGTCCTGCAACTGTTCAAGTTTTTCAAAGTGGC
This sequence comes from Methylovulum sp., assembly GCF_028687615.1. GTDB lineage: Bacteria > Pseudomonadota > Gammaproteobacteria > Methylococcales > Methylomonadaceae > Methylovulum. Next base: position 165,486 of record NZ_JAQTZU010000003.1, read on the forward strand.
GTGGGTTTTGGATGGCGTTATTGAGCTTTTGCAGGGTGGTGACAATCAGGGTGCAACCATCATCCTTCAGTTGCGCCACCAGCTTATGGGTGTCCGTGGTGTTATCAATGCAACCGGGCGCAAAGGCGTTAAACTCGCGGGCGGTCTGATAATCCAAATCCTTGCGGTCAACGACGAACAACACCTTATGCACTTTAGGCAAGCATTTGATAATTTGGCTGGTTTTAAACGAAGTCAGTGTCTTGCCTGAACCCGTCGTGTGCCAAATATAGGCGTTATTGTTACTGTTTTTAACTTGATTGACCAACGCTTCCACTGCATAAACCTGATAAGGGCGCATCACCATTAACGCCTTTGTGGTATCGTGCAACACGGTGTAGTGGGTAATCATTTTAGCAATATGGCATTGCTTCAAGAATTCAGCGGTGAATTCGTGCAAGTCCGACAGGCGGTTATTTTGTTTGTCTGTCCAAACAAAGGTTTGCTCGAAGGATTGCTTGCTGTTATTGGCAAAATACTTGGTGTTCACCCCATTACTGATAATGAAGAGCTGCACATACTGGAACAGCCCAACCCCAGCATCGTAAGAATCGCGCTGGTAACGGTTGACTTGATGGAAGGCGACTTTTAGCTCAGCACCGCGTTTTTTTAATTCGATTTGCACCAATGGCAAGCCATTGATTAACAAGGTCACATCATAGCGGTTATTGTAGTTCCCAGCCATTGTCACTTGATGGGTGACTTGAAACTCGTTCATGCACCAGTCATCACAGTTTAAAAAGCTCAGGTAAACCGTATCATCGCCATCCCGTTTTAGGGCGAACTTGTCGCGCAGGATTTTTGACCTATCGAACACGTTGCCTGTGTTCAAGTGGTTTAAGACGCGCTCAAATTCGGCATGGCTCAGGGTAACGCTGTTGTGAACTTCCAATTGCCTTTTAAGGTTGCCACGCATATCGATTTCATTGTCGATACGGACAAATTGGTATTCCATGCCTTTGAGCTGGGCAATTAGGGCTTGTTCCAAGGCGTTTTCGGATTGGGTAGTCATAATAGTTAAGTAAATTTTTTCATGTCCTGATCGAAACTAAAAACATCCCAATCCTGCTGTTTCGCGGTTGCATGAACAATCGCATCAACGACATCAACGTTATGTTCTGCAAATAATTGTAAGCTGGTTATTAAAATATCACGATTAATCTGGCTGATTCCTGCATAACTAAAAAACCCCATTACTAAAAAACCCCATTAATACCTCACAGGCTTTGGCTTTCGGTACTTTATAGACTTTTAATAACACATAAACACACTCGGCAAGCACACTGTCTGGAATATACACCGTTATTTTTCCACTGATAACGTCTGCCATAAATGCTTGTGCCCGCAGAAAATGCTGTGGATGGTCATTGAGCAAATAGCGCAAAATGACATTGGTATCAAGAACGGTGATATTTTTCATGGGTTGCTGTTTGCCAAGCTTGTTGTATCGCTTGATCGGTTGGAATATAGCCGTTTGTATAGTCTTTTAAACACCCTGCCAACGTTTGCTGTTCTGCTGTTCTGCGGCTTTCACTGTTTAATTTAAGCCGAAAAGCATGAATAAGCTCATAAAGCTCACTTAACTGGGTTTCGGGGATGTATTGCAATTCGTTGATAATGTCGTCTTGAATCATGGCGTGATTCCTGTGTTAAGGATTAAACAAAAAGCTGTTGCAACAAGCCTTGTTTGTACTGTTTTACCGCGTCCAATTGGGTTTGGTTGTGGCTGATTTTATCGTCTAGGGCGGTTAGGAAGTTGGCGATTTTGGTTTGTTCTTTCTGGCATGGCAGATTAACCATACAATTGCTAATTTCTCCTAAATTGATTTTTTTAGGGAATGCCACATGGATTATTCTTTTGTGTAATTCATTTTGAAAAAAACGTGTTCTAATGAAATGAGCTAGATACAAGGAACTGGCTTTATTCGACTTTTTGATTAAAGCCAAACTCACATAAAAAGAAGCCTCAACATCCCAATCAATATATTTTGGTGTACCAATATCTCCAATTTTTGTCATTAGAATATCGCCTTTTTCTAACCTAACTCTTTTATTTTCTCGCTCAAAAACATCGCGAGAAATAAACTTTGTATCCTTAAAATTATTATTTGTAATATGCTCGACACTATAAAATGGAATTCCTGACTTTGTATAATTTGGGGTCATGTGTGTACCATCATATATTTGGGTCAAATCACCTAAACTCTTTTCTTCCCAATCAGGAAAATCCCGCCCGTCATCGTCCTTAAACCGCAATTGCTGGCTAAAAATCTGCTGCATCACGCCTTTTTTGTAACGCGCCAATAATTCACCTTTTTGCGTGAGCCGGGCTATTTTTTCATCCACCGCAGTGAGGAAGTTGGCGATTTTGGTTTGTTCATTTCTATCAGGTATATTTAAATCCAATGACTTCAATTGGCTTGAATACAAATGAACAACTGAATTGCCCTGTGCCAATTTAGCAATATCCAGTTTCTTTTGATTATTTAAATAATAGCTAAGAAAAACACCATTTTCTTGTGATTTTATGATGTTTAAGTCACTACCTAGTGCAATCCCTGCTACCTGAACACATGAAGCGGTTGCAATATCAATCTGTGTTTCACCTGACGCTGGGATAATAACGTCATTTATTTCACTTAATACGAGGTTATCAACGTGAATATTTGTTTTTGATTTAACATAATGGATAGTTTCGCCATATTCCGTATAAAGTTCACCATATCTAATGCAAAACGTTTTACCATTTTTGTCAATATCAGCCTTCGAAATTCCTTTGCCTTTTGAAAAAGTGGCAATATCACCGAGTTTTTTAACTTCCCAATTCCCGCTAAACTCCTTAAACCTCAACCGTGGCACATTCACAAAGCGGTCTCCCAATCATTCAATAAAACAATATGCCCGAGTTGCTGAGTTTTACTAAAATGCTTTTTATCAGCGGTTACAAAATAACAATCATTAAGAATTGCCAAAGCATGATAGCTTGAATCATAAAATGAAGGAAAACCAGATTTTGTATGACCTGTTTTACAAATATCAATAATTTTATTGACACAATATTCGTCTAATTCAACCGTGTGTAACAGTGATTTTTGCAATTTAATCATTAACCCATAAACTTCAATCGCCGAATAGTTGCCAATACTAACCGTTGCCAAAACTTCATATACCCACAATTGCGGAACAATGATATGAATTTTGTCTATCAGCAACTTTTCAATTAACGCCTTTGCTTGATGGCTATCCTGTTCTTTTAAAAACTGTTTACTGAAAACACATGAATCCAAGACGATTTTATTTTTCACTTTAATGCTGTCCCGTCCCGTAAGCTTCTTACAATCTGCTCTGAGGTATATTCACACTTAACAGGTTTAATTTTGCGTAGCATTTCTAAAAGCTCTTGGGTGTTATCTTCTTCAATAAGCAGTGATTCTGTATTTTGCAAAGCCCCAACTAAGCTTTGTGTTTGTGAAGAATGTTCTTTGTCAGTTTCCAGTCTTCTATCAGCGAGCAACTCATCCACTAGGCTGACCGACGCGGGAATAACTGACATGAGTGCTGTTAAGTGTTCTTTCGCTTGCCTTTCCTGCTTTTGCTCTAAAAACAAGACAAAATCTAAAACCTCGGCTTTTAAGTCCATCGGCAATAAGTCTAGGTGCTGGTGTAGTTGTTCATCCAAGTGCATTTTGTTGTCCTCAAAGCGATTAAAACGGTGGTTTAATACCCAATTCCAGACAAAATGCTGCAATCGTCGCATCGGTGCTTTTACTGGCCTGCTCCAGTCCAGCCAATTGTGCCGCTATCGCGTTTAAATCAATCGCGGTTTCAGTTTCAAAGGTATCGACATAGCGGGGAATGTTCAGATTGTAATCGTTGGCCTTAATATCCGCTAACGGGGCGACTTGGCTGTATTTTGGCGTGTTGGTGCGGTTGATATAGGCGGTGATGATGTTGGCTATATGTTCAGGCAGGAGCTTGTTTTGGGTTTTGACTTTCTCAAAATGCTGGCTGGCATCAATAAACAAAATATCGTCTGGATTTTTACGACATTTTTTGAACACCAGTACGCAAGTGGGAATGCTGGTGCCATAAAAAATATTGGCAGGCAGACCAATTACCGCATCCAAACAATTGAGCTGTTCTATGATGGTCTGGCGGATATGGCCTTCTGCTGCACCCCGAAACAACACGCCATGTGGCAATACACAGGCCATCACGCCATCGTCTGCCAAGTGGTAGATCATGTGCTGGACAAACGCCAAATCCGCTTTGGTGCTGGGGGCTAACCTGCCATATATGCTGAAACGGTCATCGCTCATAAACAGCGGGTTTGCGCTCCAATGGGCTGAAAAGGGTGGGTTGGCGACGATAGCATCAAAGCGTTGGTCACGATGCTGGGGATGTTCCAAGGTGTCTTCTTGGCGCAAGTCGAAATCCGCATAATGCACGTCATGCAAGATCATGTTCATGCGTGCCAAGTTGTGCGTGGTGCGGTTAAGTTCTTGCCCGACAATTTTAATGGCGTGGTCTTGGGCCGCTTCGCGTTTTACCCGCAGCAATAACGAACCGCTGCCACAAGTGGGGTCATAGACGTTTTTGATTTTTTTATTTTGGCAAGTGACCAGTTTGGCTAACAGGGTCGAAACGGGTTGCGGGGTGTAAAATTCACCTGCTTTTTTACCTGCACCACTGGCAAATTCGCCTATCAGGTATTCGTAAGCATCGCCCAGCACGTCTGCGTTGACATCCTGTAACTGAAAATCGATTTGGTCAAGGTGGCTTAAAATTTTGGCAATCAGCTCATTTTTGGCTTTTTCGCTATTGCCCAGTTTTGATGAGGTTAAGTCCAAGTCCTCAAACAGGTTGTTAAAATCATCAGCACTTTCTGTGCCTTGGGTGCTTTGTTCGATGTTTTTAAAAATGCGGATCAGGTCTGGAATAATAAAATTGCTGCCCGTATCCGATTTGCTAATGCCTTTTAAAGCAATGGCATGGAAAACTTCAGCGGGTTTTAAAAAATACCCTAATTCTTTTACCGTGGCTTCCTTTACCGCCTCGATAATTTCCTTATCATCGGTTTTATTTTCATCCAAGCGGGTAAATTGTAGGCCATCTTCTTCCAGTATGGTGTTGGCAAAACGTTGAATTTTTTCGGACAGGTATTTGTAGAAGATAAAGCCCAGCATATAGTCGCGAAACTCGTCAGCGTGCATTTTTCCACGCAAACTATCCGCAATTTTCCATAATTGTTGTTGTAACTGGCGACGCTGTTCTTCGGACATGGGGGGAATGATGAATGGGTTATTCTTGACAAAGCAAGGATGATACCCGATTTATTGCTTATTTTGGGTTGGCGCACTAAAAAATAAACTTGGAATTATCAAGCGTTGCTTCACCATCCCAACGATAGGCGACCAAATCACCGCCTTTTCCTGCACTGTAATCTAAACAGGCAACATTTTCGGAAAGTTGAGAAGGCGAACCTGTCATCCAATAGTGTCCAAAAAATAATGGCTTATCGATTGGGAAATTCAAGCGAGCCTGTTCTGGAATGGGTGAGTCAGGGAGTCTTTCGCGTTCTGCCTCATCAGGCAGTATGGCAGCCTGACGATAAGTTAATGCGGATTTATCCCACCAACGCACCCGCGTATTGGTTCTTTTAACGCCATCCTTGTCGAGGAAAAAATGTCCTGTGGGCAGGGCTATTTCAATCCCTTTACACAATGTCTCTACTGCTTCAAATAAGGAAGGCATGGCAGCATCTTCTGCCACACTGTCAGGCTCATTGGTTACGTCGTGCAACAATGCCTGTGGAATTGTGCCATCAGGAGCAAGATGGGGTTTTAGAAAATCCATGTATTGCTGATGCCAACATGCGTGTACCACCCGAATTCCAGGCAGGTCAAGCCAAAGTGGCAGGGTTTGAAACCACTCGATAATGTCTTTATGGGTGTCGTGCAGGTGTTCAACTTCGTTTAGAAAAGCCTGATGCTGATCACGATTTTTATCACCTGATTGGTGGGGAGGGTGTGGGCGTAAAAATTCCCCTTTTCGTTTTGGGTGGGGCGTATGCCATGCGATGGCATTGAGTTCATGGTTTCCTAATATAGCTAAAGCCGCTCCAGCTTCCACCATGTCACGGGCTATTTTGACTGTTTCTAATTGATGCTGTCCACGATCAATGAAGTCGCCTAAAAAAATAACCTGTCGTTCAGAATGATGCCAATCCCCGTTTTTATTTTTGCAATAACCCAATAGGTTGGCAAGTTTTTCTGCGTGTCCGTGGATGTCGCCAATGATGTCGTAATTCATATTTCTCGACCTATTTGATATTGGCAAAGTCTGTTAATCACTTATACCTTCAGGGTAATGTAACGTTGTACCAGAGTAAAATTTATCTTGTGACATTTTCAATGTTAAATCATTTTCCTCATTGCAAAGCATATCGTCTATTAAATAAGCCAAGTGAAAGCAATCATCATGGTCTTCAAAAACTTCACCAGAACATTCAAAATATTTTATAAATGTATCTCGCCATTTAGAATTATGGCTTTTTCCTTTTTTAATACAGATAGTTACTAAAAAATCATAAGCATTTGTAACCATTTTAAATTCAAAAGTTTTTAAATTCTTTGTAGTGATTTTACTCAATAAAATAATGACTACACAATTTCCTTCAGTTATTGACTGCCCTACCTCTAATCCAAAAGCTTTTACAAGTTCAAGCGCATTTGCTAATGAACAATTTCACTGGCAAAGATTAGAACCGAGCCATGACTCGTTGCAACTGAACCAACGACCATTCCCCGCCCTTAGCAGTTTTGATACCCAAGCCGTTTAATTCCCCCAACATGGCGCGTTGAGATAATCCCTGCGCCTTCATACCTTCGATCATGCCTTTCAACTTGTTGGCGAATTCATCGGCTGACTTTTGACGGGCTTCAATGTTTGGCTTTAGATTAGCCATGCCAGACGCACCCAACACAACACCTCTTGCCTTTGCCGTTTGCAATGCTGCTTTAGTCCGTGCGCTGATTTGATCCCGTTCCCATTCAGCCATCACTGAGTACATTTGCAACATTACTTTGTTGGCTTGCGGCATATCAGCACAAACAAAGTCAACCCCGCTTTCTATCAACCCGCTTATAAAATGAACGTTTCTAGCTAATCTATCCAGTTTAGCAATGATTAACGTTGCCTTTTGTTTTTTACAAGCGTCAATAGCGGCTTTCAATTGTGGGCGGCGATCTAATGCGTCAGCACCCTTTCCCGTTTCTACCTCTAAAAACTCCTGAACCAGTTCCCAGTTACCGCCATTCAGGTAAGTTAAAACAGTTTGCTTTTGAGCTTCAAGACCTAACCCACTCAAACCCTGCTTCTGTGTGCTTACCCTGTGATAAGCGATAAATTTACCGTTTGCCATGACCTGAATCCCAGTTGACTACATTAAAATACATTCGTTTAATATGTAGTCAATTATACAGGTGTGCAAAGAATATTGCTATGTAACGTGTGGTTAGTAGCTTTGATAAAAATTCAACGGACAACAATTGACTCAATTGTGTAAGTTAGCAAAATATACCCTTATAAACTATTGATTTTAAATACCTAAAAAACAGTTTTGATAAATTTTCAACTTAACCGCTCTCTAATCATTACTCAGAAAAATAAATGATTGAAATATTAAAAAATATCACGCAATACTATGTTTTTATTGTATTTTTTACTATTCAATAAAATCGCCACATTGCAGCAAATTTACAAGTTCGATTTGCGTCAAGACTGCCATCCATAGAATAAATATTTTTCAATTTTTCGAAAGCAGAATAATGTAGAAAAAGTTGTCCTTATTTCTATTATATAAGAGATATGGATAACTTTCTCTATTGTTATTTACAATCAATGACTTAGTTTTTAAAACCACCAAAGAAATGACTCTAAGTTTTACATATACGATTTTTCTAACTTTGAAAGTATCAAGTTCATACTTTCATATTCATTTTTGAGAGAGCCTTGACTAAGCCCTTACGGTAAGGCGTGTGTGCTGAGGGTTTAAGTGGGACGCTTGGCAAGTATCTTATCGACGAGGTACTGCGAAAATAGTTTTTCAACAATCTCTATGGAAGAGTTCAAGCGGTGATCTCCAGAAATTAAATGCAGTGTACAGTCAATTTGTTTTGCGAATTTAATCGAGTTTTCAGGCGGTATAATGTCATCAGACCAGCCATGTACGATTTCTACGTTTTTGCTATTAGTATAGGCTTGCTTTTTAAAGCCTTGTATATAAAGGGCAGGTGCTAATAAAAATACGCCTTTTGCATTGACACGCTCCGAAGCTACCAAAGAAACATAGCCTCCCATACTTGAACCCACCAGCAAGAAATCTTCCTCTGCATCTTTTAATATGCTTAATAGATGATCAACTCTAAGGTCTGAATCTGAAATGCCCGAATAATCGATACTGTCAACGCTGTAGCCTTGATCTTTGGCAACCTTTGCAAGCCTAGTTATTTTACTGCCCCAAGGCCCGCTTTCTTTTCCATGCGAAAAATATACTTTCATATAAACAAGCGTGATTACTTAATTGAAGGAGGTGTAAAATGTTCAGTATTTTCTATTGAAAGTCTGGGGATGGTAAAAAAAACAATACCCAAATTATTACCAACTGAGCTAGTCGATTGTAGAGATTATTTTCTTGACCTAGTGTTCACGGGATCATGGGAAAAATCAATTGTCTGTTGATAAAATGTTTCTTCACAACGATAAATTTAGACTACAGCACATCAAAATTAAAATTCACAAACGTAAAGCCATCTGTTTTTTTGATAGTGATTTGTGACTTTTCTCTGAATATTGGCGAACTTTTCACCTCATTTTCCAGCTCTTCATCAGTTAAATCTGGAATGTCTTCATTGGCAAAAATAATGCTTTCAGCAGCTATGCCATCCCAAATCCATTTTTGATATAAGACTGGATAACAATCAAATTTTGACTCACATTGAGCAATGATTGTCGTGTCTTGATCTACTGGCACGTTAGCAAATTTACTGATCATAGCGTCATTTATAAATTTATGAACTATAAGGAAGAAGTGAAGCGTATGTTATTGAGTTAGCCATAAAGTCATCAATCCAATTTTGAATGTCAAGGCTAGACCCAGCCACACAACGTAAACCTAGCTTAATTTGATGTGGGAATTTATTATTGATAATTGCTTTTTGATCTACGAATTACTTTATAAATAGGTTTTCTGGCTAAATTAAAAGGCTCATAGTGGGTTTTGAGGGCATGCCATTGGTTGCAACAAAGCATCCAAGAGCGAACCCAATAATGCCCGCCCACGCCGCCTGACATTATGCACAAACTCAAAGAAACCCAGGTAAAGCGG